>NZ_JBHSQB010000001.1:0-1263 GCF_042658345.1 Flavobacterium qiangtangense
CCAGGTTATAGACATAGCCGGCATCGATATCCGCCTGAGTGATGACATGGACCGCCGTGAAGCTGGTCGAGTCAGTCGCTCCTGCCGCCAATGAAGCCAGCGAGCCTGTTACGGTCGCGTTCTCATCCGTTACAGCGATATTTGTCAGTGTCGTATTGCCCGTATTGGCTACCGTGAAGGCATAGTTGACCACGTCCCCGACATTGGCGATGCCGTCGGCGTTCACATCTGCATACGTTCCGTCTTTGGTCACGGCAATCGAAGGAGCCTGGACAATCTCAACGATCGTGCAAGTGGCACACGCCGGATCAACCGGACAGGTAGCGCACGGCGTCGGATCGTTTGATTCATCCTCTATCGGATTTCCTTTTGGATCATTCCCTGAAGCCAGAGCCAGGTTATAGACATAGCCGGCATCGATATCCGCCTGAGTGATGACATGGACCGCCGTGAAGCTGGTCGAGTCAGTCGCTCCTGCCGCCAATGAAGCCAGCGAGCCTGTTACGGTCGCGTTCTCATCGGTTACAATTATATTTGTAAGGGTCGTATTGCCCGTATTGGCTACCGTGAAGGCATAGTTGACCACGTCCCCGACATTGGCGATGCCGTCGGCGTTCACATCTGCATACGTTCCGTCTTTGGTCACGGCAATCGAAGGAGCCTGGACAATCTCAACGATCGTGCAAGTGGCACACGCCGGATCAACCGGACAGGTAGCGCACGGCGTCGGATCGTTTGATTCATCCTCTATCGGATTTCCTTTTGGATCATTCCCTGAAGCCAGAGCCAGGTTATAGACATAGCCGGCATCGATATCCGCCTGAGTGATGACATGGACCGCCGTGAAGCTGGTCGAGTCAGTCGCTCCTGCCGCCAATGAAGCCAGCGAGCCTGTTACAACCGCATTATCATCCGTTACAGCGATATTTGTCAGGGTCGTATTGCCCGTATTGGCTACCGTGAAGGCATAGTTGATCACGTCCCCGACATTGGCGATGCCGTCGGCGTTCGTATCTGCATACGTTCCGTCTTTGGTCACGGCAATCGAAGGAGCCTGGACAATCTCAACGATCGTGCACGTGGCACACGCCGGATCAACCGGACAGGTAGCGCACGGCGTCGGATCGTTTGATTCATCCTCTATTGGATTTCCTTTTGGATCATTCCCTGAAGCCAGAGCCAGGTTATAGACATAGCCGGCATCGATATCCGCCTGAGTGATGACATGGACCGCCGTGAAGCTGGTCGAGTCAGTCGCTCCTG
>NZ_JBHSQB010000002.1:0-2510 GCF_042658345.1 Flavobacterium qiangtangense
AAAGGTATCTCACCAAACGGAGACGGTAAGAACGACAACTTCGACCTTTCAGGTCTTCAGGTAAGAAAGATCAGCATCTTCAACCGCTACGGTAAGATAGTGTATGAGTTTTCAAACTATACCAACCAGTGGTACGGTCAGACAGACAAGGGCGACGCGCTTCCTGACGGAACCTACTTCTACGCATTCGAGCGCGAAGGCGGCGAGAGCAAGACGGGCTGGATCTACATCAACAGACAGAGAAACTAAAAACCATAACTGCGGCGCTCCCGGGCCTGATGAGGCTCGGGAACCCACCGCATGAAACAAGAAAAACCAATGAAGAGACTACTTATCACCGCACTGATCCTTGCGTCTCTTGCCGACGCAAACGCGCAGCAGGATCCGCACTATACCCAGTACATGTACAACATGAACGTCATCAACCCTGCCTATGCTGGATCGAAGGAAAACCTTTCCTTCGGGCTCTTATACAGAAAGCAGTGGGTCGACATCCAGGATTCTCCAGAGACTTTTACCTTCTCGGGGCACAGCCCTGTCGGGAGAAACGTGGGCCTCGGGCTTTCCGTTATCACAGACAGGATCGGTCCTGTCGAGGAGACCAATACCTACGGGGATTTCTCCTACACCCTTAACCTTGGCGGGGAGCACCGCCTTGCCCTTGGGCTGAAGGCTGGACTTACCTTCCAGAACATCGGGCTCTTCTCAGACATCAACAGCTCGCTCTCGAGCCAGGACGACGAGGCATTCTCAGAGAACAGCAACAATACCTATTTCAACGTGGGCGCCGGCTTCTTCTACTACACGCAGAACTACTACGTTGCCCTTTCGGTGCCAAACATGCTGAAGAGCAAGCACCTTAGCATCCGCCAGTCAGGCGAGGAGCGCCTTTACGGAGAAGAGACCCAGCACTATTTCCTGACGGCAGGTTATGTTTTCCAGCTGTCTGAAAACGTGAAGTTCAAGCCCTCCGCGATGCTGAAGTCAGCCTTCGAGGCGCCTGCATCGCTTGACGCATCGGCGAACTTCCTGTTCAACGAGAAATTCGAGATCGGCGCGACCTACAGGCTTGACGACTCCTTCGGGGCGATGGTAAACTATGCCATCACGCCGAGCCTGAGAATTGGCTACGCCTATGACCACATCGTCTCAGACCTGAAGGTAACGACGCCATCGTCACACGAGGTGATCCTTCTGTTCGACCTGAACTTCCCGAAGAAGGTCTCACGTTCACCAAGATATTTCTAACCTAAAAGCGACACAGTACAATGAAGAAAATATATATCACACTAAGCCTGCTTGCAGGGATGTCCCTTGCGGCGCAGAACAAGGACACCGAGAAGGCAGACAAGCTCTTCGCGAGGTTCGAGTATGTCGATGCTGCCACAGAATACCAGAAGCTGGTTGACTCAGGCAAATCAGACGCATACGTCTACAGGCAGCTTGCCGACAGCTACTACAATGTCTACAACTCAAAGGAAGCCATAAAATGGTATGCCAAGGCAACGGAAAGCACCCAGGAAGCGGAAACCTACTTCAAGTATGCCCAGATGCTGAAGGCAGAAGGGAAATACCCGGAAGCCAACGCGCAGATGAAGAAATTTGCGGGCCTTGCCCCAAGCGACCAGCGTTCTGTAGAATTCATGAAAGATCCAAATTATCTTCCAAAATTGCAGTCCCAGACTAAGCTTTTTGATGAGGTTGCCTTGGGAATCAACAGCGGCAGCTCTGACTTCGGTGCTGTCCTGACGGATGACAATACGCTTTATTTCGCAAGCTCTAGAAACAAGGCGAGAAAGACCTACGGCTGGAACGAGGAGCCATTCCTTGACCTCTATACGGCAACCTACAATGCCAACGGAAGCTTCAGCGAGCCAGTTGCGGTAAGCGAGCTGAATACGAAATTCCACGACGGTCCTGCCAGCGTTAGCGCAGACGGGAACACGATCTACTTTGCGAGCGAGAGCTTCAAGGAAGGTGATTTCGAGAAGGACAAGAAGAACAAGCTGAAAGTCGGGCAGGTGTACCTTTTCAAGGCGACCAAGGACGGAAGCAAGTGGGGGAACGTGAAGGCGCTTCCCTTCAACAGCAAGGAATATTCTGTGAGCAACCCGAGCCTTTCCAAAGACGGCAAGACGCTTTACTTCTCTTCCAATATGCCGGGCTCCCTTGGCGGGAACGACATCTGGAAAGTTGCAGTTAACGGCGACGGCGGATACGGAACTCCAGAGAACATGGGCCCGAAGGTGAACACTCCCGGAAACGAGAGCTTCCCTTCGATTACTGACGACAACGTGCTTTACTTTGCGTCAGACGGCAGAAAGGGACTTGGAGGCCTTGACGTTTTCCGCATCGACCTTTCAAAGGGATCAGAGGCAGAAAATGTTGGCGAGCCGGTAAACACCTCGAAAGACGACTTCGCATTCTCGTTCAACAAGACAAAGAACGTGGGTTTCTTCTCAAGCAACAAGACAGGAAAAGACAAGATATACCAGGCTAATCCGGTTTGT
>NZ_JBHSQB010000003.1:0-650019 GCF_042658345.1 Flavobacterium qiangtangense
TGAGCCCTTCGATCGACAGCCAGGGCTGGGACGGAACGATGAACGGAAGCCCGCTTCCTTCGACCGACTACTGGTTCAGGGTGGAATTCAGTGAGCAGGGAGTGGCCAAAGAATTTAAAGCGCATTTCTCTCTTAAACGATAATTTCCAAATTTTATATTAAAAAAGGCTTCCAGATGGAAGCCTTTTTTGTTTGTATAAATTATGGATTTGCTTTGGACGTACGTTTTGGAGAAGTTTAAAGAATGCCTGAAAGTTTGATGAATAGCCCTGATGCTCGAAAATATCCTTTTGTTTTGGGGTTCAAAACAAAAGATATTTCGAAGCAGCAGGAACATGGTTTAAAAAATGGATAAATGTTGGGCTTCTAATTTTTATTGGCGATTGGATTTTGATTTGACTTTTTGCAATAAAAAAGCCAGACGATTGTCTGGCTTTTCATTTATTTATAAATTTTACTTTCCGAAAAACTTTCCGAGCAATCCGCCAATTCCTCCCTTTTTTTCAACTGCAGCCATCGCGTCAGACATATCAACTTTGCCATCATTATTTTGGTCTAAGCCAAATTGGCCACCATACTTTTGAATAGCATCCATTACGGCAGAATTTCCTTGGCCACCAGAAATCGAGTTTACGATATCTGAAATTTCGAAACTTTTATCGTTTGGATTTTTTGCTTTTCCGATCAGCGAACTTAAAACTTTTGGAATCAAACCTCCTGCAACTTCTGAAGAAGTGTCTGAGCTTAATCCAAACTTTTCTCCTAAATTTCCAGAAAGCTGTTCTGTCAATTGCTTCACAACCGGATTTGATGCTGAACCAGCGTTGTTTCCTTGAAATAATTCCCCAATTTTATCTGCGCCACCTTCTGAAATAATTTTCTGCAAACCAGAAAAAATTGAGGTACTGGCTTCATCCATCACACCTTCATTCAGCTCATTTGGAACCGACTTATTATTTACAACAGCTTCGTTTCCAAATTGTTTTACTAACTCTGATAATTGTTCTAACATTTTTGTATGGGTTTAAAAATTTATCAAATCTATACAAAATTGTTTTACATTTAACATATGAAGAATTAATTTTTCAGCAGGCTAATAATTTGTTCCGCCAATTCAGTTCCAATTCTATCTTGAGCTTCTAAAGTCGCAGCGCCAATATGTGGCGTCAACGAAATTTTTGGGTGCATTAAAATCTGAACTGCGGGCGTTGGTTCTTCTTCAAAAACGTCTAAACCAGCAAATAAAACTTTTCCAGTTTCAAGCGCTTCGATTAGTTCAACTTCATTGATAACGCCTCCTCGCGAAGCATTTACGATTCCAACTCCTTCTTTCATCAACTCAAATTCTGCTTTGCCAATCACATAACCATCTTGCGCCGGAACGTGAAGCGAAATAAAATCTGAATGTCTGAAAATGTCTTCCATCGGTTCTGTAACAATATCCACATTGATGAATTGTCCGTTGTAAAAATCAACTTTGATTTCAGCATTTCCTACGAATTTATCCGAAGCAATAACGCGCATTCCAAGTCCCAAACCGATTTTTGCAACTGCTTTTCCAATACGTCCAAAACCAATGATTCCAAGTGTTTTTCCGCGTAATTCCAATCCGTTTGCATAAGCTTTTTTCAAACCTTCAAAGTTAGAATCACCTTCCAATGGCATATTCCTGTTGGCATCGTGCAAAAATCTCACGCCGGTAAATAAGTGTGCAAAAACCAATTCTGCCACAGATTCTGACGAAGAAGCCGGCGTGTTAATCACGTGAATGCCTTTTTCACGGGCATAATCCACATCAATGTTATCCATCCCAACACCACCGCGACCAATCACTTTTAAAGTCGGGCAATTGTCAATAATATCCTGTCTCACTTTCGTCGCACTTCTTACCAAAAGCACCGAAACCGCATTTGCGTTGATGTAATTTGCAACTTGTTCCTGCGCCACTTTTGTAGTAATTACTTCAAATCCGCCTTTTTCTAAAGCCTTGATTCCGCTTTTTGAAATTCCGTCATTGGCTAATACTTTCATGTTTTTTTATTTAAAAATTTAAGATTGAAATATTTAAAAATTCAATCTATATTAATTGTTCTATCTGAATTACTTTCGACAAAGTCTAAGAAGTCTAAAAATCTAATTATCTAAGAAATCTTTTTCTCCAATTCCTGCATCACATCTACCAAAACTTGAACGCTTTCTAAAGGCAAAGCATTGTACATTGAAGCTCTGTAACCGCCCACAGAACGGTGTCCTGGCAGTCCAGAAATTCCAGCATCTTTCCACATTTTGTCAAAAGTTGCAGCGTGAGATTCGTCGTTTAATAAGAATGTCGCATTCATATTTGATCGATCTTCGACAACAGAAGCACCTTTAAACAACGGATTTCTGTCGATTTCTGTGTAAAGCAATTTAGCTTTAGCGTCATTAATTTTCTCAATAGCTGGGATTCCGCCAAGATTTTTCAGCCATTGCATTGTCAAAAGCGAAGTATAAACTGCAAAAACCGCAGGCGTATTATACATACTTTCTGCCTTGATATGTTTTTCATAATCTAGAATACTTGGAATCGCTCTTCCTGTTTTTCCAAGAAGTTCTTCTTTCACCACAACCAATGTAACTCCCGCCGGACCCATGTTTTTCTGAGCTCCCGCATAAATTAAATCAAATTTTGAGAAGTCTAATTGTCTAGAAAAAATATCAGAACTCATATCGCAAACCACTGGAACATTCGTCGTTGGAAACGATTTCATCTGCGTTCCAAAAATAGTATTGTTTGAAGTGCAGTGAAAATAATCTGAATCACTTGGAATCTCAAATTGCTTCGGAATATGATTGTAATTTTCTTCTTTTGACGAAGCCACTACTAAGGTTTCTCCAAAAGCTTTTGCTTCCTTGATTGCTCCAGAAGCCCAAGTTCCGGTATCTAAATAAGATGCTTTTCCCCCTTGTTTTAGTAAGTTATACGGAACTCTCAAAAATTCCATACTTGCGCCACCTTGCAAAAATAATGCTTGGTAGCCTCTATTTTCAAGGCCTAAAAGTTCCAATGCTAGTGCTCTTGCTTCGTCCATTACGGCAACGAAATCTTTGCTTCTGTGCGAAATTTCTAAAATCGATAAACCAGAATCGTTGAAGTTTAAAACTGCTTGAGACGCTTTTTCGAATACTTCTTGAGGCAAAATGCAAGGACCAGCACTATAATTGTGTTTTTTCATTGTGTGTGTTTAGAATGTGTTGTCTAAAATTTTGAAACGCAAATTTCAGAAATTAGATAAAAACATTCCTTTACGTTTTGGTAATAATTTCATAAGGTTATTAACGAAAACGTTGTAGTAAAATTATTTTTTACCGCGGATTCGCAGATTTTATTTAAAAACGCCAAGGAAAAATCTGCTAATCTGCGGTGATTTTAAATCGATGAAAGAAATGCAATTGTATCGACATTATCAGCGTAATCCCAGAGTTCTGGGTTTTGGGTTTTTCCAAATGGAATGCTATTTTCAAGAAATCCTTTTGAAACAATACATTGAATTTGCTCTTTTTCATTTTCCAAGCGAGTTTTTAAATCTTCTAAATTATCATAGAATTCATAAAAAACGCTGGAAATAGGTGAGGAGTAGCTTGAATCTTCTTTTATGGTAAGAAATCCGTTGTCTAACAATTTGAAGTTGCTCATCAAGAAAACCGCTTTGTTGTAATCATAATTATTTGCATATTTTTCATAATGTATTACATCTTGAAATTCAAAAATCCCTTCAAAGAAAGTATCGAATTTGTAATCCTTTGGAACAAATATTTTAGAAACATTTCTGCATCCTAGACCGAAATACCTGAAAATATCTTCGCCCAAACCTAGAAAATCTTCCTTAGATTCTTTTCCGTTTAAAACAGCAACTGAATTTCTATTTTTACGGATAATTGACGGCTTGTCTTTGAAATAATATTCAAAATATCTTGCTGTGTTATTGCTTCCGGTGGCGATTACGGCATCAAAATTTTCTAATTTTCCTTCTACGAAAGTGATGTATTCTGAAAATTTTGGTTCAACCGTAATTAGATATTTGGCCAAAAAAGGCAACAAATGTTGGTCATTGGAAGAAGTTTTGACCAAAACCTTATGTCCGGAAATCAAAACCGATAAAAAGTCATGAAATCCAACTAAAGGAATATTTCCGGCTAAAATCAATCCAACTGTTTTCGGCTCAATATTCTCTAAATTATATTTTGAAAGCCATTGGTCTAAATTTTCTTTTGTAAGCGCTTCGGCCCAAGAATTCACTGCAAAATACACTTGTTCAGGGGTGTACCATCCGTTATGTGATTGCGATAATTTAATCAAATCTAAAAATTCATTGAAAAACAAATCGTTATGTAAAACGTTTTCGTTTCTAGTGCTTTCATTTTTAGAAAATTGGCTCAGGAATTTCCCAAGTTCAACGAAAATATTTTTTTTATGTTCTAAAGTCATATTGATTTGCTTATGAATTGTTTTGGACGTAATTTTGCAACAAAAATAAACCTTTTCTAGGCAGTAGGCAAGCGTAAAGCATTTTGCCTAAAGCTTAAAGCTAAAAAAGAAAAAATGGCCATCATAATAACAGACGAATGCATCAACTGTGGTGCTTGCGAACCAGAATGTCCAAATACCGCGATTTATGAGGGTGCGGACGACTGGAGATATAAAGACGGAACAAAATTAAGCGGAAAAATTATATTGCCGAGTGGGGAAGAAGTGGATGCCAATGATGCGCAAACGCCAATTTCTGACGATATTTATTACATCGTTCCGGGAAAATGTACCGAATGTAAAGGTTTTCACGAAGAACCACAATGCGCGGCAGTTTGCCCTGTCGATTGTTGCGTTCCGGATGATGATCATGTGGAAAGCGACGAAACTTTATTGAATCGTCAAGCGTTTTTGCACGGAGAATAATTTTTCTTTATTTATAAAACAAAAAAATCCTGAACGTAAATTCAGGATTTTTTTATTATTGAAAAAAGTGATTTCGAATTATTTTGTACGCGTGTAAGTTTCAACGCTTACTTTGTCTGATTTATCGTCATATGTTTCTACAACCAAGTTTCCGTTAGTATCGAAATATCCAATTGACGTTGCATTTTTTCCTCTATAAATGTAGCTATTTGTTGAAGTTGCTCTCAAAACTCCAACTTTTTTATTTTCTGGAGAAATAATTGCGTATCCAGAAGGATCCAATTTCAATTGATAGTTTTTTCCTTTATAATCATAAAATGCGGAACGGTCAACGTCTACAGTTCTTGTAGAACCATCCGGATTTGTTACTGTAGTTTTTGACACAACTTCCGTTGGAGTTTGCTTCATATCTTTGTTCAATGCTTTTGAATCCGCATCTTGAAACTCAATATTTTGAACTTCCTGGACCTCTTGTGTTTTCAACATTTTTTTCTCTCCGTCAGAATCTTTTACTGTTGTAACAGTAGTTTTTTGAATATCCGTGACGTTTTTGTTTTGTGCCTGAATGCTCATCGCTGCCAATAAAGTCATACAGCTTACTAAAATCGTTTTCATAAGTTTTAATTTAGAGTGTTTATGTTATCAAATTTACAATCGATATGTTAATTTAAATACTAAAAAAACATAAATTATTTATAAATAAACATTTGAACTGAAAACATCTCAATTTTTTTAGATATTCAAATTGAAAAATAATAACAACAAAATTCAAAATCAAAAAGCGTATATTTGCAGCCGTAAAAATATCAATATCATACTTATACCATAATGAAAGCAGGAATTGTAGGATTGCCAAATGTTGGAAAATCAACATTATTCAATTGTTTATCAAATGCAAAAGCACAAAGCGCGAACTTTCCGTTTTGTACAATTGAGCCAAATATTGGAGTTGTAAACGTGCCAGATCCAAGAATTAATAAATTGGAAGAATTGGTAAAACCAGAGCGCGTTCAAATGGCAACAGTTGATATTGTTGATATTGCTGGATTGGTAAAAGGAGCGAGCAAAGGTGAAGGTTTAGGAAATCAATTCCTTGGAAACATTCGCGAATGTAACGCGATTATTCACGTTTTGCGTTGTTTTGACAATGACAATATCGTTCACGTTGACGGAAATGTAAACCCAATTCGTGACAAAGAAACTATCGATATCGAGTTGCAGTTAAAAGATTTGGAGACTGTTGAAAAACGTCTTGAAAAAGTAAATCGTGCTGCAAAAACAGGAAATAAAGAAGCTCAAACAGAGAAAGCGCTTTTAGATAAAATTCGTGAAGCATTATTGCAAGCAAAATCGGCTCGCACAATTACTCCTCAAGGTAATGACGAAGAAGTTTTGATGGAGTCATTCCAGTTAATTACTGCAAAACCAGTTCTTTACGTTTGTAACGTTGACGAAAATTCTGCGGTAAACGGAAACTCTTATGTTGACCAAGTTCGTGAATTGGTAAAAGACGAAGATGCTGAAGTGATCATTCTTTCTGTTGGTGCTGAAGCAGATATCACAGAATTAGAAAGTTATGAAGAGCGTCAAGTTTTCCTTGAAGATATGGGATTGACTGAGCCAGGAGCTTCGGTTTTAATTCGTGCGGCTTACAAATTGTTGAAACAACAAACTTATTTTACAGCCGGAGTTAAGGAAGTTCGCGCGTGGACGATCAATATCGGGTCAACAGCGCCACAAGCTGCGGGAGTTATCCACACCGATTTTGAGAAAGGATTCATTCGCGCCGAAGTTATTTCTTATGAAGATTACGTGCAATATGGTTCAGAGGCAAAAGCCAAAGAAGCTGGAAAATTTAAAGTAGAAGGTAAAGAATATATCGTGAAAGATGGTGACGTAATGCACTTTAGATTCAACGTTTAATCTTTTTTAGATACTATTAAAAGCGACATTTATGTCGCTTTTTTTATGCAATTTTTTTCCCTGACTAAAAGACGTTTTTCTTTTTTTGGGCGTGCCGGCAAGAAAAAACCTAAAGGTGTTTTTCTCGCCGTCGGGCTTTCTGCTCTATCTTTTTTTGTTCTTAAAGAAAGAACAAAAAAAGGATGCCGCGCCAATCCCTCACGCGTACGCAACTTCGTCATGAGCCCAAAAACCAGAACTTCTTTCCAACGTTAAAAATCCTATAAACCAAGCTAAATTTCTTTCAGAATGAGTTATATTTGAGTAAATCAAAACCAAAATCATTGTGAAAACCAAAGGAATATTATCGAAAGGCTGGTATCTGCTCAAAACTACTTTTAATGAATTTAATGACGATAATGCCATAAAATTAAGCGCTTCTTTATCATATTACACCATTTTTGCGTTGCCCCCGCTGATGATTATCATCATAACGATTTGTGGTTTTTTCTTTGGTGAAGATGCTGTAACAGGGCAATTATATGGTCAAATAAATGGACTCGTTGGCAGTGATGCAGCAGTCCAAATTCAAAATGCAATTAAAAATGTACAGCTTTCAGATAGTAATCTTTTTGCTACAATTTTTGGAGCAATAATGCTTTTGATTGGTGCTTCGGGCGTTTTTGCGGAAATCCAAAGCTCGATCAATTTTATCTGGGGACTTCGCGCAAAACCTGACAAAGGAATTAAGAAATTTATACAAAACAGACTGATGTCTTTCTCAATGATTGCTTCCGTGGGTTTTCTTTTAATTGTTAGTTTGTTAGTAAATTCTGTAATGGATTTGCTTAGCGCAAGGTTAAAGCTCTATTTCCCTGAAAGTACCGTTTACCTTTTTTATGTTTTAAATACCCTGATCGTATTTTTTATAATTACATTACTTTTTGCCATCATTTTCAGAACATTGCCTGATGGAAATATTAAATGGAAAGATGCATTCGTTGGGGCTTCAAGTACAGCAATTTTATTTATGATTGGTAAATTTGCAATCGGATTTTATTTAGGAAGTTCAACAGTAGCCACCGTTTATGGTGCGGCAGGATCAGTAATTATAATTTTGCTTTGGGTATATTATTCCGCAATAATTCTGTATTTTGGTGCAGAATATACAAAAGTTTATGCCAAAGCTTTTGGTGGCAGCATCAGCCCAAATGAATATTCAGTTGAAATTCAAAAAGAAGTTTTTGAAATCATCGAACCAGAGAAACAACCAACACAAAATCCATAATTATGAAAATCATCGCCTTTGCCGGAAGTTCTAGTAAGAATTCCATCAACAAAAAATTAGCCATTTACACGTCAAGTCTTTTTAAGGATGCTGACGTAGAAGTTTTAGATTTGAATGATTATGAATTGCCATTGTTCAGTGTTGATAAAGAAGCAGAAATAGGCAAACCAGAATTGGCTAAGAAATTTTTAGAAAAATTAGCTTCGGCAGATATTTTAGTACTTTCTTTAGCTGAACATAATGCAGGATTGACGGCGGCTTTTAAGAATATTTATGATTGGGCTTCGCGCCAAGATAAAAATGTTTTCCAAGAAAAACCAATGCTTTTGACAGCAACTTCACCAGGAAGAGGCGGAGGCAGAAATGCAATTGAAGCGGCAAAAATCAGCTTGCCAAAATATGGCGGAAATATTAAAGAAACTTTTTTCTTGCCTTCTTTCAATGAAAACTTCGATGTGGAAAACGGAAAAATTTCTAATGAAGAATATGATAAGCAATTGAAAGAAATCATAAATAATTTCTCTGTTTGAAGCCGTTAAGGAGAATTCTAAGAATATTGCTGAAATTCCTTTTGGGGATTTTGGCTTTTTTTGTTTTGTATATTATTGTGGCTTTGATTTTGCCAAGATTTTCGGTCAATTCTAAAGATGAAAATCCGAAGGAAGACGTGGCGATTTACATAAAAAGCAACGGAGTTCATACGGATATCGTGGTTCCGATTAAAACGGAATACAAAGATTGGAGCGAGAAATTAAAATTTGAGCATATTCCGTCAAAAGATTCTACAATGCAATTTATAGGAATCGGCTGGGGTGACAAAGGATTTTATCTGAATACACCAGAATGGTCTGATTTGAAATTCAGCACTGCTTTTAACGCTGCATTTTATTTGGGAACTTCTGCGATGCATGCCACGTTTTATAAGCAAATTAAAGAAAACGAAAACTGTATTAAAATCAATATCAGCAAAGAAGAATATGCAAATTTGATCAAATATATCGAAGACAGTTTTCAAGTTGATTCAGATGGAAATCCGATATTGATTACCGCAAGGACTTACGGTCAAAACGATAGTTTTTACGAAGCAAACAGAAAATATAGTTTGTTTTATACTTGCAATACTTGGGCAAATAACGCCTTAAAAAGTGCTGATCAAAAAGCCGCAGTTTGGACCCCGACAGATACTGGAATCTTTCGTCATTATCGCTAACTTTGAACGCAGATTCATAGATTTTTACATATCTATGATAGATAATATTATTTTTTGATTAAATTCTAAGTTTAAAAAATTCAAATAAAGTTTTAGATAATAATTTGTAAAAATCTGTGAAATCTGTGTTTTAACTTTGGCAAGATTCTTGGTAATCTTCGCAATATGAAAGAGATATATGTTCGTTTTTTGAAAAAAGCATTTGTG
Source organism: Flavobacterium qiangtangense (assembly GCF_042658345.1). Taxonomy (NCBI): domain Bacteria; kingdom Pseudomonadati; phylum Bacteroidota; class Flavobacteriia; order Flavobacteriales; family Flavobacteriaceae; genus Flavobacterium; species Flavobacterium qiangtangense. Next base: position 9,541 of record NZ_JBHSQB010000003.1, read on the forward strand.
TTGATGCTTTTTTTCTCCCTGCAGACTTTGGCTCAGGATTTTTCAAAAGTGGATGCGATTGTTTCCAATTATCCCAAATCATTTTCTAAAGTTGAAGACTTAGCTTCAAAAATCAATCACGATTTTTCGAAGGAAGAAGAGAAAGCGCGCGCCATTTATTCGTGGATTGCTTTCAATGTGAAATATGACGTGAAAAGCTATTTTTCTAATTCGGGGCGAGTGGTGAAATATAGTTATCGAACGCCAGAAGAAAAGATTCAGAAGCAAAACCAGATCAAATTAGACAAAGTCAATAATGTGCTGAAAACCAAATTGGCGGTTTGCCAAGGTTACGCGTTGCTTTTTGAACATTTGGCTAATTTATCTGGATTGGAAAATGCTATTGTGACCGGAAACGCAAAGACAAATCCGAGCGATATTGGGAAGTTGCCTACTGAAAGTTCGCACGCGTGGAATGCCATAAAAGTCAACGGGAAGTGGAAATTGGTTGACGTAACTTGGGGCGCCGGAGTTGTAAATGAGCAGAAAAGAACTTTTATTCCGAAGTTTAATGCGGGATATTTTTTTACCGAGCCAGAAGTTTTTGTATTGAATCACTTTCCAGATGACAAACAATGGGTTTTAGGTAAATTTTCGCAGAAAGATTATGCTAATTTTCCGTTTTATTATGCGGAATATTTAAGGTCTGATTTTAGATTTATTACGCCAGAAAAGGGAATAATTTCTTCGAATAAAGCAACTATTCTTAAATTCAAAATTGAAGATTTGGCCGAAACGGATAAAGTTTTTTATGTATTGAGTTCTGATGATAAAGCTCGAAATGCGGTTTTGAAAAAAGCTGGAAATATTTCAGAATTTGAAGTGAATATTGCACAAAATTCTAATTATTATTTGACAGTTTTTGTAAATCAAAAAGCAATTTCGATGTACAAAATCACGCGTGGCAAATCGACTGCTATTTGACGCAAACGGCATCACTGCCCCAGATTGCAGGGGAAAGCATTTTAATTGAAAACCTATTTTTTGCCGGACTTAAAAAGCGACCAAAGGAAGCTCTTTTCAGGCCTTGCAAAAAAAGGTTTTTCAGTTAAAATCTTGTACCGGAAAGCTGGATTAAGGCCCTTGAAAAAGTCGTAAAGTTATAAAGTCTAATGTCGAAAGTCTATTGTTTTAGGTTTTAGAAAATTTGTAATTCATAACTCATAATTCATAAATTTCTTTGTGAACAAGTCTTGGAAAAATTACTTTTCAGGACTTTCTTTTTTCTTGTGAATGCTGTATATTAGCACCAAATCCATAATTTTCAAATGTCAGAACAAAATCAGTATACCGAAGACAATATCCGTTCCCTCGACTGGAAAGAGCACATCAGGATGCGTCCCGGAATGTATATCGGGAAATTGGGCGACGGTTCTTCGCCAGATGATGGTATTTATATTTTATTAAAAGAGGTTTTGGACAACTGTATCGATGAGTTCGTTATGGGTGCCGGAAAAACTATTGAGGTGAGCATCAAGGATAAAACCGTTGCCGTGAGGGATTATGGCCGTGGAATTCCGCTTGGAAAAGTCGTTGATGTGGTTTCAAAAATGAATACGGGTGGAAAATATGATTCGCTCGCCTTTAAGAAATCGGTAGGTTTAAACGGTGTCGGAACCAAGGCTGTGAACGCTTTGTCGAACTATTTCAGAGTAGAATCTGTTCGTGACGACAAGCAAAAAGCGGCGGAATTTTCTGCCGGAAATTTGGTTCTGGAAGAAGATATAATCGATACTACAAAGCGAAAAGGAACGAAAGTAACGTTCATTCCAGACGAAGCGATTTTTAAAAACTACAAATTCAGGAATGAATATGTAGTAAAAATGCTGAAAAATTATTGCTACCTGAATACTGGTTTGACGATAATTTACAATGGCGAAAAATATTTTTCTGAAAATGGATTGAAAGATTTGCTGGAAGAAAACATTGCAGCAGATGATATGGTTTATCCAATTATTCATCTTCTTGGCGAAGATATTGAAGTTGCGTTGACACACAGTAAATCGCAATATTCTGAGGAATATCACTCGTTTGTGAATGGTCAGAATACAACCCAAGGAGGAACGCATTTGGTTGCTTTTCGTGAGGCGGTTGTAAAGACAATTCGTGAATTTTATAACAAAGGTTTCGAGCCTTCAGATATTCGTAAATCCATTGTGAGTGCGGTTTCAGTGAAAGTGATGGAACCGGTTTTTGAATCGCAAACTAAGACTAAATTGGGTTCTACTGATATGGGTCCGGATTTGCCTTCGGTTCGAACTTTTGTCAATGACTTCGTAAAAAATAAATTAGATAATTTTCTACATAAAAATCCTGAGACGGCAGATTTGCTTTTGCGCAAGATTTTACAAGCCGAAAGAGAACGTAAAGAGTTATCTGGAATTCGAAAATTAGCAAAAGACAGAGCAAAGAAAGCCAATCTTCACAACAAGAAATTACGTGATTGCCGCGTGCATTTGACCGATATCAAAAACCCAAGATATTTAGAAAGTACGCTTTTTATTACCGAGGGAGATTCCGCTTCTGGTTCGATTACTAAATCTCGTGACGTAAATACCCAAGGCGTTTTCAGTTTGCGTGGGAAGCCTTTGAATTCCTACGGAATGAGCAAGAAAATTGTTTATGAAAATGAAGAATTCAACTTGCTGCAAGCGGCTTTGAATATCGAGGAAGATATGGGCGATTTGCGTTACAATAATATCGTAATTGCAACAGATGCCGATGTTGACGGAATGCACATTCGATTGTTATTAATTACGTTTTTCCTGCAATTTTTTCCAGAATTAATTAAGGAAGGGCATTTGTATATTCTTCAAACTCCGTTATTTAGGATTAGAAATAGAAAGGAAACGATTTACTGCTATTCAGAAGAAGAACGTGTGAATGCAATTGAAAAATTAAAACCAAAACCGGAAATCACGCGATTTAAAGGTTTGGGAGAAATTTCTCCGGATGAGTTCAAGCATTTTATTGGAGACGATATTCGTTTGGAACCAGTTATGCTTGATAAATTGACTTCCATCGAACAGCTTTTGTCGTTTTATATGGGAAAAAATACGCCAGACAGACAGAAATTCATTATCAATAATTTGAAGGTGGAATTGGATGTTGTGGAGAAATAATTTAGAATTGAAAATAGTTTAAGGAACTAATTTAATAAATGGACGAAGAAGAGAATTTAGAGCCAATAGACGAAGGTCAAGAATCCAGAGAATCTACGGGACAATTTTACGACAACCAAGACGACGACAGCCAAGATACCATCACCAAGGTTACCGGAATGTACAAAGATTGGTTTTTGGATTATGCATCTTACGTAATTCTGGAGCGTGCCGTTCCTGCGATTGAAGATGGTTTCAAACCGGTTCAACGTAGAATTATGCACTCGATGAAAGAATTGGATGATGGACGTTACAACAAAGTGGCGAACATTGTCGGTCATACCATGCAGTATCACCCGCACGGAGATGCGAGTATTGGCGACGCTATGGTGCAAATCGGGCAGAAGGATCTGATCATCGACATGCAAGGGAACTGGGGAAATATCCTCACGGGCGATGGCGCTGCAGCTTCACGTTATATCGAAGCGCGAATCAGTAAATTAGGCCACGATATTTTATTCTCGCCAAAGATTACGCCTTGGCAGGCTTCCTATGACGGAAGAAGAAATGAACCGATAAACCTTCCGGTAAAATTCCCGCTTTTATTAGCGCAAGGTGCAGAAGGAATTGCCGTAGGGCTTTCCATGAAAGTGTTGCCACACAACTTCAACGAATTGATTGACAGTTCGATAAAAATATTAAAAGGAAAACCTTTTACCCTATTTCCAGATTTTCCAACTGCTGGTATTGCTGACGTTTCCAACTATAATGATGGAATGCGTGGCGGTCGTGTCAGAGTTCGTGCCAAAATTTCGCAATTGGATAAACAGACATTGGTGATTACGCAAATTCCGTTTTCTACAAACACAGGAACTTTAATCGAAAGTATCTTGAAAGCGAATGAAAAAGGGAAGATAAAGGTCAAAAAAATTGAAGACAATACCGCTGCGGAAGTAGAGATTTTAATCCATCTTTTTCCTGGCGTTTCTCCTGATAAAACGATTGATGCACTTTTCGCATTTACGGCTTGCGAAACTTCGGTAGCACCTTTAGGTTGCATCATTGAAAACCATAAGCCTAGATTTTTAGGTGTTTCTGAAATGTTGAAAATTTCGACAGAAAGAACTGTTGAATTATTGAAGCGAGAACTTGAAATCCAGCTGGATGAATTAGAAGAACAGTGGCATTTTCTTTCGCTGGAGCGTATTTTTATCGAAAAGAGAATCTACCGTGATATTGAGGAAGAATCGACTTGGGAAGGCGTAATTCGTGCCATTGACGAAGGTTTGAAGCCTTATACCCAACATTTGAAACGTGCTGTTACCGAGGAAGATATAACACGTTTGACAGAAATCCGAATCAAGAGAATTTCGAAATTTGACATTGATAAAGCGCAAGAAAAAATTGAAGCTTTAGAAGGCGATATCGAGCAAGTAAAATACGACTTAGAACATATTATCGACTTTACAATTGCGTTTTTTACTAGATTGAAAGAGAAATACGGAAAAGGCCGTGAACGCCAAACCGAACTTCGAATTTTCGACGATATTGAAGCGACAAAAGTAATTTTGAGAAACACGAAATTATACGTTAATCGCGAAGAAGGTTTCGTGGGAACGGGCTTGAAAAAAGATGAATACGTTACCGATTGTTCTGATATTGATGATGTTATCGTTTTTCTTCGTGATGGAACGATGATGGTTTCCAAAGTCGATGAAAAGAAATTCGTAGGAAAAGATATTATTCACATCGCTATTTTTGACAAGCAAGACAAGCGAACGATTTACAATATGATTTACCGAGATGGAAAATCCGGACCGTCATATATCAAACGTTTTAATGTTTCCGGAATTACAAGAGACAAAGCATACGCACTTTCGCAAGAAAAACCAGGTTCTCAAGTTTTATATTTTTCGCATAACCCGAATGGTGAAGCGGAAGTCATAACGATTTTATTGCGTCAAGTAGGAAGTATCAAAAAGCTGAAATTCGATATTGATTTTGCCGATTTGGCTATCAAAGGAAGAGCTTCCAAAGGAAATTTGGTGACAAAATATCCAATTAAGAAAATCGAGTTAAAAGAAAAAGGAATTTCTACTTTAAAACCAAGAAGAATTTGGTTCGATGATACCGTTCAAAAATTAAATGTCGATGGAAGAGGAGAGTTGCTGGGCGAATTTCGTCCAAATGACCGACTTTTAATCATCAGTCAAGCTGGAAAATTGAAAACGATTATCCCAGAATTAACCACGCATTTTGATGAAGACATGGTTGTTTTAGAAAAATGGCTTCCTAAGAAACCAGTTTCGGCTATTTATTATGACGGAGAGAAGGAGAAATATTTCGTCAAGCGTTTCTTGATTGAAAACGAAAATAAGGAAGAAATTTTTATTACCGAACATCCAAAATCTCAGTTGGAAATTGTTTCCACAGATTATCGTCCGGTTGCAGAAGTGATTTTTGCAAAAGTAAAGGGAATCCAAAAAGAAAATCAGACAATTGATCTAGAAGCTTTTATTGCTGTAAAAGGAATAAAAGCGATAGGAAATCAATTGACAGGTGACAAGTTAAAGCAGGTAAATCTTTTAGAACCTTTGCCATACGAACCGCCAGTGGAGGAAATTCCAGAGGAAATGGAAGTTGTTGATGAAGATTTAGGCGACGTTCAATTGGACGACGATGGACAAATAACTTTAAGTTTAGATTAAAAATTAAAGGCTTTCCAATTGGAAAGCCTTTAATACTTTATAGTTTTGCGTCTTAGCGCCTTAGCGAGAAATTTTAAGCTTTCTTCTTCCTCATTTTCATATTGATAAACTCCACTGCCAAAGAAAAAGCAATCGCAAAATACAAATATCCTTTTGGAACGGCGCCCACGTGTTGTCCAGCTAATTGCGCATTCGATAAATGCATGCTCTCCGTAATCAGCATAAATCCGATTAATATCAAAAACGCCAAACCAAGAATTTGAATAGACGGATTTGCATTTACAAATGTCCCAACCGGAACCGCGAAAAGCATCATAATTCCCACAGAAATCACAACCGCCGTAATCATAATTACAAGCGCGCCGTCCAAACCATTCGTCATTCCCACGGCCGTCAAGATAGAATCCACAGAAAAAATCAAGTCAATCAGCAAAATTTGCACAATCACATTCGCAAAAGATTTTCGTGCCACTTCGCCCAGGCTTTTTTCTTCTTCGCCTTTGTGGTCCACTTTTTCGTGAATTTCCTTGGTACTTTTATAAATCAAGAACAAACCTCCAAGCAATAAAATCATTGCCTGGCCAGTAATATCAGCGCTAAACCAACCAAAATCAAACGAAAACCAAGGCGCTTTCATTGCAATCAACAACGTGATTCCAAAAAGCAACCCGATTCGCATAAACATCGCCAAAAACAAACCAATTCTTGTGGCCTTTTTTCGGTCTTCCACAGGAAGTTTTCCGGTTACAATCGAAATAAAAATAATATTGTCAATTCCCAGAATAATTTCCAAGAAAGTCAATGTCAGCAAGGCAACCCAAGCATCCGGATTTAAAAAAACTTCCATTTTTCAGCGTTATTAGTTGATTTTAGTCACAGTCCCTTTTTGTTTCTGCGTGTCTCCCAATTTTGAGAACTCAAATGTATATGAATTTTCCGTAGTACTCAAAATTTTCATGTGAATTGCCTGTTTTTCCGCCATGTTCTTCGGATTTATTTTTTCCAACACAAATTCGCAATCATTAATCCAACGCACCGACGAACTGTCCACTTTTCCCTCAAATGTATCGATTTCCAAAGTATCGTTCCTTACGAAATTTGAGATTTTTTTTACACCATCAACTTCATATTCAAATTCAAATTTTCCTGTTTTAAAATCAGAACAATTGCGCTCAATATTGTAGCAAGACGTTGCTGTCACTGCCAAAATTCCTAAGAGTATTATCTTTTTCATAATTTATTTTTGAAGCTCTTTCCCGCTTTTTCGCTTCAATCTTTTTTGCCAATGTCTTTTTTTTCAAGCCACAAAACGAGCTTCCTTTGGTCGCTGTTTTGTGTCAGCAAAAAATAGCCATTGCATAAAAAAGGATTTCCGCTTCAATCGGGGCTATCAGCTGTATTTTTAAAATTATTTTAATTTATTTAATTCATCATCAGTAAAATTCTTGATACTTTTTTCTCTAGAAAATTTCTCAGAATTATAATCTCCCGACTTATTCTTTGGAATTGAAAGACTTTCCCATTCCGTTTTCTTCAACAATTTTGCATAAAAAACTATTTGTCCAATGTGATAAGGATAGTGCGCCAACTGCCTGTTAATAGCCTCCACAACAGAATGTCCTTCGTTTCTGATGTAAATAATATCTGAAAGCTGTTCTGGTTTTAACGGATTTATCGCATTGAAAAGACAATCCCAGCCTTTATTCCAATTCTCCAGTAATTCTGCTTTTGACTTGTAAGTATCAACAAATTCATCATCTCTATTTCGCCATTCCTTTTCTCCGTCTGAACTCAAAAAATCGGTCCAGCGAGAAAGCATATTTCCTGACAAATGTTTCACAATTTGTGCGATACTGTTCGTATCGTTGTTGGCAACTACAAAAAGCTGTTCGTCATCTAATTGACTAATCGCTTTTTCGCCGAGCATTTTATAATATAAAAATTGCTTTTTCGCACTTTCTAAAAACTGTGAATTTACTTCCATATTAAACTAATTTGAGATTGTATTTTTCCAATAAACCGCCCGCGTCTTTCAAAGAAAACTTTGCTTTTTTAACAGGATTTAATTCTGGGTCGATTGAAAAATTATAGGCTTTTGACAAATCTGCTTCTGATAAATTTGTTCTGTCAAAGGAAGCTCCGTTTAGATTTACGTCGTCAAAAACAGCTTTCAAAAGATTGGTTCCAGCAAAATTTACATCTTGCATTGAACATTTTATGAATTTTGTTTTCTGCATTTTTTTATTGGCAAACGACGAAAAATCAAGTACGCAATCGTCAAATTTCACTTCAAATAGAAAATCTTCGCAATATTCAAAAGCGATTCCCATCATTTTGCAATTTTCAAATTCCACGTTTTTTAAACTCGTAGAATTGAATTTTACCATTGATAAATTGCAACCTTTGAAAGTGCAATCTAAAAACTGCGACATAGAAAAATCGCTTCCATATAAATCACAATCAATAAAAGTGCAGTTTTCGAATTCTCTGTTTTTAACGGATTCTTCGGTGTAAATAACCTTCGAAAAGGTTTTGTTTAAATGAACTGTTTCTTTCATTTTTTCTTAAATAAACTATTCATTATTTTTCTTAATCCTAAAAACATCATTAACATTGCGCTAAGGCAAACAATAATTCCAACACCCAAAACTACATAATAATAAGGATGATTTTGGTTTTTAAAGGCGCTGTGAATCACAACTGGCCCAAGAAAAAGCAACGGCATTGCGATTGACATAAACAAAATTCCTTTTTGGAGTATTTTTCTATCGGTGTTCATATTTATTTTGTCCAGTTGTTTAAGAATTTTTTATCGGCAGAAATTTTTCCGACGACTCTGTATTTTGATTTCGCGATGATTTTTGAATCTGATAATTTCTCTTTCATCACTTCTTGAGGGAAATAACCATTTGAATGGATAAAATAATTTCCTTTGTCAGAAACCAACACAAAACCAGTGTGATTGTCTAATCCGATGATGTAAAGACCGTTTCCTTTTTTGATGATTTTCTTTTCAAAATCTTCCATTGAAATTCCAGAAAATCGCGTAATATTTTCCTTTGAAACCAGGTTTTTAATCATTTCTTCAGAAGCGCATTGAGCCAGTTTGATTCGGTTAATCGGGAAACCCATATCTTCAATTGTTGTGGTTACAAAATAACCGCAGGCAATTTTTCCTTCGTTTGGTTTTTGCGTGGTTCCGTTAAAATTCCAAGGAGTTCCATACCAATATGGAAAAATTTTATCGACCATTAAATTGGTAAACGCTTTTCCTTTTTCTTCGGTACTTTTATTTTTTAAATTTTTTCGGATGGTTTGAATTGTATCAAGCGTTTTTTGATAATTTTCAAGTGCGATATTGTTCTTGTGAAACAAATTCGGAAACGAAAAATACACTGCAAAACCAATTGCAATCACAAAGAAGATTAAAAATATCCTTTTAATCATTGCAATTATTTTTTATAATTCTCAATCGAATTCCGAACGTTTTTGTGTTTTTCCAATAATGATTTTGCTTCAGTTTCAGAAATTGAAAGTTCGTCCATAATCATTCTCACGGCTCTGTCCACAAGCTTGTGATTGCTCAATTGCATATCCACCATTTTGTTTCCTTTGACTTTTCCGAGTTGAATCATCGTGGAAGTTGAAATCATATTTAAGACTAATTTCTGAGCTGTTCCCGCTTTCATTCTAGAGCTTCCGGTCACGAATTCTGGACCAACAACCACGTCAATCGGGAGATTAGCTGTTTTTGACAACGGACTTTCTGCATTGCAAGAAATGCTTCCGGTGGTGACGTTATTTTCATTGCATTTTTGCAAACAACCAATTACATAAGGAGTTGTTCCTGAAGCGGCGATTCCGATAACCACGTCATTTTCATTGATATTCCATTCTTGCAAATCTTTCCAAGCTTGGTCTTTATCATCTTCAGCAAATTCCACGGCTTTTCTGATGGCCGTGTCGCCTCCGGCAATAATTCCGATGACCAAGTCGAACGGAACACCAAAAGTAGGCGGACATTCTGAAGCATCCACAATTCCCAATCTTCCAGAAGTTCCCGCTCCGATATAAAATAAGCGTCCGCCATTTTTCATCTTTTCGACCACTTTTGAAACCAAATTTTCAATTTGTGGCAACGCTTTTTCTACAGCAAGCGGAACGGTTTTGTCTTCGTTATTTATGTTTTGCAATAAATCAGCAACCGACATTTTTTCTAAATGTTCGTATTTTGAAGCTAGTTCTGTGGTTTTTGTGAAGCTCATTTTTAAGTTGAATATGATGCTTCAAAGTTACAAATAATTTGCAGGCTTATATTGATTTGTTGGTTTTCCTTTGCATTCTAAATTGATAAATTGAACCCGTAATAAATAGAAGTAAAATAACAAGAAGTGTTTGAGCAATTAATGGATCTGTGGGGCCTTTTGCTAAGGGATGTCCGAAGGGGACACGAGTAAGTGTTTCATTAACTGTGGGAATCATCGATAAGAAAAAACTGAAAGAAAGGAAGAAGTTTTCGATAAAACGAGCGCGATTGTTTCCTTGTCTTCTAGCGTGCAAGAAGTAAGCAATTACTATCAAAATAACAATTAAGATTGCAAGAATATGTCCTGGATTTAAGCCTACAACGCTTGACAATCCTAAAGCTGTTAACGAGCTGATAAGTGTGGTATAAAAATATACTTTACCAGTGATTTGGCCTAAATTGATTTTACCACTTCTGATAAATCCTATGATTGCAGCAATAATTGCTATAATACCTATAATCGTGTGAAAAATTCCTAAACTTGATAATCCCATTTTTTGTTTTTTACAATTTATGTCATTATTGACATTGCAAAGTTGCTTTATAAAAAACAGATTAATTTTGTGAATTAGGTCAATTATGTGTCAATTTGGTTCAAACGATCTAAAATTTTGGTAGGTTTAAAAAAATCGAAATGATAGAATTATTTGCCATTCAACCGATAATTTGTAGGTGTAATTTCATATTTATCATGAAAGCTTTTAGTAAAATTTGCCAAGTCATTAAAACCACAATCCATAGCAATGTCTGATATGCGCTCTGTTGAAAGTAAAAGCATATCGGCAGCTTTTTCCAATCTTTTAGATTTGATGTAGTTTGCAGGCGAATCATTGTAAAGCTTTTTAAATTCTCTTTTAAAAGAAGAAACGCTTAGGTTTGTTTTTTGAGCCAAGTCTTCTACATTAATGTGCGAAAATAGATTTGCTTCTATGATTTGTTTAAAAGTGTAAGTAGTTGATGAAAAAAGTTGCGATAGTATAACTTGTATCGTTGTCGCATTTTGCGTTTGTGACAGCAAAAGAATGATTTCTTTCAGTTTTAAAATTAAAATTTCATCATTTGCCAAAGATGGATTTTCAAAATAAAAGAGAAGTCCTTCAATATATTTTTGAATTAAAAAATCATTATTTATTTTTTCGCTTGACTGATTACTCGCATTATTGCTGGGCTGAAGAACAAGAGGAAGCTCTCGATCATAGATTTTCTTTAATATATCTGGATGAAAAGTAACGATTACAACTTCTCCCTCTTCATTGAGATTATCATTTGATTCGTGAATTTGTTTTCCAGAATTTATGCAGTTTAGCAATAATGAATGATTTGTATTTATGCTAAAATTATAATTATCAGACTCATACAGAATTTTTCCTTTCATTACATACAAAAAGCAGGCACGCTCTTCCACTGGAAAATCATATTTGAATGGCGGTTTTATTATCAATTTCTGGATAAAAGGTTTGCCTAATAAATCGATTTTTTTATAGTCAATAACCATTCTAAAATATTTTTTGATAAGGAGTTGCTTGCTTTTTCTTTTGCAAAATTACTCAAATGAAATAAGCACTGACAATTCCAATGGCAATCATCGATAATTTGGCCAAATTAAATTTATGACCTTCGCTGCTTTCAAAGATAATCGTAGAAGAAATATGGAATAAAATCCCGATTACAACAGCCGTAATTTGTGTATAATATTCAGATAAAAACGGAAGATATTCTGAAGTAATTGTTCCTAATGGCGTCATGAATGCGAATGCTACCATAAATAAAAATATGGCTTTTTTATTCAATCTTGCATTAACAAAAAAGGAAGTCAAAATAATGGCGATCGGCAAGTGATGGATGGCAATTCCCAAGGCCAAATCATTGTGGTGACTTACCGGAAAACCTTCTAAAAACGCGTGAATACAAAGACTTATGAATAAAAGCCAAGGCATTTTGTGCATTTCTTCGTGGCCGTGAACGTGTCCGTGTTCGGCGCCTTTTGAGAAAAATTCTAAAATAATTTGGAACAAAATTCCAAGCATAATGAAAATTCCGACCGCATTTGAGTGCGCGTGCTCGTGATTGTGCTCGTGATGCATTTCAGCTTCATAAACTTCAGGCAAAAGATGCATTACCGTTATAGAAAGCAAAAAAGATCCGCTGAAAGCCATCAAAAGTTTCAGGTTGTTTTTCTTCGTAGGTTTTAAAAATAATGCCACAGCATACCCGATCAAAACCGAAAATAAGGGAAGAATGTAAGTTAAAATGTTGTCCATTTCAGTAGAACTATTTTATTTGAAAACCATTATCAATCTTTCGCTTTCATTTTTATAGAACTTTTTTAGCTTATAATCGCCAAAAGTGTCTAAAAGATAAATTCCGGCTTCTTCCATCATTTCTTCAAAATTTTGTAGCGTTAAAGCTTGTACTTTTTCGGTAAAATGAAACTTTTCGCCTTTATCTTCAAAGTCAATTTCCTTAATTATATGATTGTCGATAACGTAACGTTTGATATGAAAGTCAATGCCATCAACGGTTTTCACTTCTTCTGGAACCAAATTTTCAATGACGTGTTGCACATTCATAAAATCAATTACCGCAAAACCATATTCAGTAAGGCTTTCTTGAATGGCTTTTAAAGTCGTCAAATTATCAGCGTCATTTTCAAAATATCCAAAACTTGTAAAAAGATTAAAAATCGCGTCAAACTTCTGCTCAAACGGAATTCTCATATCGTGAACCTCAAAATGAAGTTTGTCGTTGCTGTGTTTTGAAGCTTCTTTTATGCTATTTTCAGACAAATCTGCGCCTGTAACGTCATAACCAAGCTCATTTAGATAAATGGAATGACGGCCTTTTCCGCACGCCAAATCTAAGATTTTAGCATCATCCGGAAGATTTAAATATTGCGTGATGTTGTCCATAAACACTTGCGCTTCGGCATAATCTCGGTCTTTGTAAAGAATATGATAATAAGGACTGTCGAACCAAGAGGCGAACCAAGTATTTTTTTCTTTTTGCATCGTATTTATTTAAGCCACAAATTTAGTGTATTTTTGCAGAAAATTGGCATAAGCCAAAATGTAAAACGCAATTAAGTTGCAAAATTGCGAATCAGATCGATTTTATGGAAAATTTTAAAATGATAGCCAAAACTTTTTTTGGTTTTGAAGAGATATTAGCAAAAGAATTGCAAATTTTAGGCGCTCAAGATGTTGAACAAGGCATAAGAATGGTGAGTTTTGTGGGAGACAAAGGTTTTATGTACAAAGCAAATCTTTCATTGAGGACCGCTTTAAAAATTTTAAAACCGATTTATCATTTCAAAGCCAATAACGAACTAGGTTTATACAAAGGTATTTCCGGAATTAATTGGTCGAAATATTTGAATGCAAATCAGACTTTTGTAATTGATACGACGGTTCATTCTGATTATTTCAAGCATTCGCAGTTTGTATCTCAGAAATCAAAAGATGCAATTGTGGATCAATTCAGAAATAAAACAGGAGCAAGGCCGAGTGTTGACAAAGATTATCCAGATTTGAGAATTAATATTCACATTGATAAGGATCAGGTTTCTGTGGCTTTAGACACTTCTGGAAATTCATTACACCAAAGAGGTTATAGAATCGCGACAAATATTGCTCCGATAAATGAAGTTTTGGCAGCCGGAATTTTACTGCTTTCGGGTTGGGAAGGACAAGGACATTTTTTAGATCCGATGTGTGGATCAGGAACACTTTTGGCGGAAGCCGCAATGATTGCCTGCAATATTCCAGCAAATTTGAACAGAAAAGAATTTGCTTTTGAAAAATGGAACGATTGGGACAATGATTTATTCGACCAAATTGTGGATTCACTTTTGAAGAAAATCAAGGAATTTCACTATACGATTCAAGGTTTTGACAAAGCGTCTTCTGCTGTTTTAAAAGCAAAAGACAATATTAAAAATGCTAATCTTGAGGAATATATCACGATTTCTGAAAAGAACTTTTTTGATACTGAAAAAACGACTCAAGGTCCGTTGCACATGGTTTTCAATCCACCTTATGGAGAACGTTTGGATATTGATATGGAACGTTTTTACAAAGAAATTGGAGATACTTTAAAGCAAAGTTATCCTGGAACAAATTCTTGGTTTATCACATCAAATTTGGAAGCTTTAAAATTCGTAGGATTAAAACCTTCCAGAAAAATTAAGCTTTTCAACGGAAGTTTGGAATCGAGATTGGTAAAATATGAAATGTATGAAGGAAGTAAACGAACGAAATTTCAAGATAGAAAAGAAGAATAGTCAAAATTAAAGCAAAAAGATATGTCATTAAAAACAAAAGCATTTATATACCAATTATTGAGTTTTGCCGTATTATTTATCGGATTTAGATACTTAATTGGCGCTTTCACCAACTTAACCGGATTTTGGATTCCGTTGACAGCGTTCATTATTGGAACAATTATTTCGCCAAAATTTCAAGCGGTAAAAACCAACGATGGCGAAAAATTATTTATGAGTTGGATTTTCTTAAAAGGAATTAGACAGATAAAATAATTGCAATTTTATAAAAAGAAAAAGGGATAATCAACGTTCGTTAGTTATCCCTTTTTTATTATTTTGCTTTTACTTCTTCTTCAACTTTTGGAAGATTCTTTTTCTTGTAAAGAGGAATAAAATAACTCACGGTATAATTAAATCCTACACCAAAATCGGCTTCATATGTTCGATTGAATCCTGGAATGTAAAGATTATCAAAGTTTGCAGGCTTTTTATTCGAAACCAGATGATTCAGTCTTAAGCTGAAACCTACAAAAACATTGTCAAAAACTTTCGCTTTTACTCCGGCGACAAATTCCAACCAATGTGCTGAAAGCCCGTCAAAAGAGCGAGAACCGGTTACTGAAGAATCGTTATTAAAATAAGGGTTTGGATTGTAAATTGCATAGTTGTTTAACTCGTGTGAAAACGAACTCACGCCATATCGCATTCCCAAAGTGATCAAGTTTTCCATATCGAGCCAATTTTCATAAATATTATAATCGGCTCCCACTTTAAAATAAGTCCCTTTTGTAGTGAAATTTAATTGTGGCTCGTCTGTGGTTTTATTTTCATTTCCAATTTCACCAGCAATAAAAATTCTTTTTGAATAGCGATAATCTGCTGTAATTTCAAGACCTTTATAATCTTTGTCATAAACAGATCTTGCGATTTTGTACAAATCAACCCCAACACGAAGTCCATAACGATCAGTCTTTGGAACAATTGTGTCAGCTATCTTTTCTTGTGCAAACGTTGATAACGAAACCAACAAAAATGCGAAACTACCAATATATTTTAACATGTATGTCTTGTTCATTATCAATAGTTGAAGGTTCAAAAGTAATGTTCCTAATCCACTCGCTGTCGTTGGTAATTGGAGTTCTAGTAACATTATTGAGGTAAAAAATGGTCTTGTAACCGCAAGCTCGAGAAACATAAATTTGTTCTCTTGCATAGTCAATTTTGATGATGTCGTCGTTGTAAACCGCAGGATTAGTGCTGTTTGCTTTAACCCTTAATTTATAAGTTGTCATGTCTTGCGATATGTCAAGAGGCAAAGCTACAGACGTCGCGCTTATCAAATATTTTGTGCTATCTTGAGCCAATTCATTGAAAATTACGCCAGTTTCTTGATCATTTCCAATTGCCGACAAATTATCAATACTTTTTAAGACCGCAGGATTGCTAAAATCATAAAACTCGACGATTAATCTTGGAGTAGTTGGCGTCGTACCTGCACAAATATCATCTTTTTCACAACTAGAAAAGCTGAAAGCAATTACAACAATTAATATATTCAGAAATTTCTTCATCAATTATCTTTTTTCCAAAAGTACAACATTTTCAACGTGATGCGTCTGCGGAAACATATCCACCGGACGAACTCTTGAAACTTTATACATTTCGTCCATTAAAGCCAAGTCACGCGCTTGAGTTGCAGAACTACAACTCACATAAACCACTCTTTCTGGGGCAATATTTAGAATCTGCTGCACCACATCTTTGTGCATTCCGTCTCTCGGCGGGTCAGTGATAATCACGTCTGGCTTGCCGTGTTGCGCAATAAAAACTTCGTTGAAAACTACTTTCATATCTCCAACAAAGAATTCGCAATTGGTGATATTGTTGCGTTTTGCATTTTCTTTAGCGTCAGCAATCGCTTCTGGAACTGCTTCCACACCAATTACTTTTCTTGCTTGTTTTGAAACGAATTGTGCAATCGTTCCGGTTCCGGTATATAAATCATAAACCAGTTCGTTGCCCGTTAAACCTGCAAATTCTCTGGTGATTTTATATAATTCGTAAGCTTGATCTGAATTGGTCTGGTAAAAAGATTTTGCATTAATGCTAAATTTTAAACCTTCCATTTCTTCCAAAATATAATCTCTACCTTTATATAGAATCACATCTTGGTCATAAATGGTATCATTTGGTTTTCCGTTAATTACATACTGAAGCGACATAATATTTGGAAATTTCTCCAATAAAAACTCCATTAGGCCCTCTCTTTGTTCTTTGTTTTCTTCAAAAAACTGAATCAAAACCATAATTTCTCCGGTCGAAGCGGTGCGAATCATCAGCGTTCGCAACAAACCTTCGTGATTTCTCGGATTAAAAAATGGCAAGTTGTGTTCGTTCGCATAATCACGAACAGAATTTCTGATATCGTTTGAAGGATCTTCCTGCAAGAAACATTTGTCGATATTCAAAATCTTGTCCCACATCTTTGGAATATGGAAACCAAGCGCATTTTTGTTATCAAATTGTTCTTCGCTTGCCAATTCTTTTTCAGTCAGCCAACGCGCATTTGAAAACGAAAATTCCATTTTATTTCTATAGAAAAATTTCTTTTCCGAGCCTAAAATTGGTTCAAATTCAGGCAATTCAATTTTTCCAATACGTTTTAAGTGATTGAAAACTTCGTTATTTTTATAAAACAACTGCTTTTCATACGTCATATTTTGCCATTTGCAACCACCGCAAGCACCAAAATGCTCACAGATAGGCTCAATTCTATCTTCCGAAAATTCGTGAAAATTGATGGCTTTTCCTTCATAATAAGCTTTTCTTTTCTTGAAAGTCTGCACATCCACCACATCTCCTGGCACCACATTCGGAATAAAAATTACTTTTCCGTCTGGTGCTTTTGCCACAGAAACTCCTTTAGCACCTGCATCCAGTACTTTTACATTCTCAAAAATAACCTTATCTGTAATCTTTTTTCCCATACGGCAAAAATAAGTGATTGTTCGGTTTTTTTGGATGGAAAACAGAAATTTTTTAGCGTAAGCTTTTTCTGTTAAATATTTTGTTACATTAGTAACTTATATAATCCTAAAAAATACTATATGAAACGTTACTTATTTTTAATTCTTTGCCTTTTTAATTTGTCTCTTTTTGCGCAGGAAAATCTTTTAAAGTTCGATAAAAATTTTTATGAAAGTGAAGATCGTTGGGTCGCATTTCCTCCAAATGACGAAGAAAATAAGTATATGTACGGATTTATTTATTTAGACAACAGTGCAGGTTTTACTTTTCATTATGAGGGTAGTTTTTCTGTCGATTCTAATGGTAAGTTTATATCAGACGAAAAAGATAAAAATTCTAGAATTATTAGAAGACTTGAACCAAATACTAGAAAAATGGCAATTATTCCAGATTCCAAGTTAAAGGAGCTTGAAGTTCCAAAAATACCAGATTGGCTGGAAAATTACAAAAGTGATGAAACTACTGAAACTCTTGTTAGAAAAGGATATCATTTAAATCACATTGGCGCCAGCACAAACGCGTTAGAACCTCTACTGAAAGCATATAAATTGAATCCGCACGAAAAGGGTCTTGAATTTGAGCTTTCTTACGCTTATAATGCCACAGGAGAATTTCAAAAAGCGGTGGAAGTTTTGGAAAAAGCGTTAAAGAACAATCCTAAAGACCATATGTTTTATCGCGAACTTGGCTATTCTTATATTAATTTGAAAAAGCCTCTAGAAGCCGAAAAGATATTTAAAAAAGGAATATTGGTTTCTAGCGATGACTCTCAAAAAGCAGAAATGGCTTATAACATGGCGGGAGTTTACTACCAATCTAAAGAAAAAAGTAAATTTGAAGAATGGGCGAAGCAAGTTAAAAAATTCGCGAACCCTGAATCCCAATATGCTAAAAACATAACTTTGATGGAGAACGAATTGAAGTAACGTTGTTAAAGTTTCTCCAAAAACATTCCAATAAGCATTTCCTTTTCGTAATTTTATAAAACAAACAACCAATAAAAAATTATTATGAAAAGAGGAGCAAAAGCAGTCTGGGAAGGCTCACTAAAAGAAGGAAACGGAAAAATATCAACCGATAGCAACGTTTTAAGCAATACACAATATTCGTTTAAAACAAGATTTGAACAAGGAAACGGAACCAATCCAGAGGAATTGATTGCTGCTGCACACGCAGGATGTTTCACAATGCAATTGACGGCTTACATAAATGAAGCAGGTTTTACAGTAGCATCTATCGAAACAAAATGTGACGTTGATTTTCAAGATGGAACTGTTGTTGGTTCACATCTTTCAGTTGTGGCAAGAGTGGATGATATTACAACCGATAAATTCCAAGAATTAGTAACAAAAGCCGAAACAACTTGCCCAATTTCAAGACTTTTGAACACAAAAATTACATCAAATGCAACATTGGTTTTAGCATAAACTAAAGCATTTTAAAATACAAGAATCCCATTTTTGCATCTGGAAAGCCAGTTGGAGAAATGGGATTTATTTTTAAACACAGATTTCACAGATTTACACAAATGCAAAAATTTATTTATTTATGAAATTCGTGTTGCTTAAAATTGATTTTGCAAAAAAAATCTGTGCTAATCTGTGGAATCTGTGTTCCATTCCATTCACGATAACGATTGAAAATCAAATTAGATTCCTTAATTTTGCAAAAGCGATATGGATGATTTCTCTCCACAAGAAGGAATTGATTTTTGAAGAATTAAAATACTCTCACAATGTCAGTTTTAGAAAAAAACAATGATGCGATTGCATTAGAAGAAAAATTTGGCGCACACAATTATCATCCGCTTCCAGTAGTTTTAAGTAAAGGCGAAGGCGTTTATGTTTGGGACACCGACGGAAAAAAATACTATGATTTTCTTTCGGCTTATTCTGCCGTAAATCAAGGGCATTGCCATCCAAAAATTATTGGAGCAATGGTAGAACAAGCACAGACTTTAACGTTGACTTCACGTGCTTTTTACAACGATAAATTAGGAAAATACGAAGAATTTGTAACCAAATATTTTGGTTTTGATAAAGTGCTTCCGATGAATACTGGAGCTGAAGCCGTTGAAACAGCTATCAAACTTTGCAGAAAATGGGTTTACGAAAAAAACGGAATTCCAGAAAATGAAGCACAAATTATTGTTTGCGACGGAAATTTCCACGGAAGAACGACGACGATTATTTCTTTTTCCAATGATGAAAATGCACGTAAAAACTTTGGACCATATACTGCGGGTTTTATCAGCATTGCTTATGACGATTTAGAAGCTTTGGAAAACGTATTAAAAACTCAAAAAAATGTGGCTGGATTTTTAGTGGAACCAATTCAAGGCGAAGCTGGAGTTTATGTTCCGTCAGAAGGTTATTTGGCAAAAGCAAAAGAATTATGTGAAAAACACAATGTTCTTTTTATTGCTGACGAAGTACAAACCGGAATCGCAAGAACTGGAAAATTATTGGCAGTTCACCACGAAAATGTACAGCCAGATATTTTAATTCTTGGGAAAGCTTTGTCTGGAGGCGCTTATCCAGTTTCTGCCGTTTTGGCAAATGATTCAATTATGAATGTTATCAAGCCAGGACAACACGGTTCTACTTTTGGTGGAAACCCAATTGCTGCTACAGTTGCAATCGCCGCTTTGGAAGTTGTAACCGACGAAAAACTAGCTGAAAACGCAACTTATTTAGGGAATATCTTCAGAGAAAAATTAGACGATTACATCCAAACGAGTAACATTGCAACGCTCGTTAGAGGAAAAGGACTTTTAAACGCTGTTGTAATTAATGACACAGAAGAAAGCGACACAGCTTGGAATATCTGCATGAAATTACGTGACAACGGACTTTTAGCAAAACCAACGCACGGAAATATCATTCGTTTTGCGCCACCTTTGGTGATGAACGAAGAGCAACTTTTAGATTGCGTTTCAATAATTATTAAGACTTTAAAAGAGTTTGAGAAATAAAAAAAGACCCGAAAGAGTCTTTTTTTGGTTAGTAAAATTAGAATATTACAAATAAAATGTTAATTTTGATTACAAACATTTAAAAACAATTTTATCATGGATCAAAATTCTACATTTGACAGCTTTGAAATGCAATTAAACGACTCAGCAAAAGGTTTCCTAAAAGAAATTGCAAGATGGGCTTATTTCTTATCAATAATTGGTTTTATTGGTATTGGGCTTTTAGTACTTTTTGCATTATTTTTTGGATCGATATTTGCAACCGCTGGTGCAATGGGTGGCGGAATGGGCGCCCTTGGAGCGATGGGAGGAACATTAGTTACAGTAATTTATTTAATTATGGCTGCTCTTTATTTCTTCCCAGTTTATTATTTGAATAAATTTGCAACTAACGCAAAAGAAGCTTTTAGAGTTGATGATACGCAATCATTGACAAAATCATTTGAGTATTTGAAATCGCATTATAAATTCATGGGAATTTTTACAATCGTACTTATTTCTATCTACTTATTAATATTTTTAATTGGTCTGATAACAGCAGCATCTTCGTTTTAATTTTATAATAAAAGTGCACAAGTAAAATGCCCCAAAAAGTTTTTAATTTTTTGGGGCATTTTTCATGAAAGAGAAAGTACTATCTACTTTGGTTTCTTTGCGCTTCTTCCATCGCTTTATTATATTCAGTCATAATCATATCCCATTCTTCAGGAGTTGTTGTAGCAAAGCTGTAAATACAATATAAAAATGTCAGCGCACTTAAAACAGTTCCAATTATAGCTAAAATTCTTCCCGTATTAAGGTTACTATAATTTGAATATAATTCTGGATTCTCTTTATAAAGCTTCATGTCTTTATTGGCTAAAAATAAAGCGATTAAGCCAAATATTAACCCGATAATTCCAAAACAACAACACGTAATAATTGAAATAATTGATAATACAATCACTGCCGTTGCATTGGGTAATTTTTGTTGTTCCATAATTTTGAGTTTTGTTTTTATTAGTAATTTGATATTTTGATTAAGAATGCGACTACCATAATTACAGCATTTATTATGGCTGAATAAATTATCAGTTTATGATAGCTTCTTGTTTTGTCTATAAAGTGAAGTGCAACAAATAAAAAAAAAATTAATGTTGAATAAATGGCAGGAAACATATGAAAAGCATTTAAGAAGTCGCCTTTAAAAACCATTACTAAAGCTCTTTGACTGCCACATCCCATACATTCCATTCCGAAAAATTTTTTGCTTAAGCATGGCAACATATATTCTTCCATCTTAAATAGGTTTGGTTTATCACGCAATTTTACGAAAAAAACTAGAAACTTTCGCTCATTGAACGGTTATTATTTTATTGTTTCTTACTTTTGGGAAGTTCTAAAAATAGAAAATTGAAATGAAAAAATTATATATTCCGATTATGATAATTGCTGGTGGCGCTGCTTTGTATGAGCAAAGTAAGGCTACGCCAAATATTTATATCATGATTGGAGCGATTGTATTGTTTATGTATGGAATGATGCGCTTGACAGCAAAAGTACCAAGTAAAAACCAAGATAATTCTGAAGAAGATGATACAGAAAGGTGATAAAGTAACCGTTTTAGACGAAGCTGTAAACGGAACCGTATTGTCTATTAAAAACGATCAAGTTACTGTGGAAACAGAAGATGGTTTTGAATTGACATATTCATTGAGAGAACTAATTAAAATTGATTCTTCAGTAAATTTAGGCATTGGAGGCCATAATTTCAATGAAGTTTTAAAAGACAAAGAAATTCCGAAGCCGAGAAGTTTTGTCAGAGAAAAGAAAAATAAAGACGAACGAGCAGCGCCAGAATTTGATTTGCACATTGAAAAATTAGTTCCAAATAAGAGAGGAATGTCAAACTATGATATTTTGACTTTGCAAACAGAAACGGCAAAAAGACATATTGAATTTGCTATCAGAAATAGAATCCCAAAAATCGTTTTTATCCACGGAGTAGGCGAGGGCGTTTTAAAATCAGAACTTGATTTTCTCTTAGGAAGATATGACGAAATTGTATTTCAAGATGCTGATTATCAAAAATATGGACTTGGAGCTACAGAAGTTTATATAAAACAGAATCCAAATAGATAAAAAAAAAAACTCCGATATTTCTATCGGAGTTTTTTTTTTATTCTGTTGGCAAACTTATTGTTCCAAAATTAACGTCCACGCTTGTGAATGTTCCGGCAGGCGCTCCGGTTGGATCTATCGGAAATGCTCTGGTAAAACTAAATTTCTTTAACGTAATGTTGAAAACCAATAACCCAGTATCGGGATCAGTTGAAGCAGAAATCTCAAAATATCCTTGGTCATCTGCGTCTTGTGGCGCATTGACACCTTCATTGGCTTTCCATTCTTCTTGTTTGCTTAAAGTCTCAACTTGTCCGCAATAATCTTCGTTTTCAACATCGCCATTATAAACTCGGTAAATCGCATTAACGCCATCCGTTTCGCTTAAAAAAACTTTCCTTACTTCAGTTGATTGTGTGGGAAACATGCTCACTGGAATATTGATTTCTAGAAATTTATTCAAATTTTCAGTGCCAGCAATATTTCCTAAATTGGTATCAATTACTTTAAATAGATTACCGGTGCCAACGCTACAATGTTGAGCTGTTAAATTAGAGAAAGCAAATTCAACACTTGAAACCGTTGAATATGTACCAAAATTGAGCTCGTCAAAAATTAGTACGCCACCTTGAGAATTTGTAAACGTGACATTCCTCAATATAATAGAGTGTAAATATTTTGCATTTGCAAGCGTCGTTGTGCTTGGAACTAAAGTTGTAGTAATCTCAATGATACCGTTACCTGTATCAGAAGTCGCATATTCGCTTGTAACAGTTGGCGAAGCCGGCGGTATTGTTGAACAGAAGTAAGAACTCCCGTTAATATCGCCACTAAAAGTTCGATAAAAAACTTTGTTACTATTGTTCAATGGAATTGTCTTTGTGCCAATAACATTTCTAAACGGAAAAATATCATTGGCCGCAGTACTATTAATTTGTAAAATCAAAGCTTCATTGCCGTTTACCTTGTAAATCAGATTATTGTTTGAGCAATTGCTAGCTTGAACTTCTGAAAAATCAAAAGTATCAAACGTCATTTCACCATCGTCGCATGCGTTCAAAACAACTAAACAAATCAAAAAGGCAAGATATTTTTTCATTTTAATAGAATTTAAAGCAAAAATAGTTTTTTTTATGGTTTATCCATTCTCCATTAAATTTTATTTATGCTTTAGTTCTATTGCCTTTAACCGATAATGTTTTTTATATTTGAAGCAAACAAGAATACCGTGAAATTCAAAATAATCCTTCTATATATTACAGCATTTTTTGCAACAAATTCCTTCGCACAAGAACTTTTGCCTTTTGTCGAAAATTTTACAAAATCAGATTACAATGGTGATAACCAAGTTTGGAATGTTGCCCAGGGAAATGATAACGCGATGTATTTTGCCAATAATCAATATTTTTTAAGATATAACGGCGTAAAATGGGAAAAATATACGCTTCCTAATAAAACAATTATTCGTTCCATTTTTATTGATGGAGACAAGATTTATTCCGGGTCTTATAAAGAATTTGGCTATTGGAAAAGAATTGAAGGAAAGATGGTTTATTTTTCACTTTCTAAAGGAAAAAATATTTTTTATGGAAGTTCTGATAACGAGGAAGTTTGGAAAATTTTTAAATTAAACGGAAAGATTTATTTCCAGACTTTCAATGAGATTTTTGTTCACGACGATTTAAAAACTATCAAATTAAAATTTCCGTACCAAGTTTCATATTGTTATGTTGTTGACAATCAAATATATGTGGCGACGGTTAAAAACGGAGTTTATTTGATGGAGAACAATACGTTTGTCAAAAAAGAAAATTGGCAGGCTTTAGAGCAAAATGTGATTCACAATATGCAGAAATACAAAGGGAAATTGTATTTTTTTACTAAGAATAATGGCATTTTTATCGAAGAAAATAATGCTTTAATTCCGTGGAATCATCCGTTAAATGCGATATTAAAAAAGGAAGTTCTTGTAACAGCAAAATTCATTGATGACAGCACTTTGGCAATTGGAACTGGTTTACAAGGAATTTATATTTTAAATTTAAATGACAATTCTTATATTAATGTAAACCGAAAAAATGCTTTAAAAAACAACTCGATATTGTCGATCGCTGTTGATAATGAAAAAGATCTTTGGCTGGGTTTAGACAACGGAATTTGTCATATCGAAATAAATTCTCCCGTCAAGGTTTTCACTGATAATTCAGGAATCTTGGGCTCAGTTTATTCCATTTCAACGATCGATAATGGTTATTTATTTGTAACAAATCACGGAATTTTTACTTGCAGAAATAAAAGTTTGGAAGTGGTTTCAAATTCTCAAGGCCAAGTTTGGGATATTTTTAAAAAGGATAATGAATTTATAATTGGCCATAACGACGGAACTTTTATTTATGACGGGAAATCAGTCTTGAAAAAAGTTAATGAAGTGAATGGAGGTTGGAAATTTTTGCAAAGCCAATATGAAAACGTCTATTTTCAAGGGAATTATTCTGGAATTGTGGTTTATGAGGACACAAATGACTTAAGCAAGTGGAAGTTTTTAGATAAATTAAAAAAACCAATTCGAAACATTGCTCAAAAAAAGCCAGGCGAACTTTGGGCTGCCGACACATATCGAAGCTTGTACAGAATTAGTTATGATGAAAAATTCAACGTAAAAAATGTTGAAAACGTCTCACAATCCAACGGAATTACAAACGATTATGGCGTAAAACTGTTTAGTTATAAAAACGAAGTACTTTTTTTAATTGACAATACTTGGTATGTTTATAATTCGATTTCCGGGAAATTGGTGAAAGATGTCGTCTTTAATAAAAGCTTTAAAAATATTTCGGATATAATTCCGATTGATGATGACAATTTTTTGGTTTTGAAAAACGGAACTTTATATTCGGTAACCCAAGTAAATCAAGACTTTATCTGGTCTTCAATTCCAGAAAAATATTATGAAGGAAGAAACATCATCGAAAATATAAAGGTAAATAAAAGCGGAAACCAACTATTGATGAATCTTGACGACGGATTCATTGCTTTTGATCTAAAAAGTGCCAAGAAAAAAATAAAAAATGTTTTTGCAGAAGCATATTACCATGGAAATTTGATTGATGATGACACAAAAATCGATTACAATCAGTCTGTTGAGGTTAATATTATCACCAATTTGTTTGGATTCAGCAGACCCGATATTTTCTATAAATTGAATGATTCTGATGGATTTATTCCCATAAAAAAAGGTCACTTAGTTTTAAACAATTTATCAAGCGGAAATCAAGAATTAGAGTTTTATTATAACGACGGAACAAACTTCGTAAAATTGACCACTTATGAATTTCATGTTCTGAAACCTTGGTATTTTTCGTTTTGGATGATTTTAATTTATATCGTAATAATAGCCGGAAGTTTTTTTGTTTATTATAAGTTTAATAAAATCAGATATTTAGAAAAAATAAAATTAAATGAGGAAGAGTTAAAACATCAAAAAGAAATACTTGAATTAGAGCTTAACGCTGAAAATAAATTAAAACTTCAAGAATATGAAAAACACATTTTAGAAATTGAAGTACAAAATAAAGCGTATGAAGTTGCCGGTAAATCATTATCAATTGCCAAGCAAAGTGAAATGATTGACAGCATACAGCAGATTTTAGAAAAGGAAAATGATTTATCGCAACTAAAATCAAAGATAAAAAAATCGATTAAAATTAATGCAATTAACAAAAATGAATGGGAAAGTTTTGAGCATAATTTAATGCAAAGCCACGAAGAATTTGTACATAAACTATCTAATAAATACCCGATTTTAACTTTGAAGGATATTAAGCTTTGCATCTACTTAAAAATGAATTTATCTTCTAAGGAAATTGCGCCTTTAATGAACATTTCTTTCCGAGGCGTTGAGCTACATCGTTATAGATTGCGAAAGAAATTAAACTTAAATTCGGAAGAAACCCTATCCAAATTTATGATTAATGTTTAAAAAGACTACATTTTTGAATAATATTTAATTAATAATGGCTTTTATTGAGATATTGAAACACATCAGTACTACATCATCGATCCTTTTTTAACATAATATTAGACGTAGCAATTTTATTTATAACTTTTTGATTTTCAAGATTTTGTTTTGGAATTATATAGAAATGATGTAGCTATGTAGTGAGTTTGTAATAGTTACTACAACGTTGTAATTTGTTAATTTAGTGCCACTAACTTTAACAAATTTCAAACAGATGAAAAACTTTATTTTTGGAGTATTTGTATTCCTTTTTTATCAAGGTCAGATGATGGCTCAAGATATTAAGGGAAAAGTGCTTGATGAGACAGGTTTGCCACTTCCAGGAGTGACAATCACCAACGCAAATTCAACATCGAGTGCAGCTACAGATTTTGACGGAAATTTTTCTATCAATGCTCAAGCAGGTGAATTGCTTACATTCACATTTTTAGGTTTTACAACCCAAACAGTTCCGGCGTCTCAAAGTATGAGCGTTTCAATGTCTTCTTCAGCAACAAATATCGAAGAAGTTGTGGTTGTGGGATATGGAACACAAAAAAGATCAGATTTAACAAGTGCGATTTCCACGATTAAGTCAGACCAAATTTCAAAACAACCGGCATATAATGCTTTACAATCTATTCAAGGTAAAGCAGCTGGTGTAAACATCATTGCTAATGACGCTCCTGGATCAACTCCAACGATCATTATCCGTGGTTTGGGAACTGCGGAAGGCGGAAGATCTCCAATGTTTGTTGTTGATGGAATTATTACAGGATCAATCGCAAATTTAAACCCGAATGATATCGAATCTTTCGACGTTATGAAAGACGCGGCTTCTTCGGCAATTTATGGTTCAAATGCTGCCAATGGTGTGGTTTTTATTACTACTAAAAAAGGAAAGCAAGGAAAAACTCAAATTAAAGTTAACTCATTCTATGGAGCTAAATCTATTTTGAATCCAATTGAAATGGCAAATTCTAGCCAATTCGTTACATATTATAATGAAAGCCAAACGGCGATAGGAAGTACTAACAGATTGTCTGCAAATCAACCTTATGATACAGATTGGTATGATGCTTTAGTTGGAACAAGCTTTTCTCAAAGCAATGATGTCTCGTTTTCTGGAGGAAATGAAAACGCAACTTACTTCTTTAGTTTCAATAATTATAGCGAAGACGGTCTTTTGGCAGGTCACGATGTTGACAGGAATACTTTAAGATCTAGCAACACTTTAAAAGCATTTGAAGGGAAGTTGAAGATTACTCAAAATTTTAGCGCATCTTTTAACAAATCAACTCCAAAGCCATACGGTTCTTTTACAGAGGCTTACAAGCAAGCACCAGTTGTTCCAGTTTATTATCCTGATGGAAGATATGGAACACCTTTTTGGAATACAACAACTGGGTTGCCTGATTATATCATTGGGCCTGGACAGCAGGGAGGAAAATTAAATGCAATTGGAAATCCAGTAGCTAATGTAAATTTCACAAATGAAAAGAACAAAATGATGGAGTTGCAAGGTTTGATCCAAGCAGATTATACTATTACTGATTGGTTAACGGCGACTTCTCGTTTTGGTGCTACAAAATCATATGCTAAAAATAGAATCTACACTGATATTCGTGGAAGATACTTGGCAGCAGATCCAACGCTAACATCGCAAGATTTTGATAATTCACAAGCAGGTGCTCCAGGTTCTACACAATTTGCAAACAACTCACTTTCTTATGAAGATGTTGAAAGCTTTAGATACAACTGGGATACTTATTTGACTTTTGACAAATTGGTAGGAAAACATAGAATTGGCGCTACAGCGGGTGTAACTCAAGAGAGAAGAAATGACGTTTATCATTCATTAATTAGAGGTTACAACGTTTCGACAGAAGAGCAATATTGGAACATCAATATGGCTGCGGCAAACCCAACTAGAGTTGCAGAGCAGTACTTTGAAACCCCAACAAATATTCTTTCTTACTTTGGAAGATTACAATACAACTTTGACGAAAAATACTATATTTCTGGAACTGTAAGAAGAGATGGAAATAGCAACTTTAAGAAAAATGCCGACTATTGGGGGACATTTCCTTCTGTAAGTGCAGGATGGGTTGTTTCAAACGAAAGCTTTTTGAAAGATGTCAAAAATCTTGATTTCTTAAAAATTAGAGCTGGTTATGGTGAAGTTGGAAACGCAAATGTTCCATTTAATGCAACATCAATAAAGATAAATGCAGGAAGCGCAAATACTAACTACGTATTTGGACCAAATCAAGACTTGATATTTGGTGGAGCTGTAGGTTCACCAGCAAAAGATTTGACTTGGGAAGTTACAAAAGAACTTAACATTGGAGCTGATTTCGAATTGTTAAACAGAAGATTATCAGGTACATTTGATTACTATAATAGATTGAATACAAATGCAATTTTATTGATCAAACCAGTTCCAAATTCACCAGCAACTGATGATTTTTACGATCACGGAGGTGAAATCAGAAACAAAGGTTATGAGGCATCTTTAAATTGGAGAGATAATATTACTGACGACTTTTCATATAGTATCGGTGTAAATTATGCTCATAATACAAATACTCTTGAGAATGTAAAACCAGAATATGAAGGTCGTACAGGAGGAAGTCTTGGAGACGGACAAATTACAAAAAGATTGACTAACGGACAACCAGTTTATTCTTGGTGGATGTATGAAGCAGTTGGTGTTTGGCAAACTCAAGATGAAATCGATGCAAATACACATATTGGTGGTGCTGCTCCTGGACATTTACGTTACAAAGATCAGAATGGTGACGGTGTAATTGATGACAGAGATAAGAAAAATTTTGGTTCTTATATCCCAAAATTCTCTTACGGAGTAAACATTTCATTAGCTTACAAAAACTTTGACTTTTCTGCAGATGGTTTTGGCGTTGGAGGAAACAAAGTATATAACGGTTTAAAAGGAACACGTGTTGACGCTGGCGAAAATATCGCATTAGACACTTATAACAACAGATGGCACGGTGCTGGTACAAGCACAACAAATCCTGGAGCGAGCAGAGATGCACTTTCATCAAGTTATTTCTTAGAAGACGGTGATTATTTCAGAATTAACAACATCACTTTAGGATATACTTTTAAAGATATGTTTAGCCTTTCTAAATTGAGAATTTACGGAACTGCACAAAATCCTTTTATGTTTACAAAATATTCTGGCTTAACTCCAGAATTAAATAATAGCGGTATTCCAAGTGAAACTGCAGGTATAGAATTAGCAGCATATCCACAAATCAAAACATTCATTTTTGGTGTAAATATTGAATTTTAATAAAAATAATATGAAAATAAATTATATAAAAATAGCTTGCTTTACATTCGCCATGGGCGTAATGATTGGCTGTGACGATTTTATTGACGTCGATCCAAGACAGAATTATTCTGAAGAGGATAGTCCAAGTAACCTGGAGCCAGAAGCGTTTGTCAATGGTATTTATGGAATGATGACTGAATGGGATTATGCTTTCTCTTATTTGGGAATTACAGAAATTATCTCTGACAATGCCGACAAGGGAAGTTCACCAGGAGATCCAGGTGGCGACAAAGCTCTTTTAGACGGTTTAACGCACACAGCATCTTCGGGATCTTTTGAAGCGATGTGGGCAAACTGGTACAAAGCTATCGGTCGCGCAACATATTCGATTGAATATACAGAAAACTATGGATTAACAGACGAAGCTTACAAAAACAGATTAATTGGCGAAGCTAAATTCTTAAGAGCTTATCACTATTTTTTCTTAGTAAGAGGTTGGGGAGATGTGCCATTACAACACATTGACTTAGTAAACAGAGTTCCAAAAGCAGAAGTTTATGATTACATCGAACAAGATCTTTTAGAAGCAATCGCTGTTTTACCAGAAAAAAGCGAATATGCGCAACAAGATCTAGGTAGAGTTACAAAAGGTGCTGCAAAAGCATTATTATCAAAAGTTTACTTATACCAACAAGATTGGGCAAATGCTTATGATTATGCAAACCAAGTAATAACTTCAGGGCAATACAGTTTAGAGCCTGATTACGCTCAAATCTGGAGAGCAAATACAGAAAATGGTGTAGAATCAATTTTTGAAGTTCAAGGAAGAGGTGAATCAATTGCTCACGGAGTTCAACAATATTCTGAAACGCAAGGTGCACGTGGACCAAGCGGATGGGGATGGGGATTCAACACACCTTCTCAAAATCTTCTTGACGCATTTAACGCTGAAGGTGATGTTATCAGAAGAGATGCAACAATCATTTTCAGAGGCGAAACAATGTATGACGGTCGTATAGTAAGCGAATCTGTTGAAAATCCAATGTACAACGAAAAAGCATATTCAAGCGCAAATGCTGGTGCAGGTGATGGAGATAAAAACATCAGAGTCTTAAGATTAGCCGAAATTCTTTTAATTCGTGCTGAAGCTGCGAATGAATTGAACAACACAGATGTAGCTGTAAGCTCATTAAATGATGTTCGTGGTCGTGTAAACTTAGGAGTAGTTTCGTTCACAAGCCAATCTCAAATGAGAGCAGCAATCTGGAAAGAAAGAAGGCTAGAATTAGCTTTCGAACATGACAGATGGTTTGACTTAATTAGAACTGGTCAAGCACCGGCAGCTATGACAGCAAACGGAAAAACTTTTGAAACAGGAAAACACGAATTGTTCCCAATACCAAACAATCAATTGATTGCAACACCGGGAATGGTTCCAAACCCTGGCTACTAATTTTAAGTCTTTTTAATGAAATACTTACTATTCATATTTTTTATATTTACCAGTTGTGGTTCAAGCGAATCGTCTCCATCCGGAGGCGATTCAACCACACCTGAACCTCAAACGCCATTAACTGATGAACAGTTAGTGGATTTGGTGCAAAAGCAAACTTTCAAATATTTTTGGGATTTCGCAGAACCAAATTCAAAATTGGCCAGAGAAAGATATCATCCTGACGGAATTTACCCAGAAAACGATTCAAACATCGTTACAACAGGAGGTTCAGGTTTTGGATTGATGTCAATCGTAGCAGCCGTTTCCAGAAATTATGTTTCTAGAACAGAAGCTGTTGCAAGATTAAATACTATTGCTGATTTCCTTGAAAATGCTGACCGTTTCCACGGAGCCTGGCCTCATTGGATGGACGGAAACACCGGAAACGTAAAACCTTTTGGGCAAAAAGACAACGGTGGGGATTTAGTCGAAACCGCTTTTTTATGCGAAGGAATCATCTGCGTTCGCGAATTTTTCAAAAATGGTTCTGTAGAAGAACAAGCTTTGGCACAAAAATTTGACAACTTATGGAAAGGTGTTGATTGGAATTGGTACAGAAATGAACAAAATGTATTGTACTGGCATTGGTCGCCAAACTACGCTTGGGAAATGAACTTCCCGCTAGAAGGTTACAACGAATGCCTGATCACTTACGTTTTGGCCGCATCTTCGCCAACGCACCCAATCACCGCAGCGCCTTACCACCAAGGTTGGGCAAGAAATGGAGCAATTGTTTCATCAAATACCAAATACGGAATTCCGCTTATTTTAAAGCACAACGGTGCCGAAGAATTCGGAGGCCCATTGTTTTGGGCACATTATTCTTATGTTGGTTTAGACCCAACACAGCTTACAGACCAATACGCAAATTATTGGGACGTGAACGTAAATCAAACAAAAATCAATTACCAATATTGCGTTGAAAATCCAGGAAATTTTGGAGGCTACGGACCAAATTATTGGGGATTGACAGCTTCTTACAGCAGAAATAACGACGGTTCTATCGGTTACGATGCGCACATGCCATCAAACGACAAAGGCGTAATTTCTCCAACGGCCGCCATTTCTTCAATAGTTTACACACCTACAGAATCTTTGGCAGCAATGCGAAATTTTTATGAAAATAATAGCGGCACAATGTGGGGACCAGCAGGTTTTTACGACGCGAACAGCAAGCATTTCGGTTGGACGGCAAAAAGATACCTTGCCATCGACCAAGGACCAATGGTTGTGATGCTTGAAAATTACCGCACTGGCTTACTTTGGAGTCTTTTTATGAATGCTCCAGAAGTTCGTCAAGGCTTACTAAATCTAGGTTTCCATTCAGGTAAACACGGATTTTAATTTAATAGAAGTTCCGGTTTCTTAAAGCAATTAACCGGAACTTTTATTTTTTATAAATTTTTTCAGAAACGAAAGTTCAGGCATTTTATGGTTTCCCTATTCCTGCCTTATTCCAGAACTTTTTATTTTTTTTAAAGAAAAAAAAATAAAAAGGTTCTTCCCTGCAGTCAGGGTTAGTGGAGAATCCAATTACACAAATTAAACGCCAGTTCGCCAAAATTGCGCATACCAAAAACATCAATCAATCAACGCATAAAATTACAATACCAGAATATAAATTTTCCCCTATAAATAACACAATTATAATGAATTTAAAAGCAGTAGCATTAGTAGTATTAGCAACGTCTTTTTCGGTTCACGCCCAGAAAGACAAGAAAAAACAAGCAATTAAACCAAGGCAAGAGTTCGTTTCTGAATTGATTTCAAAAATGACTCTAGAAGAAAAAATCGGGCAATTAAATTTACCAAGCTCGGGAGATATTACAACAGGTCAGGCAAAAAGTTCAAACATTGCCAAAAAAATAGAAGACGGTCAAGTTGGTGGATTATTCAACATAAAATCCGTTGCAAAAATTAAAGACGTTCAAAAAATCGCAGTAGAAAAAAGCCGTTTAGGAATTCCGTTAATCTTCGGTATGGACGTAATTCACGGTTATGAAACTACATTCCCAATTCCGTTAGGTTTATCAACTTCATGGGATTTAGAAGCCGTTGAAAGAAGTGCAAGAATCGCAGCAACCGAAGCAAGCGCAGACGGTATCAACTGGACATTTTCGCCAATGTTAGACATTTCTCGCGAACCAAGATGGGGAAGAGTTTCTGAAGGAAATGGTGAAGATCCATATTTGGCAGGTAAAATCGGAGCAGCAATGGTAAAAGGATACCAAGGCGATGATTTATCAAAAAACAACACAATATTATCTTGTGTAAAACACTTTGCACTTTATGGCGCGCCCGAAGCGGGAAGAGATTACAATACTGTGGACATGAGCCACATCAGAATGTACAACGAATATTTTCCTCCTTATAAAGCGGCAATCGAAGCTGGAGCAGGAAGTGTAATGGCATCGTTCAATGAAATCGACGGAATTCCAGCAACCGGAAACAAATGGTTATTGACAGACGTTCTTAGAAATCAATGGAAATTTAAAGGTTTCGTGGTAACAGATTACACAGGAATTCCTGAAATGATCGATCACGGAATGGGCGATTTGCAAACTGTTTCTGCTTTAGCATTAAAAGCTGGAGTTGAAATGGATATGGTTGGTGATGGATTTTTGAATACCTTGAAAAAATCTTTAGACGAAGGAAAAGTGACAATTGCAGAAATTGACAATGCCGTTCGCCTGATTTTAAATGCAAAATATGACTTGGGACTTTTCCAAGATCCATATAAATATTGCGATGAAAAAAGAGCTAAGTCTGAAATTTACACAAATGGTTTTAGAGCTGAAGCCAGAAAAATCGCTTCAGAATCGATGGTTTTGATGAAAAATGACAACCAACTTTTGCCATTGAAAAAATCAGGAATAGTTGCCTTAATCGGGCCGTTAGCTGACGCAGGAAACAACATGGCAGGAACTTGGAGCGTTGCTACAAACCAAACCAGAACAAAATCTTTTAAAGATGCGATGAAAGAAGTTTTGGGTAATAAAGTGAATGTTTTGTATGCGCAAGGTTCAAATTTAGATTATGACGCAGAATTCCAAAAGAACGCAACAATGTTCGGGAAAGATTTAAACAGAGATTCAAGAACGCCACAACAAATCATCGACGAAGCAGTTGCAGTTGCTCAAAAATCTGACGTAATCATAGCCGCGATCGGAGAATCTGCTGAAATGAGTGGCGAAAGCAGCAGCAGAACAAATCTTGAAATTCCACAATCTCAAAGAGACTTATTAGAAGCATTGAAAAAAACAGGAAAGCCAATCGTTGTGGTTTTATTCACAGGTCGTCCGTTAGTTTTGACAAACGATATTGATAAAACAAACGCGTTATTGAATGTTTGGTTTCCGGGAAGTGAAGCTGGTTACGCAATCACAGATGTTTTATTTGGAGATGTGAATCCATCGGCAAAATTATCGGCAACTTTCCCAAGAAGTTTAGGTCAAGTGCCAATTTTTTACAATCATAAAAATACAGGAAGACCATTGGCTAACAAAGAAGGTAAATTTGAAAAATTCCGTTCTAATTATATCGACGAGAGAAACGAGCCGCTTTTCCCATTCGGATTTGGTTTGAGCTACACAAAATTTGATTACTGCAATTTGAAAATTTCTACAGATAAAATCAATGCTAATCAAAAAATGACCGTTTCTGTTGATGTAAAAAACAGCGGAAATTATGACGGAAAAGAAGTAGTTCAGTTATACATCAGAGATTTGGTTGGTTCAGTTACAAGACCAGTTAAAGAGTTAAAAGGTTTCCAAAAAGTGCTTTTGAAAAAAGGCGAAACCAAAAATATTACATTCGAAATTTCGGTTGAAGATTTGAAATTCTACAATTCAGATTTAGATTTTGTAGCAGAACCAGGAAAATTCCAGGTGTTTGTGGGAACAAATTCGGATGAAGTTTTAAACAAGGAGTTTGAGTTAGTTAAGTAATTTTTTTTTGTGCATTTGAAGAACCCTTTAGTTAATTCTAAAGGGTTTTTTTCAAAGCAATTAATCCAATTATTCTAAAATTAAAATATGACAGTTTCAAAGAAAATAAATAATTTTTTAGTTGCAATTACTTTGTTATCAGCAACTAAAGAAATTATCGCACAGCAAAAAACATATTGCAATCCGATCAATGTTGATTATGGATATTGCCCGATTCCAAATTTTGTCACACAAGGAAAACACCGCGCCACAGCCGATCCGGTAATTACCAATTTTAAAGGAGAATATTACCTGTTTTCCACAAATCAATGGGGATATTGGCACAGTGCAAATATGCTTGATTGGAAATTTATTCCAAGGAAATTCCTTCGTCCAGAACATAAAGTGTATGATGAACTTTGTGCGCCGTCGGTTTCATTTGTAAATGATACTTTGCTGGTAATCGGTTCGACACATACCAAAGATTTTCCGTTATGGATGAGTAAAAATCCAAAAACTGATAATTGGAAAGAGCTAGTTCACAAATCAGAAGCTGGTGCTTGGGATCCGCAAATTTTTTGGGACAAAGAAAAAGACGAAGTCTATATGTATTATGGTTCAAGTAATTTATATCCGTTATATGGAATGAAATTGAACCGAAAAACGTTTCAGCCAGAAGGCGAAAGAATTCCGGTTTTGGCTTTAAATGACGACGAACACGGTTGGGAAAGATTCGGTGAACACAACGATAATACTTTTTTGCAGCCGTTTACCGAAGGCGCTTTTATGACCAAACACAACAATAAATATTACCTTCAATATGGCGCGCCGGGAACTGAGTTCAGTGGTTATGCGGACGGAGTTTACGTAGGAAATAATCCGCTTGGACCTTTTGAATACCAATCTCACAATCCGTTTTCGTATAAACCAGGAGGTTTTGCCAGAGGCGCGGGCCATGGAGCGACGTATCAGGATAACAACAACGATTATTGGCACGTTTCCACAATTGTGCTTTCGACAAAAAATAATTTTGAGAGAAGAATCGGGATTTGGCCAGCTGGTTTTGATGCTGATGGCGTGATGTATTCCAACACGGCTTA
The DNA here is from genome assembly GCF_042658345.1 of Flavobacterium qiangtangense. Taxonomy (NCBI): domain Bacteria; kingdom Pseudomonadati; phylum Bacteroidota; class Flavobacteriia; order Flavobacteriales; family Flavobacteriaceae; genus Flavobacterium; species Flavobacterium qiangtangense. The sequence continues at coordinate 45,876 of NZ_JBHSQB010000003.1, forward strand.
TGGCGATTACCCGACTTTTTTACCTTCGGAAAAGAAAAATCATTTAAATGAAAATTTCTCGGGTTGGATGCTTTTGAATTATAATAAGCCAGTTCAAGTTTCTTCAACTTTAGGTGGTTTTCAACCAAATTTTTCTACGGATGAAGACATAAAAACTTATTGGTCTGCAAAAACATCCAACAAAGGAGAATATCTGATTTCTGATTTAGGAGAAAAATCTACAATTAATGCGATCCAAATAAATTATGCCGACCAAGATGTGGAATTGATGGGAAAACCAGAAACTACAACCGGACATAAATACATTATCTATTCTTCGAATGACAATAAAAATTGGAAGGTTTTGGTTGATAAAAGCAAGAATGCGAAAGACGTGCCACACGATTACATTGAATTAGATAAACCAGCTTCAGCACTTTATTTAAAATTAGAAAATATCCAAATGCCAACCGGAAAATTTGCGATCAGCGGTTTCAGAGTTTTCGGAAAAGGTTCAGGACAGAAGCCAAATGCGGTTCAAAATTTTGTTCCGTTAAGAGCGGAAGCCAAGAAAAAAGGTGAACGTAGAAGTGTTTGGTTTAAATGGCAACAAGAAGAAAATGCCGATGGTTATGTGATTTATTTCGGAAAATCAGCAGATAAACTTTATGGTTCAATAATGGTTTATGGCAAAAACGAATATTATTTCAACGGATTAGATCGTTCAGATGCGTATTATTTCCAAATTGAAGCTTTCAATAACAACGGAATCGGGCCAAAATCGGATATTAAAAAGTCAGAATAATAGAAATTAGCCAAAAACGGCATCGCAAACGTTGTAACATTGACGAATTTGAGTTTAAGAAATCGTTTTCGTTAATAACTAAATTGGATTCTCTTGTTTCGTAATTTCTTATAAATGTATATTTAACCAATATTTTTTTAAGTTATCATAATTTTCTAAATGGAAATTTGAAATATTCTTAATTAGATAGCAAAACAAATAATAATTAACCCTCAACTTTATGAATTCAGAACAAACAAAATCTAATAATTCGGCGCTTTACACGCTGATTACAGTTTTTTTCTTTTGGGGATTTATTGGAGCATCAAATGGTGTTTTCATTCCCTTTTGCAAAATTAAATTTGGTCTTGACCAATTTCAAAGTCAGCTGATCGACTTCGCATTTTATGGTGCTTATTATTTGGGCGCTTTATTGCTCTTCATTTTTAGCGGTTTTGCAAAAAAAGATATTTTGAATTCTTGGGGATTTAAAAAAGGTATTATTAACGGTTTGATAGTAAGTGCTGTGGGTGCCGCGTTTATGATTTATGCGGTGACGCAAGGAAGTTATGCCTTGATTTTGGCAGCTCTGTTTGTCGTTGCGTTAGGTTTTTCATTACAACAAACTTCGGCTCAGCCTTTTGCAGCATCTTTGGGTTCGCCACAAACTGCTTCTAACAGATTGAATTTAGCCGGAGGAGTTAATTCCTTTGGAACGACAATCGGGCCAATTGTAGTTTCTATAGCACTTTTCGGAGTTATCGCTGGAGTAAATTTGGAAGAATTTGCTAAAAAAGCAGATTCTCTTGACAAAATGGAGATCCTTTATATGGCTGTTGGAGCGTTATTTTTAATTGCAGCGGCTTTATTTTTCTTCTCTAAAAAATTGCCAGCAGGAAAAAGCGAATCTGTTTTTGAACCTGCGAACAAGGCGAGAAACATCTTGGTTACAATCACTTTAGCGTTGATTGTGATTTTTGCTTACATCTTTTCTCGTTATGAAGATCCTGAATTTATCACACGATTCCTTGAAAATAAAGAGAAAGATTATTTAGGTCTTTCCTTGACAATTGGCACTTTACTTGTCATTGTTATCGGATTACTTTACGCTAATACCGCAGCTCAAAAATCTCCGGAAGGTTGGGGTGCAATGCGTTACCCGCAATTAGTTTTGGGAATGTTGGCGCTTTTTACATATGTTGGAGTTGAAGTTACAATCCAAAGTAATTTGGCGGAATTATTAGGGACTTCTGCTTTCGGCGAAATTACTGGTGCTGCAATCGCTCCTTATATTTCGATGTATTGGGGAAGCATGATGATTGGTCGTTGGGCAGGAGCGATTTCTGTTTTCAATCCGTCAAATAGCTTGAGAAAGATTTTATTAATTATTGTTCCTTATATTGCTTTTGGAGTTGTTCTTGCTGTCAATTATGTGTCTGGTCAAGATATCAAGCCATTATATGCTTACGGAGTTGTCGTGGCAATTCAAATTGCAGGATTCTTTTTAGGCCAAGATAAACCTGCAAAAACTTTGATGATTTTTGGTCTTTTCGGAATGGTTGCGATGATTATCGGGCTGTTTTCTACAGGAACTATCGCAATTTACGCCTTCATGAGTGGTGGATTATTCTGTAGTATTATGTGGCCGGCGATTTTTGCTTTGGGAATTACAGGTTTAGGAAAATATACTTCTCAAGGTTCAGCTTTCTTAGTAATGATGATTTTGGGTGGTGGAATTATCCCGCCATTGCAAGGAAAAATTTCTGATATTATCGGAATCCACGAATCGTATTTTATTCCAGTTTTATGTTTTGCATACATTGCTTTTTATGGTTTTGCTGTAAAAGGAATTTTGAAAAAACAGAACATCGACGTGGATGCGATCGAAGCAGAAGGCGGCCATTAATTTCTCTTAATTAATTCATAATAAAAAATCCGGAGCAGAATGTAATAGTTACATTTGCTTCGGATTTTTTACATTAAAATGAGGACTTCAAAACACTATTTCGCGGCAGTTACTGCCTTTATTATCTGGGGATTTTTTAGCTTGGTTTTGAAGCCTTTGCACGAATATCCATCTTTAGATATTTTATTTTATAGGGTTTTTCTGTGTGTCATTTTGATGCTCGGAATCAATCTGCTTTTTAGAAAAAATATCTTGAAAGAAACCAAGCAAAATTTTTTGGCAATGCCTAAAAAAGAAAAGCGAAACGCAATCCTTTTAACTTTAGGCGGCGCGATTTTATTGACGGCGAATTGGTTCTTTTTTATTTATGTGATGAATCACGTTAGCGTGAAGTCGGCGGCATTTGCGTATTTAGTTTGTCCGATTCTGACAACGGTTTTTGCCTTTTTTATATTGGAAGAAAAACTAAATAATTGGCAATGGACAGCTGTTGCTTTAAGCGTTTTTAGTTGTATTTTGCTCGGATTCAATCATATAATGGATGTTTTTTATAGCGTAATTATTGCGGCAACTTATGCGTTGTATTTGGTCAGTCAAAGAAGAAATAAAGCGATTGACAAGTTTTTATTGTTGACCTTACAATTGACAACTTCTGCGATTATCTTGCTTCCGTTTTATCCTTTTTACCGAGGTGAAGTTCCAACGGAGATTTCGTTTTATGTTTACATTGCAATTATCTCGGTGTTTTTTACCATAATTCCGCTGTTTCTGAATCTTTTTGCTTTAAAGGAAATGAGTTCGGCCAGCGTAGGAATTTTGCTTTATATCAATCCGTTGATAAACTTTTTTCTGGCGATTTTTTATTATCACGAAGAAATTACGGCGCTGCAAATTGTAGCTTATTCTATAATATTTCTGTCGATTTTGGTTTTTAATGTCAAGACGATTTTTAAGACAAAAGCACAAACGCTTCCGCAGAATTAGATTTTTTAAGTCACTAAAATTCCCGACTTTTGCACTATGAAAAAAGTATATCTTGATAATGCTTCCACAACCGCATTTCGTCCCGAAGTAATTCAGGAAATGACTAGCGTGATGCAGGAAGATTATGGAAATCCATCTTCAACGCACAGTTTTGGTAGAACTTCTAAAAATATTTTGGAGACTTCTCGAAAATCTATTGCCAAGCAAATCAACGCAACCGCACAAGAAATCATTTTTACTTCTGGAGGAACCGAAGCCAATAATTGGATTTTGCGTTCAGCAGTGGAAGATTTGAAAATCAAAAGAATTATCACAAGTAAGATTGAACATCACGCAGTTTTGCATACGGTTTTGGCGTTGGAGTCTGATTATCAAATTCAAGTTGATTATGTGAAATTGAAACAGAATGGGGAAGTGGATATCAATCATTTGGTTGAATTGCTTTCAGAAGATATTCCGACTTTGGTTTCTTTAATGCACGTTAATAACGAAATCGGAACTGTTTTAGATTTGGAAAAAGTCGGAAGATTGTGCAAGCAATACAAAGCGCTTTTTCATTCGGACACAGTTCAATCGATTGGAAAAACAGAAATTGATTTGCAGAAAACGGATGTAGATTTTATCGTTGCCAGCGCTCACAAATTCCACGGACCAAAAGGAATTGGCTTTGCTTTTATCATAAGAAATTCAGGATTGCAACCATTACTTTTTGGCGGAGAACAAGAAAAAGGACTTCGCGCGGGAACAGAATCAATTCACAATATTGCCGGAATGGCAAAGGCTTTAGAGCTTTCGTATGAAAATTTGGAAGATGAAAGAAAGCATATTTTAGATTTGAAAAATTACTTCGTAAATCAGTTAAAATCAAACTTTCCAGAATTTAAAATTAATGGACGTTCAGATGGTTTTTATAATATAATTAATGTTTTATTGCCTTTTTCGGAAGACAAGACTTCGATGATTCTTTTCAATTTAGACATGAAAGGAATTGCGGTTTCGAGAGGAAGCGCCTGCCAATCGGGAAGTATCAAACCGTCGCACGTTTTATTGGAAATTTTATCGGATGATGAAATTAGAAAACCTTCTTTACGAATTTCGTTTAGTCATTTTAATAGTGAAGAAGATATTGATATTTTGGTTGAAGCGTTGAAGGGAATTTAGTTGTCATTGCCAGACGGCCGCCATACAATAATCTGAATTGACAATCTTGATATGATGGCGCGTGTCCTCGCAATAAATTTTGGATGTATAATTTTTATGTAGCGATTCTGCGCGTAAAATGGAACTGGTTTCTGAAAAAGGAATTATTACTTCATTGATAAAGAATGCTATTTTTAAAACGGGTCAAATCGGTAGTAAATTCATTAGGTGGTAGTTGCTGCACTTTAAATATAATTGGACTTTCTAATATTTCTAAAGTTTAGCACTTAACAGTAACAGCAATTATGATGAAATAATCAAACTTAATATGAACTTATATTATAAGATAATGGTCAGCTCAATTTATACAGCCAGAAATAACGGCGATATGAGTGACATATGGAAATTTGCTTCGACTATATATTTTGCATTTGCAAGTTCGATTTATGGGGCTTTTTTATTTTTATTTTTTAATAAAAAGATTATACCACATAGACTAGATTTTCTATATCTGAATATCATTGAAATAGCTAAATATAATTTTATTTTGAATATGATATTATATTTTATTTTTCCAATTATGGTGTCTAATTACTGTTTTATATTTTATAAAAGGCGATATGTCGAATTGATTAAAAGTAATAAAAAAGCATACTCCAAAAGACTTTTTGCGTATTATTTCATGTTTTCGATAGTTCTTATGTTTGTTATTTTATTTCTTTTCTCAAAAGAGTGACACTTAAATCTAATTACTACAATTGTATAACTCCGTTTAAATTTATCTGCGAAACATATAGAAAAAAATTTTAGGTTCAACCGTCGGGAAGGTCGTACTAAGTTTACGCAAAAGTAATGGCGGGTCAGCAGGAATTTCATTTAAAAAAGCCTTTTGTTTGGTTCAAAAATGAGATTGAAAGATGTTTTGAAACCATAGTTGTCATTGCGGGGGAAGGGCGCCATCGCACCAGGATTGTCGACTTAGATTATGAGATTGCTTCGTTCCTCGCAATGACAGAACAAAAAAAAATCCGTTTTGAATGAACAAAACGGATTTTCTATTTATAAAGAATTTTTAAATCTTTTAATCAATTATAGGTGAATCACTTCATCATAAGCGGCTGCTGCAGCTTCCATAATTGCCTCACTCATTGTTGGGTGTGGGTGAATTGATTTGATGATTTCGTGGCCTGTAGTTTCTAGTTTTCTAGCTACAACTGCTTCTGCAATCATGTCTGTAACACCGGCTCCGATCATGTGGCAACCTAACCATTCGCCATATTTTGCATCGAAAATTACTTTTACGAAACCGTCTGGAGCTCCAGAAGCTTGTGCTTTTCCAGAAGCTGAGAACGGGAATTTTCCGATTTTCAGTTCGTAACCTTTTTCTTTAGCTTGTTTTTCAGTCAAACCAACAGAAGCGATTTCTGGAGTCGCGTAAGTACAACCCGGAACGTTACCATAATCAAGCGGTTCAACGTGAAGACCGGCTAATTTTTCAACACAAAGAATTCCTTCAGCAGAAGCAACGTGCGCCAAAGCTTGACCAGGAACGATGTCGCCAATTGCGAAATAGCCTGGAATGTTTGTTTCGTAATATTTGTTTACCAAAACTTTATCTCTGTCAGTTGCGATTCCAACTTCTTCAAGACCGATATTTTCGATATTAGATTTGATTCCAACAGCAGAAAGAACGATGTCAGCTTCAAGGATTTCTTCTCCTTTTGCAGTTTTAACCGTAGCTTTTACGCCGTTTCCAGAAGTGTCCACTTTTTCAACAGAAGCGTTTGTCATAATTGTGATTCCCGCTTTTTTCATTGAACGCTCCATTTGTTTTGAGATATCTTCATCTTCTACTGGAACGATATTTGGCATAAACTCAACGATAGTTACTTGCGTTCCCATTGAATTGTAAAAGTGTGCAAATTCAACACCAATTGCTCCAGAACCTACAACGATTATCGATTTTGGCTGTTCAGGAAGTGTCATTGCTTGACGGTAACCAATTACTTTTTTACCATCTTGAGGCAAGTTTGGCAATTCGCGAGAACGTGCGCCTGTTGCGATGATGATATTGTCTGCGGTATATTCAATTACTTTTCCGTCTTTATCTGTAACGTCGACTTTTTTTCCTGGTTTTACTTTTCCAAAACCATTGATAACGTCAATTTTATTTTTTTTCATCAAGAATTGGACACCTTTGCTCATTCCGTCAGCAACGCCACGAGAACGAGAAACGACAGCGTTGAAATCTTTGTCAAATTTTTCGATGGTCAAGCCATAGTCAGAAGCGTGCTTTAAATAGTCAAAAACTTGAGCCGATTTTAAAAGCGCTTTTGTTGGGATACAACCCCAGTTTAAGCAGATTCCGCCAAGGTTTTCTTTTTCGATTACAGCTACTTTAAAGCCTAATTGTGAAGCTCTAATTGCAGTAACATAACCTCCAGGACCGCTTCCTAAAACAATAATATCGTATTTCATTTGATTGTATTTTTCTAGTTTATTTTTGAAGGTACGAATTTAGGGATTTATTTAGGAGTTGCAAAGTTTCAAAGTCCCAAAGTTTTGAACCGTTATTGTTCATTTGTTCATGTTTCTATAATAATTACTAATTCATCAATTTTGGTTGGATACCCAAAAACGACGTTGCTACTCACTGTCTTAATCGATATTATTCTATTTGATGGTTCATTTAACAACAAAGTGACTAAGTTTCTGTTTGAAATTCTTTTGTTAATTATATAAACTTCATTGATCTTGTATTCACCATTATTCTCTGAAATAAAATAATCTTCGAGATCTTCGATGGTTTTAAACTGTTTAATTTTGTCAATTGGTAGATCACACATTTGTGTTTTATTACCAGTTTTACATGAAAATAATAATGATAAAATTGCAAATAGTAAAAAACATTTCATAATTGCTACGTACCTGTTGTTTATTATAAGAGCAATTAATTTGGGATAAGGTTGGGATCGGAAAAAAAATATTTTTTAGCGCTTAAAATTATAATTCGATTTTTCGATCTCTTCGCCAATTGAAAATCCCGATCATCAAGTTGATAACATAAATGGGTTGTGCGATAAAGAGGATACAAATTGCGCTTACGGAAAAAATGAAATTTAATGATTCGGAGTTTAATAGCGCGAAAAATCCATAAATAATAAGGCTTCCAAACATAATTAAAGCGTGTGCAAAAGACAAAATTGGTTTCAATCTGCCTTTTACTTTTTTGACAAGCCAATATCCAAAGCCTAGTAAAAAATAAAATAAAGCAAGAAATAGCAAGAATTGAAATTTTTGCAAGACAACGAACGTATCGTAGATATTTATGAAAAAAGTATTTTCTGATTCTGGAATGTTGTAAAATTTAAAACTTATTGCCAATAAAATGATGCTCGTTATCCAAAATAATGCGGGTAAATATTTTTGAAGATTTGCTGACATAATTGGCTAATTTAATTCTAATTTGAGGTTTAATTTGCAATCGCAAATTGGGAATAATATAAATTTTTGTAAAAACCTTCGTCTTTATTAATCAATTCATAGTGCGTTCCTTGTTCCACGACGTGGCCTTTTTCCATCACAATTATTTTGTCTGCGTTTATGATTGTGGCCAGTCTGTGCGCAATTACGATTGAAGTTCTTCCTTTTGTGATTGTTTCTGTCGCTCTTTGAATCAAATCTTCAGAATATGAATCGATCGAAGAAGTGGCTTCGTCTAAAATTAAAATACTTGGATTACTGACAAATGCTCTCAAGAAAGCAATCAATTGGCGTTGGCCAGAAGAAAGCATCACGCCACGCTCTTTCACGTTGTAATCATAACCGTTTGGCAACGTCATAATGAAATCGTGAACACCAATTTCTTTTGCTGCTTTAATGACTTGTTCGCGAGAAATATTAGGGTTTTCAAGCGTAATATTATTGTGAATTGTATCTGCAAAAAGGAAAACGTCTTGCAAAACAACGGCAATTTGGTTTCTCAAACTATCTAAAGTAAAATCTTTAATATTGACTTTATCGATCAAAATTTCACCACTGTTTATTTCATAAAAACGATTTAAAAGATTAATAATCGTGGATTTTCCGGCGCCTGTTGCTCCAACAATGGCAATGGTTTCGCCTTGTTTTACATCTAAATTGATTCCTTTTAAAACTTCTTCTTTATCAGTATAACTGAAGTGAACGTTGTTAAATTCAATGTTTCCGTGGAAGGTGTGCGCCACTTCTTTTCCTTTGTCTTGAATGTGTTCTTCGATGTCAAGTACTTCAAAAACACGATTTGCAGCAATCATTCCCATTTGCATTTCATTGAATTTATCAGCGATTTGACGCAAAGGATTGTACAACATTCCGATGAACATGGTGTATGAAAACAAATCTCCAAACGAAGTCGAGCCGTTTCCTGCAACAATATTCATACCGCCATACCAAACGACCAAACCAAGTGAAATCGAAGAAATAATATCGGCAATTGGAAAGAAAATCGAGTTGTACCAAACATTTTTGATCCACGCTTTTTTGTGTTTGTCGTTGATAACTTTGAATTTTTCATATTCAATATCTTCCCTCGAAAAAAGCTGTACGATTTTCATTCCTGTAACTCTTTCTTGAACAAAAGTATTTAAGTTTGAAATTTGAGTTCTAACTTCTTCAAAAGCAACTTTCATTTTCTTCTGGAAAACTCTTGTCGCAATTACCAAAATTGGCATCGCGCACATTACGATGACCGTCAATTTCCAGTTCATGTAAAACATAAAAAGAAGTACCACAACCATTTTCAGCAAGTCACTGATGATCATGAAAAGTCCTTGGCTAAAAATTTTGGAAATGGATTCAATATCAAAAACCGAACGTGTAACTAATTTTCCAACTGGTTCATTATCAAAATATTTCATCTTGAAACTCATCAAATGGTTGAACAATTTCACACGAATATCACGGATAATATCTTGTCCGAGCCAGTTAGCCAAATACACAAAATAGAACTGAGAAATAACCTCAAAAATTAACGCGCCTCCCATTAAAAGGATGTAATAAAGCAATCCCACAGAATCTTCTGGAGAAATATATTCGTCAACCGTTTGTTTCAATAAAAACGGACGAAGTGCTGCGAAAATCGATAACGTAACCGCAAAAAAGATAACCCAGTAATATCTGGATTTGTATGGTTTTGTATATTCCATTATCCTTTTGAAAACGCTTACGTCATTTGTTTTCTTAGTATTATTTTTTTGGCTATTATTCATTTTTGATGATATATGGATATTCCACTTTAGTTAAAAAAAGCCCGTGGGCTGGGGCAGAAGCTCCTGCTTGATTTCGATCTTTGCTTTCGATAATTTTTTTTAAATCATCGAGATTTCTTTTTCCAGAACCAATTTCTGTCAAAGTTCCCACAATGGCGCGAACCATATTTCGTAGAAAACGATCGGCAGAAATAGTGAAAACAATTCGGTTTTTGTCTTGTTTCCAATTGGCTTCAAAAATACTACAATTAAATGTTGTTACATCAGTATGAACCTTTGAAAAACACTGAAAATCTTGATATTCAAAAAGCATTTTTGATGCTTGATTCATTTTTTCAAGATCTAATTTTTGATGCAAATACCAACTTTGTTCATTTTCAAACGCATCTTTAAAACTATGAATGTGATATTCATACGTTCTTTTTTTGGCGTCAAAACGCGCGTGCGCTTCGTCAGAAACTTGGTGAATATCAAAAACAACAATGTCTTTTGGCAAATAAGAATTCAACTTTGGGATTAATTTCTCGGCTTTAAAATTTACGTCAGAATCAAAGTGGGCGAACATTTGTTTGGCGTGAACACCGCTGTCTGTTCGTCCGGCTCCCATCAATTCAGTTTCATTTCTAAGCAAAACAGAAACGGCGTTGCCCAAAGTTTCTTGAACAGACGAAGCATTTGGCTGGTATTGCCAACCGTGATAATTTTTTCCGTTGTAAGCGAATTCGATGAAATATCTCAAGGTAGATTTTGTAAAGATGCAAAGTTACAAAGTTTCATAGATAGAATGTAGCAAAGTTTTCTTAAGTTTTTTGGAAGATTCAAAGTTTTAGAGTTTTATAATTTCTAAATTTTAGCGAACGTTGGAAAAAAAATCTCTAGTAGCTAAACTTTGCGACTTTACAACTTTAAAGGTAACTTTGCTGCTTTGTAACTCTCTCTTAAAATGAAAAAAATCCTTTTGCTTTCTGATACGCACAGCCACATCGACGATACTATTTTAAAATATGTTGATCAAGCCGATGAAGTTTGGCACGCTGGCGATATTGGCGACTTAATTGTGAGCGACACCATTAAAAAAAGGAAGCCGTTAAAAGCGGTTTTTGGAAATATTGACAGCAATGAAGCTCGAATGGAATTTCCGTTGCATAATCGTTTTATGTGCGAGGGTGTGGATGTCTGGATTACGCATATTGGCGGTTATCCGGGGAAATATAATTCTAATATTATGAAAGATATTGCTTCAAATCCCCCGAAATTATTTATCACGGGACATTCTCATATCTTAAAAGTGATGATGGATAAAAAGTATGATTTTTTACACATGAATCCGGGTGCTTGCGGGATTTCTGGCTTTCACCAGGTGAGAACGATGCTTCGTTTTGTGATTGATGGTGATAAAATTAAAGATTTGGAAGTTATTGAAATCGGGAAGAAGGCATAGTTTGGGAAAGTTTACAAATATGTAATTTGTTTCTCTCTAACCCCGATGCAAGAGGAAATCCTTTTATTTTTTTCTTTTGAAAAATAAAAGATTGGAACGGCAGCGGGAAATGCGATTGCTGAAAATGCCTAGACTTTCGTTCAAAAAAGAAAAACTATTTTGGGATTTGAAGTTTTATATAAATTAAAGTTCCGGCGTTTATTTTTGAATTTATAGTGATGTTTCCGCCTAAATGTTTTATTCTGGATTTTATTTGGGTCAAGCCAAAACCGTCGCTCGAAAGTTCTTTTGTGGTGTCAAAACCTTTTCCGTCGTCTTCGACTGTAATCAATAATTGGTTGTTTGTTTCCTCGATTGTGGTGTATGCTTTTGAGGCTTTGCTGTGCTTCATTATGTTGTTAAATAGCTCTGTTATAATGAAGTATACGCGCATTTCAAATTCTTCGGGATAACGTTTTCCGTCTTTTAAGTAGCTCATGTATTCGAATTGAAGGACGGAATTTGAATTTTTTTCGCTTAAATCTTGAAGTGCGTGAAGGAGTCCGAACTTTGCTAAAAGCGGTGGCAATAAATCATGTGAAAGATCGCGAACATTGTCATGAGCTTCTTTTAAAATATCTTTTGCTTTTTTAATTTCTGCAGAATCTTCGTTAGAATTATTAGCCATATAAGCAGCGAGGTGCAGGCCGGCCGACGATAAGAGTGCGCTGATACTGTCGTGAAGGATGTTCGCAATGTTTTTGCGCTCAATTTCTTGGCCGTCTATTGAGGCATTGATTATGTTTTGCTTTACTTGACGGTCAAGTTCAATGAATTTATTTTTTTGCTTTAAGCGTAAATTTTGATAAAAGAAATAGAAAAGGATCGTGCTGAAGGCAAAAAGTGCGACAAAAATCAAAATAATTTTATGGTTATTTTTTTGTTTTTCATCAAAAACACGCTCTTTTTCACGATTTTCGCTTTCCATTTTTTCGATGCGATATTTGGTTTCCACATCGTTAATGGCTTGTTTTAAATTTCCTTGGTAGATATTTTCATTTAAGGTTGACCATTTATTCAAATAATCATGGGCATTTTTGTAATCACCAACCATTTCATATCCATAAGATAAGTTTAAATAGATGTCTGCGATTTGCGACGAAAGTGTATCTGTTGAATTTAATTTTATGACTTTTTCAAATTCATTGATTGCTTTTCGGTAGTCTTTTTCGACAATCATATAATGGCATCCCAAGTTGTTTAATGCTGTGGAAATGATATAGTTGTTTTTACTTCTTTTGGCAAAAATAAGCGATGAGTCTAAATATTTTTTTGCCAGATCATATTGTTGTCGAGAGTTATAGTATGAAAAATAATTATTATAACTGTCAGCAAATTTTTTATCGCTTCCAGATTTTCTGGTATCTTTCATTACTTTTTCAAGATAATAAAAAGCGCTGTCAGAATTACTTTCAAAATAAACCGCATAGATTCTTTGGTAAACAAAAGAATTTTGGTCGGTTATTTTATTTTTTTTGGCAAGAGCAATCGATTTGTGGTAGTAATCAATTGCTTTTTTATAGTCTAAAATTGTTGCATATCGGTGACCGATATCTTCTAAAGTTTGAATTTTAATCTTTAAAAGATTTTGTTCGTCGGTTATTTTTAAAACCTGAAATAAATTTTGAAAAGACTTCTCTTTCTCGTTTAAGAGAAAATAAATGGTTGATTTTTTTAAAATAATTAAGCAATATTTTTCATAATCTTTTTGGCTCAGGTATTCTTTTGATCTTTTTTCGGATAAATCTAAACCTTTGATAAAATTTTTAGTGTTTATGTAAAAATCAATGGAATCAATGCTTTTTTCAAAAGATTGAGAAAAGCATTGAAAACTAAGTGATAAAAAAAATATTATCAGTATTTTTTGCATTATCCTAATAAGGCATTTACCAAGATTTTTGGTTTTTTAGCAAGTCCAAGTCCGCCTTCTGCTGGAAGTAAAAAACCTACTTCCAAATTGTTATCTTGATCACAAGCAATGGCAACAGTTTCGGTAACAAATATATTTGACGGATCTTTTTCTGATGGATTAAGGAATACAGAAATTGTATAAACTCCCGGTGAGTCTTCATCTGCTTTATAATTACAATTATCAGGAATTTGAAATACAATTGAAAAAAGGTCGTCTTCATTTAAAAAGCTGTAATTGCCTAAGTAAGGTGATTTTGCCATAGTTTTTAATTTAGTTATATAATTATGTTATGTTTTAGAGCGTATTTGACAAGCCCAATTGTTGATTTTACATTTAATTTTTTAATCAAATTTTTTCGGTGGGTTTCAACAGTATTTGAACTGATATTGAGCTCATCACCAATTTGTGTACCGCTGTACTCTAAAGTAATTAATCGTAAGATTTCAAGTTCTCGATCAGTTATTGTGGAAAGTGGCATTGCTTCATTTATGTAGCTCTGCTGCGGAATTTTTGAAAAAGATTGAAAAATTCTATCTTTAATTGACTGTGAAAAATATTCTTCTCCAGAAGCCACTACAGTTATTGCTTCGATAATATTTTCTCCAGCGCTTTGTTTGCTTAAATAACCGCTGGCGCCAAGTTTTAAAACCTCCTTAATTATTTTTACGTCATCATAGCTTGAAAGCACGATTACTTTGCAACAAAAACCCTTAACTGAAAATTCACGAAGTACGTCAATTCCATCTTTAACTGGCATGTTTATGTCCATAACCAAAATTTCTGCTTGATTATTTTTAATTTCGTCAAAGAGTTTTTCGCCATTTAAGGAGTATCCCACAACTTCAAACTTGTTATTGGTCTTAAGCATCGATAACATTCCGTCTATCAATACTTTGTGGTCGTCGGCGAGGTGAATTTTAATTTTTCTGTCCATATCGGGGGAAATTGACTGATCCAAATTTAACTTTTTTTTTGAAGTATTACCACTACTAAAGTGCTTTCGGGCATGAAATACTTAAAAAGTCGATGAAATACAAAAAAAGCCCGAACAATGACGTTCGGGCTTTTTAGCACTAAATAAACTAAGTTTATAGGTTTATCTCAATCGATCCACAGATTTTACGAGATCTTCGTCCTTTTTTATGGCTTTATTAGCAAGCACAAGAAAAACGATAGAAAAAATAGGTAGAAACATCCCAATACCCTTCTCAGGAAGCGCCCTTCCTCCGGATACAGTTAGCGAATGATATACAAATAATCCTAATAAAATTAAATTTAATATGATATTCAATCTGCCAAGAACAAATTGAAGTTGTCTGTTTTTAAATAAGAAAATTGAAATAATTGAAAGTAAAGCACTTCCAAGAAATAGAACCAAATCAATCGTGTGATCCATTGCAAAGATTTGCTTATTTCCAGAAGGATCTGTCTCCAACGGAAAAACAAATGGCAAAGCTCCCATAATTATAAAAGCGATCAGCAGATAAATAGTTTGTATTCTTTGGATCATTATTGTTTGTTTTCTGTCACAAAAATATATTTTCTTTTTTATAAATACTATTGCTTGATAAAAAAATATTCGTATTATTGCATTAGAAATCCGTAAACACTTCATTTGTCGGATTTTCCATTTCAAAAAAAATTCACACACTACACTTCACACAAGTTCCCACAATTTATTCAAATAACATTTATGTTTGATATTGATGTATTAAAAGAAATGAAGCTTTCTGAGCTTCAAGACATTGCGAAAGCTACAAAAAAAATAAAATTTAATGGCGTAAAAAAGGAAGCTTTAATCTATCAAATTTTAGATTACCAAGCAGCCAATCCAGAAGTTATTGCTCCGGTAGCACCACAAACTTCACCCGAAGCGGCAGATTCTAAATCAAAAAGAGCTAGAATTGTTCCAGAAAAAAAGCCAAAAATAATAAAGGCAACGAATACAAATCCTTTTTCTGAATCTGATGCAAAAGCAAAAGAAGCTCTAGAAAAAGCACAGGTTGAAGAAGTAGCACCTCAAGTTCAAGCTACTGAAAAACCAGTAAATGAAGCTCCAGCTCCAGAACAAAAGGAAAGAAAATTGATTAAATTCAAGAAAAATAATCTTGATAAAGCTCCCGTTCAGAAAGAAACTGCAGAAAACGTTGCAGAAAAAACTACTGAACCTGCAATTGTAAAAGAGCAAAATAATTCTGAGAAAATAGTTGCAAAACCGCAACACCAAAATCCGAATCAGAATCCAAATCAAAAACAAAATCCGAATCAGAGAAATCAAAACGGAAACCAAAATAATCCAAATCAAAATCCGAATCAGAACCAAAATCCGAATCAAAATAGGAATGAGGCTAATGGAAATGTGAATCCAAATTTCAAGGGAAACAAAAAACCAAACTTCAGAGATGCAGATTTTGAATTCGACGGAATCATTGAAAGTGAAGGTGTTCTTGAAATGATGCCTGACGGTTATGGATTTTTAAGATCTTCAGATTATAATTATTTGGCTTCGCCGGATGATATTTATCTTTCAACTTCACAAATCAGATTATTTGGTTTAAAAACCGGAGATACTGTAAAAGGTGTGGTTCGTCCGCCAAAAGAAGGCGAAAAATATTTTCCATTGGTAAGAGTTTTAAAAATCAACGGACACGATCCGCAAGTGGTTCGCGATAGAGTTTCTTTTGAACATTTAACGCCACTTTTTCCTGATGAGAAATTTGATTTGGCCGGAAAACAAAGTTCTATTTCCACAAGAATTATCGACTTGTTTTCACCAATCGGAAAAGGTCAACGTGGAATGATCGTGGCACAGCCAAAAACGGGTAAAACAGTACTTTTAAAAGATATTGCAAACACAATTGCAGCGAATCATCCAGAGGTTTATTTGATCGTTTTATTGATTGACGAACGTCCGGAAGAGGTGACTGATATGCAAAGAAGCGTTAGGGGAGAAGTTATTGCTTCAACTTTTGACGAGCCTGCAGAAAGACACGTGAAAGTGGCAAATATTGTTCTTGAAAAAGCGAAAAGATTGGTAGAATGTGGTCACGATGTTGTGATTTTATTAGATTCAATTACACGTTTGGCAAGAGCTTACAACACAGTTCAGCCAGCTTCTGGTAAAGTATTGAGTGGTGGTGTGGATGCAAACGCATTGCAAAAACCAAAACGTTTCTTTGGAGCGGCAAGAAATATCGAAAACGGTGGATCTTTAAGTATCATCGCAACAGCTTTGACAGAAACAGGTTCAAAAATGGACGAAGTTATCTTCGAAGAATTTAAAGGAACTGGTAACATGGAATTGCAATTGGACAGAAAAATTGCCAACAGACGTATTTTCCCTGCAATCGATTTGACATCTTCAAGTACAAGACGCGACGATCTTCTTTTAGACGAAGCAACTATTCAAAGAATGTGGATTATGCGTAAATATTTGGCAGACATGAATCCAGTAGAAGCAATGGATTTTATTAATGACAGATTTAAGAAAACTAGAAATAACGAAGAGTTTTTGATTTCTATGAATGACTAATTTATAGTAATTTCAAAATTCAACTTCAAAGTTTAAATAAAAAAACTCCAATCAGGAAATTCTTGATTGGAGTTTTTAATTTAAAAACGGTCTTATTTTTTTGTGGCAACAATAGAATAAACCATCGGAATTTTGTTTTCTAAGTGTTTTATCCTAAATTTTTTTGGTTCAAATTCTTCCATTTCCTTGAAACAATCGTAGGGAGAATAATCATATTCGTTAAAAGCATTTAATTCGAGATCATTCTTCAAAAGACTGTTTAAAAGTTCGCTTGTGCTATGATTCCAACTTATTGTTTTAGAAACAATTTTTGATTCTTTGTTTGCATAAGTACCTTCAATTGTTTCTATTATCGGTTTGTCTTTAAAATAATTGTATCCAATTTTTTCAAAATTATCATCAAACATCCATACAACGGGATGAAAATCGGCCATGATAAATTTGCCTTTTGGTTTTAAAAACGATGAAATTACAGACGCCCATTTTTCTAAATCTGGAAGCCAGCCGATTGTTCCATAACTTGTGAAAACAATATCAAATTTCTCTTTTAAATTATTAGGCAATTCATAAATATCAGAACAGAAAAATTGAGTGTCTGTGCCTAATTGTGTTGCAATGACATTCGCCTTTTTTATAGCATTATCTGACAAATCTACTCCAGTTGCAACGGCTCCCATGCGAGACAAAGAAATGGTATCTTGGCCAAAATGACATTGCAAATGAAGGATGCTTTTGTTTTTTACATCGCCCAATAAATCTAATTCGATGGAATTTAGAGAGTTTGTTCCGCTTAAAAAAGCGTCCTGATTATAAAATTCTGACTTAATATGAACATCTGTTTTTTCGTTCCAAGCAGCTTTATTTATTTCTAAATAATCTTCTTCCATCATTATTGTTATTTTGCATAAATATATAAAAAAAGCCCTTCTAAATTTTAGAAAGGCTTTTCAAATATAAATTTTATCGAAATTAGTTAATAATAACTTTTCTCGTTGTCGATTGATTGTCAGAAGTCAATTTCAAGAAATAAAATCCGGATGGTAAATTTTCTAAGCTATAAGTATTTCCAGTTGAACTTGGATTCTTAATTTGTTGCATTAATTGACCGTTGATATTTATTAATTCAATTTCATCCAAGACAACTTCTGTGTCGATATTAATTCTGTGATTGTTCGATGGATTTGGGTAAACCGCAACCGACGCAAAATCAAATGATGGAGTCGAAAGCAATGAATCGACAGTTGCACATTGTGCTGACCAAATTTGGCAAACATATCCTGGATTATCGATAAATGGATTTCTGTTTCCTTGGTAAGTGTAAATCGCATCATTTTGTGCAATTTCTTTTGCCGAAACAGGATCTTGTTTGTGCCATTTTATCATAAGTAAGATGAAACCATCCGAAAAAACTTTGTCAGCACTTCCGTCAAACATTGCTTTAACTTGTGTTGAAGCTACGTTTGAAGCAGTATAAAACCCAGCCATTTTATCTTGATAACAAGTTGCGAAATAGAAAAATGTTCTGGCAACATCTCCTTTAAACTCGTCGATTGGTTCAAATACTGTTCCTGAGAAATTTGAAAAAGAGTTTACCAAATTAGAGCCTCTTTTCGAGCCATTTGATGATGTGTAATTTGCTGTCCCAACTACTCCAAAAGGAAAATTTCCTCTTGCTCCATTTACAGATCCATCTGTCGCAACAACGTGAAATGGATCATTTTTCATTGGACTTGCCTCGTTAAAATAAGATTGAGCAATCAAATGTTCTCTATTGTAGCATTGTCCTTCACCGGAATAATTTCCGCATTGTTGAGAAGTCGATGTGTATTGGTAGTTATCTGGTCCTGAAGGCTTTTCAGAATAAATATCTAATAATGATCCATCGTTTTCATAGTAATTATCTCTAAATGCAGTTTGCGTGTAAATTCCCCACAAACCGCCGTAACCGTTGTCTGTGTGATTTTTGATAATATTATGCAACTGCGTTTTCAAAGCATAACCAGTTCCTGTTGCAGCATTGTAATATCCGGCAGGAATTGCCTGAATTTCTTGCGTACTTTCTGTACTATTTGCAACGTTTTGGGAAAATCCAATTGTTGCAGTAAATAAAATAGCAAGCGTGTAAAGTTTTTTCATTTTCTAAATTTTTATTCTTTTCTTTCTAATAAAGCCATGTAAAATCCGTCGAATCCTGATTCAGATGCTAAGATTTTCGTTTCTTTGACAAAGGTAAAACTTTTACCAATATCGGTAGATAGGAATTTTTTTACTTGTTCCTGATTTTCAGAAGGTAAGATAGAGCAAGTTGCATAAACCATTTTTCCGCCTGGCTTTACAATTTTAGAATAATTTTCTAAAACTTCAGCCTGTACTTTTCTGATATTATCGATAAATTCTGGTTGCAATTTCCACTTGGCATCTGGGTTTCGTTTTAAAACTCCCAAACCGCTACAAGGCGCGTCAATCAATACTCTGTCTGCTTTTTCGTGTAGTTTCTTGATCACTTTTGTAGTGTCAATAATTCTATATTCTATATTAAAAGCTCCATTTCTTTTGGCTCTTAATTTTAATTGCTTCAATTTACTTTCGTATAAATCCATTGCAATCAATTGTCCTTTGTTTTCCATCAAAGAAGCCATGTGTAATGTTTTTCCGCCCGCGCCAGCGCAAGTGTCAACGACTCTCATTCCTGGTTTTACGTCTAAGAAAGCGGCAACTAATTGTGAACTTGCATCTTGAACTTCAAAAAAACCTTCTTTAAATGCGTCTGTCAAGAAAACATTGGCTCTTTCTTTTAAAACCAAAGCATCGGGCTGATCTTTCAAGAAATCAGTTTCAATATTCAAATCCATTAAAATGGCACGTAGTTTTTCCTTAGTAGTTTTTAAGGTATTGACTCTCAAAATAACTTTTGCAGGTTGGTTTTGCGCTGCAATTTCTTTTGACCAAAGTTCTTCTCCAAGTTCTTGAATTCCCACTTCATCCATCCAATCTGGAATAGATTCTCTGTATTTTCTGATTTTTGAAAGTTCATCAAAACGACCTTTAATTTTGCGTTCCGGAGTTCCTTCTAATTGTCTCCAATCCGGAATTGGGTAACCTCTTAAAACGGCCCAAACCGCAAAAACTCTCCAGATATTATCTCTGGTTAACGGTTCTTTAACTTCGGCAATTTCCATATATAATCGCTTCCAACGAACGATATCATAAATTGTTTCGGCCACAAACTTTCTGTCTGCGCTTCCCCAACGTTTGTCTTTTTTCAAAGCTCTTGCCACAACCTTATCTGCATATTCCTTATCATTGAAAATCGCATTCAATGAATCAATGGTTGTGTAAACTAAATTTCTGTGTAATCTCATTTTTTGTAATTGAGGTGCAAAGGTATTACATTTTTCGCAGTTCTCTAAAATACTTTGGCATAGCTTAAAGAAAAGAAAATGTAGAATTTTTTTTACTCAAGCTTTTGACTGATAAATGCTTACAAAAAAAGGACGCCGATTGAGCGTCCTTTTAAGTATTTAATTTTGAAATTATCTTCTTCCTCCAGAATTTCCTCTAGTTTCTCCACCGCCTGATCTTTGAGACTGTTGTGGAGCAGATTGCGTTCTTGCTGGCGCTTGCGGAGCTTGAGCTCTTGGCTGTGATTGCGCCGGAGCTTGCGTTCTTGTTGGCGCACTTTGCGTTCTCGTCTGTGTTTGAACTGGCGCTTGTCTTCTCACAGGAGCACTTTCTGTTCTGGTTTGCGTATCTCTTGTTGGCGTTGCAGTTTGTGTTCTGTTAGAAGAATTTGTGGTTGATCTTACAGAACCGTTATTTGTTCTACTTGGCGCTTGACTTCTTGTTGAAGTTGTATTTCTAGTTTCCGTCGCTCTTGTATTTGACGTACTTCTCGTTGGAGTTACACCTGTATTTCTTGTGCTAGAATTTGCTCTCGTAGAGTTTGCTTTAGTTGTTGCTCTTGTTCCAGCATTTTGATTTCTAGTTTCAACCAATTCGTGTCTGTTTGTAACATTATTATTTCTTTGTGCAAAAGAACGATTTGGGTTTTGTCTTGCATAACCGTCAGCACGATTTGATCTGTACATTGATTCTGCGCGAGAACTTCTTCTGGTATTTACGTAGTTATAATGGTTGTTTACATTAATATGTACGTGAACATTTCTTCTGTATCTGTAAATTGGGTATGGATTCCACGGAGAATAATAACTTGGATAATAGCTATAATAATAAGGAGAATAATAAGGTCTGTAAGAATTCATCCAAAAAACATTATAAATCACCGGCGTGTGAACATAAACCGGCTCATAAATATAATTTGAACCATACATATAAACGTCTCCAACCACTTGAACCTGAACGTTATTGTTTGAATCTCTCTCGACTTCCACAGTCGCAACATCTTGGTAAACATCTTTTTCAAGAACAGATTGAATGATGATTAAGTGGGTATTATTTTCCACAGTTTCAATAACTCTCAAATAATCGACTTGGTTGTCGCCATTTAAGTCAAGATTTGAAATCTGAATTTTTGGATCGTTCAAACGTCTTTCAAAGTCAGCCAAATCTTCTGATTCACCAAAGATGGAAGCCACCGCTTTTAAGTCTAAATTGTCACTAATATCGCTATTGTTTGCGCGAACAGTGGTCATATCTTGTGCTTGTATTTGAGTTGCAAACAGCGTTGCAAAGAGAGCAAATATTGTAAATTTCGTTTTCATGATTTCTATGAGATAATTGGTTTTGTATTTATTTGATTGACGTCTTTGGTTGTGATTAACCAATATCTGTGCCAAAGTTTTTAAAGTTATTTGTAATTCTTTAGAAAGTCAGTAGGAGTAAGGGCTGACGCTTTTTTAAATAATTTAGAGAAATAAGCGTAATCATCATAACCTAAGGAAAAAGCTACTTCAGAGAAATTATTTTTAGTATGCAAAACGCGTCTTTTTGCTTCCAAGATAATTCGATCCGTAATTACTTCGGAAGCAGTTTTGCCAATCACACTTTTTGTAATTCTATTCAAATGTTTCGGACTAATATTCATCCATTCAGCATATTGCGACGGAGATTTTTCTTTTATGTAATTTTTCTCCAAAAGCGACTCAAATTGCTGAAACTTCTCTGAATAAGAATTGGCTTTGATTATTTTTTGCGAATTATCTTCTAAATACAATCGGGAAGATTCTATATAAATCACATCAATGTAACTCAAAATCAATTGATGCTGAAATGCTTTTTTGTTTAAATATTCATCAAATAATCTGGCAAATAAATTTTCAATAATTACTTTTTGATTTCCATCCAAAGTAAGAAGTGGCGTATTTTGAATCGAGTAAAAAAACGGAAACTGATGAATTCGATTGTGTGAATAATGCAAGTCATAGAAATCAGCAGTATGCGAAAAAATATAACCGTCAATATCTTCTGAAAGTTCCCAATGATGTGTTTGTCCTGGAGCTAAAAAGAAAAGGCTTCCGGGTTTTATGACATACGAATTAAAATCAATCTCGTGTCGCCCAGAACCTTTTGTGAATAAAATCGCCAGATAAGAATTGTGTTTGTGCGGTTTTGTGATCTTGCTTTGGTTTTCAAAAATATGTGCAGGAAGCTGATTTACAAAAAAGTCTTTTTGGCTTTTGTCTAATTCAAATTGGGTAATATCTAAAATACTAATCATTTCCATTTGATAAAATTACAAATAAAATGTCCGTTTTGTACAAATTATAAAATTAAAAAAAGCCCGCTTATAAAAAATAAACGGGCTTGTAAAATAGATTAAAAAAATCTATTATTTTTTTGCTTTTGACTTTTTAAAAGTTCTACCATACCAAATTAAAAATCCGGTAACAGGAAGCATTCCGCAGATGAAACTTGCTATAAAGGCGATGATTTTTCCGGGAATTCCAAGAATCGCGCCTACGTGAATGTCATAATTTGCCGTAATCAATTTTTCTCCAAAGTTTTTTTCAGAGTGACTTCTGTTCAACAAAATTTCTCCCGATTGCGCAAAACGCATTTCGTGTGAAACATAATACGTGTTTTGGTTTTGTTGCACATAAATATTTACATTCGCCAACGAATCGGCAGGTTTTGCAAGACTGAAAGCATCTGCATCAGGATATTCAATTTTTGTTTTTTCTAAAGCAGTTTCCATCGCATTTAAAAGTTTTGGAAGATTTTTGTCTGCTTTTTTCTCAACAATTTCTGGCGGAGTCATTGTTCCAGAACCTACAACATAAACCAATCCTTGAAACCAAGTAAATGCCCAAACCATTCCGGTAAAGGCAATTATGATTGCAATTGTTGCAATATAAAATCCGAAAATATTATGAATATCATAGTTTTTTCGTTTCCATTGCGTGGTTTTTTTCCATTGAAATTTGAATCGCTGTTTTCTGGCGGCTTTATTTTTTGGCCACCAAAGAATGATTCCGGTAATCAGCATTATTACGAAAATAAATGTTGACCAACCCACAATCTGCTGGCCAATATCTCCAGAAATTAGTAAGCTCCAGTGGATGAATTTTACGATGTTGAAAAAATCCATTTCTTCATCATAAATCTTCAAAATCTCTCCAGAATAAGGATTTACATAGATTGATTTATAATAATCAATGCTTCCGAAATAAGTGATTCCGTCTTCATTTCCTTTGTAACAACCAAAAATATAAGTCTTTTGTGGATCTTTTGAAACCTTTACACTAGAGATTTTAAATTGATCGCCGATTTTTTTCTGCGTGTCATCCCAAAGTTTCGAAACAGCAATTGGTTCTGTTTTTACTTCAGAAACATACATGACATCGTCACGAAGTGCTTCAGTAATTTCGACACTGAAAACATAAATACATCCGGTCACAGAAAGGATCAAAACAATTAAACCTGAAGCCATTCCGAGCCACAGGTGTAATTTTCCTATCCAATGTTTGAAACCTTTTTTCTTTTTACTCATAGAAAAGTATTCGTATTATAGAGCAATTGTGTAAGTCGCGCTGTGGAAAATAAATTGGTAATCTAATCCGTTATATTTACCCGGAACTTGTTCTTTGTCAGTTACTTCAATAATATATTTTGTTTTGAACGGCAAGTTGAATTTTATAATTCCGTTTGCGTCAGTTTTTGCTTTTTTTATCCAAAGATCTTTTACAAATAAATCAACTTCTTTGTCTTTTACAATTTCTCCTTTGTATAAAATTTTCAAAGAAACTTCTCCGTTTTCAGCGTGCAATTTTTTAGAAACATCAACAATGGTAAGTCCTTCCGGATTTAATGATGCCGTTTCATTTGACTTGTTTCCAACTTCCACTTTTGCAATCGCGTGATAATGTGTTTTAAAAATCCCGAAATCATATTGCGTGTAATCCACTACGTCAATTTCGTTGTTGTTCAAAACGATCGTGTAAGTTCCGGCAATTTTTGGCGTAAATGAAGTTTTGTAAAATAAATCTCCAGCTTCAACATTTAATTTAGTTTTTTCTCCGTTTGGCGCAACAGCCCAAACTGTGAATTTTTTTACTTTGTTGAAAGCGTCTTCACCAACTTTATCTTGAACGCCATAAGTATATTCTCCGTAGAAAATTTTGACCTCTTGTTTTTGGTTTAACTTTCCTGAAGCGTTCGTTTCAATCCACAAATAGTGTGCGAAAGAAGTTGTACTGAAACAAAGTAATAAAAATAATAAAGATAATTTTTTCATGTATTTTATTTTAAAATAAACACCTTTTCAAGTTAATGAAAAGGTGTTTGATTGGTTTTATTAAAAGTTGTAAGTTGCTCCAATTGAGAAGATACGAGGTCTTTGCGGACTGATTGTTGACCAACCTTTGTAATATTCTTTATTTGTGATGTTGTCTAATTTTAAGGTAATCAAGAAATCATTTGAAGAATAAAATAAAGATCCGTTGATCACGGTGTAATCTGGTAATGTGAATGCGCCTGCGCCATTTCTGTTGAAAATTTTGTTTTCACTACCATAATTTCCTCCAAATCCTAAACCGAAACCTTGAAGTTTTCCGTCTAAAATTTTGTAAGTCGCCCAAAGATTAGCCAAGTTTTGAGGTCCAGCACTTTCAGGTCTTCTGTTTGCAAATTCATTTCCTTCGGCAGCTTTTTCAAGTTTGCTATCATTATAGCTGTAACCAGCGATGATATTTAAACCAGCGATTGGACTTGCGGTAATGTTTGCTTCAAAACCTTTGTTTGTTTGCTCACCATCTTGGATATATTCTTCTGGAGAAACTTGTAAAACAGTGTTGCTAACTTTTACGGTATAAAAGCTTAAACCTGCAGTTAATTTATCATTTAATAGATTTAATTTAGTTCCAACTTCAAGTTGATTTGCTTGTTCTGGATCAAATGTAAAAATGTTGTTTCCAGGCGTTGTGATTGGTGCAACATTGCTAAATCCATTCATGAAATTTGCAAAAACCGAAACTTTATCTAAAATTGGTTGAAAAACAACTCCAAATTTTGGAGACAAAGCCGTTTGATTATAATCATCAGCAGTTGTTGAAAGGTCGCCGTTGTTAATAAAACGGTCAACTCTCAAACTTGTCATTACCGAAAGTGCAGGCGTAATGTTCAATACATTTGAAGCATAAGCACTATAGATTTCTTGTTTAGTTTTTGAGGCACTTCTTGGAGAACCTGCCAATAAACCATCGACTCCAGCTTGAGAAAGTGTTCCGCTATCGTCAGTATAAAGTGTTGGATCAGTGATTCCTAAAACGCTTTCGTTAAATTGCTGTAAATTGTTTCCGATGTAAACATAACCATCTTGAACATAAGAAGAACCATTATTGACAACATTCATATTATAATAGTCAAAACCTACTATCAATCTGTTTCTTAAACTTCCAATTTTAAAGTCACCAATAAAATTTTGTTGAATATCTGTTCCGATAGACTCTGAATTTTGATTGCTTGTATATCTTGCTAAAACAATTCCATCTGTTACTGGTGTATATTGTGTTCCTTCGTATAGGTAAGAATAATATCCTTCAGATTTTGAAGAAGTTCTTGAAATTACTGTTTGAGAAGTCCATTGGTCATTGATTTTATAATTCATCTGACCTTGAAGATTGAACGAAGGAGTTTCGATAAATAAATCATTTGAAGTGTATGAACGTTTATTATCATATCCAAGCTCGCCAAGATTATGAACTCTTAAAGGTGCTCCTCGGTCAAGAAAAAGCATGGTTTGATTAGTGCTTTTTCCGTTGTAAAACTCTGTGTTAATCAAGAATGATAGCTTGTCATTCACTTCATAAGAAAGTGATGGAGCGATAAATAATGATTTTCTAAAACCAGCATCTTGAAAACTATTTTCAGAGTGATATGCGGCATTGACACGCATTGCTACGTTTTTTTCAGTGCTTAGTGGCGTGTTCACATCAACTGCAACTCTATTTAAACCATAAGTACCGCCAACATAAGAAACGCTTCCTCCAAAACTATTGTATGGTCTTTTTGTAGTAACATTGATTAAACCACCATAAGAAATTAAGCTACTGCCAAATAAAGTTCCAGACGGACCTTTTATAACTTCAATTCTTTCGATGTTTGCAGGATCTGGGCTACCATTAGTTAAACTTGGAAGTCCGTTAACCATCGTTGGTTGAACTGCAAAACCTCTTAATGAAAAGTAACCAGCGCCATCAGAACCACGACCCGTTGATTCCCAAAGTTTGTCGATTCCAGGCGCATTTTTTAAAGCATCATCAAAGTTTGTAACTACTTGCTCTTTTAATAATTCACTTGAAATTGTGTTGTAAACTTGTGGGTTTTCAATGTCTTTCAAAGGCATTTTTGAAACAACCGCACTTTCCTTTCTAGCGTAAGGATTTGTTTTTGTTCCGTTCAAAACTACTTCGTCAAGTGTTTCAGCTTTTGAACTTAAAGCAACATCTTCTAAAGTAGTGGTTTGATTTTCAGTTATTGAAAAAGTAATTTCTCTAGTTTTAAAGCCTACAAATGAAGTCTTTAATGTGTAATTTCCTGATTTCAGGTTTTTAATTTCAAAATTTCCTTGAGAATCAGTTTGAGTTCCAAATTTTGTTCCGTTTACAGTAACCGTAACTGCCTCAAGTGGCAAATTATCTGAAGAGACAATTTTACCATTCAGTGTTCCGTTCTGTGCAAATGAGATTGCTACGCAGAAAACACTGGCAAGAAATGTAAGTATTGATTTATTCATTTTGAATAAGAGTTAAGTTTGAATTAAATTTCGGTGCAAAAGTAATTCGCAATTTACACTTGCACAAAATTAATTTAGAATAAATATAAATAGAAGTAAAGTTTTATAGTAGTCTTTATAAAATTGTAATTCCATCACCTAATTATCAGTTTTTTATTCAGAAAAGGCGATACATTAATTGAATTAATAATAATTTATTATGAATTGTTTTTTTATCAAATCATCATAACGACAACGTTGTCGTTATGAATTTTAATCATATAAGCAATGAATTATGTAATTCGTCGATTAGGTATGAATTTTATCCGAGCTAAACTTAAAAAGGTTGAAAGATCAACTTATCTTTTGTTAATTTGTAATTAATTATCACCTTACCAATGAAAAAAGCCACATTTCTAATATTGTCAACATTACATTTATGTTCTTGTAACCAAAAAATTGTACTTCCAAAAAGCGAATATTTTGCTGAAATAGAAATAGATACAATTTTAAAAGATGATTTTAATGTTAGAGCAATTCTTTTAGATGATAACAAAGTTTGGTTTTCGTCAGACAAAGGAAATTTTGGTTCTTATGATTTGACAACTAAGGAATTGTTTAGAGATTCGATTGTAAAAACACCAAATAAAGTTGAATTCAGAAGCATTGCAAATAATTCAAGCCACATATTTTTACTAAATGTTGGAAGTCCAGCTTTGCTCTATAAAATTAGAAAAGACGGATCTGAAAATAAATTGGTTTACACAGAAAACGATAAAAACACATTCTATGATTCCATGAAATTTTGGAATGACAAAGAAGGAATTGCGATTGGTGATCCAACGGAAGGCTGTTTTTCTATAATAATTACAAAAGACGGCGGTGAAACTTGGAAAAAACTATCCTGCGAAAATTTACCAAAGTTGATTGAAGGCGAAGCGGCATTTGCGGCAAGCAATACAAATGTAATTGTCAATAAAAATGATACCTGGATCGTTTCCGGAGGAAAAAAAGCGCGTGTTTTTTATTCTTCAGATAAAGGAAAAACTTGGGAAGTTTTTGATTCTCCAATCACGCAAGGCGAACCGATGACAGGAATTTTCTCTGCCGATTTCTATGATGAAAACATCGGATTTTTAGTAGGAGGGAACTACGACAAGCCTTCCCAAAATTCGGGAAACAAAGCGCTAACGATCAACGGCGGTAAAAACTGGACGCTTATTAGTGAAAATAGCGGTTTTGGCTACGCTTCATGTGTTCAATTTGTTCCAAATTCTGGCGGAAAACAATTGGTAACCGTTGGATTCTCTGGCATAAATTACTCGTCAGACAACGGCACAACTTGGAAACAATTTTCAAAAGACAAAGAATTTCATACCATTCGATTCGTTGATAATTCTACTGCAATCGCTGCCGGAAAAGGCAAAATCGTCAAGATAAAATTCAAAAAATAAGGCCCTATTTTCTAGGACCTTTATCTTTAAACTGTTTCAATAACTTGCGCTGAAATTCATCTTCCGCTTTTTTCAATTTTATAATTTTCTTCGGACTTATAACAGGTTTCAAGCTTGAAATCAACTTCTTTTTGTTCTGCAATAACTCTTCATCAAGGTCTTCCATTTGGTTTAAAATCGCCAAAGCGTCTTTGTCTGACATGGCATCAATTCCGTCAATTTTTTTTCCTAAAGCACGCATTCTTTGATGTCTAATCTCAAATTGCTTATCATCAAAATCATTGTAAATTGGCCAAAATTTAGCAGATTCTTCCGAAGATAAATCCAATTCTGTCGTAATAAAAGCCGTTTTCAAAGCCTTGATTCTTTCTCTTTTTTCATCTTTTCCTTGTGCCGAAACTCCCAAAGAAATCATCAAAATAAGTAATGTAAAATACGTTTTCATAGTTATTCTGTTATGTAGTTTTCCAAATTTCCATTATATTCAATCGCACTTTCCAATGTCGATTCGTCCATGGCCAAATCGCGTTCCAGCGCGTCAATATCAGCATCATCAAGCATATTTACCAATTCATATTGGCTGATATTTGACTGCGCCAAATAATTTTCCATCGTTGCATCATCAATACTTTGCGAATCTGTCGGCTTGTTCAAAAACGGAATCATAATTCCCAAAATCAAAACTGCCGCCGCCGCTAAAAACCAATTTCTGTGGCGCTGAAAAATTGAAATCACCGGTTTTTCTTCCTGAATTTTTGAAAGTAATTGTTCCGAGAAATTCTCAAAATAATGCTCCGGCGTTTTAAACCCCGAATTAATCTTTGGCTGATTTTCTAAATTAAATGAATTCATAATCGTTAGACTTTAAAAACCTAAAAAGGTTTAATTTTTAAGCATATATTCCTCAATTTTTTTCACCGCATGATGATACGACGCCTTTAAAGCGCCCACCGACGTGTCCAAAATCTCAGATAATTCCTCATATTTCAGTTCCTCAAAATAACGCATCTTAAAAACCAACTGCTGTTTTTCTGGCAACAACGCAATCGCTTTTTGAAGTTTCAACTGAATTTCATCACCTTCAAAATACGAATCAGCTTGCAAATTTTCCACTTGTTTCTGTTGAAAATCTGCGCTCGTCATTCCATTTCGCTTTGCCTTTGCATTTAAAAAAGTAATCGCTTCATTCGTCGCAATTCGATACACCCACGAAAATAATTTGCTTTCACCCTTAAAATTTTTCAGATTCTTAAACACCTTCACAAATGTATTCTGCAACACATCGTCCGCATCATCGTGGTTCAAAACAATATTTCTCACGTGATTATAAATCGGCTTTTGATACGAAGACAACAGCGTTTGAAACGCAACATTCTGCGTTTTCGGGTCCAATAAATCCTTTATGAAAGCCTGTTCGTCCTGCAAAGAAATTCGTTTTTAATAAGACTAAAGATAACCCAAAAGGTTTAAACGAGCAGTACATTTTTTTTCAGAAGCGAATCGTCAGGCATTTTCAGGAAAGGCAATTCCCGCTGGAGCCACTCGCTTTTCCCGTCTTAATCAGCCGTGAAAGAGCTCAAACAAAGGCACCATCGGGGCTATTTGAGAGAGATTTTCGCATTTTTGTTATCACCCGAACCATCGGGACGAACCAATATTGCGCAAAACAAATAGTGTCTAAAACAAATTTGATTTCCTAACAGGTTTCAAAAACGGGTTAGGTATGTTTTTAAACGACTCGATATTTCGTGAAAATTAGTGAAATTCGTGGCTAAATTTCTGCCACAGATTAAAATGATTTACACAGATTTCATGAAAAATCCTTTCTAATCCTTTAATCTGTGGTAATTTTAAAAAGGACAGAAGACGACAATTTATAAAAATATATTTGTCACCTAAAACTTGTCACGCAAACTTGTCATTCCGAGGAACGAGGAATCTTCGTAAACCTTGACTGTTTTGATGAAATTCCTCGTTCCTCGGAATGACAATAGACGTGACATCCGAGATTTTTTTAAACTTTATTCCACAGGCTTAGCAACTGGTTTCGCTGTCGTATTTGCAGGTTTTGGCGTAGCAGAAGTTGTCGGCTTTGCTGTTGTAGAAGTAGTAGGTTTCGCCGTCGTTGAACTTACAGGCTTCGCTGGAGGTACCGAAGTAGGTTTCACAGCAACAGTTCCCGCAGGTTTTACAACAGCCGAAGCAGGAGAAACGACATCCGTAGAACCTTCCACACCGCCAATTTCACTCACAACTATCGGCGAATTGCCCACCGGTAAATAAAGTTCAGTCACCCATTTCGATGGATTTTTTACTTGATTAGCCGAAACTGAATACACTTCCATGCGTTTTCCAGAAGTATTTTCAGCCAGATTATTTTTTCTAGCATACGTTCTTGCGTCTGCCCAAGCTTCCTGTGAATGCGAATAATCACCTTTTAAAGTGGTTTTTAAAGCTTGAAAAGTTTCAATTTTTCCGCTTGTGTAATCGCTTCCATCAGCAGTATAAATTTCCTCGCGCATCGGAAGACATACAGAAAAACTCGCTTTGTCATTCGCAATATCATACGAATCATACAAAACAAACGGACTTCCGGTCATTGTGATTCCGTTTTCTTTGAAGAATAAAACCATACTTTGTAAAACCAAATTCACATTTTTCTGAACTTCAGAAATCTTGCACGTCACTTTATGTTGAAAATAAATAGTACCTGGTTTTTCCACCACGCCATCTACCTTAATAGTGTAAGTATTAATTTCATACGAAATCACTTTGTCTAATTTTGCCAACGTTTTTTCATACGTCTGACCAATCATTTTCTCGGCTCCACCTTTGAAAGTCGCATAAACCTTGTCCATAAAACCAATTTTTCCTTTAGAATGCCAAGTTACTTTTGTGCCTCCAACGGTGTCTTTGAAAGTCAAATACGCCGTTCCTTCATTTCCAGAAAAAAGTACTTTTTGAGCAATGCTATCGTTTTCCTTTTCAAAAATCGTGGTTGTTTTTCCTTCGCCAGCGCTTCCGGTCCAAGAATAAGACGCACCAGTTCCAATCGTTGTATCAGAATACGTAAATTTCATACTTGAATCATCGTCTTTCCAAGAACCAAAATCTTCCCAGTTTCTGTAATCATTTACATAACTAAAAATCACTGATTTTTGCGCTTTGATGACTCTGCTTCGTTCCACTTCAAACTCACTTGGCTGTGTCGCCACATAAACTGTCAGTCCGATTATAGCCAAAATAGCCAGAAGCAAGATGTATTTAAGTATTCTCATAATTTATTTATTAGGCGTTTTTCCGTTAACAAAAGTAGCAAAAATAGTTTGCAATCAGCGGGCGTTCGCACTCGCATTTCCTTCCGATTAGAATTCCTTATATTTGTTTTTTATAAATGTAAAACTAAATTTTAGAATATGAAATTAAAAACCATTGCAGGGATTTTTCTTGCCTCGGCGTTTCTTGTTTCTTGCAATAAAGAAAAGGAAGAGTCGAAAGACGTAGCTTCTGCTGAAACGACTGATTTTCAATATGAAGTGGAGCAATTTGCGGACATTAAAGTATTGAGATACCAAGTTCCGGGTTGGGAGAAATTGACTTTAAAAGAGCAAAAATTGGTTTATTATTTGACGCAAGCCGGAATGGCGGGTCGTGATATTCATTGGGACCAAAATTACAAGCACAATTTAAAAATCAGAAAAGCATTAGAAAATATCTACCAAAATTACAACGGAGATAAAACTTCTGCCGATTGGAAAAACTTTGAAATCTATTTAAAAAGGGTTTGGTTTTCTAACGGAATTCACCACCATTATTCAAGCGATAAAATCAAGCCAGATTTCTCAAAAGACTATTTCACAAAATTACTTTCAGACACAAAAACGACTTTAGCTCCGGAAGTTGTTGATGTTTTGTTCAATGATAAAGATGCAAAAAAAGTAAATTTGGATGAATCCAAAGGTCTTTTGGCAGGTTCTGCTGTAAATTTCTACGGAGAAGGAATTACTGATAATGATGCAGAAGCATATTACAAAACAAAGAAAAGTCCGGATGCTACGAAGCCTTATTCTTTTGGATTAAATTCAAAATTAGTTCGTAATGCAAGCGGTCAAATCGAAGAAAAAGTTTGGAAAAGTGGTGGCATGTACGGTCCAGCAATCGATAAAATTGTTTATTGGTTGGAATTGGCGCAAGGCGTTGCTGAAAACAAAAAACAAGGAGATGCAATTGGTTTGTTAATCAAATTTTATAAAACAGGAGATTTGAAAACTTGGGACGATTACAACATCGCTTGGACAGAAGCTACCGAAGGAAATATCGACTATATCAACGGATTTATTGAGGTTTACAACGACCCGTTAGGTTACCGTGGTTCGTATGAATCTGTGGTGCAAATCAAGGATTTTGATATGTCAAAAAAGATGGAAGTCATTTCAAACAACGCACAATGGTTTGAAGATAATTCACCATTAATGCCAGCTCACAAAAAGAAAAATGTGGTTGGGGTTTCCTATAAAGTGGTCGTTGTCGCTGGTGAATCTGGAGATTCTTCGCCAAGCACTCCAATTGGTGTGAACTTGCCAAACGCAGATTGGATTCGTGCAGAACACGGTTCAAAATCGGTTTCGTTAGGAAATATCGTAGATTCTTACAATCATGCTGGCGGAACTGACCGTTTGAAAGAATTTGCCAATGATAAAGAAGAAATTGAATTGGAAGAAAAATACGGGGAAATTGCTGATAAATTGCATACGGCTTTGCACGAAGTTGTGGGCCACGCTTCGGGTCAAATCAATCGTGGCGTTGGAACTCCAAAGGAAACTTTGAAAAGTTATGCTTCGACTTTAGAGGAAGGAAGAGCAGATTTAGTTGGTTTGTTTTATTTGTATAACCCAAAATTGCAAGAATTAGGCTTGGTTGACGATTGGAAAAAAGTAGGAACTGCGGCTTATGACGGTTACATCAGAAATGGTTTGATGACGCAATTGATTCGTTTGGAACAAGGTGCTGACATTGAAGAAGCGCACATGAGAAATCGTCAGTGGGTGAGTGCTTGGGTTTTTGAAAAAGGTAAAAAAGACAATGTAATCGAGAAAATTACGCGCGACGGAAAGACTTATTTCAATATCACAAACTATCAGAAACTACACGAATTATTTGGACAGCTTTTAAAAGAGACACAAAGAATTAAGTCAGAAGGTGATTTTGTAGCTGGAAAAGCTTTGGTTGAAAATTACGGAGTGAAAGTGGACCAAAAACTGCACAAAGAAATTTTGGAAAGAAACAAACAGTTTAAATTGGCGCCTTACAGCGGCTTTGTGAATCCTGATTTGGTTCCGAAAACGAATGACAAAGGAGAAATTACCTCTTTTGAAATCACACAGCCAAAAACTTTTGCAGAGCAGATGCTTTACTATTCTAAGACTTATGGTTTCTTGCCGGAGGAAAATTAGAACACAGATTTCACAGATTTGCACAGATTTTTATTGGCGCAATTTGTTTGGTTAAAAAGAAAACGCCTTGAGAAATCGAGGCGTTTTTTTATATTCAAAATTTCGTGGCAAAAAAATTAATGCTTCAGGTAAACTTTAATCACAAATAACAATCCGATGAAAGCTAAAAAGCCAAGTAAAATCCAGATGCTTCCTTTGTAAAAAACTTTGTGGAGTTTCAGGTCTTTTCTATAAGTGTAAATCATTGCGATAACAAAAACGATTACGAAAAATATTGCAAAGGCAATCTGACCTTGTGAAAACATAGTTTATAAATTTTATGCAAAAGTAATTATTTGAATCCAAAAGTTGCTATTTTGCACCATCATTTAATTTTGAAAATTATGCAAAAACAATTGGACGCAGTGAAAGAATTCCACCAAGCTTTTGGGATTGGATTTAGTGAAATCCCGAGAGGAGATTTGGGCGAAAGCAAAAATATCCTTCGGTATAATTTGATGAAAGAAGAGAATGAAGAATATCTGGAAGCGGTTAAAAATGACGATAAAGTAGAAATTGCCGATGCTTTGGGCGATATGCTTTACATTTTATGCGGGACAATTATCGAACACGGTTTGCAACATAAAATTGAGGAAGTTTTTGACGAAATTCAAAGAAGTAATATGAGCAAATTAGGCGCTGACGGAAAACCAATTTACCGAGAAGACGGGAAAGTGATGAAAGGGCCAAATTATTTCAAGCCTGATTTTTCTGTGATTTTGAAGTAGTTTTTTACCGCAAGATTAATTTTACCGTTGATTCCCGATAAAAAAAATAGGCCACAAATTAAAAGATAAAAAGGATTCTAAAATTTTTAAGAAATTCTTGAAAATCTTTAAATCTGAGGTAAAAAAGAAAATCCCGAAAGTAATTTCGGGATTTTTATTTATGTAGAACTGAAATCTAAAATCTAAAATCTTAAATTTTAACCGTCCAGCCAAAAGTATCTTCTTCCAATTTATATTGGATGTTCGTCAATTTGTCTTTCAACTTTAAGGCAACTGAATTTTCAATTTTAGGTAATTCAAAATATTCATCTTGGTAAGAGAAACCAACGATTGGATTTACAACTGCTGCGGTTCCGGCGCCAAATATTTCTTTCAAGCTTCCGTTTTTAGCGGCTTCAACTAATTCGGCTACTAAAACAGAACGTACTTGAATATCAATTCCTTCTCTTTCTGCTAACGAAATAATACTTTTTCTGGTAACTCCGTCTAAAATTCTTTCGCTTGTTGGAGCTGTAAATAAAGTGTCATTGATTCTAAAGAAAACGTTCATTGTTCCCGCTTCTTCTAATTTTGTGTGCGTTGCGTCATCGGTCCAAATGATTTGCTGGAAACCTTTGTCGTTCGCTAATTTCGTTGGGTAAAATTGTGCGGAATAATTCCCGGCTGCTTTTGCAGCACCAATTCCTCCGTTTGCTGCACGGCTGAAATGTTCTGCGATAATCACTTTCACTTCTCCAGAATAATACGACTTTGCAGGAGAAAGTATGATCATAAAACGATATTGTGTTGATGGAGCCGCGATAACGCCAGTTCCAATAGCAATCATAAACGGACGTATATATAAGGTGTTACCTTTTCCTTTGCGAACCCATTCTTTTTCTATTTTCAAGATTTCGTGCAAACCTCCTAAAAAGATATCTTCAGGAACTTCAGGCATCGCCATTCTTTTGGCAGACGCATTGAATCTTCGGAAGTTTTCATCAGGTCTAAAAAGCCAAACATCATCGCTTTCATCTTTATAAGCTTTCATTCCTTCAAAAATCGCTTGGCCATAGTGAAAAACTTTGGCAGAAGGATCTAATAAAAAAGGTTCGTAGGGTTTGATTGTTGGTTTTTGCCATTTTCCATCTCTGAAATCGCACATTAGCATGTGGTCAGTGAAGATATTTCCGAAGGCAAGATTTTCAAAATCGATTTCGTTGATTTTTGAGCTGGAAGCTCTGACTATATCGATTTCGTTAGGAGTAATACTATCCATTTGGTTTTAGGTTAGGTTTTTATAATCAATTGATAATCAGTATTTTGTTCTAAAATATCGATTGGTTGTTATCAATTATTCTTGATTTTGCTAAATTAAGAAAATTTGGAAAGTTTTTGCATAAAATGCTAAATAAGTTCTCAAGAATTGCCACTTTTCTAAATTTAATCATTTACGACTTAAAAACTTGTAGAATTATCAATAAAATCTAAAATTTTTTATTTAGAATGGCTCTACTTTTGAATAAACTGCCTATTTTTGTACCATAATTTTAATATTACATTATGAAAACTATATTTGTTTTAGCTTGTTCGCTTGCGGTTTTTGCAAGTTGTGCTGATAAATCTAAGGAAGTTAAAGTGGACGAAACTACAATTGAAACTCCTGCTGACACCGCTTCTGTAACTAAAGATACCGTGGTTTCAACAGAGCAAGACGCTACAGAAGTTACTGACGTTGCCGTAACGAAAGATGAAGTTAAAGAGGACAAAAAAGTAATTGAAGTTGTTCCAACCAAAGAAGTAAAGGTAGAATATGCTTCTTTTGGAGATAAAATTTTGGCAGACAAAGCGTTGACAAAAGATCAAATGCTTGCAAAATACAAAACGATGAAAAAAGGCGATACGCTTGCCGTTAAATTCAAATCTAAAATCAATTCTGTTTGCAAGAAAAAAGGCTGCTGGATGAAAATGGATTTGGCCAATAATTCTGAATCGTTTGTTCGTTTTAAAGATTATGGTTTCTTTGTTCCTTTAAATGCTGACAATTCAGAAGCTATCGTTAGCGGAAGAGCTTTTGTTGATGAAATTTCAGTAGCTGAGTTGCAACATTATGCAAAAGATGGCGGAAAATCTCAAGCTGAAATCGACAAAATTACACAACCAAAAATCACGTATGCTTTTCAAGCTGACGGTGTTTTAATTAGCAAATAATGAAACAATTTTTTTTAATTCTTTTCTCAATTCTCATTCTTTCCAGCTGTAATAAAAATGAAGAAGTAAAACCTGTTGCTAAAAAAGAAATTCCAGAAAAAGCAGATTCTAAGGAGTTTGAAATGTATGAAATGTCAGAAATGGCGGCTTTGATGGAACAAATGTATGTGGACAATCAGCGATTGAAAGAAAGGATTAAGAACGGAGATACGATTGGAGAATTTCCTTCGCACTTTTTGCAAATCCATAAATCAGCAATGACAGATGAATCTGAAAATGATGCTTTTTTTAAGAAACAAGCCGAAGTTTTCATCAATTCGCAAAAGTTGATTTATGAAGATCCAAAGAATGCAAAAGAACATTTTAACGCCGGAATTTCGGCTTGTGTAGCTTGCCATCAAGTGAAATGTTCAGGACCAATTCCGAGGATTAAAAAATTGTTTATAGAATAATTTATCTGAAGAAATTTAAATGAAAAGAGAAATTATTCAAACCAAAGATGGCTCAACATCCATCTTATTGCCAGATTGGAATGAAACGTATCATTCAAAATTTGGAGCAATTCAAGAAGCAAAACACGTATTTATAAAAAACGGACTTTCCTTATTTTCAGGGGAGTCCGTTTCTATTTTAGAGATTGGTTTCGGAACTGGATTAAATGCTTTTATAACTTATTTAGAAGCAAAAAATTCGGGACAAACTATTAATTATACTGGCGTAGAAGCGTATCCGGTTTCTGGAGAAGATGCGCTGAAAATGAATTATGTTTCTGAATTGGACGCCAATTCTTCGGAAGAAATCTTTCTTAAAATGCATCAAGCAACTTGGAACGAAAAAGTGGAATTAGATTCCAATTTTACGTTGGAAAAACAAAACAAAAAGTTCCAAGAAATTAGTGATGAAGAAAAATACGACTTAATTTATTTTGATGCTTTTGGATTTAGGGTGCAACCCGAATTATGGTCGCTCGAAATCTTCCAAACTATGTTCAAAGCTTTAAAACCTAACGGAATTTTGGTTACCTACGCTTGCAGAAGCTCAATCAAAAACGCAATGAAAGAAGCTGGCTTTGAAGTTGAAAAATTAAATGGGCCTCCAGGAAAGCGCGAAATGCTGAGAGCGAGAAAGTTATGATTTGAATATATTTCAATAAAAATGTTAATTAGGAAAACATACTTCGGTTCTTAACGTTTTTTTATGAAAACGTATTAATTAAAAGACTAATTTTACTAAACGTTCTACAAGAAACATTAACCTCCAAAAATTTAATTTTCACTATGACAAGACCAATGTTTGCCTTTACAAAATCTATCCTTGAAAGAGTGAGTTTCGATCCTTTATTATTTTGTAAAGAGTTAGAGAAAGCAATCAGAAGTTTGCTTCCTTATGAAATCGAGCAATTGACAGAATGGCTTTTGAGCTACACAGTCGAAAAACCAGAATTAAAGCAGTGTTTGATTATATTTAACAAATAAAAAAAGAAGGAGCTTAAATGGCTCCTTTTTTCTTGTCCTTTTGCCACGAATTCACGAATTTTTCTAATCTGAGAAGCCTTGCTAAAGATTACGGTTTTTTAGAAAGCGGACTGATAATCTGAACGTTTTGGAAAACAATCGCACCTTTCACAACTCCAGCAATCACTTGCCTTAAAGCGTCGATAATGTGAATTTTAAGTTCGCTTTTTGGGAAAATAAGGCTTACTTCTCTCGATGGTTTTGGATCTTTAAATTGTCTCAATTTCAGTTTGTCTTTTTCCTTTAAATCCAAAGTGTGCAAATAGGGAAGAAGCGTGGTTCCTAAACCTTCGTCTGCTAATTTTATCAATGTTTCAAAGCTTCCGCTTTCAATTTGGAAAGTTGTGTCATCAGAAGAATTGATGTTTTTACACAAATTTAAAATCCCGTCACGGAAACAATGTCCGTCTTGCAACAGCAATAAATTATCCACGTCAATATCAGCAACTTCAATTTCTTCTTTCTGAAAACTGCTATGGTTTTCTGGGAAATAAGCCACGAAGGGTTCATAATACAGCACAATTTCCTTGATTTTTTCATCTTCCAAAGGTGTTGCGGCAATCGCAGCATCCAAATGTCCGTTTTTTAATCTCGTGATAATTTCTTCAGTATTATGTTCTTCGATCACCAATTTTATTTTTGGATATTTCTTGATAAAATTATTCAAAAACATTGGCAAAAGCGTCGGCATAATCGTTGGAATAATTCCTAATTTGAATTCACCGCCGATAAAACCTTTTTGTTGATCCACAATATCTTGAATTCTGCCAGATTCGTTGACGATATTTTTAGCTTGAGTAACAATTTTTTGTCCAATTTCAGTCAACTGGATTGGCTTTTTACTTCGGTCAAAAATTAAAATTCCAAGTTCATCTTCCAACTTTTGAATCTGCATACTCAATGTGGGTTGCGTCACAAAGCATTTTTCTGCTGCAAGCGTAAAATTTTTATTTTCGGCCACAGCCAAAACATAATATAATTGAGTGATAGTCATTGGTATAGTATTTTGTGATGCAAAGATAAATAATTATAAGATTTCTTTATGATTTAGAAGTTTAAAATTTTCTAACTTTATATCTAGAATTTAAAAACACAAAAAAAATGAAGACAAATATTTTAGGATTACCTGTAAAAGAAACGGAAGAAATTGCAAACGACTTAAACATTTTACTTTCGAGTTTTCAGGTTTACTATCAAAATTTAAGAGGAGTTCACTGGAATATCAGGGGAAAGCGTTTTTTTGATCTACACGTAAAATTTGAAGAATTATATAATGACGCTCAGCTAAAAATTGATTTAATTGCAGAACGAGTTTTGACAATTGGCGGAAAGCCATTACATACTTTTCAAGATTATGTTGAAAACAACAAAATTAAAGTTGGTAAAAATATTTCTGTCGATGAAGAAGCGATTCATTTGATTGTAACTTCACTTTCTGATTTATTGAAAATTGAAAGAGAACTTTTGAATAAATCTGGTGAAGCGAATGATGAAGGAACTAACTCCATGATGAGCGATTTCATTAAAGAACAAGAAAAAACAATCTGGATGATGAAAGCTTGGTTAGAGGAAAAAATCTAAAAAAGTTGCTCAAATTTTTTTAAAAAGTGCAATGATTATATTAATATAGTCATTGCATTTTTTATATTTGTTAAAATTTAATTAAAATAATTTATTGGCTTACCAACTGATTTTTTTTATAATTACTTTCGCCACGATGAAATTTGCTGTTAAAATAGTACTATTAATGTTTCTTACATTTCTTGTCACGCCCACAGTTGTGAGCTTGATTGAAGAAGACGTTGATACTTCTGTGGTTTACAGTATGTCTGAAGAAGAGCACCACAATCATTCTTGCAAGGAATTAAAAGAGCTCAAGGCCGACTTGAATTTTATTGACTATTTGGTATTTTCAAAATACACTGCAAAATCGTCTAGCTTAATCATATCGCAACATAGTTTGAAATATGACAAGGCTTCTTCGGTGATTTTTTCTCCACCGCCCAACTTGGTTTAATACATTTTTATCGATTTTGAATACTTCAAGATCAAAACTTGCATTTCTTTAATGCGGGTTCACTATTTGTATTAAATTTTCCAGGTATTATGACAAAAAAAGTAAATATTTTTGCCAACCTTAAATCTGATTTTCCTTCAGGTTTAGTGGTTTTTTTGGTGGCACTTCCATTGTGTTTAGGAATTGCTATTGCTTCTAACGCACCACCACTTTCGGGAATTATCGCCGGTGTTATTGGCGGAATTGTCGTGGGAACTATGAGCCGTTCTCACATCAGCGTTTCTGGTCCGGCGGCAGGTTTGACCGCAATTGTTTTAACCGCAATCACTGATTTAAAAGCGTTTGACATCTTTCTAACGGCTGGTTTAATTGCTGGAATTATCCAATTAATTTTAGGATTTATCAAAGCGGGAAGCATTTCTAATTATTTTCCAACGAATGTGATTGAAGGAATGTTAGCCGGAATTGGTGTCATCATTATTTTGAAACAAATTCCGCACGCTGTTGGTTATGACAAAGATTTTGAAGGAGATGAAGCTTTCGCTGAAAAAACAGGAAACGCTTGGGATTCCGTTTTAGATTCTTTTAATCACGTACAACTTGGTGCCATTTTAATCACGCTAATTTCGTTGGCCATTTTAATTTCTTGGGATAAAATTCCGTTTTTGAAAAGATTGAAATTAGTTCCAGGAGCTTTGGTGGCTGTAATTGTTGGAGTTATTTTGAACGAAGTTTTTATTTCGTCAGGAAGCAATTTGGCCATAGCCAAAGAACATTTGGTAAATTTACCGGTTCCAAAAACTTGGAACGATTTCAAAAATATCATTGTCACTCCAAATTTCAGCGGATTTACTGATGTCAAAGTTTGGACAATCGGTGCAACTATTGCAATTGTAGCATCGATCGAAACTTTGCTTTGCATTGAAGCATCTGACCGAATGGACGTTCAAAAAAGATATACCGATACCAATGTCGAACTAAAAGCACAAGGAATTGGAAATATTTTGAGTTCATTGATTGGCGGTTTGCCCATGACTTCGGTTGTTGTGCGATCTTCTGCAAATGCCAATGCTGGTGCAAAAACCAAAATGTCTGCAATTATTCACGGAGTTTTGTTGTTGATCAGCGTACTTTCCATTCCATTTCTTTTGAATAAAATTCCGTTGGCGACATTGGCTGCGGTTTTGCTAATGGTTGGTTATAAATTGGCAGTTCCAAGTATAAAACACTTTGCTTCTTATATGCCTAAAGAAATTAATTTTTTGATGATTTTATTTATTGGAGTTATAATTGCTTATAATAGTGATAAAAAAATAAATGAAGGGGTTATTATAATTGCATCTTTAGCTTTAACAATTGTAGCTTTCAGCATTTATAAATTTAAAACTCTTATTGATTTTAAAAAAGCTATAACACGCAATCAATATTTATATTTTCCTTTTTTTGCTACAACAATTGCTGTCGTTTTTACAGATTTATTAAAAGGAGTTGCTCTTGGAGTTATCATTAGCATTTTGTTCATTTTAAGAGGGAACTTGAAACGCGCTTACCGTTTTAGAAAGGAAAAATTTGAAGATGGCGATGTGATCAGAATTGACTTGGCGCAAGAAGTTTCTTTCCTGAATAAAGCTGCGATTAAAACTACTTTATCACAAATTCCGGAAAATTCTCGAGTGGTAATCAATGCTTCTGATACGGTTTATATTGCGCACGATGTTTTGGATCTGATCCAAGAATTTGCAACCATTCGCGCTTCTGAAGAAAATATAAAAGTGAAATTAAAAGGTTTCAAAAAAGCCTACGAATTAGACGATATTGAAGATAGCGGAAATCATGTTTTCTTTGAAAATTATGAAGAATCGCGATTAAGAAAACAGTCAAAGTCAGATTATGAAAAATGTCTGACGATGTTAGAAGAAAAAAGAAATAATAAAGAAACGGATTTTAATATCTAATTCAACAACTTAAAAACTAAAAAAATGAGTGATTTTTATAAGAAAATTTTAGACGGAAATAAAAATTGGGTCAAATCAAAAATTGATACTGATCCACAATATTTTGAAAGATTAGCTGAAGGACAGGCGCCACCATTGTTGTGGATTGGCTGTTCTGATTCTAGAGTTCCTGCAAATGAGGTGATTGGAGCGCAACCGGGCGAGGTTTTTGTGCACAGAAACATTGCAAATATGGTCATTCACTCTGATATGAATATGTTGAGCGTTTTAGATTATGCCGTGAACGTTTTGAAAGTCGAGCACGTGATCGTGTGCGGACATTATGGTTGCGGTGGTGTAAAAGCGGCGATGGGAAATTCTTCTATCGGATTAATTGACAACTGGATTCGTCACATCAAAGACATTTACAGACATCATCATAATTTTTTGAATTCAATTATTGATGAAAAAGATCGTTTTGACGCGTTTGTGGAACTAAACGTAAAAGAAAATGTACTTGATTTGGCTAAAACTTCAATCGTGCAAAACGCTTGGAAAAACGGACAAGATTTGCACCTTCACGGTTGGGTTTACCGATTAAACAACGGACTTGTAAAAGATTTGGACGTAAATCTTTCTAACAATCAAGATTTAGATACGGTTTATCAATTGATATTCTAAAACAAAAGCCTCTTAACGGAGGCTTTTTTATTCATCTTTTTCTAAGTTTTCATTGAACGTAGAAGGAAGTATTTGCGGAATGAATTTGATCAAAATCGGAAGCAGTAAACTTCCTCCAGGAAGCAAAAAGATGGTCAGCGACGGAATCGTTTTACAAATTTCCAAAAGCTGTTTTTTCATTTTTTTCTTTTCTTTGGCATCCAAGCTTCGGTGTGTGGAATGTGTCAATAAAAGCACCAAATCTCCGTTATTTGATAATTCTTTAGCCAATCTAGTTTTATTTCTAGAAATCAAAGTCTTCACGTTTTGAGTCGTCTGATCATAAAAATGCTTCACCGGATTTGAATAATTGAAATACGGAATTCGTTTCTTGTATTTATTGATAAATTCGTCAGTGGAAGCAATGCTTTCGGTTACAAAATTATCGGGAACGTGCATTATTTTGGCCAATTCATATAAAAAAGACGCTTCATTTTTCTCCATTTCAAGGTCGTTCCAAAGCGCCATTCCGGCCATATCAATCAGATATAATTTTTCCAATTGCGACGTAAAATAATCCAATTCTAAAACTTCTAAATCTTGAACCTCAACTTTTGAAAATTTGGTATAACGAACCGAGGCTTCAAATAATTTAATCAATAAATCGTCGTAATCAGATTTTTTTGATTTGGTTTTCAAGGCCAAACTTACTATGCTGACGATAGTTTCCTCTAATTTTTTCAAATAATTATTCGGAATTGAACCATTTATTAAATATTGGCGGAAAGCCAAAACATCCACAAAAAGCAAAGCATTGGTTAAAATATGCGAGAAATTTTTCCCGATGATTCCTTCGTTTGTCTGCACTCTTTCAGAAATCATTTTTTCCAAATTAATTGCCGGCGCATTTTCTGGCAACATTTTATCCAATAAATTAAAGCCTTTCGGACTCATTTCTTTGTAAAATGAAATTGCTTTCGCGATAAAATCTGTCTGGTTTGTTTCGTGCGTGATTAATCCATAGGCGCCATACAAAGTATTCAAAAGTGCGACTTTAGAAAATTCTTCCGAAAGCCAGCCTTTCGTCTCAATCGGAAGCGGTGTGTCAAACGAAACTACGTGTCCATAAATAAATCCGGTTGCACGCGTATTGCTGTAAAATTCGAGTGCATAACCCACAACAGGAAGTTGCAGATGCTTTTGTTCTGCAAAAAACTTGTCGATCCAGCCGTGTGCCGAAGGGTTTATCATCGTTTGAAATTGTGGTGCAAAGCTATGTTTTTTATTATGAATTTAGAAAATAATGAAGAGGGAGTTTTTACATTTTTACACACTCAAATTTTATAGAAACGGACTTAATAAATTGCGTAAAAATTATCATAAAATTCTTGTTATACTAATCGTGTAACATAAAAGCCTAATTCTGTAAGCAGTAAATTATTGTAAGATAGTAATTTAGATAAAACCAAAAACGATATATAAAACCAAAAAGATTTAGTTATGAAAAAGCCACAAATATTTGG
Organism: Flavobacterium qiangtangense; assembly: GCF_042658345.1. Taxonomy (NCBI): domain Bacteria; kingdom Pseudomonadati; phylum Bacteroidota; class Flavobacteriia; order Flavobacteriales; family Flavobacteriaceae; genus Flavobacterium; species Flavobacterium qiangtangense. The sequence goes on from NZ_JBHSQB010000003.1 coordinate 90,525, forward strand.
AAGAACACTTTTAGGACTCGGAGTTTTATCACTTTCATTAGGAAGTATTTCTTGTAAACAAGAAGCAAAACCAGTAGATCCAAAGGAAGTCGCTGAAGAAGAAAACGAAGCGAAATTTGAAGAAGCGCAAAATGCCGAAGACATTGCAGAAACGCTTGTTGATGTTGCAGAATTTGATTTGACTCAAAGAGAATTGGGCAAATTGGCGCAAGTGAGTGGTGTTTCCGCCGATGTAAAAACTTTGGGTAAAATGATGGAAACACATCACGATGAATCTTTTAAAGATCTATCAACGCTCGCAAAAAGTAAAACAATTTCAATTCCGACAGCAATCACTGAAGATGGTCAAAAAGAATATGACGACTTGAAAAAAGTGGAATTCAAAGAATTTGACAAAAAATACTTGAATGATGTTGTAAAAGATCACAAAAAAGCAATTGACGATTTTACAAAAGAAGCGCAAAGGACTACAGATGTTGAATTAAAAGCTTTTTTAGAGCGAAAAGTGACTTCGTTACAAGGGCATCACGAATCAGCTGAAGCTTTAGCTACCAAATTAAACGTAAAAAAATAAACCAACTCAACAAAACAAAACAACATGGGAAATTTACTTTATACAATCGCAGTTATCTTAATTATTATCTGGGCCATCGGGTTCTTAGGCGGATTCGTCGCCAGTGGATTAATTCATATCTTATTAGTAATTGCAGTAATTGTTGTGCTTTTAAGAGTAATCCAAGGTAGAAAACCGCTGTAATTCTCCATTTAATAAGGCATTTCCTTAATGTTATAATCTTTTAGGCAAATTCTGTAAAATAATTTTTATTGGTAATTGGTAAATTTATAATTCTAAACAATTAATAATTTCTAAACCATTAAAAACACTGAATTATGAAAAAGATACCATTCAGAAAATCATTATTAGCAACAGCATTAGTATTATCAATCAGCTTGACATCTTGTAAAAACGAAACGACCCCGGCAGATTCAAAAGAAGTTGCAGAAGAACAAAACGAAGCAGTTGTTGACGATGCAAAAGAAGAATTAAACGAAGTGGAAGATAATTCCCAAGTTTATATCGACGCCGCTGAATTCGACTTGACCCAAAAAGAATTGGCGGTTTTGGCACAAAAAAGAGCAGTGTCACCAGACATTAAAGCTTTGGCCAAAAAAATTGCTGATGGTCACGACACTTCGTTAAAAGAATTGGCGGATGCCACCAAAGACAAAGGAATCGCGGTTCCAACAACTTTAACTGAAAACGGAAAAAAAGAAGTTGAAGCTTTAAATAAAGAAAAAGGTCAAAATTTCGACGTGGAATATATTGACAAAGCGATTACTTCTCACAGAGATGCAATCCAGAAATTTCAAAATGAAGCTTCAAAAGCAAAAAATCCTGAAGTAAAAGCGTGGCTTGACAAAAAAGTTGTGGAATTGCAAGGGCATTTTGATATGATCAACGACTTAATTGCAAAATCGAGAAAATAAAAAGCAAACAATAAACCAATTTATAAAACCAATAAAAAACATTCATTATGGGAAATTTACTTTATACAATCGCAGTGATTCTGGTAATCATTTGGGCTCTAGGATTTTTTGGAGTTCTTGGAACGGGAATCGCAACAGGAGGATTAATCCACATTTTATTAGTAATCGCAATTATTATTGTGTTGCTAAGAGTAATTTCAGGTAGAAAACCACTATAAGAAAACTCAAAAAAATTGCACTGAAAACAAAAAAACCGCTAAGAAATTAGCGGTTTTTTATTTGTAGAAACTTTTTAATTAGAAGCAATATTCATTTTCTTCAATTAATTTTGAAGCAATCGTTTCACGCAAAGCTACCATATTTGGAAGGTTGGTGTATTTTGTAAAACGTTTCAGACCCATCAACATCATTCGTTGTTCATCGCCTTCAGAGAAAGAAGCAATTCCTTCTTTTCCTTTAGAATTTACGATATCAACCGCTTTATACAAATACAACTGCGCCATTGCGATTTGCTCTTTTACATTTTCCTGACCTTTTGATTTCGCTAATTTTTCTGTTCTTAGAATTACCGATTCGGCCATATAAATTTCAATCAAGATATCAGAAGCAGCCATCAATAATTGCTGGTGACTGTCTAAATCTGGACCGTATTTTTGAACCGCAGCACCAGCCACCATCAAGAATACCTTCTTCAATTTTCCGATGATTTCTTTTTCCTCAGCAAATAATTCAGAATAATCAGGCGTGTTGAAATCTGGAATTCCCATCAATTCCTCCTGTACTTTCATCGCTGGACCTAATAAATCAACATGGCCTTTCATTGCTTTCTTTACCAACATTCCTACCGAAAGCATTCTGTTGATTTCGTTGGTTCCTTCGTAAATTCTAGCAATTCTGGCATCTCTCCAGGCACTTTCCATCGGAGTATCTTCTGAAAATCCCATTCCTCCAAAAATCTGGATTCCCTCGTCAGCACAGTTTTGTACGTCTTCAGAAATCGCTACTTTTAGAATAGAACATTCGATTGCAAATTCTTCAACACCTTTTAATTCTGCTTCTTGGTGCGAAACACCTTCGGCAACTCGAGCCTCAATTCTGTCTTCAACAGATTTGGCAGCACGATAAGAAGCACTTTCTCCTGCATAGCAAGACGTTGCCATTTCAGCAATTTTAGAACGTATGGCACCAAAATTTGAAATCGCAGTATTGAATTGGATTCTTTCGTTTGCGTATTTTACCGCTCCAGTTGTCACTCTTCGTTGTGCATCCAAACATGCAGCGCCCAATTTGATACGACCCACATTTAGTGCGTTCATTGCGATCTTGAAACCGTTTCCTCTTTCAGAAAGCATATTTTCAACAGGAACTTTTGTGTCGCTGAAGAAAACCTGACGAGTAGAGGAGGCACGAATTCCCAATTTATGCTCTTCTTCGTTCATCGAAATTCCGTTTGAAGGGTCATTTTCTACGATGAAACCGGTAATATTTTTATCATCTCCAATTCTTGCAAAAACGATGAAAACACTGCAAAAACCAGCATTTGAAATCCACATTTTTTGTCCTGTGATTTTGTAATGCGTTCCATCTTCTGATAAAACGGCTTTTGTTTTTCCAGAATTGGCATCAGATCCAGCTCCAGGTTCTGTTAAACAATACGCTCCAAACCATTCGCCAGAAGCTAATTTTGGTACGTATTTTTGCTTTTGTTCTTCTGTTCCATATAAAGTGATTGGCATTGTTCCAATTCCCGTATGAGCTCCAAATGCTGTCGAGAACGAACCTGTAGCACCCGAAATATAGTCGCAAACTAGCATTGTGGAAACGAATCCCATTCCCAATCCTCCGTATTCTTCTGGAACTGCAACTCCTAGAAGTCCCAATTCGCCTGCTTTTTTCATACACTCTTCGGTAAAAGCGTAATCTTTGTTTTCAAAGCGGTTTTTGTTTGGCCAGATTTCTTTGTCAACAAATTCCTTGACCATTTGTTTCATCATCAATTGCTCCTCCGAAAAATCCTCGGGAGTAAAGATGTCTTCGCTTTTTGTTTCCTTAACTAAAAACTGACCACCACGGGTTACGTCTTTTTCAATTGTATCTGCCATTTTTATTAGTTTTAGATAAAAGATGAAAGAATCAAGAAGAAAGATTAGCATCTAATCTGCTAATAAATCCTGAAACCATCTTTTGAAATTCAATTATTTTGTTTTCTATTTCTGTTGTTTTATTTTCTGTAACATAATCATTTTGAAAAGCGATCAGCAATTGAGTTTGCAATTCAAAAGAAGAACCTAAACTAATATTAAGAAAATGTTTAAAATGCACATTTCCTCTATTAGAACCTTCTGCAATATTTGAGGGCATTGAAACAGAGCAACGATTCATTTGACTTACAAGACCATATGTTTCATTCTTTGGAAAGCTTAAACAAAGCTTATGAACATCTGATGCTATTTCCATTGAAATAGTCCAGATTTTCAAATTTTTAAAGTTGTGCTTCATCAGTCTTTTCTCTTGTTTCTTGACTCTTTCTTCTTTTACAATACTTCGTAAACTCCCGCAGCACCTTGTCCAGTACCCACACACATTGTCACAATTCCATATTTGTTTCCTCTGCGTTTCATTTCGTCAAATAATTGGACAGAAAGTTTTGCTCCTGTACAGCCAAGCGGGTGACCCAATGCGATCGCACCACCGTTCACATTCACGATATCAGGATTGATTCCTAATTCTCTAACAACTGCCAAAGATTGAGAGGCAAAAGCTTCATTTAATTCGAATAACTCAATATCGTTCAAAGACATTCCGGCTTGTTTCAACGCTTTCGGAATGGCTTTTACTGGTCCGATACCCATGATTCTCGGTTCAACTCCTGCAGCAGCATAACTTACCATTCTTGCAATTGGTTCCAACTTTAATTCTTTGACCAAATCTTCTGACATCACCATTACAAAAGCAGCACCGTCGCTCATTTGAGACGAACTTCCCGCAGTAACGCTTCCGTCAGCGGCAAAAACGGGTCTTAATTTTCCTAAAGCTTCCAAAGAAGTATCTGCTCTCGGACCTTCGTCTTTATTTACTACGTAAGATTTTGTAGCTTTCTTTCCGTTTTCATCAACATAAATTTGCTCCACAGTGATTGGAACAATCTGTTTATCGAATTTGCCTTCTGCTTGTGCTTTCAAAGCCTTTTGATGCGAATTGAAAGCAAATTGGTCTTGGTCTTCACGGGAAACATTGAATTGTTTTGCAACAGCTTCTGCTGTCAATCCCATTCCCCAGTAATAATCCTCGTGGCCTTCTTTTGCCACGGCATAATCTGGAGTTGGTTTGTAGCCTCCCATCGGGATAAAACTCATGCTTTCGGCACCGCCGGCAATGATGCAATCCGCCATTCCTGATTGGATTTTAGCGGTTGCCATGGCGATGGTTTCCAATCCAGAAGCACAATATCTATTTACCGTAACCCCTGGAACATCATCGACTTTCAATCCCATCAAGGAAATCAATCGTGCCACGTTCAAGCCTTGTTCGGCTTCTGGCATTGCGTTTCCGACCATTACGTCGTCAATTCTTTTCTTGTCGAAATCAGGCAGCTCGTTCATCATGTATTGAATGGTTTCTGCGGCTAATTCGTCGGGACGTTTGAATCTGAATACTCCTTTTGGAGCTTTTCCAACGGCCGTTCTGTATGCTTTTACTATATATGCTGTTTTCATATTTTTTTATTTTGAAATTTTTTTTGGAACACAGATTAGAGAAATCTGAGAAATTTTAATAATTTTTCCAATTTTAAAAATCTGTGTTCCTTTCAACCAAAAGCCTATTTTTTTAATTACGTAAAGGCTTCCCTTTTGTCAACATAAATTGAATTCTTTCCAAAGTTTTTCTTTCCGTACATAAACTCAAAAATGCTTCTCTTTCCAAATCCAATAAATATTGTTCTGTTACCAAAGTCGCTTCCGATAAATCGCCACCGGCCATAACATACGCCAGTTTATTTGCAATTTTTTTATCATGTTCAGAAATATAGCTTCCGGCTTGCATTTGATCCGTTCCAACCAAGAACATTCCTAAAGCTTGCTTTCCTAAAACTTTTACGTCTTTTCTTCTGATAGGCTGTGTATATCCAGCTTCTGCCAAAATCAATGCTTGCTTTTTAGCTTCCGCAATCTGTCTGTCTTTGTTGACTACGACGATGTCTTTTCCGTGTTGTAAGATTCCTAAATCAAAAGCTTCGTGAGCAGAAGTTGAAACTTTTGCCATAGCTACAGTTAAGAAATATTCCTGCAAAACGTTTAATTCCACGTCATTTTTACGGAATAGATCCGAAGCTCTCAAAGCCATTTCTTTAGAACCGCCTCCGCCAGGAATTACTCCGACACCAAATTCTACCAAACCGATATACGTTTCCGCAGCAGCGACAACCTTATCAGCGTGCATGCTCATTTCGCAACCGCCACCCAGAGTCATTCCGTGTGGAGCAACTACTACTGGGATTCCTGAATAACGAACGCGCATCATAGTGTCTTGGAATAATTTAATCGCCATATTCAGTTCGTCATATTCCTGTTCAACTGCCATCATAAAAATCATTCCGATGTTGGCACCCACAGAGAAATTCGCCGCTTGATTTCCAATAACCAAACCTGCATATTCTTTTTCGGCCAAGTCGATTGCCTTGTTGATTCCTTGCAAGACATCGCCTCCGATGGTATTCATTTTAGATTGGAATTCAAGATTTAAGATGCCATCACCTAAATCAGTGATTACAGCACCTGAGTTGCTCCAAACTTTTTTGCTTTCGCGGATATTATTTAAGATGATAAACGAATCTTGTCCCGGAATTTTCTTCTGAGATTTTGAGGCGATATCATAATAATAAGTTGCTCCGTCTTTAATTGTATAAAAAGATTTGTTTCCAGAAGCCAGCATTTCGGTTACCCAAGTTGCAGGTTCCAGGTTTTCGGCTTTCATCAGTTCGATTCCTTTTTCAACACCGATGGCATCCCAAATTTCAAACGGACCATTTTCCCATCCAAAACCGGCTTTCATCGCGTCGTCAATCTTGTATAAATCTTCTGTGATTTCAGGAACTCTGTTGGCCACATAAGCGAACATTCCTGTGAAGTTTTTTCTATAAAATTCTCCCGCTTTGTCTGTTCCTTTGACCAAAACCTTGAAACGGTCAATTGGCTTATCAATAGTTTTAGTTAATTCCAAAGTAGCAAACGACGCTTTTTTAGCAGCTCTGTATTCTAAAGTATCTAAGTCTAAAGACAAGATATCTTTATCCACTTTCTTGTAAAAACCTTGTCCGGTTTTGCTTCCCAGCCATTTGTTTTCCATCATCTTGCTGATGAATTCGGGTAGCTTGAATAATTCGTGCGCTTCGTCTTCGGGACAGTTTTCGTAGATTCCGTTGGCAACGTGTACCAAAGTATCCAATCCGACAACGTCAACGGTTCTGAAAGTAGCCGATTTTGGACGGCCGATAACTGGGCCCGTTAATTTATCGACTTCCTCAATCGTCAAGCCCAATTCCTTCACTTGATGGAACATACTCATGATTCCGAAAATACCAATACGGTTTCCGATGAATGCCGGAGTATCTTTGGCCACGACCGAAGTTTTTCCTAAGAATTTTTCTCCGTATTCATTCAAGAAATCCAATACTTCGGTCGAAGTTTTCGGACCCGGAATGATTTCGAATAATTTTAAATAACGTGCCGGATTAAAGAAGTGCGTGCCGCAGAAATGCTTTTGGAAATCTTCACTTCGGCCTTCGCTCATAAAATGAATCGGGATTCCAGAAGTGTTGGATGTAATTAAAGTTCCCGGTTTTCTGAATTTCTCGATTTGTTCAAAGACTTGTTTTTTGATGTCCAACCTTTCGATAACCACTTCGATAATCCAATCTACATTTGCAATTTTATCCAAATCATCCGTTGTGTTTCCAGTCGTGATTCGGTTTGCAAATTTTGGATGATAAATAGGAGCCGGCTTCGATTTTAAGGCATTCGCCAAATGTTCGTTCACCACTCGATTTCTTACCACTTTACTTTCTAATGTCAATCCTTTTTTCTGTTCGGCTTCGGTCAATTCACGAGGCACAATATCCAGAAGCAATACTTCCACACCGATATTTGCAAAATGACAGGCGATGCCCGATCCCATGATTCCCGAACCAATGACAGCAACTTTTTTAATCAGTCGTTTCATTATTTATTTGTTTGTTGTTTGTATCTGTTTGTCTTCTGAAAAGATATTTTTGTCAGCAATCAAGTTGTTGATGGTTTCCGCCACTTCAATAAAATGCTGTAATTTTTCTTCAGAAATATGTTCTCTGATGGTTTCGTTAAACTTCAAAACCGTATTTTTTGACAATTCTCTTTTCTCTTTCCCAAATTTTGTCAGGTGAATCAAGACACCTCGTCCGTCCACCGGATTTTTCTTTCTGGTAATCAAGCCTTTGTCTTCCATAGATTTTAAGGTTCTGGTTAAGCTGGTGGCTTCCATTCCCATTTTTGGGCCCAAAGTCGTCGAAGGTGAACCTTTATCCTTGTCAAGGCTTAACAATGCAAAACCCGTTGCCATCGTTGCGCCATATTTTGCAGCTTCTTCGTTATACATTCGGGCAACTGCTTGCCAGGTCGCTCTTAAAATATAGTCTATAGTTTTGTCTTTCATAAGTATAAGGTTATTCCAAATGTACAAAATAAATATTATGCACGCATAATAAATTATAATTATTTTTATGTTATTTCATTTACTCAATCGTTTTCATCAAGAGTTACTGTCATTTATGTCTTGTAAAAACACAGAAAATCCGAACTTATAAATGAAAAAAAAGCAAGCTGTAAGTTAAGAAAAAAAGAACAAATAATTTTCCTGATTTTGCCGATGTCGTAAATCTAAATGAATTGCAAATTTGTTTCTGCAACTTTCTGGAGTTGTAATTTGAATTTAAATATCTTTACGAAGTTCTACGTATGAACAAATTTATAACCAACCAAAAAAATCCTTTATGAAAAAAATTGTATTCTTCTTTTTGTTGCTTTCTTTTTCGGCATTCGCCCAAAATTTTGAAGGTGAAATTAGCTATGACGTAACTTACAAAAGCGAAAATCCGCAGTTAAAACCAGAACAGCTTGCCTCAATGATGGGCAATAAACAGACGTACACGATTAAAGACGGCAATTATAAATCTGCCATAAACGGTCAGATGTTGCAATGGCAACTTTATGTAAAATCTGCTAATAAATTGTACACCAAGATGTCAAATTCTGAGAGCGTTTTTTGGAATGACGCTTCTGTGCAAGGTGATGAGGTGATAAGTGCGAAGGTCAATAAAGGTGTTATCGAGATTTTGGGTTATAATTGCGACGAATTGGTTTTAGAATGCAAATCTGGAGTCCAAAAGTATTACTTCAATTCAAAACTGGCAGTTGATCCGGCGTTGTTTGTCAATCATAAATTTGGAAACTGGTATGATTTTGTTTCCAGATCAAAAGCCTTGCCTTTAAAATCAATTGTCAACAGCGGTCCGTTAGAAATCCATTCGGTTGCGACAAAAGTGACTCCAAAGAAATTAGAAGCTTCTTTCTTTTCATTGCCGGCGGGCGTTAAACTTGAAAAAAGTCCCTATTAATATTGGCATTTACGAAAAAAGCGTATGGAAATTCTATACGCTTTTTTCATAATTTAGCAACGCCTTTGCAAATTTGTCTTTCATTTTTTTTCGTAAACTTTCCGGAGCAATCACTTTTAGGCATTCGCCAAAACCAAGCAATATTCTTTCAAATTCATTGTTTATTTTGAGTTCTACGCTGATGACAATTCCGCCGTTTTCATTTTCATTTTCTATTTTTTGCGAATGGTGAAAAGGCTTTGTGATCACATACGGCGCATTGCTTCGATCGATCCAAATGGTGATTTTTTGCGTGCGAAGGCCTTCGTTTACCGTTACTCCAATGACGTCTTTGTAATACGATTCGGCATCAAAATCTTCTTCGATATGGTTTAGGGTGAAATCAAAATCAATCGAAATAATTCTATCCAAAGCCAAATTGATAATCGGCAGGGAAGCTTTCTTTTTTCCGACCAAAAACCAGCGGTTGTTAAATTCCTTCAAGATAAACGGATGGAAATTAAGCACCTGCGCCTCCCGAGATTTAAACGATTTGTACGTCAGTTTTACCACCATTTTTTTGACTATCGCCTGATACAAGACGTCCAAAAAATGCAGTCCTTTTAAGTTTTCATTTTTATCCAAATAAATTACCGGACGCGAATGGGATTTCTCGGCATAAATCTTGTCTTCCAAACGTTGCAAAATATCCGAAACATCGCTGAAAAGTGAAAAATCCTTAAATTGTTTCAACATCGAAACGGTTTCCGTCAACACATTAATATCGGTTTCCGTCAACGGAATATCCGTGATGGAATAGTCTTCGTCCTCATATTTATAAAACTTCTTGTCGTACACCACAATCGGCGCATTGTATCCCAATTTCTCACTTCGCATCAATTGAATATCTAATTGCGTGGTTCTTTTGCTGACCGAATTTTCCTTTCCTTCGTATTCAAACAATGCTTCAGAGCAAGCCTCCATTAAATCTTCCAAAGTCCATTGTCTGTACTGATTTTGAAGGCATTTGTCGATCGTTTTGTACCTTATGAGTGCGTTTTTATTTTGGGACATCTTTTTTTAGGTAAAAGGTTTTGGGTTCTGGATTTAAGGCTTTTTGGCGTAAATTTAAGAGCGTATTTTTATCAAAAATAGAAATTCTTTTCTACTACGCAAAATAATTGCGCACTTGCCCAATCATCTTTGTACTATCAAAAAATAGAAATTATGAAAACACCAATCAACGGAAACGATTTATTAGCAATAGGATTTGCCGAAGGAACTATTTTGGGTATTGCCTTAAAAATTAACCGAGGCAGAAATGGTTTTACGAGAGAACAAATGATAGACCATTACAAAGCGATTTTAGAAAATCCTGAAAATTATATTGACGATAAAATCTTTGGAAAACTGGCTATCGCCTTGATTGAAAAAGCCAATGAGAAACCGGAAGATTTTATACAATTGAACCAAAATCCGGATGCTTTTTCGGCTTATGGTTTGGATCATATTGAACAAGGCGCGATCAACCAGATGAAAGTCGCAATGCAACTTCCGGTAACGGTGGCGGGCGCGCTGATGCCTGACGCGCACCAAGGTTATGGACTGCCGATTGGCGGTGTATTGGCCACAAAAAATGCAATTATTCCTTATGGCGTGGGCGTGGATATTGGTTGCCGAATGGCGCTTTCGGTATATGATATTCCAGAGGATTTTTATTTTGAAAACGAAGCCAAGTTCAAACGAGAGTTGGTCGCGCATACGAAGTTTGGTGCCGGACACGGTTTCCACGGACAGTACAAATCAGACCATTCGGTTTTGGAAAATCCTGATTTTGAAACCAACTCTTTTGTCAAGAATTTAAAAGACAAAGCGTGGTCGCAATTGGGATCTTCCGGTGGTGGCAATCATTTTGTGGAATTCGGAATTTTGGAATTTGCCAAAGACGATGCGGTTTTAAACATTCCGAAAGGGAAATATGTCGCTTTGCTGACGCACTCGGGTTCCAGAGGTTTTGGAGCGACCGTTGCCGGACATTATACCAAACTGGCGAAAGACGTCTGCAAACTGCCTGATGTGGCGAAGAACCTGGCTTATTTAGATATGAGTTCTTCCTTGGGCCAAGAATATTGGATTGCGATGAACCTGGCCGGAGATTATGCGTCTGCCTGCCACGAAATCATCCACAACAAGATGGAGAAAGCACTGGGAGCCACGGTTTTGGCCAAAGTGGAAAACCACCACAACTTTGCCTGGAAGGAAATCTGGAACGGCGAAGAGGTAATTGTGCACCGAAAAGGAGCGACCCCGGCGGGAAAAGGCGTGATGGGAATCATTCCCGGAAGTATGACCGCGCCCGGATTTTTGGTCAGAGGAAAAGGCGAGGAGAACGCCATCAACTCGGCTTCTCACGGCGCGGGAAGACAGATGAGCCGAACGCAGGCCATCAAAACGATTACCAAAAACGAAATGCAGTCGATATTGAAAGACCACGGCGTAACGCTGATCGGCGCTGGCTTGGATGAAGCACCGATGGCCTATAAAGACATCAATATGGTGATGGCTTCACAGGAAGATTTGGTGGATGTTGTGGCTAAATTTACACCTAAAATGGTGAGAATGGCAGACGACGGAAGCAGAGAGGATTAAAAAATAAATTGGTTCCAGAAGATGACGGTTCAAATCCGTCTGCGCTACCCGTAAGTCGCAGTAGTTTAAGTTGGGAAAACAGCTGGAATTTTTTTTAAATTAAACTTTAAGAACCTCTGCACTGCAATGAATTCAGTGCCGGAGGTTTTTTTGTTCCAAAACTGTAATGCAGAAATCAAACCTAAAATCACCAACGGAAACTTGCTTCATTTTCTATTTTACATAACCATTTTCATACTATTTTCATACAGTATCTGTACTTGAAAGTGAGCGTAAAGTACAGGGATCTGGGTTTGTGGCTCGTCCTAAAATAACTATACAGTTAATGAATAATTCCTATAGGTTTTTTGTAGCTATACTATGCAGTAGACTTGCTATTCACCAAAGGGATCCAATTAGCCTTTTGTACTATTAAGATATCAATGGGTATGACCTTTAAAAAAAAGCTCCTAACCAGAAGCTTTTTTATCTTTTAGATATTTATTTTTAACACAAAGATCAAATTATTAATTAGTCATATCGGTATTATCTGAAATTTTTCTGAATTTCTCGCCGCACCCTTCATCACAGCTGCTATAAGTTGGCCTTAAGATAATGTGGTCATCTCGATAGAGTACCGTCTCGATATAGGAATCCAAATTGCCGCAGCCGAAAGTGAGCGTCAATTCAGTTTCTGATAGGGAAAACGTGCCGTATGCGCATTCCGAAAATCGGTTAGAGGTAAAGGTGCTGTCCCTGTTGAACGTATAGCTATAGCCGTTATTCAGTTCATTCCATCCTCCATTAGCCCCGTTGTGGTAAAAGGTCTCTGTCTGCCTCCAAGTGCCGAAAAGCGTGCCGTCGCCTTTTATATATTCAATTTTCTCACTAGAATCGTCCGTGCATCCCATTATCGCGGTAATAAGAATGCTAATAAAGAATAGTTTTTTCATAATAGGCTGTTATTATTGCACTGCAATTTTCTTGGTTATATTTTCGCTCCCTGTCTGTAAATTTAATATATAAATTCCTTTTTTCAATGTGCTGATGTCAATTTCCGCGCTACTTCCATTAAAACTGCCTGATTTTACCTGATTTGAATAAATGTCATGAAGTGTGTAGCTGGTAAATTCCTGATACTCTGCTGAAGACTTTTTAGTATCAGAAGCTAAGCCTTCTTCTTGAGTATAGATTCATTTAATGCAACGCTTTCTCAAGTTTGGGATGCATTTACTAAACACGAAATTCTTGATCAGTGGTGGGCGCCAAAACCTTGGGCTTCAAAAACAAAATACATGAATTTTGAAGAAGGCGGACAGCGGTTTTATGCAATGGTAAGTCCTGAAGGGCACGAACGTTGGGCTGTTCAGAAATACAGCGCCATAACTTCTCAAAAGGGCTTTAATATGTTAAATGCATTTGCCGATAAGGATGAAAATTTAGATGTGCCTGGCTCAAACTGGGATTTCAATTTTAGCGAAGAAAACGGAATTGCAAAAGTGATTATTACCATAAAAAATGACTCGCCTGAACGCTTTGAAAAAATGCTTGAAATGGGCTTTAAAGAAGGGTTTACAATGAAGCTAAATAATTTGGACAGTGTAATAGCTACTTTGAAATAAGCACTTCAAATAAAAATATGGGTAGCCAAAAGAATGATGATTCAGACGCTTTTAAATTTTTAAATGAGCCGATTTAAAAGGCTATCTATCCGATCCATTCGATTGGGAAAAATACCGACAGCGAATTTTAAAATAAATTCAGAAAATATCAAAATACAAAATATTTAGTTAAAATCCTACGCTTTAGTTAAATATTATTTAAAACTAAAACAAGCGTGTAAGAAAACACTGTTATTTGCTTCAAATTTTAAAACAGTTCAAACATGAAAAAAGTAGTATTAGCAATTTTTGTTGCAGGTTTTGGATTCGCAAAAGTTAGCGCGCAGGAGTTTAATTTTGGTGCAAAAGCAGGTTTCAACATTGCAAATGTCAGTGGCGACAATTCTGGTGAATTTGACGCGGTGACCTCGTATCATTTTGGCGTTATGGCCGAAATTCCCGTGGCAACAAAATTCTCTTTCCAACCTGAATTACTATATTCTCGTCAGGGATTTAGCATTGGTGATGATGTTGTGGCGATGATTTATTTGAATGTGCCCTTGATAGGGAAATACTATGTTACCAAAGGTTTTAGCGTGGAAGCTGGGCCACAAGTTGGTTTTTTGCTTTCGGCAGATGCTGAAGGAACCGATGTCAAAGATTTATACAAAACGCTTGATTTTGGCGTAAACTTGGGACTGGGCTACAAACTTGATAACGGACTTAATTTTGGCGTAAGATATAATTTTGGGTTATCAAATGTTAATGATATCGAAGGATTAAACGATAAAAATCGAAACAATACGCTGCAGGTTTCTGTAGGCTATTTTTTCTTTTAGACCGATTTTATCTTAGTTATACAACCCAAAGTAATTTCGCTTTGGGTTTTTTGTTTCTGCAAATTATTAGACAGTTAAACTATTTATTTTTTTGAAAATGAATTATATTAGCGTAGCGAATATTTGAAGTCATTTAATCAACTGCTTTTTATGAAAAACCGCATTTACATTTTAATGTTGCTTATTTCGTTGGTGTCTTGTTCGAAAGAAAAGGATGCAGTTGTGGAAAATAATGCAGTTAAAATAGATTCAATTGTTCCGATAAAAACTATTGCCCCGACAGTTAAAGCCGATGATGATTGTGTTTTTGACAACAATCCTCAAGAACTTACAAAAGAATGGCTAAAGGACGTTGGTATTAAAAAATTCTCTTGGGACCAGAAAAATAACAAAGCGATTGTGATTCAAAATCAAGATACTTTACTGCTTTATAAAGGAGGTTGCAATCATTTGACCAGTTCGTTAGAATTTAAATTCGAGAATAAAAATGAGGCTGATTTTGATTCCCGATTACTTCAGAAAATAAGCGAGGTGGTATGTAAGTTCCAATTTGAAAACTATTGTACCAAAATAAATAACAATCAATTTGAAAAGATAAAATCAAATGACATGTCTTATCTGCTTGATTTTGAAGATGATGATCCCGAAGATAATTTGATTTATAACGGTATTGAAATTAAGTCACAGGCCAATAAGGTTTACATAACTATTTCAGAATATTATAATTAGGTTTTAACCAATAACTTGAAATAATGGAAAAGCATCGAATTTTCACAACTTCTTTTGCCAGCGTTTATCCGCATTATGTGACCAAAGCAACAAAGAAAAACCGAACAAAATCTGAAGTTGACGAAATAATTTTCTGGCTTACAGGTTATTCAGAAAATGATTTGAATTTGATACTTGAAAATAAAACAGATTTTGAAACTTTTTTCGCGGAAGCACCGAGATTCAATCCCAATGTTTCAAAAATAACCGGAGTAATTTGCGGTTATCGTGTAGAAGAAATTGAAGACAAACTGATGCAAAAAATTCGGTATCTTGATAAATTAATTGATGAACTGGCGAAAGGAAAGTCAATGGAAAAGATTTTGAGGAACTAAATACTCTAAATTTTTTCTAAGTTTTAAAGGCTGACTAAGAATGTAAATGGAATTCTTAAATTATCAGGAATTGAAACAATACTAAAGTTTTCAATATGAAAAAATATACAATTAAAAATTATCATTTTTTATTTTTAGCAATCACGTTGATTTCAATTTCAAGCTGTCATGATGTCGCTAAAAAAGAAGCGATTGACGAAAACACAGGAATTGAAACCGCAGCAGTTAATGTTGTTGAAGAGATTGCTGTTCGAGAAGAAACTGGAAAAAAAATAGCAGACTTTATTCCGGAAGGTTATAAAATTTTTGAAGAAATTCACGGCGATTTAAATAATGATCAGATTGAAGATTGTGTCGTAATCATCAAGAGAACGAACAAAGAAAATTTTGTTGTCGACGAATATAGAGGAGAACTTGACCGAAACCGACGCGGCATTATTGTGCTTTTAAAAAAGGGGCAAAATTATGTTTTAGCCTCTAAAAATTACGACTGTTTCTCTTCTGAAAATGAGGAAGGAGGCGCTTATTATGCGCCAGAACTTTCTGTCGAAATTAAAAAGGGAAAAATATATGTTCATTATGCCCACGGACGATACGGCTTTTGGAGTTATACTTTCAGGATAAAAAATAATGATTTTGATTTGATTGGATATGATTCTAGCAATAATTTTGGACCAAGAGTTGACAGTGAAATTAGCATTAATTTCTTGACCAAAAAGAAAATCACCAAAACCAATACCAATCCAGAGGGAGAAGGAGGCGATGAGGTTTTTGAAGAAGTTATCGAAAATATCAAGCTCAAAAAACCTCTCAAACTTTCTGAAATCAAAGATTTTGACGAACTTGAGGTTTAAAAAAACTGTTTTAATTTAGATTAATTTTCCAAATCAATTACTTCGAAATAATTACTTTTTGAGTCAAAGTAATTTCTTCTTTTGTAGTCATTTTTAAAATGTAAACACCTGTACTGAAACCACTTGTTGAAAATTGATAGGTTTCATTGGCTTGTAAATTTTCTTTTTTGAAAATTCGCTTGCCTCCAATATCAAATATAGAAACGGTCTGAACGTCTCTCAATTTCGGATTGTGAATTGTCAACGTTTCTAACGCATTATTTTGAGAAACCATAAAATCGATAGTGTTGATTTCTGGAACTCCCAATGCTGAATTATCGGTAAACGTAACTTCAAATCGGTTATTGAAAACTCCTGCTGACATTGTCACTTCGTACTCGTTATTTTTTATGCTGTGATAACTTTCATCAAGCGCATCATAGATGAAAACATCCTGACTTTCGTCAAAATTTACTGTTTCCGCAATATAAAATTTTAGGGTAGAACCTTCACTAGATTTTACACCTAAAGCGACGCGTTTACTCACGTCAAAAGGAATTCCTTGAATCGTATATTCAGTATTGTCAAGAAAAAAATAAGTATCATTTGGCACATCTGAAATAAAACTAATGGCGTCAATTCCAGGATCAATTCCGTCGGTAGCTTCGGGCAAAAAGGCGAGCGCAATTTGTTTTGTAAATTCATTATTCAAAATAGTATTGATTCGAATATGAGATGTTTCGATAACAGAATCTTGCACCGTGATTGAATTTTGAGCATTTGAGTTCCGTTCAAAACCTGAAAAAGGGCCACTTTCTTTGTAATACGCTCGATGCGAATTTCTTAAGGTTACAGTTCCATTTGCAGTTCCATAAACCATAAAACCTTGACCAATCGGCGCATATTTTCTGTTTACAGTTGAACCAGAAGAAACCGTTCCGGTAGTATTTAATGATCCGTCAGCATTGTAAGAATTAAAATATGCGGGAACATAAATTCCTGTCGAAGCCAATGCTGTTGGTGCATACGTCCCATAACCGCCTCGGTATTGATCAAGATAGTGCGAGTTTATACTTTTGTCTTGTTCCCAATAATAAGCAATTCGATTTATAGATGTATTCAACGGATCAAGCAAAAAGGCGTTAACGTGCAATGCCGAAGGATATGGATTTCCGGTCAACGTACTGTTGTTCAACGCCACTGTCACCGGAATGTTTCCGTCATTTGGTTTTCCTCTAAAATCATAACGCTGCGCACCAGTTCCACCAGGATTATTTAAGACTCCGTTTCCTTCGATATTCAAATTGTCAGTTCCACTGGTTCCCTTCATCGTAAAGCCTTCGCCGGGTAAAATTGTAGTTGTCCCGCCCGCATAAATCCATTGCGCATACGCAGATGACGCTACAAACCGATACACCCATCGAGAAGCAATCTGCAACGGATTTGCGACACCATTCAGAGCATAATCATAAGGCAAGGCAATCGCCTGTGTACTCGCTGTCAAAGTCGTTGGACGGTTTAAAAGCGTGATTCCAAAAGGTTCGTTTCCCACAGAAGCACTTGCATTTCCGATAGGTGACGACCAATAATTGTAATCAAAATTATCAGAAGTTCCTTCCTGAAAAACGGATAACTTTCCTGCACCAACATTTGTAGATGTTCCCAATGTTCCTTGCACCAATTGGGCTTCATTTCTCAAATAAATATTTCCGTCGGTTTGCAAGTTAATTCCTTGATTTACATACAAAACATTGTCCCTTACGAATACATAATTATTTGAACTCACATACAATTGTGCAAAAGAACTTACAGAAATTAAAGCTATGATTGATATAAATAATTTTTTCATAATAATAGATTTTGGGATTATCTTATTGTCATGCTGAAGGATCTAATTTTAAAGGACTGACCGCCACTATTCAACCTTTTATACCAAAGCTCAACTGAATCACCCGCATTTAAATAAACAGATCCTTGAACTTGAAATGATTGAATAAAGCCAGAATTTGTGTCAATAAGAGTTTCAGAAGCAACTTGCGCTTCGTTGGCTCCAGACGCAGGAACTTTCATAAAGAAAAAAGAATATTCAGTGTTTGAGGTCAAAGCTGGGATAACAGCATCAAATGAAACTCCCGAAGAAATCTGAAAAATTCTTCCTTTTTTACCGATATATGTAATTCGATTGGTTTGGCCTGAATTTGTTCTAAATAGATTTGAACTTAGTCCAGAGGTTATAATAATCTTGTTGTTTTGATTCGTTGCACTTGGGTAAGCAGTATTCGCTTGAGTTGTTCCGCTTTGATTTAAATAAACCGTCCCCGTGGATTGTGCATCGCCTTCCGTAGGAATTCCGGGACTAATAACCGACCAATTATTATTAAAATTAAATCCTGAGTAGCTTCCTGTGGTGTAACCGTTCACATATTTTCCGGAAGTTAAAGTTCCAGAAAAAACGGTAGATTCAATTACAGCATCTCCAGTAATAACTGGATTTGCAGAAACATCAAAGCCAATATTTGTCCCAGCAACTTCAGAAAAACCTCCCTGCTTGGTAATCAAGTTAAATGTACCCGCAAGCGTTTCATATTTTCCACCATTACTGCTGAACCACGCAGCATTACTTAATAAAAGTCTTCCGATATTCTCATAAACAATGCCATTTGCATTTCCTACGTAATTTACAATGCTCACAAATACCAACGCGAAATTTTGAATTCTTCCCACATTTGCAGAACTAGTCACGATGCAATCTCTCAAAATCATGCTTTGATTTGGCGACGGACTTATAATATTAAAAACATTTCCTGCCGTGGCTTGCAAGGTCAAAACCCTGATCGAGCCACCAGTTGTTCCCGTAAACAAATCTCCCGAAGCTTTTATTAATTTATCTTCTCCAGAATCTAATCCAATAAGGTAAGCATTGTTGATTTCAATGGGCAAGTCAACGTTGATGGTTCCGTTAATTTCATATAAAGTCAATGGATCCAAGAGATATTTTGTTCCTCCGCCATTTGTTTTTTCAGTAGCTAAAACAGTTGCCAATACATCGCTAGATCGAATTAATTTGTAATTCAGTCGGTTGTCTTTTCCGCCTGCAACCTTGATCCAAGTTGTCGTTGGCGTGTCATAATAAAAGAAGGATGTAAGTGTGGTATCATAAACCAGAAGTCCGTTTGCAGGCGAAGAAATTGCAATTCTTTCCGCAGAAGACATTCTTGGCGTTAATAATCCTTGAGTTGTAGATTGGATATCAAGAGCTGACGACGCGCTTGGTGTCACAGTTCCGATTCCCACTTGCGAATAGCTCATGCTTCCTAAAAGCAATATTGCGATGAGGTAAAACTTTTTCATATAAAATAGGTTTTTTGCAGATGGGGATGCAATTGTACAATAAAATTAATGAAAATAATCGCATTTTGTTTATAAATATTCATTTTAACATTGCAAATATTCGCAATTAGAGAATTTTCGTCATAAAAAAAGCCCAATCATATCGATTGGGCTTTTTCAGCAGCTGAATTATTTTGGCTTAACTTTTTAAAACTTATTTCACGCTAATTGCGAAACCACCGCTTGTTGCCATCGGTTGTTTTAATTTTGTTTTTGAAGTAACTTTTATCTTTTTAATTTCATAAGATTGCGGATTGTTGATATAATCGGCATCTTTTCCGTCAGCATAAATTATTGCTTCATACGTTTTTCCTTTTGGAAGAAAATCAAAATTTACGTTTCCAACTCTTTTATTTTCATCCGTAATTCCGCCCACAAACCATTCATTTTTACCTTTAGCTTTTCTGGCAATCGTGATGTAATCGCCTGGTTCAGCTTCCAAAATATAAGTTTCGTCCCAATCAATCGCCACGTCTTTAATAAATTGAAATGCGTCTAAATGTTTATTGTAAGTTTCTGGCAAATCGGCCGCCATTTGCAACGGAGAATACATCGTTACATACAATGCCAATTGTTTCGCCAAAGTCGTGTGTACAAAAGAATTATTTTCTGGATTGTAAGCATTAATTCTGGTTTGAAAAATCCCCGGCGTATAATCCATCGGGCCACCCATCAATCTTGTAAACGGAAGAATTGTCAAGTGATCTGCGTTATTTCCTCCAAAAGATTCATATTCTGTTCCACGCGCCGCTTCGTTTCCAATTAAATTTGGATATGTTCTGCTCAATCCCGTTGGACGAACCGCTTCGTGCGCATTTACCATAATTTTATATTCTGCCGCTTTTGTAATCGCATACAAATAATGGTTGTTTGCCCATTGTCCATAATGATATTCGCCACGCGGAATGATATCGCCAACATAACCACTTTTTACAGAATTATAGCCATTATCCACCATAAATTGGTAGGCTTTGTCCATGTGTCTTTCATAGTTTCTGATTGACCCAGAGGTTTCGTGGTGCATCATCATTTTTACATTTTTTGAAGCCGCATATCGGTGCAATTCCTTCACGTCAAAATCTGGATAAGGCGTCACAAAATCAAAAACATAATCTTTTGATTTCCCAAACCAATCTTCCCAACCTTCATTCCAGCCTTCGACCAAAACCGCATCGAATCCGTGTTTTGAAGCAAAATCGATATATTCTTTTACGTGCGCTGTGTTCGCTGCGTGTTTTCCGTTTGGTTTTGTCTTCGAATAATCAGTTTCGCCAAGTTTTACGCTCGTTAAATCATTGTAAGCCCAAGAACTTTTTCCGGTAATCATTTCCCACCAAACACCCACATATTTCACAGGTTTAATCCAAGAAACATCTTTGTATTTTGTAGGTTCGTTCAAGTTTAAAATCAACTTTGAAGCCAAAATATCAGTCGCCTTATCGCTCACCACAATTGTTCTCCACGGCGATTGTGTTGGTGCTTGCATATAACCTTTATCACCAATGGCATCAGGCGTTAAGAAAGAATTCAATACAAAATTTTTATCGTCTAAATCAAGTGACATTGCAGAATAATCAACCAAAGCGGCTTCGTGAATGTTTATGTACAAACCGTCATTGCTTTTCATCATCAAAGGCGTTTGAACTCCCGTTTCTGAAAATGTATGTTGCGACGCATTTTGAGTAACCGCGCCTTTCATTTTTCCTCTAACTTCAGATAAATTTGAAGTCACCGTGCTGTATTCTTGCGTATCAAAATCGCCCGGAAGCCAAAAAGCTTTGTGATCTCCGGCCAAAGCAAATTGCGTTCTTTCTTCTTTTATGATGAAATAACCCAAGTCTTTTTGCTCTGGAAATTCGTATCTAAAACCCAATCCATCATTGAAAAGGCGGAAACGAATTTTGATATAACGGTCATTTACAGATTTTTGCGATAGTGTTACAAGCAATTCGTTATAATTATTTCTGATATTTTTTTGCTCGCCCCAAACTGGAGTCCAAGTTTCATCAAACGTTGCATTTTCAACTTTGGTAACCGTGAAACCGTCTAAAAATGAAGGAACATCTTTGGTTTCAATTCCCAATTTGCTGGTTTTGATAACCGCTTTGTTTTTATAATTTAATTCATAAGTTGGAATCCCATTTCCAGTCAAGCTGAATTTTAGCTTCAAATTTTTGTCTGGAGAAGAAATTTCTTGAGCTTGCGCAATGAAGCAAGTCGCAAGAAGAAAGAATGCGGAAAAAAGTTTGTTCATAATTATAAAATTATCATTTATGTTTCGTAAAAATAGCAAAATCAACAGTATTTGCCCGACTTTATTTTCAGATTTGGAATAATTGGGAGCGTTACAACGTTATAGTTGCGGTTTTTGTTGAAAAGTAATTTGGAAGAAAGAAAACGTTTGAAATTCAGAAATTACCTTTATTTTTTCAATCGTTCAAAAAGCTCTCTTTTATAAGTAATTCCAATCGGAAGCTTGAAATCATTGATCGAAACAAAATCTTTTTCAGAAGCTTGAATTTTATCCAAAGCCACAATATAGGATTTATGAATTCTCAAAAAGGAAGCATTTGGCAAACATTTTTCAATTTCATTTGTAGTTATGGAAGCCAAATATGTTTTGGTAGTGGTAAATAATTTCACATAATTCCCGAAGCTTTGGGCGTACAGCAATTTATTCAATTCAATTTCCAGTAGATGTCCGTCAACCTTGACATTTATCGAGTTTATTTCTTCAGAATTTAAACTATTTTCCGAAGGAAATAAAGCAAAAAAGCGTTCGATTGCTTTCAAAAATCTCGGAAAATAAATGGGTTTCAACAGATAATCGATCACGCCATAATCATAACTTTCCAAAGCAAATTCTGAATAAGCGGTAGTTAAAATCGTCTTTGGAGGCGACGGAATAATTTTTAGTAATTCAAGTCCGGTAATTTCAGGCATATCAATATCCAGAAACATCAAATCGACCTTGTTTTCCCTAAGATAATTCATCGCTTCGATTCCGTTATAGCATTGCTTTACCAATTCTAAATTCGCATTTTGTTTGATATAATTTACCAAAACATAATGCGCAGCAGGCTCATCGTCAACAATTATGCACTTCTTCGGAGTTTCCATTTAGCTCAAATCAATTTCTAAATTTACATTAAAAATAGTTTCTGTCGGTTTGATTTCCAATTTATGCTTTTCGGGATAAATGATTTCAAGACGTTTTTTGGTGTTTTTCAAACCAATTTTTGTGGAAACAACAGCCTTTTTCTTGGTTGGAATTGAATTAGAAACCGTCAAAAATAATTTATTTTCCTTAACCGAAATATCGATATCCACAAAACAGTTTTCTATCGTGCAAGCGCCATGTTTAAAGGCATTTTCTATAAAAGAAATTAATAACATCGGAGCAATTTTATACTGCTTTTCTTCGTCAAAATTTTCGGTATAATTGATTTCGCAACGGTAACCCACGCGCTCTTTTTCCAACTGAATGTAACTTGAAATAAAGGCGATTTCATCTTCAATTGACACAAATTCCTTCGAACTATTTTCAACCTGATAGCGCATCAACTGCGAAACCTGCATAATCATATCTGAAGTTCGCTCAGGATATTGCAAACTGATTCCGTAAAGTGTGTTGAAAGTATTAAACAAAAAGTGCGGATTCAGCTGTCCTTTCAAGGCATTTAGTTGTGCTTCGTTGTATAAAAGCGTCTTATTTGTCTTCTTTTTTTGCTCCCGATAATGTTCTAAAATCAAGAAAGATCCTAAAATGCAGACCAAAGTTCCGGCTAAAGTCGCCAATTGAAAATGATATGTTTTTTGGTTGGATGATTTATAAAGAAAGCAATTTTTATACAAGATTTCAGTGGAGGTTTCATATAAAATTATCGAAAAAACTAAAATCAAAAGTGTTGTTAAGAGTAAGTAAAACAATGGTTTATGTTCCTTTAGCAAAACTGGAAGCAGAAAAAATCGGTTGATTTGCGCGTGTGCATATAAAATGAAAAAGTAAACCAAACCGGTCAAAAAACCTCTCCAACTTAAGATTAAAATCCAGTCGTTCAGCGTGAATAATATAAAGGAGAAAACGAGGATGAAAATTTCCTGCCACCATTTGTTTTCTAAAACATATTTAAATTTCATTTTTGACAATTAAAAGTTTACAAAGTAAGCACTTAATATCCTTAATTCAGCTGAAATAATGACCAATTCAATTCGTCATTTTATAACACTATTTCATCATTAATAACGGCGTTATGACTTTTTTGTGGGCTAAATTTGCACTTTAAAATTCAACATCAATGATATTAAAAAAAATCCCCCTTTTGTTTTTTATATTGTTCTGTTTTAGCGGTTTTTCACAAACTCTTTCGTTGAAAGAAGCTGTGGAAACCGGAGTTTCAAATTATGGAACCATCAAGGCAAAAAGCAAATATGCCGAAGCTTCCAATGAAACTTTAAAACAAGTGCGACGCGATTATTTGCCTAATTTGAACCTTTCGGCACAGCAAGATTTTGGAACAGTAAATGGGCAAAATGGGCCGCTTTATGGTTTTGGAGGTCTTGGTGTCGCTTCTTCAGGATTGCCGCTTCCAGAACAAAATTGGAACGCCGCTTTCGGAGCTTTGTATTTGGTAAATGTCAACTGGGAATTTTTTACTTTCGGAAGAATTAAAGAAAGAATCAATGTTTCAAAAGCCGATGCCGCACGTTTTGAAAAAGATTTGGAACAAGAAAAATTTCAGCAGAAAATTAAAATTTCAGCTGCTTATTTGAATCTTTTGGCGAGCCAGCGATTGGTAATTTCCCAAGAAAAAAATTTAAGTCGAGCTGAAGTTTTTCAAAGATTGGCCGCCGTGAGAGTTAAAAACGGATTGCTTGCTGGCGTTGATTCAACATTGGCTTCCGCCGAAGTTTCTCGCGCCAAAATTTCTTTGAACCAAATTAAAGATCAAGTCAAGGAACAAAACAATAAATTAGTCGCCTTGATGGGAGCTGAAATCAAGGATTTTGCGTTGGACAGTTCTTTTGTTAAGCAGGTTCCAAGAGCAATTTTCAATTTAGAGCAACAAGCAGACAGCTTAAATCCGGTACTTCAGTTTTATAAAAGCCGAATCGATTTCAGCAAACAGCAAGTGAAAGCGTTCCGAAAAGAGCAATATCCAAGTTTCAGTTTATTCGGAATTTACCAAACTCGTGCTTCCGGATTTAACTCAGATTATGCTTCAGACCAGACTTCTTTTTCCCAAAATTATTTAGACGGAATCAATCCTGATCGCCAGAATTATTTATTCGGAGTGGGAGTGACTTGGAATTTGACTTCGATCGCCAGAGTCAGCAAAAAAGTCAGTGCGCAAAAGCTGATTTCAGAAGGTTTGGAAGAAGAATATAACGTCATCGACCAGCAATTGAAAACGCAATCTGACGCGGCTGATGCCAAGATTAAATTTGCAATGGAAAACTACGCAGAAGCGCCAAAACAAGTCGCTGCCGCAAAACAAGCGTATCTTCAAAAAACAACTTTGTATAAAAATGGATTGACCAATTTGATTGACGTGACGCAAGCTTTTTACACGCTAAATCGTGCCGAAATCGACCGCGATATTATTTACACCAATGTTTGGCAATCGCTGTTGATGAAAGCAGCTGCGACTGGAGATTTCGACTTATTTATTAATGAATTTTAATTTTCGCCCCCAATGAATTTAATACGTTTCGCACTTCGCAAACCCATATCGATTTTGGTACTTGTCGCCGGACTTTTTTTCTTCGGAATTGGTTCTGTTCAGACAATCAAAGTAGATATTTTGCCAAAGATGAATCTTCCGGTAATTTATCTCGCGCATCCTTTTGGAGGTTACACGCCAAACCAGATGGAGTCGTATTTCGCAAAGAATTATGTCAATATTTTACTTTTTGCCAATGGCGTAAAATCCATTGAAACTAAGAATATTCAAGGCTTGACGCTGATGAAAGTGACTTATTATGAAGACACTAATATGGCGCAGGCAGCCGCTGAATTAAGTGCGCTTTCCAACAGGATTCAGGCTGGTTTTCCACCCGGATCGCAACCTCCGTTTATCATTCGTTTTGATGCTTCGTCTTTGCCAGTTGGTCAATTGGTTTTGAGTAGTAAAACCAAGACTAACAATGAATTGCAAGATTTGGCAAACGTTTATGTTAGAGCTTCTTTTACATCAATTCCGGGGTTGTTATCGCCACCACCTTTTGGCGGAAGCCCAAGAACTATTGAGGTTAACGTTGATCCAGATGCGCTTCGAGCACACAATTTGACACCAGACCAAATCGTGGAAGCTATCAAAATCAACAATCAAACAGCTCCTTCCGGAAATGTGAGAATTGGCGATAAAAATTACATCACGCCAACAAACAATACGATTAAAGAAGTCAAAGATTTTGAGAAAATTCCTTTGTTTAAAGGTGGCGTTCAAAATTTATATTTGGGCGATGTTGCCAAAGTAAAAGATGGCGCAGATATCACGGCGGGCTATGCTTTGGTCAACGGAAAACGCTCTGTCTATGTGAGTATTGCCAAAGCCGGAGATGCTTCGACGTGGGATGTAGTTCAGAAATTAAAGTCGGAATTGCCTAAGATTCAAAGCACTTTGCCAGAAGATGTGAAGCTTTCCTATGAATTTGACCAATCGGTTTATGTAATTAATTCGGTAAAAAGTTTGGTTACCGAAGGTGTCATCGGAGCGATTTTAACGGGTTTAATGGTTTTATTATTCTTAGGAGATAAAAGAGCAGCGTTTATCGTAATCTTGACCATCCCAATTTCGATTATTTCAGGGGTTTTGTTCTTAAAATTATTTGGACAAACCATTAATTTAATGTCATTGAGCGGTTTGGCTTTGGCCATCGGAATTTTGGTCGATGAAAGTACCGTGACTATCGAAAATATCCACCAGCATCTCGATATGGGAAAACCAAAAGCACTCGCTATTTGGGATGCTTGTAAGGAAATTGCCTTGCCAAAATTATTGATTCTGCTTTGTATTCTGGCCGTTTTTGCACCCGCTTTCACAATGACTGGAATTCCTGGAGCACTGTTTTTGCCATTGGCTTTGGCAATCGGATTTTCGATGATTATTTCGTTTTTATTGTCTCAGACATTCGTTCCGATTATGGCGAATTGGCTGATGAAAGACCACGTAAAAGTGCATCACGAAGAAACAATTACAGATGATGAGGCAGAATTTAATGCTTCGGGATTGAACGCAGATTCTGAAAAAGATACTTATTCTCAACGAAAAGTTTTAAACCGAGAAGATTTAGATAATAACGGAAAAATCGGGAAATTTGAGAAATTCAGAATGCGTTTCATGAAATTTATCGACCGACTTTTCGCTTTCAGAAAACCGGTTACGTTGTTTTATTTGATCGGAATTACAGGTTTGGCGGTATTATTTTTAAACGTAATTGGCCAGGATGTTTTTCCGAAAGTGAATTCAAGCCAATTCCAAATGCGACTTCGGGCGCCAGACGGAACCCGAATTGAAAGAACGGAAGACAAGGCAATTATCGCTTTGAAAGAATTGGAAAAAATGGTTGGAAAAGAACATATTTCGATTTCTTCGGTTTATGTGGGACAGCATCCGGCATTGTTTTCAGTTTCTCCGATTTATCTTTTTACGGCTGGACCGCACGAAGCTGTTTTTCAAATTGCTTTAAAAGATTACCACGCAGATATGGAAGTTTTTAAAGACGATTTCAGAAAACAATTGAAGAAAGTCTTACCCGATGTAAAGATTTCGTTCGAGCCAATTGAGCTGACTGACAAAGTGTTAAGTCAAGGTTCGCCAACGCCAATCGAAATCAGATTTGCTGGAAAAAATAAAAAAGCCAACGAGCAATATGCCAATAAGTTAATCGAAAAATTAAACAAAATCGATTATTTTAGAGATGTTCAGATTGCACAGCCTTTAAAATATCCTTCGTTAGATATTAATATTGACAGGACGCGCGCGGCACAGTTGGGCGTTGACATGAATGATATTTCTCGTTCTTTAATCGCATCAACTTCGTCATCAAGATATACGGAGAAAAATACTTGGATCGATGAAAAAGCCGGACTTTCTTACAACGTTCAAGTGCAAGTTCCGTTGGATAAAATGATGACGCAAAATGATATGGGCGAAATTCCGCTGTTGAAAAATACGTCAAGACCGGTTTTGAGTGATGTGGCGACGATTACGCCGTCATTTACTTACGGAGAAAACGATAATTTAGGTGCGATGCCATACATTTCGGTAACTGCAAATACTGACCACACCGACTTGGGAACGGCGTCAAAAGCTGTACAAAAAGCGATCGAAGAATTAGGAGAACTGCCAAGAGGAATGTTCGTGGAACCAATCGGTTTGACAAAAGTTTTGGTTGAAACCATGGGAAGTTTGCAGTCGGGATTATTGATCGCAGTTGTCGTTATCTTCTTGATGCTTTCGGCTAATTTTCAATCGTTTAAAATTTCATTGGTGATATTGACAACGGTTCCTGCAGTAGTTTTAGGTTCACTTTTGATGTTGTTAATTACCGGTTCTACGTTAAATTTACAATCGTATATGGGAATTATCATGTCAGTTGGAGTTTCGATTGCCAATGCTGTTCTTCTGGTCACGAATGCCGAACAATTACGACGCGTTAACGGAAACGCGATTGAATCTGCCAGAGAAGCGGCTTCGTTAAGATTGCGACCAATTATCATGACGAGTATCGCGATGATTGCGGGAATGTTGCCAATGGCAATTGGCCACGGCGAAGGTGGCGACCAAGTTTCTCCATTGGGAAGAGCGGTTATCGGTGGCTTATTATTTTCTACATTTACCGTCTTAATTATCTTGCCGATGATTTTTGCTTGGGCAATGGGAAAAGCCACCACACAATCAGTTTCATTAGATCCAGAAGACGAAGAAAGCAAACATTATATCTCATCATTACACCACAAAAATGAAAAATAATAGTATCAAAATAACAGCAGTAATGGCAGTTTTGTTTTTGGCAAGCTGTTCAGAAAAGAAAGAAGAAGTAAAGCCAGTTGAGGAAACTCCGGCGCTTGAAACTTTTACGGCAAAAAAAGAAAAATTGTCAACAGAGTTAAGAATGCCAGCGGAATTAGTCGGTTTTCAGCAAGTTGATATTTATGCCAAAGTCAGCAGTTTCGTTAAAGAATTAAAAGTTGACATTGGTTCAGAAGTTAAAAAAGGACAATTGTTATTGGTTCTAGAAGCGCCAGAAACCAGTTCACAATTGGCAGCAGCCGAATCAAGACTGCGTTCTCAGGAAGCGGTTTATATGTCAAGCAATAACACGTATAAAAGATTACTAGAAACCAGTAAAGTCGAAGGAACAATCTCAAAAAATGATTTGGAATTAGCCCAAGGAAGAAAAGACTCCGATTACGCACAATTGCAAGCGGCGAAAGCATCTTACAAAGAAGTGCAAAGTATGATTGGATATTTGCAAATTCGAGCGCCTTTTGACGGTGTTGTTGCGGCGAGAAATGTAAATTTAGGCGCTTATGTTGGGCCAGCAGGAAAAGGTTCTGACTTGCCTTTGTTTACAATTCAACAGCAAGATAAATTGCGTCTTTCCGTTTTTGTTCCAGAACTTTATACCGGATATTTAAGCAATGGCGATGAATTGGCTTTTACCGTAAAATCTTTATTGGGAGAAACTTTTAAAGCAAAAATCGCTAGGAAATCGGGAGCTTTAGATGCAAGATTACGTTCTGAACGAGTGGAAATGGACGTGACTAATTCTACCAAGAAATTATTACCAGGAATGGTTGCTGAAGTTCTACTTCCGTTAAATTCAAAAGACAGCACTTTTGTAGTTCCAAAATCTGCGGTGGTTTCTTCAAGCGAAGGAATTTATGTATTGAAAGTGGAAGATCACAAAACGCTTAGAACGAAAGTTCAAAAAGGAAGAGAATTTGAAGATAGAGTGGAGGTTTTTGGAGATATTGCTCCAAATACAACTTTGGTAAAAACGGCTTCCGAAGAAATAAAAGACGGAACTGAAGTCAAATAATATTCAATTTTTAAGCATAAAAAAACCGCAAATAAATCATTTGCGGTTTTTTTATTTTGATGTAAATCTTAGTGGAAAAACTTTCCGGCCATTGAACTTAAATAAATCAAAGTTCCTATGATTCCTAAGGTAAATACGAATTTGTCTTTATCGATTTCGGCATTTGCAAGGTCATCTCGCATCAAAACAACCTGCTTCAACATTTTTTTCAATTGGCTGAAATCAGAAGGTTTGCTTATGTAAATATTTGCACCACTTTCAAAAGTACTATTTTTATCATTTTCAGAAGATGAAGTCGAATAAATAGCCACTGGCATTTTATCTAAAGCGGTATTTGCACGAATAATTTTTAACGATTCAAGTCCCGAAAGTAAAGGCATATTTAAATCTAGGAACAAAAGATTCGGAATTTCTTCAGGATCGTTTAAATAATCTACAAGCTGTTTCCCGTTTTCAAATGTTTTTAAGTTGTAATCCAAACCAGATTCTTCAAGCGCTTCTGCAAAGAGTTCACGATCTTCATTATCGTCGTCTGCCAATAATATATTAATTTTATTTGTGCTAAAATTCATGTAAAAATATTTAAGTAACGGGGGAATTTGAAGCAAATATACTAAATGAACATTTGTTAAATGTTATAAAATTCCCACATCGACTTTATAAAATTCCCACACGGACGTTTTGCGATTCTTAAAATTTCCATAAATAACATACACTTTAACAAATGTTTTAAGTTAATATCACGTTCATACGCATATATTTACGTAACAAGTTTACCAAATTATGGCTCCTCCAAAAATAAATATAGCACTTATTGACGACGATCAAGACGAGAAATACATCTTCCAAATCGCTTTAGATGAGCTTGAAATCGATTATTCTTTCGAATATTTTTCAAGCGCAAATGATTTTCTTGATCACATAAATAATAGTTCGGTCTCGCTACCAAATATCGCTTTTTTAGATATGCACATGCCATTAACAAGCGGTCTTGAATTGTTGGAAATTATTCGAAAACAATCGCAATTTGACAGTATGCGAAGCGTAATTTATTCCAATAGTATGAGCGAAGTGACGATTTCTGCATTCAAATCTCTTGGAACCGTGGATTTTATCGTAAAACCGCCAGAACTTTCAGAAATGAAAAACGTTTTAAGACGACTAATTATCATGGATAGTTTAGTGTAATCTATTTTTTCTCTGAATCTTTTTCGTCTAAGAACTTTTCTAATTTTTTCTTCTCACGCCAATTTTTTCTGATTGTAAAAATCACAATTAATAGTGCGACCAGAATTACTATTCCCACAATAAACCAATTTGCTTCCATTTTTTGATGCATTTGCAAAATACTATTGCATTAGATCGCTCTAATTTAATAAAATAGTTCCAAAATTTTTATCGATTTATGATATTTATCAGTTTTTAACTTTGCGATGTTTTCAATATTTGCGGGATATAAAATTACCATGAAAAATATCCACAATTTCCACATTCCCGTGATGGGATTGGCCTTTACCATTGACAGCCCAATTCGCGTGGCACAATTTGGAATCGACTCTGTAATTTCAATTGTTGACGACGAATTAATGGAGAAAATGAACGCTTTTTACAGCGAGAAATTTAATTTTCCGTATAAAGAAATTACCACAAAACATTTTGATTTTCGTGCCGAAAGAACCAGATCATATTTAAATTTGGTCAGTAAAATCGTGGAAGAAAAGTTCACTTCATTTTGCAGTGAACTCGCTGAAAACAAGCAATCTTTGGTTCAGTTTTTACAAATGCTTCCCCAAAAATCGGATATTAAAAAAAGCTTTTCAGAATTTATTTCGAATCATTCAGAGTCAATCGATTCTTTGAAAAATTTTATTTTAAAGCAATTGCATCCAGGTTCAATCGACGTTAATATTATGACGAAAGTTGATAAAGCCAATTTCCATAAAAAGGAAGCACTTCCCGCAATTTTCAACGATGCGCACGCTTCTTTGCGAGGTTTTGCAGAAAGTAATTTGTCGTCTTCCTTGGTACTTTCTGCCGGAATGAATCCGTCGCTTTACAATTATATTTCAGAATTTAAAGACTTTTTTCCCGATGAAAACGGAAATCTAAAAAAGAAAATCATCTTAAAAGTAAGCGATTTTCGCTCGGCTATGATTCAAGGAAATTATCTGGCAAAAAAAGGAATTTGGGTTTCAGAATACAGAATTGAATCGGGATTAAATTGTGGAGGTCACGCCTTTGCCACCGACGGACTTTTGCTCGGACCAATCATGCAGGAATTTAAAGAAAAGAAGCAAGAATTGATTGAATCTGCACATAAATTGATGATTTCCGCCTTAAATCAGAAAGAATATTGCATTCCTGAAAAATCGTTGCCATTGAAAATTACCGTTCAAGGTGGCGTTGGAACTTCTGAAGAACACAATTTTTTAATCGAAAATTATGATGCAGATTCCATCGGATGGGGTTCGCCATTTTTGTTAGTTCCAGAAGCGACTTCCACAGATTTAGAAACCAGAAATCTATTAATAAACGCTAAAGAAAATGATTTCTACCGAAGTGGCATTTCACCATTGGGAGTTCCGTTTAACACGTTGAAAGGAACTACGAATGAAGAAATCCGCGAACACAGAATTGCCACTTTAAAAGCAGGAAGTTCTTGCCCAAAAAAACTTTTGGCCTTGAGCCGAGAATTTGGTGAAGAAGGAATTTGCACCGCTTCCAGAAAATTTCAGCAAATTAAATTGAATGATTTGGAAATAATAAAAGACAGTCTTTCCACAGAAAAATACAATTTTGAGAAGCAGAAAATTACAGAGAAATCGTGTCTTTGCGTAGGTTTGGCAAACACTGCTTATCTTGAAAATCATTTTGAAATAAAAGGCGAGAAGCAAGGTGTTGTGATTTGTCCCGGACCAAATTTAGCTTATTTTGACAAGGAAGTTTCACTTTACCAAATGCTTCGACATATTTATGGTTATGAATCGATTTTGAACAAAAATTACCGTCCGAATTTGTTTATAAAAGAATTGCAATTGTATGTCAATTACTTGAAAGAAGAAATTCTTACGACAGAAGAAATTTCAAAAAAAATTCTGAAAAAATGGAATCTTTTCAAGAAAAATCTTTTGGACGGAATTAAGTATTACGAGGAATTATTTGCTTCTACCGAATTTTTTAAATCGTCTAAAGGAATCATTTTCAGTGAGTTGGAAAAATATAAAGTACAGGTTTCAGAAATCGAAATTCCGTCTGAAATGATTCTGAATTAATTTGTTTGGTATGACAAATGTCATATTATAAGTTGCTGATTGCTATTACTTTTGAAATAAAAATTTACGATTATGTCAAAGTCATTGATTCAAAAATATAACGTTCCGGGACCGCGATACACGAGTTATCCAACGGTTCCTTACTGGGAAAATGAGGATTTTCATTACGATTTGTGGATTGAAAGTTTTAAGAAATCGTTTCGAGAAAGCAATGCTTCCGAAGGAATTTCAATTTACATTCACTTGCCTTTCTGCGAAAGTCTTTGCACGTTTTGTGGTTGTTCCAAAAGAATTACAAAAAATCACAGTGTCGAACAGCCTTATTTGCAGGCAATTTTAAAAGAATGGAATTTGTATTGCAATGAAATGGACGAAAAACCAATTATCAAAGAAATTCATCTTGGTGGCGGAACTCCCACGTTTTTCTCAGTTAATCATCTAGAAGATTTAATCAACGGAATTCTAAAAACCGGAAAAAAAGCCGATAATTTTGAGTTCAGTTTTGAAGGCCATCCAAATAATACGACTAAAGAACATCTACAGAAATTATATGATTTGGGTTTTCGAAGAGTGAGTTTTGGCGTTCAAGATTATTCAGAAACCGTGCAAAAAGCGATTCACAGAATCCAGCCTTTTCAGAATGTGGCGAAAGTGACATATTGGGCAAAAGAAATTGGCTATACTTCTGTTGGGCACGATTTAATTTTTGGCTTGCCGTTTCAAACTATCGAAAATATTGTCGACACCATTGAAAAAACAAAATCCTTAAAACCCGACCGACTGGCGTTTTACAGTTATGCGCACACGCCGTGGATAAAGGGAAATGGACAGCGTGGCTATAAAGAAGAAGACATTCCGAAAGATGATGAAAAGCGAAAATTATACGAAGTAGGGAAGGCGCTTTTGAGCTCAAACGGCTATCACGAAATTGGGATGGACCATTTTGCCATTGAAACCGATTCGCTTTTTAAAGCTTTAAAAGAGGAAAAACTCCACAGAAATTTCATGGGTTACAGTCATTCAAAAACGCAGATGATGATTGGCCTTGGCGTTTCTTCCATCAGCGATACTTGGTATGGTTTTGCCCAAAACGTAAAAGATTTAGACGATTATTACCAATTATTAGAATGGGAAAAAATTCCGGTTTTCAAGGGACATATTTTAAGCTCAGAAGACTTAAAAATCAGAAAACACATCTTGAATTTAATGTGCCAATTTGAAACCGCTTGGAACAATTCTGAAAAATACATCCCAGAAATTCTGGAGCAATTGCAGGAAATGGAGAACGATGGCCTGATAAAAATTCAAAAAAACACCTTAAAAGTAACTCAATCCGGGAAACCTTTTCTCAGAAATATCTGTATGGCTTTCGACTTGAGATTAAAAAGAAAAGCGCCGAAAACGCAGTTGTTTTCGATGACAGTTTAAATAGGTTCAGGGTTTTAGGGTTTTGGGTTCAGGGCAGAAAAAAATAAAAACGCCAAGTCATAAAGTTTAAAACCTTTGTGACTTGGCGTCTTTGCGAGAACAATAAAAAAGAAATTCAATGAAAATCTGTGTTCAAATAACCGCCCAAACTCACAAATCTAAAATCAGAAATCTAAAATCAGAAATTTCAAATGCAGTCTGGCATCGATTTCACGAACAAACTCACGCTTCCAGGAGAAATAAAATTGCTCAATCCTAATCCTCTCAAAATAAATAAAGTACCAATCAAAACACCGACAAACGGAATAATTTTCTGAAGCTTATTCCTGAAACTCAAGCTTAAAAATCCGCCGAAATATACCGCCAAACTCATCATGGGAATGGTGCCGAAGCCATACAAAACCATATACAATACCCCTAAAGAAATCCCTTGCATCGCCAAGGCACCAAATAAAGCCACATAAACCAACCCGCACGGCAAGAAGCCATTCAGCAATCCAATCGTGAATAAAGCCGAGTTTGTTTTCTTCTTAAATTGACTTCCCAACGCCGATTTTACCTTGGAAATTAATCTAAAAACCGGCTTCGAAAAATTATATTTCATAAAAATATTTTCTGGAATAATTACGATTAAAATCATAAAAACTCCCACAAAAATCGACAACTGCTGTTGCAATCCGGCCAAGTAAAAACTTTTCCCTAAAATCCCAAAAACCAGTCCCAGACTCGCATAAGCCGTGATTCTTCCCAAATGATACAGCAAAATCTGAAGCACTTTTTTCGCCTCATTTCTTCTGTCCACAGGCAACATCATCGCAATCGGGCCACACATTCCCACGCAGTGCAAGCTTGAAATCAGACCGAAAAAAAGCGCTGAAAATAACATATTATTCCGTATCAACCGTCAGCTTTTCCTTGTTCAAATAGCCAACATTGTTAAAATTCCATTCCACAATAATGTCCCAGCGACCGCCCGCCAACTGACTTTTAGGTATGAGCAAATCTTGAGAAGACAGTGAAATCGGAATCTCAAAGTCTAATTTCTGGTCAGACGGTCTGTAAAGGGACACTTTTCCCGTAATATTTTTATAGTCAAATTCTGCCGGAAACGAAATCTTAATTCCTTCAAAATCAGTCCAAATCGCTACTTTTTTATTTAATTTTTCGGCCAAATTTTCCTTGTCCAACTGCTTTTGCAATCCCGTTTCATACTTATAATAATTTTCAATAACCAGCTCATTATCATATTTTTGGTCGCTTTGCACCAAGAAAACAAAGAACAAAATAAACGCCATAAACGTCCCAAAAGCAATCACGATTCCCGTTCCCCAATTCATCTTTTTCATCCTGTTTTTATTTAGAAGCCAAACTTCAGGCTTATTTTTAAATCATTTTCCCGCTCCAGAAACTCGCTTTAAACCTGCTTCGCCGGCAGGTTTAAGAGCTCAAACAATTCCAGTATCGGGGCTAGAACTCAAACTCTTGGCATTTTTTAACTTTCAGTCCGCCAATCTTTGTCGCTATCCTAAAAGGTTTCAAAAACCTGTTAGGTATTTTTTCAACAAAAACCTTATTAGGAAATCCCACTCAATTAAAACTCCTTGGACCTAAAAAGTTCGTTCGTTCGGTTTCAATTAATTTTTCTCCGTTATAGACACCAATTTCAATTTCAGTTTTATCGCCGTCTAAAAGCAACGAATTAATCTCCACAAATAAAGTTCCTTGCGACATTCCGCCTTTTGTAATTGTAAAACTCTCTTTTCCCACCGTTTTAATTTCGCCCTTTGGGTTCAATAATTTGAAGTGGATATCGCTAAAATCTTCATTCGTTTTGTTCATAATTTTATAAGTAAAAACGTTGCTGATATTTTCGCCCTTATGTTCAAAAAGCTGACCCGGAAGCCTGAAAATAGTCGCTTGCACATCATTTCTCAAAAATAACAAACCAATAAAAATTCCGGTTAAAATGAACAAAACCGCCGTGTAACCTTTCATTCTCGGAGAAAATTCAAACTTCGCCTTTTCGGTAATTTCATCTTCAGAAGCATATCGAATCAAGCCTTTAGGAAGATTTACTTTTTCCATAATTGCATCACATTCATCGATGCAAGCTGTGCAATTGATACATTCCAGTTGCGTTCCGTTTCTGATGTCGATTCCCGTTGGGCAAACGCTCACGCACTGTTTGCAATCAATGCAATCGCCTTTTCCGGTCAGCGTGCGATTTTCTTTTTTGTCAAATTTGGCTCTGCCAATTTCCTTCTCACCCCGAACGTGGTCATACGCCACGATAATCGATTTGTTGTCAAGCAGAACGCCTTGCAATCGACCATACGGACACGCGATGATGCACACTTGCTCGCGAAACCACGCGTATATGAAGTAAAAAACTCCGGTAAAAATCAGCAACGCAATGAACGTGCTCCAGTTTTGGTGCAGCGGTTGCTCGATAAGTTGAACTAATTCATCACTTCCAATCAAATAAGCTAGAAAAACATTCGCAATCAAAAAGGAAACTATAAAGAAAACAATCCATTTTATAAGGCGTTTCCGTATTTTTTCGGCATCCCATTTTTGTTTTGCCAAACGAATTTGTGCACCTCGGTCGCCTTCAATCCAAAATTCAATTCTTCTGAAAACCATTTCCATAAAAATCGTCTGGGGACAAACCCATCCGCAAAAAATCCTTCCGAAAGCGACCGTAAAAAGTGCCACAAACACAACTCCAACCAACATAGAAATTACAAACAGATAAAAATCTTGAGGCCAAAAAGGGAATCCGAAAATGTTGAACTTTCGTTCCGTCACATTAAAAAGCAAGAACTGGTTGCCATTGATTTTAAAAAATGGCGCGCCAAACAAAAACAGCAATAAAAAATAACTGACTAATTTTCTGTTTTTATAAAATTTTCCTTTCGGAATTTTTGGAAAAACCCAGAGGCGTTTTCCTTTTTCATCCACAGTTCCAATCGCGTCACGAAAGGATTCATCTGGCAATTTTGACATACTTTTTATTTTGCGTCACGGCTTAATTTTGAGCCACAACTTTTGCTTCTTCCGTTTTTAGAGTTTCTGTTTTTGTTGCAGATTCATCAATCCACACTTCACCTTCAGCAGGTTTTGCATCCTTTGGATTTGTGCCTTGAAGTGATAAAACATAACTCGCAACTTGCTGAATTTCTGAAGGTTTTAAAGTTCCTTTCCAGGCAACCATTCCTTTGCCGTCGCGTCCGCCTTCGGTAATTGTATGGAAAACGTTTTTAATTCCTCCGCCCAAAATCCAGTGGTCATCCGTTAAATTTGGACCAATTGCGCCACCGGCATCAGGTCTGTGGCAAGCGATACAATTAGTTTCAAAAACTTTTTTTCCAGAAGAAATATCTCCAGCTTCAGTTAATAAAGTCACGGTTTCAAAGTCAATTAAATCTTTGGCCGTTTTTTTATATTCTTCGACAGCCAATTTGGCTTCAGCCATTTCAGTTTCAAATTCTTGCACTTGATTGGCATCACCAAAAAGGTGGTATTTTGCCAAATAAATGAATCCGAAAATAATGCAGGCGTAAAAAAGTTTCGTCCACCAAGGCGGTAAATCGTTGTCTAATTCCTTGATTCCGTCATAATCGTGTTCCAATAAAAGCTGTCCTTCTTCCTCAATTGGCCTTGATTTTACAAACCATTTCTTGATTTTCAAGAACGTTTCATTTTCAGTTATCGGAATGCTTTTTGCTTCTTCCAATTGTTTTCGTTGTTCGTCCGTAAGTAGATGATAGGTCACATTATCCACGGCGCTGACCACAATTTCAATGGCAATCAGCAGGAATAGAAACACGGCAAGAAAAACAGAAATCATTGGATATTTCAAAAAAGCAGGTCGGTCGCCAGAGTCGATGAAATATTCCATTGCTATGAAAACACTGAAGAATATCACGGGAACTCGCAGGTAAACAGGAAATATTTTGTTCATAATCTTACTTTTTTAAGTTGTCAATTTCGTTTTCATCTTCAAAAGGAAGGTGGCTCATTTCGGTAATTTTTTCTTTTTTGTACGTGTATGTCCAAGTGTAAAGTGCCACAAAAAACAAGAAGAAAATCAGCAATGATATAATTGGATAAATTTCAATTCCTGAGATGGTATCCATATTTTGTTTGATAAATTTTAGCATCGCAATTATTTTTTAGTTTGTGAATCTTTGACCTTGATATCTGCTCCCAATCGTTGCAAATAAGCAATCATCGGAATGATTTCGCGTTGATACATCGGCACAAATGTTTCGCCTTTTGCAACCGCAGATTTTTTGCTGTCTTCATAACTTTTCTTGAAATCAGGGTCGGTATAAAGATTTTTTTCGATGGAAAGCGCTTGGTTTCTAATAGATTCCTTCGCATTTGCAATTTCCTCTTTTGAATAAGGAACGCCCAATTTTGCCATCACTTCCATCTTCGTTTCAATTTCAGAATAATCCATCGGTTTGTTATTAAAAAGCCATTTGTAAGCCGGCATAATTGAGCCTGCCGAAGTACTTCTTGGGTCCCACATATGATTGAAATGCCAGTTATCAGAATATTTTTCACCAACTCTCATCAAATCGGGACCAGTTCTTTTGGAACCCCATAAAAATGGGTGGTCATAAACATATTCTCCTGATTTTGAATATTCTCCATAACGTTCCACTTCAGAACGGAAAGGGCGAATCATTTGGGTATGACAACCCACGCAACCTTCTCTAATATATAAATCGCGACCTTCAAGTTCAAGCGGAGTGTAAGGTTTTACAACTGCCAAAGTTGGAATGTTTGACTTTACGACAAGCGTTGGAATAATTTGAACCACGCCTCCGATAAGCACTGCGACAGTCGCCAAAATCGTGAGCTGAATTGGTCTTCTTTCCAACCAAGGATGAAATTTTTCCCCTTTAACTCTTTTGTTTGTAATTTTTTGCAAAGCCGGAGCTTCCGCTAATTCATCTTCCACCGCTTTTCCTTGTTTCACTGTTTTGAAAATGTTGTAAACCAAGACAATCAACCCGATTAGGTATAAAGTTCCGCCAATCGCTCGCATCCAATACATTGGCATAATGGAAGTTACGGTTTCTAAAAAGTTTCCGTAAACTAAAGTTCCATCCGGATTAAATTGTTTCCACATTGATGCCTGTAAAAACCCGGCCACATACATTGGAACGGTATATAATATGATTCCCAAGGTTCCAATCCAGAAGTGGAAATTAGCCAACTTTGTAGAATATAAAGTCGTTTTTGTCATTCGAGGAATCAGCCAATAAATCATCCCGAAAGTCAAAAATCCGTTCCAAGCCAACGCGCCAACGTGCACGTGCGCCACAATCCAGTCTGTAAAGTGCGCAATTGCATTTACGTTTTTTAACGAAAGCATTGGCCCTTCAAAAGTCGCCATTCCGTAACCTGTGATGGCTACGACAAAGAACTTTAAAACGGGTTCTGTTCTCACTTTGTCCCACACACCGCGCAAGGTTAGAAGCCCGTTAATCATACCTCCCCAAGATGGCGCAATCAGCATAATTGAAAATACAACCCCTAAATTTTGTGCCCATTCTGGCAAAGAAGAATATAATAAATGGTGTGGGCCTGCCCAGATGTAAATAAAAATCAACGACCAAAAGTGAATAATCGAAAGGCGATAAGAATACACCGGACGGTTCGCTGCTTTTGGTACAAAATAATACATCAAGCCTAAAAACGGCGTGGTCAGGAAAAAAGCAACCGCATTGTGGCCATACCACCATTGAACCAGCGCATCTTGAACGCCGGCATAAACAGAATAGCTTTTAAAAGCATTTACTGGCAAAGCCAAACTATTGAAAATGTGAAGAATGGCAACGGTAATAAATGTGGCGAGATAAAACCAAATGGCCACGTATAAATGACGCTCTCTTC
Source organism: Flavobacterium qiangtangense (assembly GCF_042658345.1). Classification (NCBI taxonomy): domain Bacteria; kingdom Pseudomonadati; phylum Bacteroidota; class Flavobacteriia; order Flavobacteriales; family Flavobacteriaceae; genus Flavobacterium; species Flavobacterium qiangtangense. The sequence continues at coordinate 130,694 of NZ_JBHSQB010000003.1, forward strand.
TACGCAAAATGGTTCCAATCATATTGATACCAAAAACAACCCAAACCACTGCAATTGCAATATCAATTGGCCATTCAAGTTCGGCATATTCTTTTGAAGAAGTGAAACCCAATGGTAATGAAACCGCAGCGGCAACAATGATAAATTGCCAAGCCCAAAAGTTGATTTTGCTTAACAAGTCACTGAACATTCTGGCTTTTAAAAGTCGTTGTAATGAATAATAAATACCTGCAAAAATGGCGTTTCCGACAAAGGCAAAAATGACTGCGTTTGTGTGTAATGGGCGCAAACGGCCATAACTTAACCAAGAAATTCCGTCGGTTAAAGTTGGGAATAGATACATTGAAGCAACCACCAGCCCAACGAGCATTCCGATGGCTCCCCAAAAGATGGATGCGTAAAGAAAATTCTTTACAATCTTGTTATCATAATAAAATTGCTGTTTTTCCATAATTAAAAAATTGGATACTAATAAGAGATTGGATTATTGTTTTTGAGTTTCTGGTTCTTGCTCTTCTTCGGCTTTGACGCTGATTAATTCATCGTCAAAAAGCATCCTGACCGAAGGTGTGTAATCATCGTCATATTGTCCGCTTTTTACCGCTTTGACAAAGGCGAAAAAAAAACAAATTGCCACGATGATACTGATGGTTATTAATATGTAAATGACGCTCATACCCTTAATTTTATGTTAACAAAGTTACTTTGGTGCAAACTGAAATAATATGATATTTATCATACTTCGTGCTTTTTCGGAAGTATTTTTTTAGCAAAATAATTGCTTGCCAACGTCACAAAACTGATGATGGTTACAGTACTCAAAGGCATAATAATCGCAGCAACCAACGGCGATAACTTTCCGCTTACTGCAAAACTCAAACCCACGATGTTGTACAAAAGCGAGAGCGTAAAACTCATCTTGACAGTCGAAATTGCTTTTTCGGAAAGTTTCATAAAAGAATGAATTTTTGTAAATTGACTTGCGTCTAAAATTCCGTCGCAGGCGGGAGAAAAAACATTCACGTTTTCTGAGACAGAAATCCCCACATTGCTTTGTGCCAAAGCGCCGGCATCGTTTAAACCGTCTCCAACCATCATCACGTTTTGACCTTTTTCTTGCAGGTTTTTAATGAATTCTAATTTTCCTTCGGGTTTTTGATTGAAAATTAATTCGGTGTTTTTCGGAAGCAATTTTTCCAGGAATTCGCGTTCGCCTTCATTGTCTCCCGAAAGAATTTTTAGCTGATAATTAGAACTCAGGCTCTTAAATAATTTTTCAAGGCCGTCACGATATTGGTTGTCAAAAATGTATTTTCCAGCGTAATTTCCGTTGATAGAAATATGAACCGAAGTCAAGTTATGCGAATCTTTTTCAGAAGCATTTACAAAAGAAGAAGAACCAATTTTCAAGTATAAATTATTGCAACTTCCTTGAATTCCTTTTCCGGTAATTTCCTCAAAACTTTCGACTTTTATATTTTCTAAATTTGGTAAAAACTCATATAATCTTCGACTTAACGGATGATTTGAACCTCTAAGAATATTTTTCAAAGCACACAATTCTTCGGTCGAAAAACCATTTCCTTTAAAAGCAATATCTGATTTTTTATTGGTGGTAATGGTTCCGGTTTTATCAAAAACGATTGTATTTACTTTTTCCAATTGTTCAATAACCACTGCATTTTTGAGATATAATTTTTGATTTCCCATAATCCGCAAAATATTTCCCATCGTAAATGGTGCTGTCAATGCCAATGCGCAAGGACAAGCAACAATCAAAACCGCCGTGAACGAATTAAAGGCAATTGTGGTGTCAATAAAAATCCAATATCCAAAGGATGCGAAAGCAATTAAAAGAAGCGCTGGCGTGAAATATCGACTGATTGCATCAGTGATTGTTTTGTGTTTTTGATCTACTTTTTTCTGAAAAACCGCGTTGCTCCATAATTGCGTGAGATAACTTTTGGAAACCGAATTCAGGACTTCCATTTCAATGACTTTTCCTAATTGTTTTCCTCCGGCAAAAATTTTATCGCCAGACTTTTTATGAATCGGAATGGCTTCTCCAGTTACAAAACTGTAATCGATTTGGCAATTTTCGCTGATTAAAATTCCGTCAACTGGAATCAATTCTTGGTTTCTGATCAACAATCGATCGCCTTTTTTTACATCATAAACCGGAATCGAAATTTCTTCCTTCTCAACATTTATTTGTGTTACCGCAATCGGGAAATAGGATTTAAAATCTCTTTCGAAAGACAGAAAATTGTATGTTTTCTGCTGAAATATTTTGCCCAAAAGCATAAAGAAAACCAGCGCTGTCAGGCTGTCGAAGAAACCTTGGCCATAGCCAAAAATAATATCGACGGCACTTCTAACAAACATCACGATGATTCCCAACGCAATTGGTATATCGATATTGAACATTTTTGCACGGATGCTTTTGTACGCCGAAACGTAATAACCGCTGGCAGAATATAAAAAGGAAGGAAGCGAAAGTGCGAAAATCAGCCAGCGAAAAAAGTCCTTGTACTGGTCAAGCCAAAATTCTTCCACTTCAAAATATTCGGGGAAAGACAATAGCATAATATTTCCGAAGCAGAAAAAGGCAACCCCAATTTTATACGTCAAGCTTCGGTCGATTTTGGCTTTTACATTTTCATAATTGTCTAAAGAAATGTAAGGTTCGTAACCAATGGAGCATAACATCAGGACGATTTCCTTCAAAGAAATTACTTGGGAATTAAAAATAATGCGCACTTTTTTCTCCGGAAAATTAACCTGAGAAATGCTTATTTCCTTTTTAAGCTTGTGTAGATTTTCCAGAATCCAAATGCACGAACTGCAGTGAATATGAGGAATGTGAAGTGAAATAATAGTTGTGTTTTCTTCTTCAAAATCCAATAATTTTGCAACGATTTTCTCATTGTTTAAAAAGTCATATTTTCCATTGACAGCCTGTGGCGTTGCGCCAGGCATTTTCTCGAAATCATAATAAGAAGTGAGTCCGTTTTCGCTGAAAATCTCGTACACGGTTTTGCATCCGTTACAGCAGAAAGGCTTGCTGTCAAAGATAATTTCTTCTTTTTTTATAATATTCAATCCACAATGGAAACAGTTTTGTGTATCCATAATTTGCTCATTTTACCTGATACAAAGGTTGTGATTGGAAGAATTTTAAAATATGATATTTGTCATACTTTTTATATAACTTTGCCCAATAAATATCCTCCATTATGAGCAAGTGTGAACAATGTATCGTTCGGGAATTCAGCTCTTTAAAAGCATTGAATAAAGAAGAACTTCTTAAAATCGCCAATTGTAAATCTTCATATACGATAAAAAAAGGCGAGCCCATTTTTGAGGAAGGTGAAAATGTCAACGGAATTTTCTGCGTAAAAGACGGCGTTTGCAAGCTTTCGAAATTAAGCGCAAATGGCAAGGACCAAATCGTAAAACTGGTTTCAAAAGGAGAATTGCTGGGTCAACGCTCGATGATAAGCGACGAACCGGTGAATCTGACGGCAGTAGCTTTGGAAGATATGGAAGTGTGTTTTATTCCAAAAAGTGAAATTATGGGATTATTTAACCAAAACAATAATTTCTCGATGAACGTGATGAAAAGCATCTGTGGCGACTTAAAAGAAGCTGATGATCACATGGTGAATATGGCTCAAAAAACGGTAAAAGAACGACTTGCAGAAACATTGCTGTATTTAAAAGATACCTTTGGAACAAATGATGATGGAAGTTTAAAAACGCAATTATCAAGAGAAGAAATCGGCAGTATGATTGGCACGGCTACAGAAAGTTGCATAAGATTATTGTCAGAATTTAATAAAAATGGCTTGATTGAATTAAAAGGGAAAAAGATTTTCTTGAAAGATTTAAAAGGGTTGAAAAGGGAAATGAATTAGTTTTTTTAATATGTAAAAAGCTGGTTTTTAAATGCATTGATGATTTTTAATAATTTCCTTCTGGCACTTCTTCGAGCCAATAAGACATTCTTAAATGTTGGAATTGCTTTTGTATTATTAATCTTTAAAATCATTAAAATAGCGTATATTAGTAGTAATCTAAGAATAAATTTCCCCAATTTAAACCAATAAAATGTACTTAAAACATATCCTTTTTTTTTGTGTTCTATTTTCTTTGAATGCAAATTCTCAACTTTTAGAACATGATAAAGATTTCCGCGCCGCAGATTCGTTACTTAAAGAATCTAGTTTTTCTGCACATCGAGATAATTATTTTTTGACAGGAGTTCCATTAAATTCCGACATAAATAGAAATTCAGCCGATGTAAAATATCAAGTGAGTTTTAAACAGAGGTTAACTTCAAAACCAATATTAGGAGGTTTTTTTCCTTATTTGATGTACACTCAAAAAGCATTTTGGGATATTTATGCAAGCTCAAAACCTTTTGCAGAAATCAATTTTAATCCTGGTTTTGCAATGGTTCGACCGTTTTATTTAAAAGGAGGAAGGCTGACTTATGGCTCTATTTCTGTTGAACACGAATCAAACGGACGAGATTCCATCTATTCCCGAACTTGGAATATGCTTGCATTTTCATTAAAGTCACAAGTTTCGCCACGCTGGACTGTTGGGTTGAGAGGTTGGATTCCGATGGTTGATAAAGAAGACAATCCTGAGCTGACAAAATATGTGGGTTATGGTGAAGCAAGTGCAACTTATCAATTGAAACCCGGTCGTTGGAGTGCGGATATTCTTTTTAGAAAAGGAAGCGGACTTATTAATTATGGCTCATTTCAAACGCAAGTCAATTGGAAACCTTATAAAACTGAAAATTATTATTTGACGCTGCAATGGTTTGTGGGTTATACCGAAAGTTTAATCGATTATCAAGAACACAAAAGCATGTTGCGATTGGGATTTGTATTAAAACCAGAAAACATGGGAATTTTTTAAATTTTTAAGTTTTGATTTAATATCCAGATTGAAAATGGAGAATCGCCCTTTTCTACTAAATTTCCTTCCGTTTTCAAAGTATCTAATAGTTCAAAAAAAACATTTTCACTAGTTATTATGTTTTTATAATTATCGAAAAGGTGAGTAGTAACAAAAAATTATAGAGATAAAAATAGTCAATTGCTCCATAGTTTTTTCCTGAAATTATGCTAACGTGTAGGTATTGCTTCGTTTTTGTATTTTCAAAATTGCAGTGAGAACCGTGAAACCAATACATCCAATCATCATTGAGTTTTCCTTTTTTTAAATTATTTTTAATGTTCAAAAATTTGTCAAAAGGAGAATTGGAATTTAAATCAAGATTGAAATTTGTAGCAAGCAGGCTTTTATTTCAAACACAGAAATTATTTCAATGAGAGCTTTTTTTTCGGTTTCCAAATTTAAGTTTTAGTCGTTCCAAATATAAGAATTATGTCATGCAAATTTTTTAGCGCTGACAAAATAACTGAATTACGCCTTTGGCATACTTTTTATACTAATTGAAGTAAGTTTCAAAATAATTAAAATAGAAAGGAAAATTGAAATGTTAAAGTGGATAGACATTATTAAGTTTGCCAGCACAGGAAATCCAACGCCTGACCAAAAAGTGGAAAAATCAGAAGCAGAATGGAAATCACTGTTGAGCCCAGAAGTTTTTTGGGTCACAAGAGAAAAAGGTACTGAACGCGCACACAGTTCAGAAATGTGCTCGCTCTTTGAATCAGGAAAATATGCATGCAGTTGTTGTGGTACGTTACTTTTTGAAGGCGATGAAAAATTTGAAAGTGGCACAGGATGGCCTTCTTTTACACAACCTTCGAAAGAAAATGCCGTCGCTTATCACAAAGATAGTAGTTTTGGCATGGTTCGAATTGAGGCGCTTTGCAATACTTGTGACGCACATTTGGGCCACGTTTTCCCCGACGGACCAAAACCAAGCGGGCTTCGTTATTGCATGAATGCCTTGTCACTAAAAAAAGTTAAGAATAATGAAAAGAAAGCCATTTTTGGAGGCGGTTGTTTTTGGTGTACTGAAGCAGTTTTTAGTGAATTAAAGGGAGTTCAAAAAGTCGAAAGCGGTTATACTGATGGTCAAATTGACAACCCAACTTATCGCGAAATTTGCAGTGGATTAACCGGCCACGCTGAAGTAATTCAAGTCACTTATAATCCGGAAGAAATTTCGTATGAAGATTTGCTACGCATACATTTAAGCACGCACAATCCCACGACTTTAAATAGGCAAGGAGCTGATGTTGGAACGCAATATCGAAGTATAATTCTTTATAGAAATGATACAGAAAAAGAAAGTGCAACAAAAATTATCGCTGAAGCAAAAGCTGTTTTTCAAGAACCAGTTGTAACACAATTGAAACCATTTGTTCATTTTTATAAAGCAGAAGATTACCACCAAGATTATTATAAAAGCAATAGCGAAGCCACATATTGCCAAGCGGTGATTGACCCAAAGCTTGCTAAATTCAGACAACTTTTTAACAGCAAATTGAAAAAGTAAAAGCCTTTTCCAATTTATAATTACGATGAAATTTTCATCACCATACTTATGAAAAATAATAAAAATATAGAATATTCGATATTAGAGCTCGCTTTTGTTTCAAGCGGATCAACTGTAGCACAAACGTTTAAAAACAGCGCTGATTTGGCCCAAAAAGCCGAAGAATTGGGATACACCAGATTTTGGTTCGCAGAACATCACAATATGATAAGTATTGCAAGTTCAGCCACAGCACTGCTAATTGGTAATGTTGCCGAAGGAACAAAAAAGATAAAAGTGGGTTCGGGAGGTATTATGTTACCAAATCATTCGCCGTTGATAGTTGCCGAACAGTTTGGAACTTTGGGCACATTATATCCTGATCGAATTGATTTGGGTTTAGGTCGTGCACCCGGAACTGACCAAGTTACTGCACACGCCATTCGATCTGACAGAATGAACGCTGTTCATAATTTTCAAGGAGAAATTGAAGCTATTCAGAATTATTTTTCAGAGGATAATGCTTATTCGCAAGTTCGAGCAAACGTTGCAGAAGGTGTAAATGTACCGTTGTATATTTTAGGTTCAAGCACTGACAGCGCACATTTGGCAGCGAAATTAGGTTTGCCTTACGCTTTTGCAAGTCACTTTGCGACCTCACAATTGTTCGACGCTTTAGAAATTTATCGAAGAGAATTTCAGCCATCAGAATTTCTTGATAAACCTTACACAATCGCAGGTGTAAATATAATTGCAGCAGATACAGATGAAGAAGCCGAACGAAATTTCACATCATTGATCCGAATGTTTTTAGGCGTTTTGACCGGAAAAAGAGAATTTTTGCAGCCGCCATCTGAAATGACTGACGATTTCCTGATGTTGCAACACAATCCTGCTGTTCGCGATATGTTGCGCTATTGCTTCGTTGGCCGAAAAGAAGCCGTCAAAAAACAACTGGAACGCTTTTTAGAACAAACCGGAGTTGACGAGATTATAGCAGTTTCAAATATGCACGGACATGATGACAGAGTAAAATCATATGAGATCTTGGCAGAAATAATGAAAGAAATCAATGCCGAATAATTTTTAAAACGTAATCTTTTCAATAAAATTTTTGCGCATTTTATCGTCGATTTTCAATTCGTTAGTAATAAAAGAATCCATTCCGCCATATTTATTGTCAATTATTTCAAACATAGTATTGATGTAAATTTCATCGACAGACATAAAGTTTAAGATGACATTTGTGTTGATTTTTGGGCGGATGATTTTTAAAAATTTTGCTTTTCGAATGGTACTTTTTATTTTAGATTTCCGGTAGTAATTTGACAAAAGATACTCGTTAACAATTGTTGCTCTGTCAACATTTGCGAGTGAAAGAAGTAAGGCCGTTACAATTCCTGTGCGGTCTTTTCCTGCAGAACAATGGTATAAAATTGCGTTTTCTGATCCAATAATCTTCTGAATTGACGCTCTCAATAACGGAATATTTTCAGTAATTGCTTTTGAATAAAATTCTCTCATAAGTTCTTTAGATTCTTCTTCAGAAACTTCACCTCGAAGCACTTTCTCTTTCATTTGCCCCATTAAATCGCCCTGATCACTCACGATGGGAATCGAAATATAAGCAGTCTCCGTCGGAAGATTATCCTCTTTTTCTGAAGTTTCTGCTTCCGTTCGAAGATCAATAACTGTTTCGATTTTTAAGCTTTTAAACTTGGTAAATTCTTTCTCCTTTAATTTTGATAAATTATCAGATCTATAAATTTTTCCCCATTTGATAGTTTTTCCTTCAATGGTAGAAATACCTCCAACATCTCTGAAATTGGTGGTTTTCTTCAATTTTACAAATCGTTTTTCTGAATTTACCGCGTTTTCAACAAGAGATTTTTTGTCAAAAGAACTAGGGAAATTTGTAGCACAAGAAGTGAACAAAAACAAAATTATTACAAAGGAAACGATTTTAATTTTCATGACATAAGGGTATGAAATAAACAAAAAAACAGCATGATGATAAGCTTCATTATGCTGTTGTTAAAAATTATAAATTGGAAAAAAAACTATCTTTTCATTGAAAAATGTGCCTTGAATTCTTTTTGATTTCCGTTTCTTCCTCGGTAAATTACTTTAAACCAATAATCCGTTGAAGGCAATTGCCTTCCGTTATAAGTTCCGTCCCAACCTTTAGAAACTGGGCTAAGATTTTTTAAAAGTTTTCCATATCTGTCAAAAATATAAATCTGGGCATCTGGCTGATCAGCAAGTGATTTTATGTTCCAATAATCGTGATAACTGTCACCATTTGGAGTGAAATATTTTGGGTAATTCAATGCAAAAACGTCCAAGAAAATTTCAGTACATCCGTTAAGATCTTTGACTCTAATTTGATATTCTCCCAAAAATGGACCTGTAAATTGATTATTTGTTTGAATTGGACCATTGTCAAGCTGGTACTCAAAATTTCCAGAACCTCCAGTCACATTAACCGTAATTGTTTGAATATCTCCAAAATCTTGTTCGATCGAAGCAGTGGCTGTAGCGTTAGAATTAGCGGAAACTAAAGATATTGCCGAAGCAGTGCATCCGGTTGCAAGATTTGTAACCACGACTTTATAAAGCCCAATTTCCGTCGCTTCGTGCTGGTTAGTTGAATTCGGAAGTACGTTATTATTTAAAGTCCAAACGAAGCTAAAGTTGCCATTATCTGGAATTTGTGAATTAAGAATTGCATTTGAAATTGTGGCACCATTTTGATCAACACAGATCGTCTTATTCGATAATCTCGGATTTGGAAGCGGGTTCACTGTAATCACTTTTTCGTCATAAACGGTGCAACTGCCATTAGAAACGGTATATTTTATTGTAATTGTTCCAGGTGCAATTCCCGTCACATTACCATTATTGTCAACTGTTGCAATTACATTATTTGAACTTGACCAAGTACCGCTAGAAGTAGAATTTGTAAGTTGGATACTATTATTTTGACAAACTTCATCAGCACCAGAAATTGGAGTAATTGTTAAGGTTCCAACGTTAACATTCAAGGAAACCGAAGTCGCGCACTGACCAGAATTTGGCGTAAAAGTGTAAGTTCCCGAATTTGTATTGCTGATTGAAGAAGGACTCCAGGTTCCTGTAATTCCGTTTGGCGAAGTTGTGCTTAAAGTGGGAACAGAACTTCCTGCGCAGATATTTATCGGAGTCACGTTGAAATTCGGAACAGTTGAATTTCCAACAGTAACATTCAAGGAAACCGAAGTCGCGCATTGTCCCGCATTTGGCGTAAAAGTATAAGTTCCCGAATTTGTATTGCTGATTGCAGACGGACTCCAAATTCCTGTGATTCCGTTTGGAGAAGTCGTGTTCAATGTCGGAACAGAACTTCCTGAACAGATATTTAGCGGAGTTACCTCAAAATTAGGAATAGTTGAATTTCCAACCGTCACGCTTAAAGAAACCGAAGTCGCGCATTGGCCAGAATTCGGCGTAAAAGTATAAATTCCCGAAGCTGTGTTGCTGATTGCCGAAGGACTCCAGGTTCCCGTAATTCCGTTTGGCGAAGTCGCGCTTAAAGTCGGGACAGAACTTCCTGTGCAGATATTTATGGGAGTTACATCAAAATTAGGCGTAACCCCGTCACTTACAATTACATTTACCGTATCAAAAATCTGAGCACCACAACTGTTTGTCGCAGTTAATGTAACAATTACTGTAGTTCCCGCACTTGCAATTGCCGGCGTGAAGGTTGTCGAAAGAGCGTTTGGATTTGAAAAAGTGCCACTTGAAGCTGACCAAATTACAGATTGCTGACCTTGAGCCGTTCCTGTTAAAGAAACTGGATTTCCGGCACAAGTTGTTACAGAAGCAGGATTAGCATTCACCGTAAAAATCGATATCGGAGCAACACATCCGTTGTTTATGTAAGTAGCGGCGCCCGATGGTGTGAAAAGAACTGTTGCACCATCTCCGGCAGCATTTTGTCCGGATTGATCAATTAAAAGAGAGCGATTATAAGTTACGGTGTCACTGCAGGTTCCAAAATTTATTTTAAGTGTTCGGGTTGCAGAAGTTCCAAAATTTCCAAAATGGCCAGCTGTTACATTTTTGTTTTGAAAAAGTATATAAATCGTGTCAGTCAACGCTCCAAAAGAGTTTGCATTTGTATCGAAATTATAGCTGGTAACCAATACTACCGTCGCATTTGCTGGCAATACTCCTGCAGTTGGTTCTAAAACTTGTCCGCATCCGCCAGCGACCAAAATAGCTGTATTAAGCGCGGCAACTTTTGAAGCAGTAATGGTGTTTTGAATTACACCTCCCCAAGAATTACTGGGCCAATTTACCGTCATATTGCTGGTGTTAATCGCAGTTGCTCCAACTTTAAAACGAACCATTTCATTTAATCCTTCGGTATTTGGAGCGCCTTCGCAAGCATCGACCAAAATACTTTCAATTTCAAAACATTGTGAAAACGAATTTTGACTGAAAAAAAGAGAGAAAATAAATAGAAAGATAGTCTTTGCTACAGTATTTTTTAATTTCATTGTGGTATTTTTAAAACGGCGAAAGGTAACTTTTTTAAAATTTCTAGGGGATTTTAAACGTTTACGAAATCATTAAGTTCATCGCTATTATAATTGGAATCATTTTGCTTTTTGTTCGAGTTTTTTAACAACAAAAACACTCATATCAAATTAAATTCGGATAAGGTTTTCTTCGAAATTTACTAGTTGCGCTGTCTGTTGATTTGAACCCAGCCCGTTGTAGCCTCAATTCCGTCTCGATGAATTACATAAAAATAAGTTCCATCTGGCAATTCGTTTCCATTATCTGCTTGACCTCGCCATTCTTTTGTATAATTTTTATGGCTAAATACTTTGGTTCCATATCGATTGAAAATGGTTATTTCGTTAACATTTAGACCAGTTAAATCAAACTCATCATTTTTTCCATCGCCGTTCGGAGAGATACCTTTTGGAATATTGCATGAAATTCCGTTGATGGTATATTCAGCCGTAGTTTCGCAATCGCCAAGAACTGTAACTGTGAAAGTCATTGGGAATGTCGGATTTGAGATTCCAGAAACATATTCTGTAGCATTAAAATTCTCGCTGTTTCCAACTTCAGTTCCGTTTGCATTTTTCCAAATATAATCGACGTCATTTGGATTGTAAGAATTTGAAAGCGGAGAAACATTTAATAGCAATGCTTTATTTGTACATTCTTCAGAAATAAGTGCTGAAATAGATCCAACAGTAACATTCAAGGAAACCGAAGTCGCGCACTGACCCGCATTTGGCGTAAAAGTGTAAGTTCCAGAATTTGTATTGCTGATTGAAGAAGGACTCCAAATTCCTGTAATTCCGTTTGGGGAAGTCGTGCTTAAAGTCGGAACAGAACTTCCTGAACAGATATTTATCGGAGTTACATCAAAATTAGGAACAATAGAATTTCCAACAGCAACATTCAACGAAACCGAAGTCGCGCATTGTCCCGCATTCGGCGTAAAAGTATAAGTTCCCGAATTTGTATTGCTGATTGCAGACGGACTCCAGATTCCTGTAATTCCGTTTGGCGAAGTCGTGCTTAAAGTTGGAACAGAACTTCCTGTGCAGATATTTAAAGGAGTTACATCAAAATTCGGAACAGTTGAATTTCCAATCGTGACGTTCAACGAAACCGAAGTCGCGCATTGTCCCGCATTTGGCGTAAAAGTATAAGTTCCCGAATTTGTATTGCTGATTGCAGAAGGGCTCCAAATTCCTGTGATTCCGTTTGGCGAAGTCGTGCTTAAAGTAGGAACAGAACTTCCTGAACAGATATTTAGCGGAGTTACATCAAAATTAGGAACAATAGAATTTCCAACAGTAACATTCAAGGAAACTGAAGTCGCGCATTGACCAGAATTTGGCGTAAACGTATAAGTTCCCGAAGCTGTATTGCTGATTGCAGAAGGACTCCAGGTTCCTGTAATTCCGTTCGGCGAAGTCGTGCTTAAAGTAGGAACTGAGCTTCCTGTGCAAATATTTAAAGGAGTTATATTGAAATTCGGAGTGATAGCATTTGTTACGGTGATGTTTACCGTGTCAGAAATCTGAGAACCACAACTGTTTGTGGCTGTTAACGTGATTGTAATTGTTGTTCCAGCGCTCGCAGATGATGGGGTGAATGTTGTTGAAAGCGAATTTGGGCTTGAAAAGGTGCCACTTGTAGCAGACCATGTTACAGACTGCTGACCAACTGCGGTTCCGCTTAAATTTATTGAATTTCCGGCACAAATACTTCCGGTTACTGTTCCGGCATCAACAGTAAAAGTTTGGACAGGTGCAACGCAACCATTATTTATATAGGTCGCAACTCCAGCAGGCGTAAAAACAACTGTTGCGCCGTCTGAGGCCACATTCTGTCCTGATTGATCCGTTAAAAGCGAACGATTGTAAGTTACAGTATCACTGCAACTTCCGAAATTTATTTTAAGGGTTCGAGTAGCAGAAGTTCCAAAATTTCCAAAATGACCCGTAATAGTATTTGAGTTTTGGAACAAAATATAGATGTTGCTGGTAAGCGCCCCAAAGGAATTCGCTGCTGTGTCAAAATTGTAACTTGTGACCAATACCACTGTAGCATTCGCAGGAAGAACACCGCCTGTTGGTTGCAAAACTTGTCCGCATCCGCCAGCTGCGACAATTGCGGCATTTAACGAAGCAACTTTTGAAGCAGTTCCAGCATTTTGAATCAGTCCGCCCCAATTGTTACTTGGCCAATCGACAGACATATTGCTTGTATTTATTGCAACTGGACCAACTTTAAAACGAACCATTTCGTTTAAACCTTCCGTATTTGTATCGCCATCGCAAGCGTCAACTAAAATGCTTTCAATTTCAAAACATTGGGAATAAGAATTTTGGGTAAGTAAAAGGCATAAAATAATTAGAAAGAAAGCCTTTCTTAAAGTATTTTTTGAAATCATTGTGGTATTTTTAAAATCGGCGCAAGGTAAGTTTTTTAATTTGTTTGAGTAATAGTGAAGTATTACCAAATTATTAACAAAGAGCGGAAAGTTGTTAGTTAAAATGAATTATTGGTAGAAAAATTTGAATTTTTAGAAAAATCTGTTTATATATTCGATTTTATAATTTTCTGCAATTTTTACAATTTGAAATCGATTCAGTTATCTAAATAATCGGCAACGAATTACTTAAAAGTATGTTATGAATGTTTCGTTCAATTTGTGAATATCTATTTTTAAAATTGTGTCTTTTTTTCTTTTTACAAATCTATCTTTGGCATCCTTAAAAAAATAGTTATGAGCGCAATTTGGTATGAATGCAAAGTAAAATATAGAAAATTACAAGAAACGGGAGAGCAAAAGATCGTTACAGAACCTTATTTGGTCGATGCTTTATCTTATACGGAAGCTGAAAAAAGAATCAATGAAGAAATGGGAGCTTATGTTAGTGAAGAATTTAAAATCACCAACATAAAAGTGGCTAACTATGCTGAAATTCATCCTTTTGAAAATGCTGACCGTTGGTTTAGATCAAAAGTTTCATTAGTATCATTTGACGAGGAAAGCGGTAAAGAGCGAAAAGCAAATATTTATTTGTTGATTCAAGGCAACGATTTGAGAGAAGCATTTGATAATACTGTTCAAGTTATGAAAAACACAATGGGCGATTATACAATTCCTTCAATTTCAGAATCGCCAATTATGGATGTTTTTCCATATTTTAGCGGTGAAGAAGGAGAATCTGAGCAATTGGAAAGGTTTAATGCGTTGAAGGCTTCAAAACCTGCAATCGTTGAGGAAATGGTAGATTCTTTTGAAGCATTAGAAGCCGAAATGAACGCAGAATAAAGATTTTGAATTATAATAAAAAGAGGGTTTTGAAGCCCTCTTTTTTTATGGCATAAAGGCAAAGTACGTGCTCGATTAGCTGATCTACTTCTTTCATTGCATTGATTTTATAGAAAATTATTTATGCCAAAAATTAAAATATTTAAAGTTTTCTATTTGGAGATTTTCAATATAAATACGTAACTTTAAGTAAAAACATACTAAAAAACAATACTATGAAAGCACTTGTAGAAATTAAAACAGATAAAAAAATTGAGGATATTGCCATTGTAAATGCGGGCACAGAAAAATATGATTTCATTGTAAATGAGATTTTAAAAGCCAAAAACTTTAAAATTGTTAGCGTTGAGGTTTTTGAAGGTCATCCAGATTCAGAAAAAGAATATGCAAGCATGGAGGTTAATGAAGAAACTTACATTACCACTGTAGTCAATCTAGAGCCAAGCGAAATTGAAAATTTTTTAAATCACAAAAACAGCATAATTGATAGAGTGATGGAATCTATCAGCAGTAGAACGCTCGATATTTTGGCCGCTTCTGAACACGGAAATGAAGCATTTGTTTATTTCAACCAGCCTTAATTGATTAAATATTTGATATACTTTTCCTTCGCGTTACTTATAAACTTTAGGGTTTAATCAAATTTAATTTCTATTTTTACACCTCAAAAAATAAATAATGGCATCAGGTTTTTTTGCAATATTAGATGATATTGCAGCATTAATGGACGACGTAGCTGTCGCAAGTAAAGTCGCTACAAGTAAAACAGCAGGAATTTTAGGTGATGATTTAGCCGTAAATGCTGAAAAAGCTACAGGATTTTTGTCTTCAAGAGAATTGCCAGTTTTATGGTCAATTACCAAGGGTTCTTTTTTGAACAAAATAATAATTGTCCCGATTGCCTTATTGTTAAACGCTTTCTTTCCAATCGCCATAAAATTTATCTTGATTTTAGGAGGTTTTTATTTGGCATTTGAAGGCGTGGAGAAAATTGTAGAATATTTATTTCACAGAAACCATACTGCTCCAGAAGTAATAAGCGAAAACACCGAAGATGATCGAGAAGCAGAAAAAACAAAAGTAAAATCTGCGGTAACGACGGATTTTATCCTTTCTGTGGAGATTGTAATTATCGCACTTGGGACGGTTTTAGATCAAAGTTTGACAATACAAATATTAACTGTTTCTGTTGTTGCAATTTTGGCAACTGTCGGCGTTTATGGAATTGTAGCTCTTATCGTAAGAATGGACGATGCTGGTTACAAACTAATCAAACACTCAAACGACAAAGGTTTTTTATCAAAGGTGGGACACTTGTTGGTAAAATTACTTCCAATAATTATTAAAGTATTGGCCGTCGTTGGAACAATTGCATTAATATTAGTTTCTGGAGGTATTTTTTCACATAATATCGAATACCTTCACCATATTTTTCCAAATATACCTTCTATAGTTAAAGAATTTACATTTGGCTTTGTTGCCGGATTGACCATAGTTTTACTCGTAATCGGTTTTAAAAAAGTTTTTTCCAAGCAGACAAGTCATTAATAAATAAAAAATCCGTTTAAGAATTAACTTAAACGGATTTTTTTTAGCAGCAAAATTTCGAATTTTACTTCAAATGAATATCAAAATAATCAGCAATTTTTTGGTTCAAATGAACTCTGTCTTTTCCGCTAACGTTGTGTTCGTGAGTTGGATATAAGAAATAATCCACTTGTTTTCCAGCTTTAATACACGCTTGAATAAATTCCATGCTGTTTTGTTGTACAACAACTGGATCTTGCGCTCCGTGAATCATTAAAAGTCTGCCTTTCAATTGGTTTGCTTTTTTTGTCAAATTGTTATTGTCATATCCAGCTTGATTTTCTTGTGGCATATCCATATATCTTTCGCCATACATCGCCTCATAAAAACTCCAATCAATTACTGGTCCGCCGGCAACTCCCACTTTAAAAACGTCGCTGTGATTTACCATCAAAGAAGTCGTCATAAATCCACCAAAACTCCAGCCATAAACTCCGATTTTTTCTTGGTCAACAAATGATTTTGATTTCAAAAATTCAATACCTTTCATTTGGTCAGCCATTTCGTTTACACCTAAATTTCTGTGAATTACGTGTTCAAAATCCCTTCCGCGAGCGTCGCTTCCTCTGTTATCAACTGTCAAAACTACATATTCATTTTGCGCCATGTAATAATCGAACAAAGTTGCTCCGCCAAGAAATTTATTGGTTACCAACTGCGCATGCGGACCTCCGTAAACATACACCATCACTGGGTATTTTTTGTTTGCGTCAAAATTTGCCGGATAAATCAATCTTCCGTTTAAAGGCGTTTTTCCGTCTGCAGAAGTGATGGTAACCAATTCCATTTTCGGCAAATTTGTTTTCCCTAAATATGGATTCGCGGCTTTAACCAAATTCGTTGATTTATTCGATTTCAAGTTTACAATGTTTATATCATTTGGAGTTGCAACGCTTGAAAATTGGTCAAACAAAAGCGTTCCGTCACTGCTGATGCTTCCCGAATGAGTTCCAGAAGTGGAAGTCAATTGTGTGGTTTTTCCAGATTTTAAATCTACTTTAAAGAATTGTCTGTCCAAGCCATTGTTTGTTGTCCCGATGTAAAAAAGATTTTTCCCGTCTTTGTCAAAATCCAACATTGAAGTTACGACAACGTCTTTGAATCCTAATTTTCTAACCAATTTTCCGTCAGTATTGTAAAGGTAAAATTGCTCAAAACCGTCTTTTTCGCTTCTGTATAAAAACTCCGAAGAAGAATTTGGTAAGAAAGTCAGATCGTGCAAAGGTTCTACATAAGTCGAAGCTTTTTCTTCAAATAAAGTTTTAACCAAAGCTCCTGTTGAAGCATCGTATTTGTTCAGTTTTAAGTGATTTTGTTCTCTGTTTAAAAGCCCAACATACACGAATTTTCCGTTTGGTTCCCAAGTGATGCACGTCAAATATTGCTCTTTTGGTTCTCCAGTTTGCAAAGTCAATGATTTTTTAGCATTTACGTCATAAATTACCAAAGTCACTTCTTCGCTTTTTTCCCCAGCCATCGGATATTTGATGTCTTTTGATTTGGCAATTCTAGCTCCAAAGTCAATCAACGGATAACCCGCAACCATCGATTCGTCTTTTCTATAAAACGCCAATTTATCATTTTTTGGACTCCACCACATACCTCGGTCGATACCAAATTCTTGACGGTGCGTGTAATCGCTTCCGTTTACAATTCCTTTATTTTCATCAGAAGTTACTGAAATTGTTCCGGAACCATTCGTGATTTTGATATTGTTATCGTCTAACCAAGCTGTATTTTTTCCATCCGAAGAAATGATTTGGTTTCTGCCTTCCGAAGAAAATGCAAAGCCGTTTTTTACCGCTTTTTGGGCAACATCAAACTGAATTAAATATTTAGAATTTTTTCCATCCACTTCAAATTCCAACGTATTTTTATCAATCCAAGAATAGGAATACGGAAACATTCTCAATTGAAATTCATCCGAAGAAAATTTACTTTTTAAGGCATTTTGCAATTCATCTTTGGTCAAAAGTGTTGTTTCTGCCCAATTTCCTTCTTCGCTTTTTGCAAGTAATTTTGAATAAGAATTGTCAAGATAAGTAACTGTTTTGGTGTCTTTTCGCCATTGCGGAGAAACAATATTTTCAACAGCAAAGTTGCGGTATTGTCCATAAGTTGCTTCTTCGATGGTCAGGTTTTTTTGGGCAAAAGCCGTAATCCCAACCAACAGAAACACCGATAAAAATGTGATTTTTTTCATATTTAAAAATTAAAGTCGCTAATTTACTCAAAATAGTAGACGCAGGAATTTTAGATTGTTACAAATTTGATAAAGTTTTTAAAACACAAGATATCAAAGATTCTAACACATTTTTTTAGACATAAATTTAAAAACTAATGCGAAAAGGGGAATTATTAAAATTTTTAAAATTTCTCAAATCCGTGTTTCTTTTAAGTTAGAGGAAACAAAAAAGCCTTTCCAATTAAAAATCAGAAAGGCAAATTCATATAAATTCAAAAACTAAGCAAAAGCAACGTCTTTTAAAATCCCAAGTTCAACCATACAACCCTTCATCATCTCAAAAGTGCGATTAATATCGTTATCTAAACCAATTGAAAAACGAATCAAACCATCTGTCAGTCCCATCTCTTTTTGCTCATCCAACGGAATTTCGCTTGAAGTTGAAGTTCCAGGAGCGCTAAATAATGTCTTGTAAAAACCTAAACTCACGGCCAAATAACCCAAATTTCGCTCTTGCATTAATTCCATCAATTCATTGGCTTTGTCCAAAGTTCCAACGTCAACGGTCATCATTCCTCCAAAACCATATTCGGGATTAATCATACCTTTATATAACTCGTGACTAGGATGGCTTTTCAAACCTGGATAAACAGTTTTCAAACCAGCTTCTTCAAATTTTTCGGCTAAAAACTGTGCATTATGGCTGTGTTGCTTCATTCTGATGTGCAACGTTCTCAAGTTTTTCATCACACTCGCCGAACGCAAACTGTCCATCGTAGGTCCCAAAAGCATGCTCGCTCCGTTGTTCACATTTTTCAAGTCGTTGATAAATTCTTGCGAAGCGCAAACCACTCCACCAACGGTATCACTGCTTCCGTTGATGTATTTTGTCAAACTGTGAATCACAATATCAGCGCCCATTTTTGCTGGAGCAACCGATAAAGGCGAAAATGTATTGTCGACAACCAATTTGATATTATGTTTTTTCGCAATTTTTGCCAAACCAGCAATATCCGCCACTTCAAGTAACGGATTCGAAACTGTTTCGCAGTATAAAACTTTAGTGTTTTTGGTAATTGCCGCTTCCACAACATCTAGTTTTGTAATGTCAACAAAAGTCGTTTTGATTCCGAATTTTGGTGTAAAATTCTTCAAGAAAGCGTACGTTCCGCCATAAATCGTTCGGCTTGAAACGATGTGATCTCCGCTACCACACAATTGCAAAAGCGTTGGCGTAATCGCTCCCATTCCAGAAGCGGCAACATTTGCAGACTCCGTTCCTTCCATTGCTGCCAAAGCTTTATCTAAATATAAATTGCTCGGCGAAGAGTGGCGAGAATACAGATAACAGCCTTCAGCGTTTCCTTCAAAAGTGTCAAACATCGTTTTTGCAGACAAGAAAGTGTAAGTTGATGAATCAGAAATTGAGGGATTTACGCCTCCAAATTCTCCAAAATATTGCAAATCTTGAATATTATCAGCGGGATTGAAATTTTTCATAGTTAAGTCATTGCGAGGAACGAAGCAATCTCGTCCTCAAGTTATATTTTTAAAGCTAAAATTGTAATTGATTTTATAAAGTTTTATCTTCTTTATAAATCTCTGTGGTTTCCTTTGTAAACCTGTGAAATAACATTCCAAAACAACACTTTAACCAATAATTAATCAATCATATACCAAATATTTAGATTATTAAACTATAAATAGTATTTTTGATAAATTATAAAACTATTATTTTCTATAAAATTAATTTTCAACCGAAAATTCATCCAAAATGACTTTAGACAACATCGATAAAAAGCTTCTGAAATTGTTGCAAGAAGATTCAAAAAGAACCACAAAAGAGCTTTCATTGAAATTAAATCTTTCGGTTACAGCAGTTTATGAAAGAATTAAAAAACTGGAAAGGGAAGGAGTGATTTCCAACTACGTAGTTCTATTGAACAGAAATAAAATCCAGAAAGGTTTTGTTGTTTTTTGCCACTTAAAATTAATGCAGCACACCAAAGAATTCATTTCGCAATTTGAAAAAGAAGTCGTGAAATTGACCGAAGTTTTAGAGTGTTTCCATGTCAGCGGCGATTACGATTACATCTTGAAAATCTGCGTAGAAAATATGGAAGAATACCGAGAATTTATGGTTACAAAACTGACAAGCTTGCAACATATCGGAAGCACGCATAGCACTTTTATGATTGGTGAAGTAAAAAATTCTACTGCTTTTGTGTTGTAAAATCTTTCCCAAAAAAAAGCTAAAGCCTTAGAATTCATTGGTTTTTAAGTGTTAAAAAGTTATTTTTGAGAAAACCACCAAAAAAACTTCTATGCAAGACCAATTAAAACAAGCGCCCGTTGACAAATATGTAATCAATCCGTTAAAATCGTTTATCAGCAATTCTGTGATGGGTGGCGTGGTGCTTTTGGTGGCAACAATAATTGCAGTGGCATTGGCGAATTCTCCTTGGTCAGATTGGTTTTTAGGATTATGGAAAAACAGAATTTCGCTGCATTTCAATGACACTGTTTTCCTAGATTATGACTTGCATCACTGGATTAACGACGGATTAATTTCGATATTTTTCTTCGTATTAGGATTGGAGTTAAAACGTGAAATGGTTGACGGACAATTATCAGGCTTCAAAAACGCAATTCTTCCGATAATCGTGGGGATTTCCGGAATGATTTTCCCTGCCTTAATTTTCTATTTATTTAACGGTGGCGATTCAGAAGCACTTTCTGGTTGGGGAATTCCAATGGCTTGTGACATCGCATTTGTTCTCGGAATTTTATATTTATTGGGAGATAAAATTCCGGTTTCTGTCAAAATATTTTTTACCGCTTTTGGGATTGTCGATGACATTGGAGCCGTTTTGATAATCGCTTTGGTTTACACCAATGAAATTTCATACATCAGTTTAATTGTCGGTTTAATCTTCTTCGTATTGCTGATAATTGCGAACAAATTCGGAGTCAGAAGTACGCATTTTTATGGCGTAGTTGGAATTCTTGGAGTTTGGCTTCCGTTTTTGCTTTCGGGCGTTCATGCAACAATTGCAGCGGTTTTGGTAGCCTTTACAATTCCGGCGACTACAAAAATCAGCGAAACAGGTTTCTTGAAAAAAATTAAAAAATATTCAACCAATTTAGACGAAATCGAATCGCTTGACGGCCCGACTTTGACAAACGATCAACTGCATATTATTGGAAAAATGAAATCGATGACAAAACATGCAATGCCTCCGTTACAGCGATTGGAGCATGGTTTGCATCCGGTAGTTTCGTTTGTAGTAATGCCAATTTTTGCTTTGGCGAATGCTGGCGTTGTCTTCAATGTCAATTTCGAAGATTTGTTTTCAAACAATATATTTTCCGGAATTGTAACCGGTTTAGTCGTTGGAAAATTTCTCGGTATTTTTGGAGTTACTTTTATCCTTTTAAAATTAAAATTAGTAAAACTTCCAAAGAAAATGACCGTCAATCATCTTTTCGGAATCAGTATTTTATCCGGAATAGGTTTCACGATGTGTCTTTTCATCACAACTTTAGCTTACTCAAATGACGAACAAGTTACGCAAGCAAAAATCGGGATCTTTGTAGCTTCGATAATTGCAGGAATTTTGGGCTACGTTTTATTGAGCAGAAATGCTTCCAGAGAAAAGCAAACCGCAAAAGAATAATTAAATTAAGTATCACTTTATAAAACCATACAGATATGAAAACTACAGTTTTAAAGAAAAAATTAAAAAACGATTTTGAAAAAATTCTTGAAGACGAAACAAAATTAGAAACCTTAGAAACTGTTTTCGGGGAAATCATCGAAGAAATCGAAAATACTGAAACAACTGCCAAAGATTTGAAGCCAAGCAGAAGTAATTCAGGCAAATCAGAAGTCAGATCTTGGGAAGATTTTAAAAACAAAATGAAGGCAAAGTATGGCTATTAGTTCTTAAAATAGTGTCTTGGCAACTTTGCGTGAACTGACAAATGTTTTTGACTTGTAGAAATTAGAAATCTTTCAAGCCTAAACAAAAAAACTTCCGTAATTTTGCTACACAAATTTTAAAAAACACAAAAAATATATATCATGAGTTCATTTGACGTAGTCGTTATTGGTTCAGGACCTGGTGGATATGTGGCTGCAATCCGTGCGGCGCAATTAGGTTTCAACACCGCAATCATTGAAAAATACAGCACTTTAGGAGGAACCTGTTTAAATGTAGGATGTATTCCCTCAAAAGCTTTGCTAGATTCTTCGCACCATTATCACGATGCCATTTCGCATTTCAAAGAACACGGAATCGAAATCACAGGCGAAATCAAATTTTCTATCGAGCAAATGATTGCAAGAAAAGGTTCGGTTGTTGACCAGAACGTTTCTGGTATCAAATATTTGATGGACAAAAATAAAATCACTGTTTTTGAAGGCGTTGGTTCATTCGAAGACGCTACTCATATTAATGTTGCAAAAGCTGACGGTTCTTCTGAAACTTTAGAAGCAAAATATACGATTATCGCTACTGGTTCAAAACCATCGTCTTTGCCATTCATCAAAATTGACAAAGAAAAAATCATCACTTCTACGGAAGCTTTAAACTTGAAAGAAGTTCCGAAACACCTTATCGTTATTGGCGGTGGCGTTATCGGATTAGAGTTGGGACAAGTATATCTTCGTCTTGGCGCGCAGGTTTCTGTAGTCGAATATTTGGACAGAATCATCCCGGGAATGGACGCTGGTTTGTCTAAAGAATTGACAAAAGTCTTGAAAAAACAAGGCATGAAATTCTATACATCTCACAAAGTGAAATCTGTAGAAAGAAACGGAGACGGTGTTCAAGTTCAGGCTGAAAACGCAAAAGGAGAAACGATTACGCTTGACGGAGATTATTCTTTAGTTTCTGTTGGTCGTCGTCCTTACACAGACGGTTTGAACGCTGACAAAGCGGGCGTAAAAATCACTGAAAGAGGCCAAGTGGAAGTAAACGATCATTTGCAGACTTCGGTTTCAAATATTTATGCAATTGGTGACGTAATCAAAGGTGCAATGTTGGCTCACAAAGCCGAAGAAGAAGGTGTTTTTGTAGCAGAAACAATCGCCGGACAAAAACCTCACATCGATTACAACTTGATTCCGGGCGTAGTTTATACTTGGCCAGAAGTTGCGGCTGTTGGTAAAACAGAAGAACAGTTGAAAGAAGCGGGAGTGGAGTACAAAGCCGGAAGTTTCCCTTTTAAAGCGTTGGGACGTTCTCGCGCAAGCGGTGACACTGACGGTTTTGTGAAAATTCTTGCAGACAAGAAAACGGACGAAGTTTTAGGAATCCACATGATTGGCGCAAGAACAGCAGATTTGATCGCTGAAGCTGTTGTGGCAATGGAGTTCAAGGCATCGGCCGAAGATATTTCAAGAATGAGCCACGCGCATCCAACATACGCGGAAGCTGTAAAAGAAGCGGCATTGGCTGCAACTGAAAACAGACCGATTCATATGTAATATTTAGATTGTTAGATTTTTAGAAGATTAAACTTTGAGAAATTTTAGATAAAGAAAACCCGTTTCCACAAGAAGCGGGTTTTTTATTTTCTCACCGTCATTGCGGTGAGCGTCATTGCGAGGAACGAAGCAATCACATAATCTGAATCGACAAAGAAAATCGACAAACTAATGTGATTGCTTCGTTCCCCGCAATGACAAATTTCCCTAATTTTACACTTTAAATTAAATCCATTGAGAACGTCAATAAACCTTCAAATTAAAAACCCAACAGCATTCAAAAAACAGCTTCTGAATTGGTCAAAACAATTCCGGGAAGCTATTTTTTTAGACAGCAATAATTACGAACAGAAATACACTTCCTTCGATACAATCCTTGCTGTTGACGCTTTTACATCCATAAAAACCGATGAAATTAATGCGTTTGAAGATTTAAAACAATACCAGCAAACCACAAAAGATTGGCTTTTCGGATATCTTTCTTATGATTTAAAAAACGATACCGAAGAATTAAAATCCAAGAATTTCGACGGATTACATTTCCCAGAATTATTCTTTTTTCAGCCCAAAAAACTTTTTCTTATAAAAGGTGACCAACTCGAAATCAAATATTTAAATATGTGCGATGACGAAGTGGAAGAAGATTTGGAAGAAATTGAGCAGATTGCAGATTTCAGTTCACAGAATTCAGACAGCAGTTTGCAGATTCATCAAAGAATTTCTCAAGAAAAATATGTAGAGAAAGTTTCAAATATGCTCGAACACATTCATCGTGGAGATATTTATGAAGCTAACTTTTGCATGGAATTTTACGCCGAAAACGCCAAGATAAGTCCGGTTGAAATTTACCAAAAGCTGAATGAAATTTCAGAACCGCCGTTTGCCGTATTTTTCAAAAATCACAAGCAGTTTTTATTGTCAGCTTCGCCAGAAAGATATTTACGAAAGGAAAACGACAAAATAATTTCCCAACCAATTAAAGGAACGGCAAAACGACACGAAGATGTAGCCGAAGATGAAAAGATAAGACAAGAACTGATTTCAAACGAAAAAGAACGTTCGGAAAATATAATGATTGTCGATTTGGTTAGAAATGACTTATCTCGAACCGCTTCAAAAGGTTCCGTTGAAGTGGAAGTATTATGTGGTGCTTATTCTTTTAAGCAAGTGCATCATTTGATTTCTACGGTAATTTCCAAAGTGAATTCAAATAAATCTCCTGTGGAAATTATTAAAACTACGTTCCCGATGGGAAGTATGACCGGCGCTCCAAAGATTTCTGCGATGCAAATCATTGAAGATTTAGAAGAAACAAAACGCGGACTTTACAGCGGTGCCATCGGTTATTTTACGCCAGAAAACGACTTTGATTTCAACGTGGTTATCCGAAGCATTTTATACAACGAAGAAAATAATTATGTTTCCTTTTCTGTCGGAAGCGCAATAACTTCATTGTCAATTCCTGAAAAAGAATATGAAGAATGTCTGCTGAAAGCAAAAGCGATGCGCCAAGTTTTGTCTTAAAATAATTAAAAATTCACGAATTATTAAAAAGAAATTCGTGAATTCGTGGCAAAAAATCTTTGAATTCATATCTTTGAAAATGCTTTCTAAATTTCAAAAACAGCTCTCAGAAAATCTTCCTTTTTTAAAAGAAAAAAAACTGCTTTTGGCAATCAGCGGAGGCATTGACAGCGTGGTTTTGGCTTATTTATTAAAGCAATTAAATTACAATATTTCACTAGCGCATTGCAATTTTAAATTACGCGGAAACGAAAGCGATGGCGACGAGCAATTTGTCAGCCATTTTGCTTCTAAAAATGATTTGGAATTATTCGTAACTTCTTTTGATACAGAAAGTTTTGCAAAAGATAATAAACTATCTATTCAAGTGGCAGCGCGTCAACTTCGATACATTTGGTTTCACCAATTGCTTCAAGAAAATAACTTAGATTACATTTTAACGGCGCATCATTTAGACGATAATCTCGAAACTTTTTTAATCAATTTTACGCGCGGAACTGGCTTGGAAGGCTTGACCGGAATTCCGGTTCAGAATGATAAAATTGTTCGTCCGTTATTGAATTTTTCTCGAGAGGAAATTGAAGAATTTGCTTCTGAGAACAAAATTGAGTGGCGAGAAGACAGCAGTAATGCTTCTGATAAATACCTTCGGAATAAATTACGCCACGACATTGTTCCAATTTTAAAAAGTTTAAATCCGAGTTTTTTAAATTCGTTTCAAGATACTTTAAAACATTTGGAACAGGCAAAATCTTTGGCCGATGATGCTTCTGTTTTGGTTTACAAACAAGTCGTTACGGAGAAAGAAGGACAAAAGCTATTTCGACTTTTTGACTTAAAACGACTTCCAAATTATGAAGCTTATTTGTTTGAATGGTTGCAACCTTTTGGATTTACAGCTTGGAAAGACATTTCGAATTTAACCGAAGCGCAATCTGGGAAGTTCATACTTTCTGAGAAATACCGACTTTCAAAAGATAGAGATTTTTTGATTTTGGAAGAAATTCCGAAAGAAGATTGTACCGTTTATGAAATAGAAGCAGATGCCGAAATTTCAATTCCAATAAAATTAAAAACCGAAACGGTTTCTGAAGCTGGAAAAAGTACCAATCCTACTGAAATTTACGTAGATAAAGAAACGTTAAAGTTCCCTTTGCATATTAGAAAATGGCGAGAAGGTGACTACTTTTGCCCTGCCGGAATCGACGGAAAAAAGAAAGTCAGCAAGTATTTTAAAGACGAAAAAATGTCTTTGAGTGACAAAGAAAATACGTGGCTTTTGCTTTCTGAAGATCAAATCGTTTGGGTTATTGGAAAACGCCAAGACAAACGATTTAAAATTAAAAATACAACAAACCAACTCTTAAAAATAGCTCTCTTATAATGAAAAAAATAGCCCTTTTATTTTTCTTATTCTTCGCATTTACTGCCACAAACGCACAGATTTTAAATCCGGTAAAATGGACTTCAAAAATTGAGAAAAAGTCAGAAACTGAATATTTGGTAACCCTTGATGGTACTATTGAAATGGGATGGCATGTGTATTCTCAGTTCACGCCAGACGGTGGTGCATTGCCTTTAGAAGTTTTGTTTAATAACAATAAAGACAATTTTGAGCCAGTTGGAAAAGCGAAAGAAAGCGAAACAATCACTGAATTTAACGACGTTTTTAAAGTTGACGAGACATTCTTTAAAGAGAAAATGCAGTTGCAACAATTAATTAAAATTACTAACCCAAAGAACGAATATGTTCAGTTAGAATTATCATATCAAGTTTGTAAAGACGTTTGCATTCAGCAAAATAAATTCTTTGAGTTTAACTTGAAAACGGTTTCATCAGAAGAAGTTCAGACATTTCAAGATCGCAGTGTTGTGGCCAAAACAGAGGTGAAAATCGCAACGAAAAAGATCGAAAAAGACAGTGATAAAAAGGGATTGTTGTCTATTTTCTTAATCGCTTTTCTATCTGGATTCGCAGCGTTATTAACGCCATGCGTGTTCCCGATGATCCCGATGACGGTAAGTTTTTTTACAAAACAAAGCAAAAACAAAGCACAAGGTATCAGAAACGCGATACTTTATGGAATATCAATCATACTAATTTATGTAATATTAGGATCGCTGGTAACAGCAATTTTTGGGGCAGATGCTTTAAATGCACTGTCAACGAATGTTTGGTTTAACGTAATTTTCTTTATTTTATTGGTCTTTTTTGCCTCTTCATTCTTGGGCGCTTTTGAAATTGTACTGCCAAATTCTTGGGCAAACAAAGTCGATAGACAAGCAGACAGAGGCGGATTTGTTGGAATATTTTTCATGGCTTTGGCATTGGCAATAGTTTCATTTTCATGCACCGGACCCATTGTTGGATCACTTTTAGTAGAAGCAGCTTCAAAAGGAGGAATCGCTCCGATTGTTGGAATGGTTGGTTTTTCATTAGCATTAGCTTTGCCATTTATGCTTTTTGCTTTGTTTCCAGGATGGTTAAATTCATTGCCAAAATCAGGTGGATGGTTGAATACGGTAAAAGTTTCTTTAGGATTTTTAGAATTGGCATTTGCCTTCAAGTTCTTGTCAAAAGCAGACTTGGTAATGCAAACGCACTTGCTTGAAAGAGAAGTTTTCTTGGCGATATGGATTGCCGTTTTTGGAGCTTGGGCATTGTATCTATTAGGGAAAATTACGCTACCGCATGACAGCCCAACCCAAAGTATTTCTGTGGGAAGACTAATGCTTTCGTTATTGGTTTTATCGTTCACGGTATATTTGATTCCGGGATTATGGGGTGCGCCTTTAAAAATAATAAGTGGCTTTCCGCCATCAATAACATACAGCGAATCGCCAAACGGAGTCGGAGGTTCTGCAACTGTTGCGACGTCCTCGGAGAAACTTCCTGACGGCGCAAAAGTGAGTGTTCACGGCATCATCGCTTTTACAGATTATGACAAAGGTGTGGCTTATGCCAAAGAAGTTAAAAAACCAATTCTCTTAGACTTTACCGGATTTGGCTGTGAAAATTGCCGTAAGATGGAAGACTTTGTTTGGTCTCAAAATGAAATTCAAAGCATCATAAAAAATGAAGTCGTGTTGATTTCTTTATATGTGGACGAGAAACAAGAATTGCCTGAAAACGAAAAATTCACTTCTAAAGAAACAGGCAGAAAAATCAAGACCAAAGGAAACAAATGGAGCGATTTTCAGATCACGCGATACAAGGCAAACGCACAGCCTTATTATATTATTCTTGATTCTGAGGGCAAAGATTTAAATGAACCGGTGGGATACACGCCTGACAAGGCAGAATATGAAGCTTGGTTGCAATCAGGAATCTCGAAGTTTAAGAAGTAAATCTAAAACAGACTTACCAGAAAATTTGTAGGAGGTTTAATATTGAAACTTTCGAGCATTTACAATACTTCCACGCATGAACAATAGTTTCCCACGCGTGCAAAATAGTTTCCTATGAATATAAATTAGTTTCCTATGCGTGCGAACAAGTTTCCTATGGATGCAAACAGGTTTCCTATGGACATAAAGTAGTTTCCTATGTGTGAAAACTAATTTCCTATGAATGAAAAATAGTTTCCTATGCATGCAAATCGATTTCCTATGAAGGAAAACTAATTCCCCAAGAACTCACACGAATTCCCTATTTATAAAAATACATTTCAGAAGGCATAAAAAATCCCGCACTTGCGGGATTTGTTTTATCGGGAAGGGACGATTAAACTACCGGAGTAGGGTTAGCTTTTTTCGGAGAGGCATTAATGGTTTTTGAAATCTTGCTGAAACTGAACAGTTTTTGGTGTGTTTCGTCTCCTTTATAAAAACGATTTGCCAGTCGGGTTACAGCCATTACCTTATTGTAAATGATGTTGTACGCATCCACTTCGGCTTTTGTATTTATCGGGCGGTTGGCTTTATTCGTTTCCTGCGTTGTATTTGAAACGTGAAGTTCGTCAGCCTTGGCCAGCAGGGCATCAATATCTGCCTCAATGGTTCCGTTGGCTACCATTGTTGCTTTTAAAGCCGGCGTCATGTTGGTTTTGAAACGATAGAGCAAATTGACGAGCGCTTCTTGATCTTTTTTAACCGCGCGGGGCCAAAAAGCCGTAAAGCCTAAATTGTTCAGCATTTCTGTTTTTGAAGCTTCGAAATCCAACTCAATCTGTAATTTCATTTCACTAGCCAATGTTAATGCGATCGCTTGAGAAGCATATAACAGCGCCGTAGAATCCCGAAGCAGTTTTGCATTGTCAGCACCCAGGAATTGCTGAATCACAGCATCAATTTTAGTCTGAAGTTGGTTGAAATATTCCATCGTAAACGTGGAACGTTTGGTCTGCAGAAAAGGCTGGTTCAGCTTAGCGTTTTCTACAATAGTTGAAAGGGCAAGCACCATATCAACATCTTTTACTTTGTACTTTCTAGTTACCATTGGCATAGAATTAATTGTTAAACATAATTTGTTTTACAATTGTAGGGGAGTCGATTGTATTGTGATAAAAATATAAAAATATTTGATTGAATTGTTAAATGATTGAATTTTTTTAAGTGTTTACGGAAAACCGTAAAGAAGGTGGTTTTTTGAGAAGTATGTTTGCGGAGGTTTTCTTACAGTTGGTCGAGTATTCGCAAAATGTGATTGTTTGATGTGGGAAAAGTTGTAAGATTGAAAATTATTAAATTAAAATATCTATCGCTTGATTTCTAACTACTTTAAAATTGTGTTTAATCAACTTCGATTTCTTATACAGATATTGAAAAGATTTTTTATTATGCTTTTTCGAAAAAGAAAAAGCATACAATTTATGCATCTCCATTATTCTGATAAGTATTTATTTGATAATAGTATCATAATTTTTAATTACAGATTTAGAAATGCTATTTATTACAAATTCGGGAATCACTTCACTGTAGAAAACCAAATAAAGCTTTTTAATGTAGACAAAATTAAACCAGAAATTATCTTAACTGTATACGGTTTTTTTAGAAAGCAACAATATGTGTTAAAGGTAGAGCCTGATAACATTCTAATCAATAGGACATTCAAAACAGAATTTAATAATCTTAATCCTGAACTGAAAAATAAAATAATACCCCAGAGCTTTTCAAAAGACTTTTCTTCTGACATTAAAAAGATTAATGTTAAGCTTTCGAATGTAGAGTTCAATATAAAAACAATAAAACCAAAACATAGTTCATTTAACCAAATTGATTTTTTATGACACGAGACTATTACCATTTACCTAAAGCAGGTACCATTATGAAATTCCTTTGGAAATGTGCAGGTGGCGATCGATATTTACTAGAAAGAGCTACATATTCTGACCAAATCAAATATATGTGTTTGGGAGGAATTGTATTTGCTACGGGTGCATTAGCAGGAATTGCTGGTGGATATGCTTTTTATACAATTTTTGAAGAAAGAGGCTCAGCCATTGAAAACTCAGTAGACATGCAAACGGTTGGATTGGCTGTATTTTTTGGAATAATTTGGGGCTTGATGATTTTCAATATAGACAGGTTTATTGTTACAAGTACAGGAAAAGGAGATGGTACTGAAGCAATAACTTGGGGAGAACTTAAAAGTGCTATGCCTAGAATTTTGATGGGGATGATAATTGCAATGACTATCTCAAAGCCTGTAGAAATTAGGATGTTTAAGACTGAAATTGATATTAAACTACGTGAAAAACAACTAGAGCAACAGGCAGAATATCAAACTAAAGTTGATAAAACTTTTGCAGATAGGGAAAAGTTATTAGTTGCTGATTTTGGAAAGATAGAGTCTCAAAGAACAGATATACTTAATAGGATTAAAGACTATGAAAATCAATATAGAAAAGAAACGTCTGAGGGAATGGGTGGAAGAGGCCAAGGAGAAGGCCCAGTTGCTAAGGCACTTAAAAGGGAACAAGCAAAATTAGAAGTTGAATTAGAAAGATTTGATGGAGCAAATAGAGATGAATTAAATGAATTAAATAGCAAAAAAAAGGAGCTAAGGTTATCTAAAGAAAAAGAAAGAGGGAATAATGAAAAGATTGCAAACGGCCTAGATGGACTTCTTGAAAGAATAAAAATTGCTCATGAAGTTGCTGGTTTTTGGATTTCACTCTTTATTACATTACTCTTTATGGCGATAGAGCTCACGCCTATATTCTTTAAATTGATGCTTACCAAAACAACATATGATTATTTAGCAGAGAATCGTGATGATTTGATTAGAGCAGAGAACGGTATAGAAATAAAGTATGATTTTTATAAAGACAAACTTGGTGTTGAAAGGCATTTAATAGTAAACCACGAAGCAGACAAACTAATGTTCGAAAAGATGAAAGTGTCGGAAATACAAAAAGAACTTACCGATTACGCTGTTCAAAAATACAAGGAAAGGGAGCAGAAAAAAATTGATGAAAACCTTGATGAGTATATAAAAAACATAAATAAGGATGAACAAGGCGGTTAATAGTTTTAGGCTATTCCTTTCAATATTTTCTGGCGAAGATGATTATATTATCAGGCGTTGTTCTATCGGCATTCAAATTTCTTTTGCATTGATAGGATTGTTTGTAATCCTCATTTTTATTGGATGCTTTGTCAGTGCCTATGAATTTTCTTCCTCACTTTTTGAAAACCGATTATATGTTAGTATTCCAATTGGAATAGTTTGGGCGATGATGGTCACTAATATGTATCTTTTGCTATTATACACAGTTTGCCCACAAATATTGCCCACAAAAGAGAATCCAATTAAGCAGACAAACTCTTTTTTTTCGGCATCAATGTTTTTTCGAATAAGTTTCATAACCTTATTAGCAATTATAATTGCTCAACCTCTAAATGTTAAGTTATTATCTTCAACTGTCAAGTCAAGTCTAAACAAACATATTGTTGAGGAAAAAGTAAAAATGATAATTGTTTCGGATAGTATTTTAATAAAAAAGGAGGTAGAAATATTTAATGATTTTAATAAATATTTAATTAGTAAAGGAAGTAATGATGAGATAGAAAAAGCAAAGCAAAATATATTGCGTATAGATCAAAAAGTGAAAGAAGATATTGCTTTTATGAAGCATTCAAAATCATTGTTGGATACTTTGCAGAAGATGGATAGTAAGGTGTGGCTGAATAAAAAGGAGAAAACAAAGAAAGATAGTGTTGTTCATGTTTTACATTCACTAGTGGATAATGAAATTGCAAGTGATAATCATTTTGTAAATCAAATTGATAATATTCAAATTAAAAATAGTTTACTTCAACAAGAATTCGCAAAATGCCAGATAGGTTTAAAAAAGGCAATACACGATAAAATTGATAATTATAATAATTTAGATTATTTACTATCTAAAACGAATTTTTTTATTAAGCGTATCCAATTATTACTTTCTGAAAATCCATATTCGTGGGTTATTAACTCTATGATTGTTCTGCTATTTTTATTGCCAATCTATTTTAAATATAAAATCAGAGATAAAACAATGTTCTATGAGAAAAAGAAAAAAATTGAGCATCAGATCATTGTCGATGAGTATATAACATTCAAAAGAGCCTATTCTAACTTGCTTCAAAAGAATATTGCTATGTATAATTTTAAATCTTTACAAGAATTGAATTTGTTACTCGATAAGATAAAAAAAATAAATATTGAAAGATATAGAACTTTAAAGAATGAAATTCAAGAAGAATATAAAGAGGAAATAATTTCTAAGTATGAATATTGGGCAGATAGTCCATATCGTACAAAGCGTAAAGTAATTAAGAGTATTCAGAATACTGAATTTAACTTATTAGAACTAATCTATCAGGCTCAAAATGAAAGTGAGGACAAATGAATATAATTGAAACCATATTGAGTGAAGAGCCTTTTCAAGGAGAAGATGGTAAGCTATATAAAAAAGTTATCAAAGAGCTTAGGATTCCTAGAAAGACATTTATGCGTGGTACTATTGAAGGTAAGTATCGTGGTGATTTGTTACATTCAGAAGAGAAGTTATACAATTCATCGTTTTATGATTTTGAAATCTATGAAGCTCAGGTTTCTTCTTCTCATCCAAAAGATTTTCAAAAAAATAAAGAGTTTACTGTTAATGGAAAGGCTTTTCCAAAAGAGAAATTGCCTCTTATTTTATTAGTAGAATTAAACGCAAATAGTAGTTCATTTGGTATAAATATTCTTGAGCCTAAATTATATGAATTCAAACCAATAGCAAAATTTCATCAGACTGAAGGTGATGAGGTTTTTGGATGTTTTAAAGGAAAAATCACGGGATATGTTTTAGATTACGAGAAAGAAATTGTTGAGGAAGTTCTCGGGCCATATGCAGGAGATAGCTTAGAGAAAATTCAGCCAGAATCAATAAAAAAAGTAGGTTGTGAATCAAGTGGCATCAAAACTGGAAAAACAGTGCATATTGGCAATTACATTCAATATGAATATAAATGTAAAAATCACAATGATACCGTTTGGGGGGAAAAAATATTTGGCGGAAATCCCAAAATAAATGGTTTTACGAATATATCTTCAAAATCAACTTTTGGAACAGAACAAAGAGGATGTTTCAGTGAATTTTTCGGATTGCTAGCAATCATTTTAGGATTTGTTTTTGTTTTGTCAATTTTGCCAGGTGCTTTATATGTAATTGGATTAGGGTTAGTGATTTTGCTTCTTAATTATTTTGCACCATTTTTGAAATGGGTGTTTCGGATTTTAAGTTGTTTCTTGTTAATCGGTTTTGTTATAGGATTGTTTAATATCTTTTTTGGGAATTCAACTAATTACAATCCTGTGCCGAAAATTGTAGATTCTCCGAGAGAAACAGAAAAAGTAGTTGAACCAATAGTTGATCATAGTGATTTAGATATTTCTCCAAATGAGCAGGAAAATTTAATAGGAGATTCTATTATAACTCGTTTTAGATCTTGGCAAGATTATGAAGGAAATAAATATGAAGGAGAGTATAAGTTAAAATTGAGTAGTTACAAAAAATCAAACTTCTATAAACAGAATTTACAATCTTTTGGAAATGATTTAAGAAGTTATGACAAAATTCTATACAGTCTTAAAGAAAATGATAAAGATAAGTTGGATGGACTTTATGCTCTCTTTGATAGTATTGGTCGGTCAAATAAACTGAATAAGATGAAATTTGCTGAAATGGTGGTAGCTTTTGTGCAAGACATACCTTATGCGTTAGTATTAGAGACAGATTGCAATCCTAGCTTATATAACGATCCATTTATCAAAAAATATCTTTCATCAAAGAATGCGGATTGTTATAGTTTTCAAAAATTTGGAATCAATGCTCCAGTAGAGTTTTTGGTTAATTTGAAAGGGGATTGCGATACAAGAACGTTATTGCTATACACTGTCTTATCGCATTATGGATATGATGTTGCACTAATGAGTAGTGAACAATACAGTCATTCAATATTAGGAATAAATTTGCCATTCGATGGATTGTCTTTTAAAGCACAAAATCAAAATTATACATTATGGGAGACAACATCACCCAATAACATCCCTGGTATTATAGCGAGCGAAATATCTAACTTAAACAATTGGAGAATATCCTTAAAATCTAAATAAATCATGAACAAGCAAAGTCTCTTTTTTACAGTAATAGTTGCAATTGTAGCTTTTATAATAATGCTTTTGGCAATTCAATATTTGACTAAAAAAATGAATATCAAAAATGATTCTAGCCAAAAGGTTAATACGTCATTTTCAATATGGGTTTCTTCATTACTTGTTTCATTTTTTATCTTTCTTAAGATTGCTCTTGAGCAAGTTGAGAATTCAATTGAAATTATAATTAAAAGTGAGAGTATCGATAATACATTTTTCTCGGTAATGCAGAAGATCACAATCTTTATGGGATTTACCTTTTTGTATACCTTTTTGTGTTATTATTTAATTGATAAATCGCTACAGTTTGTCTTAGGCAAAAGAATTAATAATATAGAAATAGAAAAGGAAAATGTGGGTTACTTTTTAATAAAAGGAATTTCATTATTGCTGTTTGTATATTCAGTGTCATTTATTTTTGAGCATTTTTTAAAATGGTTTATGCCAGTCGTCGAAATGCCTTTTTATCATTAATTTATATATTATTTGAAAATTCTTATAAAAAAAGCAAATATCATTGAAGGGGATTGTGTTATGACTAAATTTAGCAAAGGCAATTTATTTAAATTTGATATGTTATACTTTTAAGATTATGATTTGATTGATGAGTCCTGTCAGAAGAGATTGTTTCCTTCTTCAAAACCCCTATCTTTGTAACACAATCAAACCCGCCAAAAATGTATTTTGTAGAAGTCATTCTTCCTTTGTCGCTGTCCAAAACTTTTACGTATCGCGTTTCAGAAGCAGAGTACAGTTACATCAAAAAGGGAATGCGCATTGCGGTGCCTTTTGGGAAAAGCAAGATTTATACGGCGCTGGCGATTGAACTGCACCAAAACGAGCCTACTTTATACGAAGCCAAGGAAATCCACCAGATTTTAGACGAAACACCCGTTGTTACCGCCATTCAGATTGCGCATTGGCAATGGATCGCGTCCTATTATATGTGTGCCATCGGTGATGTGTATCGTGGCGCGATGCCTTCGGCTTTCTTGCTGGAAACCGAAACCGTGATTTCGCAGGCTAAAGATATTTTTATTGACGAAGCCATGCTTTCTGACGAGGAGTTTCTGATTTTTGACGCGTTACAACACCAGAGTTCGCTGAAAGTGCAGGACATCATTTCGATCTTGGGCAAGAAGACGGTTTTTCCGGTTTTGCAAAAGATGATTGACAAAAATATCTTGACGCTGGAGGAAGAAGTGGTGGAATTATATACGCCGAAGCTGATCAGATATGTGCGACTGAGTGCGAAATATGATTCTAATGAAGGACTTTCGGATTTGCTCGAAAAGCTGAAATCGGCCAAGAAACAGAAAGACATCGTGCTTTCGTTTTTTCAGTTGAAAGCGGTTGACAAAAAGCCGATTTCAGTAAAGCAATTGGTCGAAAAGTCGGGAACTTCGTCTTCAATCATAAAAGCGTTGGTGGAAAAAGGCATCTTTGAAGAATACCACATTCAGGAAGACCGCGTTTCTTTTGACCAAAACCTGAAGGAAAAAAACCTGCAGTTGAGTCCCGCACAGCAAAATGCCTTTGACGGAATCACTAAATCATTTACCGAAAAAGAAGTCTGCCTTTTGCACGGCGTAACGTCAAGTGGCAAGACGGAAATCTACATTAAATTAATTGAAGAATATATAAAGGAAGGCAAGCAGGTTTTGTTTCTCTTGCCCGAAATTGCCCTCACGACACAATTGGTCGGGCGGTTGACTTCGTTTTTTGGAAACCAAGTTGCGGTTTTCCATTCAAAATATACCAATAACGAACGTGTTGAGGTTTGGAAACAGGTGCTTGACAATTCCCCGAAAGCAAAGATTGTGATAGGAGCAAGGTCGGCGTTGTTTTTGCCTTTCCAAAATCTGGGCTTGGTCATTATTGACGAAGAACACGAACAAACTTTTAAACAGCACGATCCCGCACCGCGATACCACGCAAGGGATTCCGCGATTGTTTTGGCGAATTCCTTTAAAGCAAAAGTGCTTTTGGGTTCGGCTACGCCAAGTTTGGAAACGTATTTTAATGCGACTAATGATAAATTTGGTCTGGTGGAAATCAGCGAGCGTTATGGAAATGTGATGATGCCCGAGATTGAATTGGTGGATTTGAAGGACAAATACTTCCGAAAAAGGATGAAAGGACATTGCAGCGATACGCTTTTGGAACAGATGGCGGAAGCTTTGGCGCTTGGCGAACAAATTATCTTGTTTCAGAATCGAAGAGGTTATTCGCCAGTTTTGGAATGTATTACCTGCGGTCACGTTCCGGAATGTCCGCAGTGTGACGTGAGCTTGACGTATCACAAGAATAAGAATCAGTTACGTTGCCATTATTGTGGGTATTCTATGGCAAAGCCTACCAATTGCCACAATTGCTCCAGCGTGGATTTAACGACAAAAGGTTTTGGTACCGAACAGATTGAAATGGAAATCAAGGAATTATTTCCAGAGAAAAAAGTAGGGAGAATGGACCAAGATACAACTCGAGGAAAATACGGCTACGAAAAAATAATAGACAGTTTTAAGAATCGGGAAATCGATATTTTGGTGGGAACACAGATGCTTGCCAAAGGTTTGGACTTTGATAATGTGTCTTTGGTCGGAATTATGAATGCCGATAATATGCTGTACCATCCTGATTTTAGGGCTTTTGAAAGAAGTTTTCAGATGATGACGCAGGTTTCGGGAAGGGCAGGACGTTCGGAGAAAAGAGGAAAAGTAATTATCCAGACGTATAATCCGAACCACAACACGATTCAGCAGGTGACGAACAACGATTACTTCGGAATGTACAAGGAGCAATTGTATGACCGACATATTTTTAAATATCCTCCTTATTATAGGTTGGTTAAAATTACGCTGAAACATCGTGATTTTGATAAATTGAAAGAAGGTTCTATGTGGCTGTACCAAGTGATGAGCCAGAATTTAGATTTGCCAGTTTTAGGTCCGGAAGAACCTGCAATCAGCAGAATCAGAAACGAATACATTAGAACGATTTTGATAAAAATTCCAACCAATAAGCCACTTGGAAGCACAAAAAAAACTATCCAGAAAATACTGAATAGTTTTGAAGCTGTCCCGCAATATCGACCGATTAAAGTGGTCGCGAACGTTGATTTTTATTAGGCTGTAGCCAAAGCTTTCACCAAGTCTTCTTTTTTGTTTCTGCTCAAAGGAATTTTTGTTGCGCCAATTTCAGCAAACTTACTGTTGAATTTATCTACTTTGTCGATATTGATAATGAACGATTTGTGCACGCGGATGAAACGTTCTTTTGATAAATCGCTTTCAAATGATTTCATAGTCGATAAAACCAAGTGGTTTTCGTCTTCGGTTACTACCTTTACATAGTCGCCATAAGCTTCTATCCATTTGATTTTTGCCGTGAATATTTTTAATTTC
Source organism: Flavobacterium qiangtangense (assembly GCF_042658345.1). Lineage (NCBI taxonomy): Bacteria > Pseudomonadati > Bacteroidota > Flavobacteriia > Flavobacteriales > Flavobacteriaceae > Flavobacterium > Flavobacterium qiangtangense. The sequence goes on from NZ_JBHSQB010000003.1 coordinate 168,837, forward strand.
TTTAGATTGCTCTTGATGAAAATATGTTCGCTATCTTCGTCAATATTTTCCTTGCGAAGCGTGTATAAATCCATTGCTCGCTTCACGGCAGCGTTGAAACGCTGTGGCGAAATTGGCTTTTGAAGATAATCAGTCGCATCATAATCAAATGCTTTTACGGCATATTCTGCTTTTGATGTAATAAAAATAATTTGTGGTTTTACCTTCAAGCCGTCAAGCAAATCAAAGCCGTTGATAATAGGCATTTCAATGTCTAAAAAGATAAGGTCAACATCTTTATTAGTCAAGCAGTTTTTGGTCTCGATGGCGTTAGAAAAATCGCCTACCAAGTTGAGGTTTGGGTGGTTAGCAACAAGCTTGGTCACTGTCATCCTTTGTATGGCACTGTCATCCACAACAACACAATTCAATTTCATAAAATATAGGATTTATAGATTGGGCTGGATAAATGTAAAATATTTTTTTGATACAAAAACAATTTTTATACCGTTTTTTTGTACTTCATCGAATATAGTTGGATTTCGCTTGCGTATTAAAAATAAATGATTACTTTTGCACCCAATTTTATAACAAATAAAATATACTATTATGAATCATTATGAGACTGTTTTCATCTTGAATCCCGTTTTATCTGAAGTACAGGTAAAGGAAACAGTAAGCAAATTCGAAGATTTTCTTACTTCTAGAGGAGCCGAGATGGTATCAAAAGAGGATTGGGGCCTAAAAAAAATGGCTTACGAAATCCAACACAAAAAAAGTGGTTTTTACCATTTGTTTGAGTACAAAGTATCTGGAGAAATCCTAATTGCTTTTGAAACTGAATTTAGACGTGACGAAAGAATCATGCGTTTCTTGACTGTAAGTCTTGATAAACATGCAATTTCTTGGGCAGAAAGAAGAAGAGCAAAATTAAAAGCAGCTAAAGTATAATTATTATGGCAACCCTACAACAATCAGCTTCAGGAAAAAAAGACGGAGATATCAGATATCTAACGCCTTTGAACATAGAAACAAACAAAACTAAAAAGTATTGTCGTTTCAAAAAATCTGGTATCAAATATATCGATTATAAAGATGCAGATTTCTTATTGAAATTCGTTAACGAACAAGGAAAAATTCTTCCTCGTCGTTTAACAGGAACTTCTTTAAAATACCAAAGAAAAGTGTCTGTTGCTGTAAAAAGAGCAAGACATTTAGCTTTAATGCCATACGTGGCCGATTTATTAAAATAATAAAAACACAGTTGTTGGTTTCTCGTCAAACGGAACCTAACTTCTATTAAAAGGACAACAACATGGAATTGATCTTAAAAAAAGACGTTCAAAATTTAGGTTTTAAAGACGATGTAGTAACTGTGAAAAACGGATACGGTCGTAATTTTTTAATCCCACAAGGGTTTGCTCACATGGCAACTCCTTCTGCTAAGAAAATCTTGGCTGAAAACTTGAAGCAAAAAGCACACAAAGAAGCAAAAGTAGTTGATGACGCTAAAAAAGTAGCAGAATCATTGAAAGCTCTTGAAATCAAACTTACAGCTAAAGCTGGTGGTGAGAAACTTTTTGGTTCAATCACAAATATTGATATCGCTGATGCTTTAGAAAAAGCTGGTCAACCAATCGATAGAAAATTCATCACTTCAGGTGTTGTTAAACGTACAGGAAAATATACTGCTAGCGTAAGATTACACAGAGATGTTATCGTTGAATTACCTTACGAAATCGTTGCTGAGAAATAATATTTTTCAACATCAATATAGAATCCCGATGAAAGTCGGGATTTTTTTTTGATGTCATTGCGAGGAACGAAGCAATCTCATCACGAAATTAAGTACTAATAATAAATAAATGAGGAGCGGATTGCTTCGTTCCTCGCAATGACTATGAAATACAGAAGACTAACAAAAGAACAGTTCGAAGCGCTTCATCAAGAATTTGCTAATTTTTTAGCAACACAATCCATTGACAAAGGTGAGTGGGATAATATTAAAGCGCAACAGCCAGAAGTTGCGGAGCAAGAATTAGATGTTTTTTCAGATTTAATTTGGGAAGGTGTTTTAACTGGAGCGAATTATTTAGAACATTTTTCTAAAAACTTTATTTTCCTTTTTCACTGTCAGGAAACTTTGGTAAAAACTATCGTTTTGAAATCTTTAGTTCCTGAAACTGATTTTATGACCAAAGAAGGTTTGCAATGGTTAAGTGATAATATGTTTACCGAAACTGTGGAAATTAAATTAGGACAGAAAAATTATGACAAAGATAGAAATGAAGCTATTTTTGAATTGATTCAACAAGGAGCAATCTTGAGCGACGGCCAATTATATCTTCAAATTAATGGTATAATTCAAGCTTCTTAAATTACAATATTTAATGGAAATTGGTTATTTTAGTGCTCTGTTTACAGAACTAAAATAGCCAATTTTTTATGGACATTTATCAAACCATCCAATCTTTACGCGAAGAGCTCAATCTTCACAATCATAATTATTACGTCTTAGATAATCCCACGATTTCAGATTATGATTTTGATTTGAAATTGAAAGAACTTCAGGATTTGGAAGAAAAACACCCAGAATTCTTTGACGAGAATTCGCCAACGCAAAGAGTGGGCGGGATGATTACCAAAAACTTTAATACGATTACTCATAAAAACAGAATGTATTCGTTGGATAATTCATATTCAAAGAAAGATGTTTTGGATTGGGAAAAGCGAATCCAGAAGATTTTAGGCGATGTTCCTTTGGAATATACTTGCGAATTAAAATACGATGGCGCTTCGATTTCAATGACTTACGAAAACGGAAAATTAAAGCGCGCGGTAACTCGCGGTGACGGATTTCAAGGCGATGAAGTGACAAATAATATCAAGACAATTCGTTCGGTGCCGTTGCAATTGAAAGGCGATTATCCAGATAATTTTGAAATTCGCGGTGAGATTATTTTGCCGTTGGAAGGTTTTGCAAAGATGAACCAGGAATTGATTGAAAGCGGAGAAACGCCTTATTCAAATCCTAGAAATACAGCTTCCGGAAGCCTGAAATTGCAAGACAGTGCGGAGGTTGCTAAGCGTCCATTAGATTGTCTTTTATACACTTTTATCGGAAATGATGTGAAGTTTGCGACCCATTTTGAAAGTTTGGAAAAAGCCAGAAATTTTGGTTTCAAAGTTCCAAAGGAAGCAAAATTGGTCAAAAGCATCGACGAAGTTTTCGAATTTATTGAACATTGGAACATTCATCGCCACGATTTGCCTTATGAAACAGACGGTGTTGTGATAAAAGTGAACAATTTGCATTTGCAAGATGAATTGGGTTACACGGCAAAAGCGCCACGTTGGGCGATTGCCTACAAATTTAAAGCGGAGCAAGTTTCGACCAAACTAAATTCGATTTCGTACCAAGTGGGAAGAACTGGGGCGATTACGCCTGTAGCTAATTTAGAACCGGTTCAATTGGCGGGAACTATTGTAAAACGTGCATCTTTGCACAATGCCGACCAAATAGAAAAACTGGATATTCGTGTGGACGATGAAGTTTTTGTAGAAAAAGGCGGAGAAATTATCCCTAAGATTATTGGTGTCGATTTCACAAAGCGCTCGTTAGATTTGCTTCCGACGGTTTACATCACAAATTGCCCAGAATGCCAAACGGAATTGATTCGAAAAGAAGGCGAGGCACAGCATTACTGCCCGAATTTTTACGGTTGTCCGCCACAGATTATTGGAAGAATCCAACATTATATTTCAAGAAAAGCAATGGATATTGAAGGTTTGGGCGGTGAAACAGTTGCTTTACTTTTTAATAATAATTTGGTTCAAAATTACGCTGATTTATATGATTTGACTGTCGCTCAAGTAATTCCGTTGGAACGAATGGCACAGAAATCTGCTGAAAATTTGGTTAATGGAATTCAGAAATCTAAGGAAGTTTCGTTTGAACGCGTTTTGTTCGCTCTTGGAATTCGTTATGTCGGAGAAACGGTTGCGAAAAAACTCGCTAAGCATTACCAAAATATAGATAATTTAAGAAATGCAAGCTTAATGGATTTGATTTTGGTGGATGAAATTGGAGAAAGAATTGCGCAAAGCGTAGTGGAATTTTTTGAAAATAATGAAAACCAAATTATCATTCAAAGATTAAAAGATTATGGCGTTCAATTGGAAACGAAAAACGTTTTCAATCCAGATGCTACTGATAAATTAGCTGGAAATACCTTCGTGGTTTCTGGAGTTTTTACAAAGTTCAATCGTGATGATTTGAAAAAAGCAATTGAAGATAACGGCGGAAAAGTAGGAAGTTCTATTTCTGCAAAAACCGATTTTGTGATTGCAGGCGATAATATGGGACCTGCGAAATTGGAAAAAGCTACGAAACTGAATGTGGCGATTATCTCGGAAGATGATTTTATCGAAATGCTTTCTCAATAAGTGAATTAGCGAATTAGCGAATTTTGAAACCTGCTAATTCGCTAATTTTTTAAACTACAATCGTTCTTCCAGAGTTACTCTTGTTTTTATCTTTATCAAAATAAAAGTCGATTCTTCCCAAATTGATTCCGTAACAACCCACTTGGTTTACCAAAGTATCAATTCCGTCAAGGTTTTTGACGATAGTTGGTTTGTCCAAGAAAGTATGCGTGTGTCCTCCGATAATCAAGTCGATGTCTTTAGTTTGTTCGGCTAATTTTAAGTCGCAAATTTTGTCAGAATCTTTTCCGTAGCTGTAACCGATGTGCGAAAGACAGATAATCAAGTCACATTTTTCCTGTGTTTTCAAGATTCTTGTCATTTCTTGCGCGGTTTCAACAGGATTCTTATAAACCGTTTCTTTGTAATTTTTCTTATCAACCAAACCTTCCAATTCAATTCCTAAACCAAAAACGCCAATCTTAATTCCGGCTTTTTTGAAGGTTTTGTATGGTTTTACGATTCCGTCGAGCATGGTGTTTTTGAAATCATAATTGGCGCTTACGAAGTCAAATTTAGCGTGAGGCAATTGCGCCACAAACCCTTCCAGACCGTTGTCAAAATCGTGATTTCCCATCGTGGCCAAATCATAATTCAGCATACTCATCAACTTAAATTCCAATTCGCCTCCATAATAATTAAAATATGGCGTTCCTTGAAAAATATCTCCGGCGTCTAAAAGCAAAACGTTTGGGTTTTCCTTGCGGATGCTCTCAACCAGATTCGCTCTTCTGGCAACTCCGCCCATATTTGCATTTCGCGGATGGTCGGCTGGAAACGGGTCGATGTGACTGTGAACGTCATTGGTATGTAAAATGGTGATGTGATTGGTTTCTAAAGTTGTAAAACTGCTCAAAGACAATCCGCCGACAGTTAATAATGCTGAACCGGCTACACTTTTTTGTATAAAATCTCTTCTTTTCATTTTGATATTTTTGTTTGGATTTGAACCTAGTCTAAAATAATTCGTTGATTCTTTGGAGTTGGAATCGTGTCCACTTCCTTGAAATAATCAATCCAGACATTTCTTAATTTATAATCTAAATCATAAACAGCGCTTCCTTTTTTAAAGAAATACATACTGTCGCCGCCGTTATATAAATAATCGTTCGTGGCAACATAATAGGTTGTATTTAAGTCCAAAGGTTTTCCTTGAACAGAAATACTTTTGTATGATTTCTCGTCTTTGGTCAAAATAATTTGCATTCCAGAAAGCGGGTGTGGTTTTCTTTCTTTAATAATATAGTCAACCATTTCCACGATTTGCTCACCTTTTAAAGCTACAACAACCAAATTATTTTCAAAAGGCATCAGTTCAAAAGCCGTTCTTGTGGTCACATTTCCTTGTGGAATAATCGCGCGAATGCCTCCGTGATTCAAAAGGCAGATGTCAACGGATTTTTTTTCTCTTAATTGTAAAATTTTATTGGCAGAAGCCAAAGTAATGTCGGCTTGAAGACCTCCGATGCTAGTTTGCCACTGACCTTTACTTTTTTCCAAAGTTTCTGGAGCATAAGCCAAAACTTCGTTCATATCTTTATCGATATTTTCTCTGTAAGGTTTTATAAACGCCTCAATGTTAGCGTTTTCTCCATTAGAATTGGTAACTCCAATTTGTTTTCCTTCAATTTTCGAAATATATTCCTTTTGATTTGAACAACCAAAAGCGAAGAATAATGTTGTAATTACAACAAAATGTTTTAAGATAACGTTGTAGTTTTTTAGATTTACCATCTGAAATACGGCTTATTTGATTAAATTTGTAACTCCAAGCAAAAGTACTATGTTTCTAAATTTTTTCAAGAATTTTTCTGCGAAAAGAACTTTAAAAAAAAGTTTCCTGCACGTTAAGGGAAATCCTTCTCCGCATCCCATAGAAACAATTGGATTGCTTATCGACAAGACTTATTTTGAAGATAAGGTCAACTTGATTGAAGAACTTTTGGCTAATGGAATCATGCGTGAGAATATTCAAATTCTGCTTTACAAAGATAGATTTAAGAAGAAAGAATCCATAAATTACCCGAGTTTTAGCCATAAAGATTTGAGTTTCAAAGGAATTTTGGAAAACGAAAATGTGACCAATTTTACCAATCAAGAATTTGACATGCTTATCAGCTATTATGACACGGAAAAAGCGCCGTTGATGATTACGACTTTTAAATCGAAAGCCAATTTTAAGGTTGGTTTTTCAACAATCGATAAAAGATTAAACCACTTTATGATTAGCACAAATGCCGAAAATTATAAAGTTTTTGTATCCGAATTATTCAAATATCTAAAAATACTAAACAAAATATAATTATGCAGTCACTTATAGGAACAGGCGTTGCACTTGTTACACCATTCAAAAAAGATTTTTCTGTGGATGTGGAAGCCTTGAAAAGAATTGTCAATTATCAAATTGACAACGGAATCAATTATCTGGTAGTTCTTGGAACTACTGGCGAACCGGCGACATTGAAAAAAGAAGAAAAAGAATTGGTGATAAAAACCGTTATTGAAACCAATAATGGAAGACTGCCATTGGTTTTGGGCGTTGGCGGAAACAATACGGCTGAAGTTGTAGAAGAATTAAAAACCAGAGATTTTACTGGATTTTCTGCCGTTCTTTCAGTTTCTCCTTATTATAACAAACCAACTCAAGAAGGAATTTATCAGCATTTTAAGGCGATTGCAGAAGTTTCACCGCTTCCTGTGATTTTATATAACGTTCCTGGAAGAACCGGAAGCAATGTTTTGCCTTCGACGGTAATTCGTTTGGCAAATGATTTTAAAAATATCGTCGCCATTAAAGAAGCGGCGGGCGATATTGTTCAAGCGATGAAATTAATTCAGTTAAAACCAAAAGATTTCTTGGTGATTTCTGGCGATGATATGGTAACGCTTCCGATGGTTTTGGCCGGTGGAGCGGGAGTAATTTCAGTAATTGCGGAAGGTTTCCCAAAGCAATTTTCAGAAATGGTTCGCCTTGGTTTAGAAAGAAAAGTGGACGAAGCTTATAAAATTCATTACGAAATTGCAGATTCAATTGATATGATTTTTGAGCAAGGAAATCCGGGCGGTGTTAAAGAAATCTTTAAATCTTTGGGATTGTCGGAAAATACAGTACGTTTGCCTTTAGTAAATGTTAACGAAGATTTAGCCAAAAGATTAAAAGATTTCGTTGCAAAAACAGTAAATTAGATTTTTAAAAAGAAGATTATGTTATCACAAACGATACAAGACGCATTAAATAAACAGATTAAAGTGGAGGGAGATTCGTCTCAAATTTACCTTGCAATGGCATCTTGGGCAGAAATTCAAGGTTTCGAAGGGATTTCGACTTTCATGTTTGCGCAGTCAGAAGAAGAAAGATTACACATGCTAAAATTGGTAAAATACATCAACCAAAGAGGCGGACAGGCAAAAATTTCTGGAACTGTGGAACCTGTTTTGGACTTGACAAGCTATAAAGTTTTGTTCAAACAATTATTGGAGCACGAAATTAAAGTTTCAGAAAGCATCAATGATTTGGTTGGAATTGCTTTAGACGAAAGAGATTATGCGACACACAATTTCTTGCAATGGTATGTGGCAGAGCAGATTGAAGAAGAAGCAAATGCCAGATATATCTTGGATAAAATCAATTTGATTGGTGACGATAAAGGAGGTTTGTATTTGTTTGACAACGAAATGAAAAATTTCACGAGTCCAGTTACAGCTCCAAAATAAATACAAAATAAATTCGTTTAAAAAGGTGTCGTTTTTCGGCATCTTTTTTTTGTTTTTCAGTTAAATTGATGCTGAAAAAAAATGTTTTTTTAATCATAATTAATAACTAAATTTGCGGTTGATTTTTTAAAGTTTCATAGACTGAAAAATTAGTAAACATAAACTGACAATGAACAAAATATTTTTCATACTTATTCTTGCGATAACTTTAGGTTCTTGCAGTTCTTATCAAAAAGCTTTAAAATCTGAAGATGTTACTTTAAAATATGAAGTAGCTACAAAGATGTATGATGCTGGAAAATATACGAAGGCAATTCGTCTTTTTGAACAAATTGCTCCAACATACAGAGGAAAACCAGGCGCGGAAAAGATGTTTTATATGTTTGCACAGTCATATTATAAGACAAAACAAAATTATTTAGCAGGATACCAATTCGAAAGTTTTGCTTCAAGTTATCCAAAAAGTGAAAAAGTAGAAGAAGCAGCATATTTAAGTGCAGAAAGTTACTCAAAAGAATCTCCAAGATATTCACTAGATCAAGGAAGTACGGACAAAGCGATTGATAAATTGCAAAATTTCATTAATCAGTATCCAAATTCTCAATATTTGCCTCAAGCGAATGTCATTATTAAAGATTTGAGAGAAAAATTAGAGAAAAAAGCATTTGAAATTGCAAAGCAGTATAATACAATTGGTGGATACACAAGAGATTACTCTGCAGCAATTAAAGCATTAGATAACTTTATCGCTGATTATCCAGGAACGCCGTTTAAAGAAGATGCTTTGTATTACAGATTTGATTCTGCTTACACATTAGCGATAAACAGTATTGAAAACAGAAAAAAAGAAAGATTGGATTTTGCAAAAGGAGCTTACGCGGCTTTGATTAAATTCAATGAGTCAACAAAATATAAAGAAGAAGCTGACAAAAGATTGGAAGCTATCGAAAAAGAATTACAACAATTTTCTAATTAAAAATAAGTCATGGATTTAAAAAAGACGACTGCTCCAGTAAACACAATTACTTATAACAAGAGTGTGATTGAAGAACCGACAGGTAATGTGTATGAAGCGATAACTATTATGGCTAAAAGAGCAAATCAAATTAACTCTGAAATCAAAAAAGAATTGACAGAGAAATTAGAAGAATTTGCTACATATAATGACAGCTTAGAAGAAATCTTTGAAAACAAAGAACAAATCGAAGTTTCAAAATTCTACGAAAAATTGCCTAAGCCACACGCTTTAGCAGTTCAAGAATGGTTAGAAGACAAAATCTATCACAGAGATACTACTAAATAATACTTATGTCTGTTTTAAACGGTAAAAAAATAGTGCTGGGAGTTTCCGGTGGAATTGCCGCATATAAAACAGCCTCTTTAGTAAGACTTTTTATAAAAGCAGGTGCCAATATCCAAGTGATAATGACACCTGCTTCTAAGGATTTTGTAACACCGCTTACACTTTCCACGCTTTCAAAAAATCCGGTTCATTCCACGTTTTATAATGAAGATGATGACAATGCGGTTTGGAACAATCACGTTGAATTAGGTCTTTGGGCCGATTTAATCGTAATTGCTCCAGCAACGGCAAATACTTTGTCGAAAATGGCAAACGGAACTGTTGATAATCTTTTGATCGCTACTTATTTATCTGCGAAATGTCCGGTTTATTTCGCGCCTGCGATGGATTTGGATATGTACAAACATCCTTCTACTTTAGCAAGTTTCAATCTTCTCAAAAGCTTTGGAAACACTATGATTCCGGCTGAGTCTGGAGAACTCGCAAGCGGACTTTCTGGCGAAGGAAGAATGGCTGAACCAGAAAATATAATCGCTTTTCTCGAAGCTGATCTCGAAAGCAAACTTCCCTTAAAAGGAAAAAAAATCTTAATTACTGCTGGTCCCACATACGAAGCCATCGATCCCGTGCGTTTTATAGGAAATCATTCCTCTGGAAAAATGGGTTTTGATATTGCAAAGCACGCTTCAAATTTAGGTGCCGAAGTTATTTTGGTTTCTGGTCCAACGCATTTAAAACTTGAAAATTCAAGTATTAAATTAGTTTCCGTCGTTTCGGCTAAAGAAATGTATGAAGCTTGCCATCAGTTTTTTGACACTGTTGATGTAGCAATTGCAGCAGCAGCTGTTGCAGATTACCGACCAAAATTTCCGGCGACGCAAAAAATCAAGAAGACAGAAGTAGATTTGAATATCGAGCTTGAAAAAACGCAAGACATTTTGGCTTCTTTGGGAAAAATAAAGAAAAACCAGTTTTTAATCGGATTTGCTTTAGAAACAGAGAATGAAATTGAAAATGCAAAGCTGAAAATCCAGAAAAAAAACCTAGATTTGATAGTTCTCAATTCGCTTCAGGACGAAGGCGCTGGTTTTGGAAAATCAACCAATAAAATCACTTTCATAGATAAAGATTTCAATATCGAACCTATGGAATTAAAGTCAAAAGAAGCCGTTGCAGAAGATATTTTAAACAAAGTAACAAAACATTTTTATGAGTAAGATAATTTTTCTTTTTCTCTTAATGGCTGGATCGCTTCAGGCGCAAGAATTGAACTGCAAGGTTTCCATAAATTATGATAGAATCACAAATGCAAACCCGCAGATTTTCAAGACATTAGAGCGATCGCTGACCGATTTTATAAACAAAACACGCTGGACAAACCAAACTTTTAAAGACAACGAAAAGATTGAATGCAGTATGTTGATCAACCTTTCAGCATATAATTCAGACCAGTTTACAGGGACGATTCAAGTGCAATCTTCGCGTCCGGTTTTTAATTCTTCTTACACGTCTCCAGTTTTTAATTACAATGATAAAGATTTCTCGTTCAAGTATTTAGAGTTTGAAACTTTGTTTTTTAATCCAAACAGTTACGACTCAAATCTTATTTCTGTAGTCGCTTTTTACAGCTACATGATCATGGGATTAGACGCCGATACTTTTACTTCAAAAGGAGGCGATCAATATTATGAACTAGCTCAAAACGTAGCGATTTTAGCACAACAAGGCGGTTCAAAAGGTTGGAATCAATCTGACGGAAATCTTTCTAGATATTTCTTAATCAACGACATACGTTCAAATACTTTCAGTCCTTACCGTGAAGCGATGTTAGAATATCATTCTGGCATGGATATGATGGCGGATAATCAAAAACAAGCGAAAGAAAGGGTAAAAGCCTCAGTGAAAACGCTTTCTGCTATTTATGATTTGCGACCAAATGCCTTTTTGACCAGAGTATTTTTTGATGCCAAGTCAGACGAGTTGGTTTCCATCTTTTCAGGCGGTCCCAGTATTGCAGTGGCTGATTTGGTAGAAAATTTAAACCGAATTTCGCCCTTGAATTCAAGCAAATGGGGAAATATCAGGTTCTAGTTTTTTAAGAAGCTATTTCCAGCTTTCCGCTACAATCTTTTTCGCAAATGTCTTTTTTTGCAAGCCACAAAAGGAGCTTCCGTTGGTCGCTCTTTTGCGTCAGCAAAAAATAGACATTTGCTGAAAAAGGATTTCCGCTTTAATCTGGGCTAGGGCATCAGTAATTAATTTAAACTTCATTCTTAAAATTTAAGTCATTGCTAACTTCACTATCCATAAAAAACTTCGCATTAATTGAAAAGCTAAATATTGATTTTTCAGAAAATTTCTCTATTATCACAGGAGAAACCGGAGCTGGAAAATCCATTGTTTTAGGAGCTTTAGGTTTGGTTTTAGGGAAACGCGCCGATTTGAGTTCCCTTAAAAACAAAGAAGAAAAATGTGTCATCGAAGCACATTTTGAAATCTCAAGATACAATCTCCAATCCTTTTTTGAGGCTAACGATTTAGATTTTGAAAACCAAACAATTATACGAAGAGAAATTCTTCCATCTGGGAAATCGCGCGCTTTTGTAAATGACAGTCCGGTTAATTTACAGGAATTGCAATCGCTCGGAGAATTTTTAATTGACATTCACTCGCAACACCAAACGCAAGAATTATCCGAAGAAAATTTCCAATTCGATATTATTGATTCCATCGGAAATAACCAAAATACAATTTCAGAATATTCTTTGCTTCTGAAAAAATATAAAAGTTTGAAAAGCAATCTTTCAGACTTGAAAATAAAATTGCAGGAAGCTTCAAAAGAGCAGGATTACAATTCATTTTTATTGGAAGAATTGCTTTCGGCCAAATTAAAATCAGGCGAGCAAGAAGAATTAGAATCTGTTTTTGAACAATTAAACAACGTTGAATTCATCAAAGAAAGCATCGACAAATCGTTGGCAATTTCTGAAGCAGAACAATTTGGAGTTTTGCAAAACTTAAAGGAAATCAAATTTGCTTTGCAAAAAATTTCAAGTTTTTCTCCAGAATATAATTCGCTATTGGAAAGAATAAATAGCGTTTCCATAGAATTTGATGACATTGTTTCTGAATTAAATCAAATAGGCGAGGGCTTGACAAACGATCCAGAGCAATTGGATTTGACCAATCAAAAACTGCAAACGATTTACAATCTTCAGAAAAAGCATCAAGTTTCTTCGATTGACGAATTGGTTGAAATCCAAGAGGTTTTGGATAATAAAGTGATTTCTGTCGATAGTTTGCAAAGCGAAATTGAGAAAGCAGAAACAGGAATTGCTTCCGCTGAAAAGGAATTAGACGTTTTAGCAGTTTCCATACATAAAAATAGAATCAAGGCAATTCCGGTTTTGACTGAAAAATTGATTGCCATTTTAGATTTATTGGGAATGCCAAATGTTCGTTTTAAAATAGAAGTAACGCAATCTTCAACCTATCACAATAATGGTAAAGATGATTTAGAATTTCTTTTCGCTGCAAACAAAGGATCTGATTTTGGATTACTGAAAAAAACGGCTTCCGGTGGAGAATTGTCTAGAATTATGCTTGCCGTGAAATCTATTTTGGCTCAATATCAGAAACTTCCAACGATTATTTTTGATGAAATAGATACAGGAGTTTCAGGAGAAATCGCACACAAAATGGGCGATATCATGAAAGATATGAGCAAGACGATGCAGGTTTTCGCAATTACGCATTTGCCACAAATCGCTGCAAAAGGAAATGCGCATTTTAAAGTTTCAAAATCAACGGTCGGCGAACAAACTTTATCAGAATTAAGATTGCTTTCAAAAGACGAAAGAATTGTAGAAATTGCACAAATGCTTTCTGGAAAAGACATTTCTGATTCTGCCTTAAATCACGCAAAAGCCTTGCTGAACTAATAATTTGAATTATATTTGTTTACAATTTACAAAGAATAAACGATTACAAAAACAAACGATTAAACTAAAGTTTTATGATTATAGAACCAAGAATGAGAGGATTTATTTGCTTGACTGCACATCCAAAAGGAGCTGAGCAAAACGTTAAAAACCAAATTGAATACGTTAAATCAAAAGGAAAAATCGAAGGCGCTAAAAAAGTATTGGTGATCGGCGCTTCAACCGGATTTGGTTTGGCTTCTAGAATCACAAGTGCCTTTGGTTCAGATGCATCAACAATTGGAGTTTTCTTTGAAAAACCGCCAGTTGAAGGAAAAACGGCTTCACCAGGTTGGTACAATTCTGCTGCTTTTGAAACGGAAGCGCACAAAGCAGGTTTATATGCAAAAAGCATCAACGGAGATGCATTTTCTAACGAAGTAAAAAGAGAAACTTTAGACTTAATCAAAAAAGATTTGGGTCAAGTTGATTTGGTAATATATAGTTTGGCTTCGCCAGTGCGTACAAATCCAAATACTGGAGTTACGCATCGTTCAGTTTTGAAACCAATTGGAGATGTTTATACAAACAAAACTGTTGATTTTCACACCGGAAAAGTTTCAGAAATTTCAATTGAGCCAAGCAAAGAAGACGATATTGAAAACACAGTTGCTGTTATGGGCGGTGAAGATTGGGCAATGTGGATTGATGCTTTAAAAGCAGAAAACCTTTTGGCTTCAGGCGCTACAACGGTTGCTTATTCTTATATTGGGCCATCTTTGACTGAGCCAGTTTACAGAAAAGGAACAATTGGTCGTGCAAAAGATCACTTGGAAGCGACTGCATTTTCAATCACTGATTCTTTAAAAGATATCGATGGAAAAGCTTATGTTTCTGTAAATAAAGCGTTGGTGACTCAAGCAAGTTCTGCGATTCCAGTAATTCCTTTGTATATTTCTTTATTGTATAAAATTATGAAGGAAGAAGGCGTTCATGAAGGAACAATCGAGCAAATCCAAAGATTATATCAAGACAGATTGTTCTCAGGAAGCGAGGTTGCGACTGATGAAAAAGGGAGAATAAGAATTGATGATTGGGAAATGCGTGACGATATTCAGGAAAAAGTGGCGCAATTGTGGACGAAAGCAACTACAGAAAACTTAGCTGAAATTGGAGATTTAGAAGGTTATAGAAAAGATTTTTATAACTTATTTGGATTTGACGTTGCAGGAGTAGATTATAAATCAGAAGCTGACGAGATGGTTCAAGTGGAAAGCTTGAAGTAAAGTGTTAATTTATTTAATTTAAAAGGGTAAATATGCATAATATTTACCCTTTTTGTTTTTTTTGTTAATTTTAGAATATATTGTGTTGTTTTTTGTAATTTAGTAAAATATTTACTTAAAAATCTTTTATATGAAGAAAATTACACTGTTATTATTTGCGATTTTTTGTTTTTTCGGAGCAAATGCACAATTTACCCAAAATTTTGACGCCAATACTAATTTGCCCGCTGGCTGGGCTATTATCAATGGTGGTGGAGCAAACGCTTGGGCCGTTGGAGGCGCGGCATTAATTACTGATGGTGCTCACAGTGCTCCAAATGCTATGCGAATTTCTTACAATGCAACAGCACACGACGATTATTTGATTACACAGCCAATCACAGTAACCGCTGGAGTAAATACTAGATTATCTTTTTGGATTAAATCTAGATCTGCTACGTTTTTAGAATCTTATGAAGTACGTCTTTCTACTACAAACAATACAGCGGCGACATCATTTTCTGTAGTTCTTCAGGCTTCACAAGATGCACCCGCAGTGTGGACAAAGAAAGAGTTCAATCTAGCTGCATATACTGGTCAAACCGTTTATGTGGCAGTTCGCGCGACCGGAACTGACGAATTTGAGCTTTATGCAGATGATTTCGTGAGCGATGCTTTGCCAAGTTGTATCCAGCCGACAGCGTTAACAGTTACGGCGATCACTCCAACTTCTGCTAATCTATCTTGGACTGCTGGCGGTACCGAAAGTTTGTGGGATGTAGAATTAGTGAATGTTACCGCAGGAGGAACAGTTACAGGAACACCAACATCAGTAGGTATAGCAAATCCTTTCACGGCAACTTTGGTTGCTGGATCAAATTATCAATTTTATGTGAGAGCTAGTTGTTCTGCAACAGACAAAAGTGATTGGAGCGGACCTTTTGCTTTCACGAATATTGTGGCATCAGGTTGCCCAGGAACCCCAGTTCCTGCAAATGGAGCAACGGGAATTCCTGCCGGACCAATTACTCTTTCTTGGAGTATCCCAACAACCGGTGATGCCGTTGTTTCTTATGATTTGTATTCAGGAGATCCTGGAGACATGGATTTAGTTGCAAATTATTTGACAAATACAACAGGTACAGATTTAGTTATAAACGCTTACAATACAGTTATACATTGGAAAGTTATCGCTAAAAACGCAGGTGGAGAATCTGTTGGATGTGCTGAATGGAGCTTTACAACCGCTCCATCGCCAGGATATTGTTTAGTTGCTGAAAATGGTCAATGGCCAGCAGCCACTTATACCGTGCCTACTTGTAATGGAACTACTGTAAACTCGGTTACGACTGCCGGGTATGCTGGAGAGTTTTCAAAAGTAAATGTAGTTTCGGGGAACACATATACTTTTTCATCAGGAACAAGTGATTTTATTACAATTTCTAATGAAGCTGGAACTGCGCCAATTGTTTATGGAGCGACACCTTTAACTTGGACAGCAACTTCAACTGCAGTTATTAGATTTTATTCACATTTAAATAGTCAATGTGGAGCAGAAGAAACGAACAGAACAAGAGGAATTATTTGTTCTCAAGCATTAGGAACGGATGATTTTGCTACAATTTCGAAATTAAGCGCTTATCCAAATCCGGTTAAAGCTGTTTTGAATCTTTCTTACTCTCAAGATATTTCTGATGTTGCAGTATTCAATTTGTTAGGACAAAAAGTTCTTGCAAAAAAGATTAATGCTACAGAGAGTCAAATAGACATGTCGGATTTAACTCACGGAACCTATTTGGTTAAAGTAACAGTTAATAATGAAACTAAAACCATAAAAGTGGTTAAAGAATAATTACATTACATTATCAATAAAAAGCCTGCTGTTTAGCAGGCTTTTTTTGTATATAATCTATTTATTAAATTTTTGTTAATATTTAGTTGGTATTAGATTAAATTAGCCACTTAACTAAACTATTTGTATTTATGAAAAAAACTACTTTCTTTTTTATTGCAATGCTTATCACATTGTATTCTAGTGCCCAATGTATAAGGCCGACAGCATTTGGCAGTGCAGTTTCGAATAACTCTGGCGTTTTCCAAACAGTTACTACTTGCGCATACAGTACGGAAGAATATTCTGTGGTATCTTCTTTGATTGTTGGAGGAAATTATACTTTCACAGCTCAAACAGGTGCTACCGCTGGTGCAGGACCTCACATTTATTTAACGGTTACAAATGCGTCAAACGTGGTTATTCAGCACGGGCCGTCGCCACTTACCATCAATGCGATTACTGTTGGAACAGTAAGATTACATTATTCAGAAAACGCCGCTTGTTTAGGTGAAGCCGCTTGTAAAAATTCACAAGTTAAATATTTGACTGATTGTATTCCTCCATCAGCTTTAACGAGTTCAAATGTAACTACGACTACAGCAACAATTGGATGGACGGCACCGTCTACATTACCTGGAGACGGTTATGAGTACTACGTATCTACGACGAATACTGCGCCGACAGCAACAACTACACCAACAGGAGCTGTGGCTGCAGGAACATTAACAGCTAATCTTGCTAGCTTACCTTCTGCGACGTTACACTATTTTTGGGTAAGATCAAAATGTGGTGCGAATGCTTCAGTATGGACATCTTCTGCAACATTTACTACACAATGTACAGCCTTTATTCCAAGTTATACACAAAATTTTGCAACGTTTTTGCCTTCATGTTGGTCGGTTTCAGGCGCAGGAACGCCAGCGACAGGTCCAACTGGGGCCGGAGCTGGAATTTGGGCCGCTGATGGATTTTTGAATTCAGGTTCATCTGGCGCCACCAAGGTTAATTTATATTACATGAATAATATTGGATGGCTGATTTCTCCAGTAATTGATTTAAGCGCTGGCGGATATAGAGTTAAATTTGATTTTGGAGCGACTGCTTGGGGCGCGACAACTGCAACAACAATGGGATCTGATGACTATGTGGCATTTTTAGTTTCAAATGATAATGGTACCACTTGGACAACGCTTCATACATTTAACGCATCAAATACTCCGTCAAATGCATTAAACACATTGTCAATTCCCTTGACAACTTACACAAATGCAAACACAAAATTTGCATTCTACGCAACTGATGGTACGGTTGATGATACTCAAGACTATGATTTTTTTATAGATAATTTCGTAGTTGAAACTATTCCTGCTTGTGAAGCTCCAGTTGTTACAGCTTCTGCTATTACTTCAACAAGCGCAACAATTACTTGGCCAGCTATTACTGGATCAGCAGGATATGAATACGTAATTGATAATGTGGCTACAGCACCTACCGCTGCTGGAACGGCACAAACCGCAGCGACTTATACAACTAATAGCTTAACTGCTCAAACTGTTTATTATGCTCACGTTAGAACAAATTGTGGAGGTACATTCAGTAACTGGACAACAATTAGCTTTTCAACAAGACCTGCCAATGACGAATGTGCTGGTGCGATTGCATTAACAGTAGGTACGGCTTATGGAACAAATTTAACTGACGGAACAAATGCAGGAGCTTCAAGCTCATCACAGGCAACGCCAGCCACTTGTTTTGGCTACTCTGGTGGAGATATCTGGTACAGCATAGTTGTTCCAGCGAGTGGAAATTTAACTGTTGAAACAGGAAATTCTTCGACTGGAGCGACAGGATTTGATTCAGTTGTAACCGTTTACAGCGGTACATGTGCGGCCTTAACTCAAGTTGGTTGTGATGATGATGGTGCTGATACTGGATCTTACTCAAAAGTTGTTTTGACAAATCAAACTCCTGGTGCTACATTATATGCAAGAGTTTATGAGTACAATAATGATGTAGTTGGCTCATTTGGCATTTCAGCTTATGCTAATGCATTAGGAACTGACTCATTTGAATTTTCAAAATTGAGCGCTTATCCAAATCCAGTTAAAAATGTATTGAATTTATCTTATTCTCAAGATATTTCTGATGTTGCAGTATTTAATTTATTAGGACAACAAGTTCTTGCTAAAAAAGTAAACGCAGCTGAAAGCCAAATTGATATGTCAAATTTAACGCAAGGAACTTATCTTGTGAAAGTTACTGTTGAAAATCAAGTTAAAACAATCAAAGTTATTAAAGAATAAACTTTAATTTCGTTTTAAATTTTGAAACCATCCTAAGTTTATTAGGATGGTTTTTTTATTTATAAAGTTTATCTTTGTTAAAGTTTAAAATCAACTATGAAATTTTCTTTTATAATTCCTGTTTACAATCGACCAGATGAGATTGATGAACTTTTGCAAAGCTTGACGAAACAAGTCTATAATAATGATTTTGAAGTTGTTATCGTTGAAGACGGATCTTCAATTCCCTGTCAGTCCGTTATTGATTTGTATAAGGAAAGATTGAATATCTCATATTTTTTCAAGCCAAATTCTGGTCCGGGAGATTCGCGAAATTTTGGAATGAGAAATGCAAAAGGAGATTATTTCTTGATTTTAGATTCAGATTGTATTCTTCCTCCAAATTACTTATTAGAAGTTGAAAAAGCACTTCAAAATGATTTTGTAGACTGTTTTGGAGGTCCAGATAAAGCTTTAAATAGTTTTTCTGACGTGCAAAAAGCTATTAATTTTTCGATGACTTCGTTTATGACAACTGGAGGAATTAGAGGCGGTTCAGAGAAAATCGGAAAATTTCAGCCTAGAAGTTTTAACATGGGATTATCAAAAAAAGCCTTTGAAGCAAGTCAGGGTTTTGGAAATATCCATCCTGGTGAAGATCCAGATTTGTCGATCAGATTATGGAAAATGGGCTTCGAAACCAGACTTTTTGTAAATGCGTATGTTTATCACAAACGACGAATTGACTGGTCAAAATTTTACAAGCAAGTCAATAAATTTGGGAAAGCAAGACCAATTTTAAACAGTTGGTATCCAGAATATAACAAGATGACTTTTTTCTTCCCATCCTTATTTTTAATAGGACTTATATTTTCTATTTTGTTCCTAATCTTTGGAATTTCATTTTTCTTCGTATTATATCTTTTGTATTTTACATTGGTTTTCGTAATTTCTTCAATCCAAAGCAAAAGCTTAAAAATCGGAATTTATTCGCTTTTTGCCGTGGCGACTCAGTTTTATGGTTACGGAGTTGGTTTCTTAAAATCGTTTTGGAACATTATTATTTTGAAAAGAAAACCACAAGAAGCTTTTCCTGAATTATTTTTTAAAAACTAAAGCTATCTAAATTATGCCAAAAATCATAGGGTTAACAGGGGGAATCGGAAGCGGAAAAACTACAATCGCCAACCATATTAAACAACTCGGAATTCCTGTTTATATCGCTGATTTAGAAGCAAAAAAAATATTGGATACAAAAGTCATTGTTGGCAAAATAATTGATGCTTTTGGAAAAGATATTCTTGAAAAAGATAAAATTGATAGAGCAAAGCTGTCAAAAGTTGTTTTTGAGCAACCCGAAAAACTTCAGATTTTAAATAACATAATTCATCCAGAAGTTGCCAGACATTTTAAAAACTGGGTTGAACAAAATAAAAATTTTGAAATTGTTGTCAAAGAAACCGCAATACTTTTTGAAAGCGGAAGCTATAAAGATTGTGACAAAGTAATTTTAGTTACGGCTCCAAAAGAAACTAGAATTCAGCGAGTTATGAAACGAGATAATCTTTCGCGCGAAGCTATTGAAAGCAGAATTGCCAATCAGTGGAGCGAAGAAAAGAAACAATCATTGAGTGATTTTGTTATTGTCAATGAAGACTTGCAAGAAGCTATAAAATCTGCAGAAAATATAATTTCACTATTAAGAAATCAATAATTTACGAATTAGATGTTAATGTTTGGTTAATGTATTAATTGCTTAAATGTTAAAATGTTAATTTTGTTTCGATGAATAAGACATTATTTCGCTTACTGGTTGTGTTGATGAGCCTATCTTTGATAGGAATTATTTTGGTACAGTTGTATTTGATTAATACTTCGTTCAAAAATAATGAAGAGCAATTCAAATATCACGTTCAGCAAGTTATCGGAAATGTTTCTGAAAAATTAAAACAAGAAGAAACTTACAGTCTTTTAAATCAGTATAATATCTTAAAAGATAGTATTGGAAAAGATCCAAAAAAGAGCGAACTGCTTGATTTTGTGTTGGTTCAAAAGAATAAGGTGACAAATGAAACGGTTATTTATTCAAACAATATTATCGCCGAAGATTACAATGTGAATCTCTCGTTCTTTGATAAAAAGAAAGACTCGATCAAAAAAGCGCAGAGTTATAGCGCAAAGCGAAAAACAGAAATTTATTCTGGGAATCAAATTGACAATTCTGCACTAGAGCGAAATACAACTCCAGACATAACGGTTGAAAAATCGGGAAATATGGAAATGCTTGTGAAAGCGCAATATGATATGTTCTTAAAGGATATTGCTGATACAAAACCTTTAAAAGACAGAATTTCAAAAGACAAACTTTATAAAATGTTAGAGCACGAGCTGAAACAATATGAAGTAAAAACGCATTTTGAATTTGGGGTTTATAGCGATGGATTGGCGACAAAAATTAAATCTGATAACTTTAAGTTTGATAAAAACTCAACATTTCAGACGCCAATTTTTTCTGATAATGAAGGAAAAGCAAAGTTTCAGTTATTAGTAAGTTTTCCGGATAAAAAGAAATTTTTGTTCACAGATTTGATCGGAATTACGATTCTGTCGATCACGTTTACGCTGATCATCATCATTGCTTACGCAAGCGCGCTAAACCAATTGATAAAACAACGTCAGATTTCTGAAATCAAAACTGATTTCATCAATAATATGACGCACGAATTTAAAACGCCAATTGCCACGATTAACCTGGCTTTAGACGCGATTAAAAATCCAAAGGTTATTGAAGATACTGAAAAAGTACACAGATACCTGCAGATGATTAGGGATGAAAATAAGAGAATGCATGCTCAGGTTGAAAATGTTCTTAGAATTTCAAAATTAGAGAAAAAAGAACTTGAAATAAATAAAGAACCAATTGACGTTCAGGATATTGTGGAAGATGCAGTGGAACACGTTGCCTTGATTATTGAAGACAGACAAGGTGTGGTCAACACGCATTTTGACGCGACAAGAACAACAACATTAGTTAACGATGTTCACTTTACAAACGTGATCGTAAACATTTTAGACAACGCCATAAAATATTCTCCAGAAGCGCCAGTAATTGACGTTTATACAGAAAATGTAAAAGATTTTATCTTAATTAAGGTAAAAGACCAAGGACATGGAATGAGCAAAGTAGCACAAAAAAGAGTCTTTGAGAAGTTTTATAGAGAACACACTGGCGATCGCCATGACGTAAAAGGTCACGGTTTAGGATTAGCTTACGTAAAAAGAATTATAGACGACCATAACGGTCAAATATTTGTAGAAAGCGAAAAAGGGAAGGGTAGCACCTTCATTATAAAATTACCACTAATCAATTAAGCTATGGAAAATGTAAACAAGAAAATCCTACTAGTCGAAGATGACCCAAACTTCGGTTCAATTTTAAAAGATTATTTAAATCTGAACGATTTTGAAGTTACTTTGGCCAAGAACGGGATGGAAGGTTTCGAGAAATTTAAAAAAGACACCTTTGATTTGTGCATCCTTGACGTGATGATGCCTTACAAAGACGGATATACTTTGGCCAAAGAAATCAGAGAAAAAAATAAAGATATTCCACTTATCTTTTTAACGGCGAAATCTATGAAAGAGGACGTTTTAAAAGGATACAAAGTGGGTGCTGATGATTACTTGAACAAGCCATTCGATTCAGAAGTTTTGTTGATGAAAATCAAAGCAATCATTCAAAGAAAAGCGTCTGACAGCAAAACAGACAACACTAAGTTTGAATTCCAAATCGGAAATTTCCACTTAAATTCAAAATTGAGATTCTTGACTTTCAAGCAAGAAGAACCAATAAAATTATCTCCAAAAGAGAACGAATTGCTGAAAATGCTTGCTGTTCACGAAAACGATTTGATGCCAAGAGAATTAGCCTTGACAAAAATCTGGAGAGATGACAACTACTTCACATCAAGAAGTATGGACGTTTACATCGCAAAATTAAGAAAATACCTTAAGCCAGATGAAGACGTAGAAATCTTGAACATCCACGGAGAAGGTTTCAGACTTGTTGTAAAAAACAAAGTTTCAGAATAAATTACTATAAAAAAAGCTTCGAGAAATCGGAGCTTTTTTTGTTTTTAGAAGCTATTTCCAGCTTTCCGCTACAAGTTTTTATCAAACCTCCTTTTTTGCACGAAAAAAAAGGAGCTTCCTCCGGTCGCTCTTTATCCGGCAAAAAATGTCAGTTTTTCAAAAAAGCTTTCCGCTACAATCTGGGCTAGAATTGTAGATTTTAGATTTCAGATTTTAGATTGAAGAATTAAGATTAAAGATTTTCATAAGTTCCATTTCGATAAAGCTAATTGTCATCCCGAGCGCTTCGCATTAATTCAACATTACTGTCATCCCGAGCGCAGTCGAGGGAACAGTAAGCAATAAAAAATCCGTGCAAATCTGTGAAATCTGTGTTTTAAAAACCAAATTCCAATCCAAAACAAGCCTTTCCTTCTTTCAAAATAGAATAAACAGATTGATTCTCGAAAGAAATCTCATTAATCGAAACCAAGTCTTCAAGCATCAATTCTTTCATAAAATTCATGTCAATGCTTTTCAATTTCTGCTTTAAAATTGATTTCACATCAACTAAATCCAAACACCATTCCAGATATTTCACATTATTTACGTGATTCACAATATCCAAATCTGATAAAACCACTTTTCTTTCGTTAACTGATTTCATTTCTTTTGGCAAATCAATTTTCTTCACGCGCTCTTCCGTAGGAAATTTTTCTGCATACTTTTCAAAATGTTCGTGTGGCAAAGCCAGCGCTTCCGGACGACGTAATTTGGTATTAAAAACAGCCCAAAAAGTCTCGCAACCCACAATCTTCTTTCCGTTAACATACATCTCTAAAGCTCTCACCGAACGCGAATTTTTCAAAGAAATAATCCAAGTTTTCACCGTTACAATATCTTTCCATTGAGGCAAGGCGTCGATTTCAAGGCGCATTCTGCTTAAAACCCAAGCTTGATGAAATTCTTGCATATCAGTAAAACTAATACCGCCAACTTCGGCGTGGTCGCCCGCTGTCATCTGAAGCAAATTGCACAAATCGGTATATTTTAAGTAACCGTTTGGCGTGCATTGCGTGAAATTAATTTCCCAGTCTTTGCTGAAAATAGATGAAAAATTTGGAGCTATTGGCATTTTTCGGGAATTATAAATTATGAATTTTGGAAATTAGAAATCGATTTTACAATTTCATCAACTTCGGATTTGTAATCAAACCATTTCGCATTTTCTGTTCTTTTGAACCAAGTCAATTGGCGTTTTGCAAAACGTCTGGTATTTTTTTTGATTTCTTCAATGGCAAAATCCAGGTTATAATCACCATCAAAATAACTGAAAAGTTCTCTGTATCCTACGGTTTGCAAAGCATTTAGATTTCTGTTTGAATACAAATTTCTGGCTTCTTCCAACAGACCATTTTGCATCATCAAATCAACTCGAAGATTAATTCTATTGTACATTTCTTGACGTTCAGCTTCAAGTCCGATTATAATTGGCGTGAAATTTCGACTGGTTTTCTTTTGGTTTAAGAAGGAAGAATATGGTTTCCCACTCCCGATACAAACCTCCACAAAACGCATCAATCGCTGTGGATTTTGTAAAGTTTGAGGATTTTCGTTAGAAATTGTATCGAAATAATTTGGATCTAATTCTCGTAATTTGTTCTGAAGATATTCAATCCCGAATTTCTCATAATTGGAAATTATTTCAGTTCTAACGGAAGCATCAATTTCTGGAAAAGTATCAAATCCTTTTAAAATCGCGTCAACATACAATCCAGAACCACCCACTAAAATGGCGTAATCATTGGTTTCAAACAATTCATCCAATTTAGAAATTGCTTCTCTTTCAAAATCGCCAACGGTATAATTCTCAAAAATTGATTTATTTTGGATAAAATGGTGCGAAGCTGAAGCTAATTCATGTTTTGAAGGAACTGCTGTCCCGATTTCCATTTCTTTAAAAAATTGGCGGGAGTCACAAGAAATGATTTCGCAGTTGAAATGATTGGCAAGTTTGATGCTCAAAGCCGTTTTTCCAATTGCCGTGGGACCAATAATTGTGATTAATTTCTTCATTAAAGCAAAGTTACTTTTTATGAAATGGTTTTAAAAATTATAAAGGTGATTTTTAAAATAATTGTTGGTTTGTAGCACTTTCATAGCCCGGATTGTAGCGGAAAGCCCGGAATTTTAAACACTATTTTTTGCAGCCGTAAAACAGCGACCGGAGGAAGCTCGTTTTTCGGCTAGCAAAAAAGGTGTTTAAAATGAGGACTTGCAGAGTAAAGCCGGATTAGCTTCAAAAAACAAGACTATTCGTTTAAAGCATGACCGCAATGATAACAATAAATGGCGTCGTCTCTGTGGTTTTCAAAACCGCAATTTCGGCAGGCTTGTGTGTTTTCGTGTACTTTATCACGCGACATAAATTCTGCAGTGACCAAGCCGGTGGGAACTGCGATGATGCCGTAACCCAAGATCATAATGACCATTGAAACGAACTGCCCGAAAGGAGTTTCAGGGGTAATGTCACCAAAACCAACAGTTGTCAGCGTAACGATTGTCCAATAAATGCTGGTGGGAATGCTTGTAAATCCGCTTTCGGGACCTTCAATCATGTACATTAAAGTGCCTAAAATGATGCACAAAACGATTACATTGAAGAGAAAAACCGCGATTTTCAATCGGCTTTTCTTTAAAGCAACGACCAATTGATTCGAAGCTCCAACGAAATGTACCAACTTTAAAATTCTGAAAACACGCAATAACCGAACCGCGCGAATCAAGACCAAAAAGTGCAAACCTGGGAAAATTAAGTCGATAAATGCGGGCAAAGTTGCCAATAAATCGATGATTCCGTAAAAACTGAGTACGTATTTTATTGGCTTTTTTAAAGCAATAATTCTTCCGATGTATTCAAAAGTGAAAAATGCAGTTATAACCCATTCGATGATTTCAAGCTCGTCTCCGTATAAATATTTCACGGAAGCCATACTTTCAAGCATTACCGCAACGATACTTAAAATAATGAGAATCAGCAATATGATGTCGAAAAGTTTTCCTGTCGGCGTGTCTGCTTCATAAATGATTTCGTGAAGCTTGGTTCGGAATTTTTCTGTTTTAATGGTTTTCAAGTGCAATTTTTTGGGGTTCTATCAAATTTACTAAAAGTCTTAAAACGAAATGATTTTATAGACTTTCTTTTTTTTGAGATAGCTCAAAATTATATTTTTTGCATCGCGCGTGTTTTTCATCGGCGTTATAATGTTTCGCAGAATCTCAATATTATTCACTTGATAATTTAAGTCAAAAAATGCAATTCCTTGAAAAACACCATTTTCAATTAAAACAGCGCTTCGCTCTTGAAGGTTTCTTCCTCGGTCAACGGCGATTATATTTTGGTTTGAATATTCGTTATTTGCCAAAAAATCTTCCACACGAATATTATAATCTTCGGGTGATTCTTCATCAACGCACGCGCCATTGCATTGGTTTATTTCATATGGAAAACAATGCGTTTTCACAATTTCAAGATGATTTATCTTCTGGCAGAGCACATATTTATCAGTGATTTTAAACAACGCACTTTGACCTTCAGCCTGACTTGCAAACGAAGCTAGTTCGTTTTTTCGAGCATCGGTTCGTTGTAATTTAATACTTATAAAACCTTCCTTATTTTTTGATTGATATAAAGAGAAAGGGAATATAGTTTTCGTCAAAGCTCTATTATACTTAGGTTTGTTGACTTTGACTTCTTCAGATTCTTTCAATAGAGCAATTAATTCACTGCCAGTTTCTTCATAAGTTACTGAAAAAACTTCGACCTGAATTTTTTTATCTCTTCGGGAAGAACCTGTGAAATGCTGGTTAACACGCTTCTTTATATTTTTGCTTTTTCCAATATAAATAATATCGCCGTCTTCTTTGTGAACATAATAAATTCCGGTTGTGGAAGGAATATTGGAAACAATGTCGAGTAATTTTGGAGCCAGACCTTTTTCAACTTCGGTTTTGATAAAAGTTTTTACGATTTCTTTCTCTAAATCTTTGTCCAAAAGCATTTTGAACAACTTTACAGTCGCCAAAGCATCGCCAGAAGCACGGTGCCTGTCGGCCATGGGAATTCCAAGAGCACGAACTAATTTTCCCAAGCTATAAGAAGGTTGTTCGGGAATTAGTTTTTTAGCCAATTCAACGGTACAAAGGTTTTGTCTTTCGAAATTGTAACCTAAACGTGAAAATTCTGTACGGAGAATTCTGTAGTCAAATTGAGCATTATGAGCCACAATCACGCAATCTTGAGTCATTTCAATGATGCGTTTTGCGACTTCAAAAAACTTTGGAGCACTTTGAAGCATTGCATTATTGATTCCGGTAAGTTTTACCACAAAAGGCTGAATTGGCTTTTCTGGATTTACCAAACTTATAAATTGATCGACAATTTCGTGTCCGTCAAATTTATAGATGGCAATTTCAGTAATTCCTTCTTCGTTAAATTGTCCTCCTGTTGTTTCTATGTCGAGTATTGCGTACAAATTTTCAGATTTCAGTGTTCAGTTTTTAGTTGGCAGAGAATTTGAATAAATTTTATCTAGTCCCAAAGATACTACTTCCAATCCGAACCATTGTACTTCCGCAGTCAATTGCAAGTTGATAATCGCCCGACATTCCCATAGAGAGAATTGAAAAGTTAGGATTTAGAATTGAGAATTTGTCGAAAATATCTTTTAAATGTAAAAATTCTTTCTTGATTTGGTCTTGGTTTTCGGTGAAAGTAGCCATTCCCATCAAGCCTTTTATTTTGATATTTTTCAGATTCGTGAAAGTGTCAGATTGCAATAAATCGTTTAATTCAGCTTCATCTAATCCAAATTTTGTTTCTTCTTCTGCAATATGAATTTGCAAAAGACAATCTATGATTCTATTGTTTTTCAAAGCTTGCTTGTTGATTTCTTCCAGTAATTTCAAGGAATCAACACCATGGACCAAACTCACAAATGGAGCCATAAATTTCACTTTATTAGTTTGAACGTGCCCAATCATGTGCCATTCGATGTCTTTTGGCATTTGCTCAAACTTATCGGCCATTTCTTGGATTTTGTTTTCTCCAAAGATGCGTTGACCAGCTTTATAAGCTTCCAC
The DNA here is from genome assembly GCF_042658345.1 of Flavobacterium qiangtangense. NCBI lineage: Bacteria > Pseudomonadati > Bacteroidota > Flavobacteriia > Flavobacteriales > Flavobacteriaceae > Flavobacterium > Flavobacterium qiangtangense. The sequence continues at coordinate 196,832 of NZ_JBHSQB010000003.1, forward strand.
TAAATCGGAGACAGGTTTTGTTTTTGAAACCGCAACAAGAGTTACATTTTCAGGAAGCGATGATTTTATTTCGAGTAAGTTATTTTTTATTGACATTTTTAATTTTTATTGGAACATAGATTTTAGAAATCAGAATAATTTTAAAAATTTCTAAAATCTGTGTTTCTAAATGATTGTCTAAATTATAATTCGTACACAACAAGACCGCTTCTAAATTTCGGGTCAATGTAAGTACTTTTTGGAGGCATGATTAAATTGTTATCGGCCAATTCTTTTATTTCAGAAATATCCGTTGGAAAAAGCATAAAACCTAATTCAAATTCGCCTTCGTCCACAACTTCTTTTATAGTTATAATAGATTGTTTTCCAGGAATATAATCGATTCGTTCGTCGTTGCGTAAATCTTCAATTCCTAAGATGGGATTCAAGACTTTCTCGTATAAAATCTGAGCATCAAGTCGTTCCAAAACCGAAGTAAAACTGTGTTCGTCTTTTAAAGTCAAAGAATAAAATTCGCCATCGAGATACATTCCGAATTCGAACTTTTTTGTGGGTTTCCAAAGTTCTTGGTTTTTGTTTTTTAGCCAAAAACTTTCAGATAATTTATTCAGAAATTCTTCTTTTGAATGTCCGTTTAAATCACGGATGATTCTGTTGTATTCGTATATTTTTACGTTGCTTTCGGCGATTAGAAAACTCATAAAATAGTTCAGGTTTTCGTTTCCGGAAGCTTTGTCTTCTTCGTATAATAATTCTGCGGAAGCGGAACGGTGGTGTCCGTCTGCAATATACAAATCGCCAATTTCATCGAATTTTTCTTGAAGCCAAGCGATTTCTTTTTGGTCTTCAATTTTCCAAAGGATGTGTTTTTCTCTTTTGGTGGTAGAAAATTCGTAAAGTGAATCCGTTTGCTTTTTGTTTGAAATCCAAGTTGTTAATTCTTGATTATCGGGATAGGTTATTAAAACGGGTTCAGTATTGAAACCTGTTCGGTGAAGATAATCTTTGAACAATTCTACACGATATTGCAACGTATCTTCGTGTCTTTTGATAACATTATTTTGGTAATCTTCAATGGAAGTTCCAGCAATTATTCCAGTGAAAGTCTGATTTTTGGTTTGGATTTCGTAGATGAAAAAGACTGGATTTTCTTCTTTTATCAGAACCACTTCTTCCTTAAAGTCATTGTATTTTTGGGCAACCAATTTAAACCTTTTTTCAAGTCCTATTTTTTGCTGGTTAACATAAGCCGGATTCAAAACGTGCAAAAAAGAAAACGGATTAAAATCCAACTGTGAAGCGAGTTCTGCCGGAGAATATTCGTCGTAAGAACGTGAAGTTACGAGGCTGACTTTGTCGCGAGTTGGCCGGACGGCTTTGAAAGGGATTATTTTTGCCATTTTTAACGCAAAGATTTAAAGTTTTTCGAAAAGAAATGCAAGTTAGGTTTTCTGAAGACAAAGATTGGGAAACTGACGTTTAAAAAATACCTAAAGTTTTTCAATAGCCCCGATTGCAGAGGAAATCCTTTTGTTTTTTTCTTTAAAAAATAAAAGATTGGAACAGAAAGCGGGAATATGGTTTAATTTATTCCCGCCTTTTCGCTTCAAAATATCTTAAGAAAACTGTTTTGCTACTTTCTCGGCCTTTTTACTTTCAGAATAATCATAGAATCCTTCGCCTGATTTTACGCCTAATTTTCCGGCGCGAACCATATTTACCAAAAGTGGGCAAGGAGCATATTTTGGGTTTTTGAAACCTTCGTACATTACATTCAAAATCGCAAGGCAAACGTCAAGACCAATGAAATCAGCCAATTGCAACGGTCCCATTGGATGCGCCATTCCGAGTTTCATCACCGTGTCTATTTCGTAAACGCCTGCAACTCCGTTATATAAAGTCTCGATGGATTCGTTAATCATCGGCATCAAAATTCTGTTGGCCACAAAACCTGGATAATCGTTTACTTCAACTGGAGTTTTGCCTAGTTTTTCAGACAGATCCATAATGCTTTTCGTCACTTCGTCAGATGTGTTGTAACCGCGGATGATTTCGACCAACTTCATAATCGGCACCGGATTCATGAAATGCATTCCGATAACGCGTTCAGGATGAGCGACAACGGCTCCTATTTGCGTAATTGAAATTGAAGATGTATTAGTCGCTAAAATCGTATCGTGCGAACAAGCATCGTTTAATTGCTTGAAAATGTTGAGTTTCAACTCTACGTTTTCGGTTGCAGCTTCAACGACCAAATCAACACCAACAACCCCGTCTTTAATGTCTGTGTAGGTGATGATGTTGCTGATGGTTTTCATTTTATCGTCTTCGGTGATGGTTCCTTTTGCGACCATTCTGTCCAAATTTCCGGCGATTGTTGCCATTCCTTTGTCTAGGGATTTTTCTGAAACGTCTATTAATTTTACGGTGAATCCGCTTTGCGCGAAAGTGTGGGCGATTCCGTTACCCATTGTTCCAGCTCCGATTACGGCTATGTTTTTCATTTTATAGGTTATAAGTTTAAAAGTTTATATAGTTTAAGAGTTTCGTTTTTTACCTTTCAAATATCTAAAACCAAAAAATGAAACAATAATTATTATTAATAAAAAATGTTTGATTATAATTTCTCAATCATGTAAATAGTTATTGTACAAATAGGTTATTATGAAAAGAGCAATATTTATCCAAATGAAATATTTATATTTTTCTAAATTTACTTTAAAAAGGGTTACTATTGAACTTATAAAAATTGTTGAAATAGTTAACAAAAAAATTGCGTCAAGAATGCTTTCATTTATCGTTATAGATATAAATAAGGCTAAATATATTGAAATAATTATCAAAAATAAAAAATTTTCTCTAGTCATTTTTTGAGTTTAATATTTCTATTTCTCGTTTAATCTCATTCAATAATTGCTCTTCTGAAGGTAGAATTAATTCGTATTGACTTGCTAAAATGGTTTTGTTTGCTTCTGGTAATGAAAATTTTACGACGGCGTTATTTTTATCGGCACAAAGTAAAATCCCAATGGTAGGTTTTTCGTGTTCTAATTTTTCTATTCGGTCGTAATAATTGACATACATTTGAAGCTGGCCTAAATCTTCGTGTGTTAACTTATGGGTTTTGATTTCGAAAATGATAGAACATTGTAGGATTCGATTATAAAAAACCAAATCGATAAAAAAATCATCGCCATCGAGATGGATTCGTTTTTGTCTGGAAACAAAGGAGAATCCGTTTCCTAATTCCAAAAGAAAATCTTGCAGATTTGTAATTATTGCTTGCTCTAAATCTTTTTCATAATAAGCAGATTCGCGTCTTAATCCTAAAAATTCTAGAACCATTGGGTCTTTAATAATTTCTGATGGATTGGTTGGAAGTTTTTCATTTCGAGCAACCGCCAAAACACTTTCTTTGTCATTGCTCAATAATAAACGCTCAAATAATTGGCTGTTTATTTGTCGTTCCATTTGTCGAACGGACCAATTATTTTTTGTGGTTTCAGCAATGTAATATTCTCGTTTGTCTTCGCTATCAAGTCGAATCAGAGTTCTATAATGTGTCCAACTCAATTGTGAACGCAGTGAGTTCACAATTGGAAAAGTTCTGTAAAATTGGCGGTACCAGTTTAAATTTCTGAAAGAAAACCCAGTTCCAAATTCAGGAGTTAACTGTTCAGAAAGATATTTAATTAAATAATTTCCATATTCGGCACGTTCTTTTCCTTGCTGTTCTTCGTTGAAAATGCGTTCGCCGATATACCAATATAATAATGTTCTCTGAAAATCAACCGAACGAACGGCAGTTTCTCTTGCTGTTGCAATGAGATTTTTGATTTCAAGAAGAAGAAGATTATTGGTTAGCATTTATAAAGGATTATTTCTTGAAGCAATCAATAATTTGATACGCTACTCGCAAAGCGTCCGTTCCGTCTTCTAAAGTCACTACAGGTCTGGTGTTATTGACAATTGCATCGGCAAAAGTTTCCAATTCATCTAAGATGGCATTGTTGTTTTCAACGTCTGGATTATCAAAATAGATTTGCTTTTTCACGCCTTCTGCATTTTGCAAAATCATATCAAAATCGCCTGGAACTTCGGGAGCGTCTTTCATTTTCACGACTTCACATTTCTTTTCCAAGAAATCTACCGAGATATATGCGTCTTTTTGAAAGAAGCGTGATTTACGCATATTTTTTAACGAAATTCGGCTTGAAGTCAAATTGGCAACACAGCCATTTTCGAACTCAATTCGGGCATTCGCAATATCTGGAGTATCCGAAATTACCGAAACTCCGCTTGCATTGATATTTTTAACTGGCGATTTTACAACGCTCAAAATAGCATCGATATCGTGAATCATCAAGTCTAAAACCACCGGAACATCGGTTCCTCGAGGATTGAATTCAGCCAAACGGTGCGTTTCAATAAACATCGGATTGATAATGTCGTTTTTTACCGATTTGAAAGCTGGGTTGAATCGTTCGACATGACCCACTTGGCCTTTTACGTTATGCTCTTTCGCTAAGGCGATGATTTCTTCGGCTTCTTCAACCGTATTTGAAATGGGTTTTTCAAGGAAGATATGTTTGCCAGATTTAATTGCAACTTTTGCACATTTGTAGTGTGAAAGCGTTGGAGTTACAATATCCACAACATCAACGGCATGAATTAATTTGGCGATGGTATCAAATTTTTTATAGCCAAATTCCTTGGCTACTTTTTCGGCATTTTCCTGATTAGGATCGTAAAAGCCTACTAATTCGTATTTTTCAGATTGTTGTAATAAACGCAAATGAATTTTTCCTAAGTGACCGGCACCTAATACTCCAACTTTTAGCATATAAATGTATTTTCCACAAAAATAGCATTAATTGTTTAAAGTCGAAAGTCTTAAAGTCATAAAGTCAAAAGTGAAAAACCGAATGGCAAAATAATTTTTTCATAATGTTCAAACTTTCGACTTTCGACTTTTGACTTTCGACATTTCTTTGCCTATTTTTACCGAAATTAAAAATGGAATGAGATTGCTTCATTCTTCGCAATGACATGAAAGATACAGCCAAACATCAAGGACTTCGCAATCAACTGGTAACCGTTTTAGAACAAAAAGGGATTACCGATAAAAATGTATTGGAAGCGATAAGGAAAATTCCGCGACATCTTTTTTTGAACTCTAGTTTTGAGGATTATGCGTATCAAGACAAGGCATTCCCCATTGGAGCGGGACAAACCATTTCGCAGCCGTACACCGTTGCTTTTCAATCGCAATTGTTGGAGGTTAAAAAAGATGATAAAGTTTTGGAAATCGGTACCGGTTCTGGTTATCAAACGGCAGTTCTGTGTATGATGGGAGCCAAAGTGTATAGTGTTGAAAGACAAAATGAGCTTTTTAAAACGACTTCATTGTTATTGCCAAAATTAGGAATTAGGCCAAAGTTAATTACTTTTGGCGACGGTTACAAAGGTCTTCCAAATTACGCTCCATTTGACAGTATTATTGTGACGGCTGGAGCTCCAATCATTCCAAAACCGTTGATGGCACAACTAAAAATAGGAGGAAGGCTGGTAATTCCGCTTGGCGAAGAGCATCAAATTATGACAATGCTAATTCGCAAAAACGAAACGCAATTTGAAAAGCACGAATTTGGAGAATTTCGATTTGTGCCTTTGTTGGAAAATAAAAACTAAACAAAAAGTCCTGCAAACCGCAGGACTTTTTTTATTGACCAATGATATTTAAATATCTCTCAAGACTTTCTTTTTCAATTTGTGCAATAAAAAGCAAAAAATCTTCCTTGCTTGAAGTAGTTTGTGCTTTTTCAAGCGTTTGATAATATTGCATTCTTGAATCATAATCTCCCTTAATATTGGCGATAATATATCCGTGTGAAAGCAAAATTAAATTCATAACAAGCCTTGAAGTTCTTCCATTTCCATCAATAAACGGATGAATTGTTACCAAACGTTCGTGCATTTCGCCCGCCAAAACCACGGGATGAAGCGAGTTTTTATTTTTTTCATACCAAAAGAAATAATCCTCCATTTGCTTTGGAACAATAAAAGGTTGCGGAGGCAAATGCGTACTTCCTTTAATCATCACCTGAACTTTTCGATATCTTCCGGCATCATCTGGATGAATTCCTCTTAAAATCAAATTGTGAATTGACAAAACCTCTCGCTCATTTAAAATAGAATTTTTTTCCATCAAATGTTTGATATAGCCAATTGCTTCTTGATGATTTATGGCTTCAAGATGTTCACGCATACTTTTTCCGGAAACTGTCAAACCCTCATTTATCACTAAATCTGTCTCTCTTAATGTCAAAGTATTTCCTTCAATTCTATTACTTTCAAAAGTATATTCAAGTTCTAAAGCTTGCGCAATTCGGTAACTGTCAAACTCTCTGAATTTATCTAATTTTGATTTTAAATCATCAATTTCATCTAAGACTTTTTGCAAAGAAGTGAAAAGTTTTTTCTTTAAGGTTTTTTGATAGCGAATTTCTTTTTCGGCGACTTGCATCGCTTTTAAAGCAAATTCATCATCGCCAATTTCATAAAGAATTTTTTCCTTAAGCCAAGCAACCATCAACGTTTCCAAAGCAATTTCTAGAACTTTTGCTAATTTAAAAATCTGCTCTTTGGTTGGTTTTCTATTTCCTGATTCAAACTTGCTAATTAGTGCTTGGTCAATTTCTGTCAACTGTGAAACTTCTCGAATTTTCATGTTCAACTTTTCTCTTGCATTTTTTAAAATCTCTTTCATAGAATTGTCTTTTTTTGTCTTGACAAATTTAGTCATTTTTAGTTGAAAAAAAAATCATTTTGCAGTTAAAATGATTTTTTGATTCTATCTAGGTCTCTTTTTGTGTCTTGTTCTTTTAGCGATTCTCGTTTATCGTAGGTTTTTTTACCTCTTGCCAAACCGATATCAAGTTTCGCCATTCCTTTTTCATTGGTGAAAAGCTTCAGCGGAACGATCGTCAAACCTTTAGCTTGAACATTTTTTGCCAAGGTTTTCAGTTCTCTTTTATTCAAAAGTAATTTTCTTTCGCTTCTTGCTTTGTGGTTAAATTGGTTCCCAAAAGCATATTCTTCAATATACATATTAATGGCAAAAAGCTCAGTATCCTCACTAAACTCGCAGAAACTCTCAGTAATATTCGCTTTCCCCAAGCGGATTGATTTGATTTCAGTTCCGGTTAAAACGATTCCTGCCGTATATTTTTCGATTATTTCATAATCAAAACGGGCTCTTTTATTTAAAATATTTATGGTTTTCAACATAGGATTGCAAATGTAATAACAATATAATGAAACAGCAATGTCGCTGAAAAATATATTCAATAATATAAAAGGATTACAAAAATTTGGTTTTTAGAATTGAGTAGATAACAGTGTCTAAAAATTCTCCGTTGTAAAAGAAATTTTCTTTCAAATGTGCTTCTTTTTCAAAACCAGATTTTTGCAGAAGTTTTTCTGAAGCTATATTTCCAGGGTCAATTACTGCTTCAATAGAATGAAAATTTAATGTATTGAAAGCATATTTTAAAGCTTCATCTAGAGCTTCTGTCATGATTCCTTTTCCGTGGAAATTTGGATTTAAGATGTAACCGACTTCAGCTCTAAAATGTTCGGGTTGTAATCTAAAGAAACCGATCATCCCTATTAATTTATTATCATTTTTTTGTGCGATTGCCCAGTTTATATAATCATTTTTTTCAATTCCGGTGTTGCAATCTGTGATGAATTTTTGAGCATCTTCAATGGTTTCTGCCAACGGTCTTGGAATAAATTTCATCGTTTCTGGATTGGAACGCAATTCAAAAACTTCTTTATCATCATTAAGATGAATTTGTCTTAAAATAAGATTTTTAGTTTCCAAAACAGGAAAAGGAGAAAAGCTAAATTGTAGCATTTTGTGTGATTAAAGGAACAATTAATTCGGTTTTTATATCGTTGTCAATTTCCTTAATAATGTAGAGATTTCCAAATTCTGGCTCTAAAATTTCTGGATATTTTTCTTCACCTAAAAGTTTGTTCACAAATGTTGGAATTCTATTGCTATGACCCACAATTAAAATGGTTTTTCCCTTATTTTCTTCGATGACTTTTTTTAAATCCATCAAATGATTTTTATAAATTTTGATGTCTTTATCTCGAGAAAACGCCATAGGCTGGCAAGTTCTGCGGGCGCGCTGAAAACCAGAAGAATAAAACGCGTCTATTTCTGTGTTTTCAAAATATTTTTTCCAGCATTCTGCTCTTTCGAAACCTTCTGGTGAAAGGTCTGTATTTTTTGTGTCGTCAAGCTTTTCGGCGTGTCTTATTAAAAAAAGCGTTGTTGCATTTTTGGGCTGTGTGTTTTCCATAACTTAAAAATATAATCATAAGTTACTATTTTTTAAATTGAAGTGCTTATTATTTTAGAGTAATTTATGAATTTGCCTACTTTTGTAAAATGGAAAACGCACACAAAAATAATCCGCTTCACGGAATCACGCTTCAAAAAATTTTGGAACAGTTGGTTGATTTTTATGGTTTTGATACTTTGGGCGAATTGATTAAAATCAAATGTTTTACTGAAAATCCGAGTATAAAATCGAGTTTGACTTTTTTGAGAAAAACGGAATGGGCGAGGACTAAAGTTGAAAATTTATATATTCGTTCGCTTTCTAAGTTTCCAAAATAGAGGAGATTTTAATAAAAAATACCTAACAGGTTTTAAAGCTTGTTAGGATATTTATAAAGTTTGTCGGCAAAGATTGGTCCTAACGTTTCCAAAAATGCGGACCAGTTTCTCAAATAGCCCCGATTGGCGGCAGTAGCCTTTTCTTCCGGGACGGAGAAAAGCTACTGCAGAAAGCGGGAAATGCCTTTACTGAAAATGCCCGAACCATTCGCTTCAAGTAATAAATTAATCTTCTGCGATTCCTTTCCACTTTTTAATTTGTACCGAGAAAAGGAAAATAAAAAGGATGATTAAACCGATGTTTGCGATCATCATTTCTGGAAAATGGTCTTCCATCCAATCGATTTTCGGGAAGGTTTCGGCGACTTGAACTCCGTTTATGTAGCTTCCTGAACTGGTGTAATAATGCGATGTTGATTTTGCGATGTCTAAAATGCAGAAATATAATATTGGTACAAACGACGGAAACAACCACAGAATTTGATTCAGCGTTATGCCTGAAATTCCTTTGCCAGCGCGGGCTGAAACGGTTACAAAGAAGTGAATTAATAGTCCGAAAAAGAGCAGCCAATAAAATACAAAAAATGCTGTTCCGCCGCTTAATGCGGAGAAAATTCCGGTGATCAAGCTCACAATTCCGAGTGAAACCATTGCGATTAGCCAATTTCTGCCAGAGGTAACTTTAAACGAAAAGATGGCGATTGCCAAACCGATGGCGAAATAAAGGTAAAAATAAAGCGATTCTAAATTGATTGTTGGATTTTCGTGGGCTCTTGCAATTTCTTGATATCCAGTTCTTAACGAGTTGTAAGGGACGTAATATGACGAACTTGGTTGTCTGACATTTTCAACGGGAACCGCGACGTCAACAGTGGTGGAGTCGTAAGCTGTGGCGACTTCATAAGATTCGTATGAATTATCAGAATTTGATCTTTTGATGATCGTGTAATCTTCAAATTTTGGATAATTATAAACCAATGAAAACCATTTTTCTGCGGTGATATTGGTTTTTAAATTCTGCTCTTTTGCCATTTTCATAAACTCGGTAAAAACCCATTTGACAGAATCTTTTTGGTTTTCATAAAGCCAATTTTTTACACGGAAAGTCATTGCAGAATCTGACGAAGTCATGTAATAATCGTCGGTTTCAACTCGTTTGTTCATTAACGAACTTAAATTATAAGTTCTTTCGCGGTATTGAAAATTTTCGCGTGGTTGATTTTTATATTGCCCATCGACCAAAACACTGACGTAATTGCTTTCCATAAACGAACCTTCGATAAATGGCGTGGAAAGGCTTAAAATTTCTAGTTTTTTTGCGACTTCATTTTCAGTATAATAATTTCTAGTTCTAAAATCGTTTGCGTATAAGTAGGTGAGCGTGAACGTGCTGGTGAGCGACGTGAACAATAAAATGTAAAGAAATTCTTTAAATAATGAAAAGTTTGATTTTGGGTAAAACGACTTAAAAGCATTGTTTCTGGAATACAAAACGAGCCAAACAATGGTTATTAAGATTGAAATTATCACGCTGAAAAAGATAATAATTCCGGTGTCGAGCCCAGAGTCATAATAATTATAAGAGTCATTTTTAAAGACGACTTCGCCATTTGAGTAACCAATTAGAAAGAAAATTAAGTGGAAAACGAGCGCAATGCAAGCAAAGGGAACTATTTTTAAATTCCAAAGCAACGGATTGCTAATCAGTAATTTATCTTGAATATTTTTAAACATAAGAATAGTTTTTAAGAAACGAAGAATCTTCTGGTTGATTTTGAAATGTCTCTGAAATATTGCAACGGAATTTGTTTTTCTGTAATAACTCGAAGGAAATCAAAAGCAGAAAATCCTGGAGAAAATGTTGCGATGAAAGTACCTCCGTTAAATTTTATCGAAATTAATTTGCCCGAAAAAGCTTCGTTTAATTTATTTTGGTTCCATTCACTTTCAAATTCGATTACAAGATTTATTTCTGGAATAATTTCTTCGTTCGTTTCTGAAACCAGATTTTTTTCGTGAAGATTTTTCTGAATGCCTTGTTTCAAAAAGATAACTTGATCAGAAGTTTTCTCGACTTCGTATAATTGTTGTGAACTTAAAACAATTCCGATTGGTCTGAAAGGTGATTTGGCGATTGCTCTAAAATCTTCTAAAACCGTTTGCTGCGCCAGAATATCTAAGTTGGCCAAAGGTTCGTCGATCAGTAAAATCTTTGGTTTTCTGAGCAACATTCGGGCTAATTCAAAGCGCATTTTATAACCAGAAGATAAATCTTTCCAACGGTGATTTCTATATTTTCTTAAGTTTAAACGCGCAATTGTTAGCTCGACAATTAACTTGTTTTCTTCGGGTTTATAGCCATAACTGGAAGCCGTAAATTGTAGGTTTTCGAACATTGAACCATACCAAGTCGCTGTTCGTTGCGGAATATAAACCAGTTGACTTCTCAAATCAAACAAATCATCTGAATCAAAATTGTAGCTTAATTTGCCGTGTGTTGCGTGAAGTTCGCCACAAAGTAATCGCAGCAATGTGGTTTTCCCATTTCCGTTTTCACCGACTAACCCAAGGATTTCGCCTTGATGTAATTCTAAATCAATTGGACCAAGTGAAAATCCGGCGCCGTTATATGTTTTTCGTAATTCTTTTGCAGAAACAATCAATTGCTTCTCTGGGACTGGTTTTGAACTTAATTCAAAATGCAATTCGTTCAGCAATAATTCAAATCGCTGTTTTTTTTCTGAAGTATTGTTGTCGTTTTTATCAAGCCAATCTAAAAAGTCATTGGTTTTTTGATAAAAAGAAATATTTTCTGTGTCGAGCGTTAAATCAATTATTCTTTTTAAAAGTATCGAATAATCTTCAAATTCCAAAAAACCTTTAATTTCTTGAAATTGTTTTTCAAATTCTGTCATAATTTTTTGATTGTTGCATCAAATATAACAGAATAATGATTTGTTTTTTAATTTTTAAACATTTTTTTTAAGAAATTTATCTTACAAATTATTTCAACTTGTAAGTAATCATCAAACCACCGCGATAAGGAATAAATTCTCCACTTCGGTTGTAACCTTTGTACCAAGTATCGACTCTTTTGTTGGTTTCGATGTTGTAAAGTTTGTAATTAGCTTCTTGATGTCCGCCTCCCACGAAAAGATCTAAACCCCAGTTTTCATTGAGTTTCCATTGATAACCGATAGTTGGACCTATGAAAAAAGAAAATCCTTTTTGGTAATTTCCAGTTTCAGAATAACCATATTTTTGGAGTTTGTAAGTAGCAAACGATATATTGGCTCCGACATAAAATCCATCAAATTTTTCTTTAAAATGGTAGCGAACTTCTGGCGTGATCATTAATCCTTTATATGGAGCACCGTTTATCGATTCCCAAAACGAAGCCGCAGCATCAAATTGAAAAGTCAGCTTTCTGCCGATGCTTGTTTCAAAACCAACGTTTGGAACACCAATTAAAGCTGTTGCTCCATTAAATTTAATAGTTGTTTGGCCAAAAATAAAAGTAGTAAAAAAAAGAAAAGTTAGAGCAAAAAATTTCTTCATTTTTGTAAAATTTTTCGCAAATGTATGGTTTAATTTAATTTTGGTAAGTTAAAATTTAATAAATCACAACTGAAAATGAAGCCGAAAATGAATTATTTTTAGCCAAAATTATAATTCCTTCTTTTTCAAGGATGTTTTGTGTTGTTTCAAGCTTGTCAGAATATCCAAACCAAGGTTCTAAACAAATAAAGGATGCCTTTTCTTTGGTCCAAATTCCAAAATTTGGAAAGTCATCATATTCAAAATTGAATAATGGTTTTTCATTTTCGAAAACAGTTATCGATTTTGATTCTAAATTCTTTAAAATCAGCGCATCATTTTTAAACAAAGCGTAGTTTAAATTTAGGCGATTATTTTTTAAATCAATATTTTGAAATTCTTCTGAAAGCAAATCATTTTTCAAGAAATAACTTTTTAAGCTGTAATCATTTTTAAATTCTAAAGAATAATTTTCAAAATTATCTGGAAGCGAAAAAGCAGGATGTCCTCCGATTGAAAAAGGAAGTGAGGTTTCACTTTTGTTATCAACTTGATATTTTACGTTTAAATTATTTCCTTCCAAAGTATAAATTACTTTTAATTCAAATTGAAACGGATAATTTTCTTCAGTTTTTGAAGATGATTTTAATAAAAAAGTGACACTTTCAGGTTGCTGTTCTTCAATTTCAAATTCATTGTCTCTGGCAAAACCGTGACGAGAAAGTTGAAATTGTTTTTGATCATATATAAAGGTATCATTTTTCAAGGTTCCAACTATAGGGAAAAGAATAGGCGAGTGCTTTCCCCAGAATTCTAGATTTCCTTGCCACATATATTCTCTATCGTTTTTTAATAAAGAATTCAATTCGGCTCCTTTTGAATTTATAGTTGCTTTTAAATATGTATTTGAAATTGAAATATTCATTGAGCTAAAATATAAGTTATAAAAAAAAACACCCTTTAAATGGTGTTTTAGTTAAATGAATTTATGAAATTACAATCGTGTGGGTCACAAATTCTGTTTCTGATTTTCTGAATTTAAAGACATAAGTCCCGGCTTGAATAATTGTCACTTTATAAGTTTGCGTTTTTGTAGTAACCGTGTTTCCGCAATCAGCGCCGGTATATCTTGCTTCAATGTTTATCGTTTTTGAATTTCCATTAACGGTTTCAGAAAATCGCTCAAATACGCCGCACGCATTGTCAACTTCGTAACTTACTGTTAAGGTAATTTCTTGGCCAACTATTCCTTCCGTTAAGCCTTCAACAGCAGTAATTGATTGTCTCTTAACTAAAATTGCTTCACCGCCGTCATCATTACTACAAGCAACGAATGTTGAAACAAATAAAATAAGAGCAAAAGTTTTCAAGGCAAAATTTTTCATAGGTATTTTAAAATTTAATTGTTTTTCTAAATAAGAGTAAAAATAATAAAAAGGTTGCGTAAATAGACTGAAATTGTATGTACTAAGCAACTTTTTAAGTTTATTTTAAGCAGACAAATATAACATTTATCGTTCATCAAATATTCCGAAAATTAAAGCACATTTACAACAGCATTTGAAATTTCTCAAATTAAAGTTTTTGAACATTTATTTTCTCGAAACGACATTATCAGAATTGTTAAAAATGGTAATTGTATAAACATAAAATTTAATATATAAAAAACCCGAAATTACTATCGATTTTAGCCTTTTTTTAACAATTTATTGCGTAAAATTTAATACTTCGAAGATATACTAATCTAATTTTTAACGCCAAATTTGTAAAACAACCAACCAATATAAATAATAACAAAATCAACCAATCGCTATGAAAAATCTAATCACCCTATTAAGCATCAAAGAATTTATCATTGAAAACGCATTGACTGACAGTGTAATGTTGGTTTTGCATCCAAAAAATTTCGACGAATTAGCACTAGAATATATCGAAAGCAATAATATGCAAATCGAAAGACCTTTTGAAATTTTAGGAATTTGCATTATCGAAGATACAGATGATGAAGTTGCTTACAATGAAATTGACATTTTGGAAGTGGCTTATGATCACCACGAAGAATTTGAATACGAATATTTGAGAGCTGCTGTATAATTTATAAAATAAAATAATATGAGACGTATTGCCTTTGCCATTTCGGCTGTTGGACTTGCAGTGTCCATTTATGCACTTCCTGGGAGATTTGCGGATAATTCTGCAGATTTGACAAGTTATATACTTAAAGGAAGTTTTATATTACTATTTCTGATCTCATTTGTGATCAACGGAATCTGCGTTATTCGCTACATCAAACAAAATAAAAAACCTAGTATTCGTACCATCAGACAATATTATTTGCAGAGAAGCACTCGCTAAGGCGAACATCTTCATTGCAGAAAAAGCCTAATCAGATTTTTGATTAGGCTTTTTTTTTGTAGGCAATAGATAAGAGCCAATAGTTAGTAGCTAATAAATTATAAATGAAAAAAGCCACAGATTAAATGATTTATGAATCCATTTTTAATCAGTCAATCTGCGGCAAATAAAATCTTCAGATTTTGGTAAAAACCTAGTGAATTCCAGATCCTGAATAATAAGTATCTTGTTCTGCCAATTCTTTTATTTTTTGCGAAGCGGTTTTTCCAAAAATAGTTGATTCTTCATATAATTTTCCATCTTCTAATAAAACAGCAAAATCTCCAATTTCAATTCTAAGCCAGGTTTTTCCGTTTTCATCGACATTGATTTCATACGAATAAGTCGCATCCGGAATTGCTTGCAAATTATAATCAGAAATGTGCAACGAATAACGAATGACTCTTCCTGGTTCAAAAGTGGAAACTTTCATTCTTGAATAGCCCGGAAAATCAATTTCTGTTGCCGCATTTACAGCTTCATCACCAAAATCTTCAGGAAGTTTATCCCATTGGCGAATATATCTCGGATTAGTCAAAACATCCCAGACTTTTTCTGGCGTAGCGTCAATTTGGATGTAGTTTTTTACGATTAGATTGTGATCCATAATAGTTGGTTTTAAAGTGTGTACTTAAATTTACGAAATCCAAAAGTCAACGGAAATTCATTTAACTTTTGTTTAAAATCTAAGACTCGTCTTTTGTTGTTTTGATTAATCCGATGCCAGAAACAAAGAAAATTAAACCTAAAACGCCATAAATGGCAAGCATTTTATAACTCTGCGTTCCGCCAGCCATGTTTACAAAAAGATAAGCTGCATAAATTAATCCGATGATTCCGAGCGTGGTCAAAATCGTTCCGAAAATTCTTTTAAGATTCATAATAATTTGAGTTTAGTTAATAATTGGTTGTCTATTAAATTTAGTCTAATTTCTTCGTAAGTCTTTTATATTTAGGGAGAATATTAACAATTAGTATAAAGTCAAAAGAAATAGCTTCAAAAAAAATCTGTGAGAATCTGTGAAATCTGTGTTTCATTTTATCATAAAAAAAAGCCAGAAACAGCACAAAACCATTTCTGACCTAATTATTTTAAACCAATAAATTATTGATTCGCTATTTCGGTTTGATTTCTGAAAACCAATTGCCCATCAAAACTATCCAACAAAATGATACTATCCGTTGTCACTTTCCCCGAAAGAATTTCTTTAGAAAGCTGATTTAAAACCTCTTTCTGAACAACTCTTTTCACAGGTCTAGCGCCAAATTGCGGATCAAATCCTTTTTTAGAAAGATAACCAATAGCTTCAGGAGTTGCGTCAAGCGTAATGTTTTGTAAAGCTAACATCTTCGTAATTGATTTCAACTGCAAGCCCACAATCTCCTTAATATTTCCTTCGTTCAAAGGCGTAAACATCACAATATCATCAATTCTATTAATAAACTCAGGTCTAACAGTTTGCTTCAATAATCCTAAAACTTCGACTTTTGCAGCTTCAATCGCACTTTCAACATCACCTTTCAAATTCTCAAATTTCTCTTGAATAATCGAGCTTCCCATATTCGAAGTCATAATGATAATCGTGTTTTTAAAGTCAGCCAAACGTCCTTTATTATCCGTCAAACGACCTTCATCCAAAACCTGCAACAAAATATTAAAAGTATCCGGATGCGCTTTTTCAATCTCGTCCAAAAGAACCACAGAATACGGTTTTCTTCTCACGGCTTCGGTCAATTGTCCGCCTTCATCATAACCCACATATCCCGGAGGCGCACCAACCAAACGGCTCACGCTGTGTCTTTCTTGATATTCGCTCATGTCAATTCGGGTCATCGCATTTTCATCGTCAAATAAATAAGTAGCCAAGGCTTTCGCCAATTCCGTTTTTCCAACACCAGTCGTACCAAGGAATAAGAACGAACCAATCGGTTTTTTTACGTCTTGCAAACCAGCACGGCTTCTGCGAACGGCATCGCTCACGGCTTCAATTGCTTCTTCTTGACCCACAACTCTTTTGTGCAGTTCTTCTTCCAAATGAAGCAATTTCTCGCGTTCACCCTGAAGCATTTTCATCACCGGAATTCCCGTCCATTTTGCCACAACTTCGGCAATATCTTCTCGGGTAACTTCTTCTTTGATCAAAGAATGACCTTCATTTTCTTGCAATTGTTTTTGGAATTGATCCAATCTTTCCTGTGCTTCTTTTATTTTTCCATAACGTAATTCCGCCACTTTTCCATAATCGCCTTCGCGTTCGGCTCTTTCAGCTTCCATCTTGAAGTTTTCAATTTCTAATTTAGCCGATTGCACATTATCCACAATATCCTTCTCGGATTTCCATTTGGCAAAAATCTCGTTGCGTTCTTCTTTTAAATTCGCCAATTCCATTCCGAGACCTTTCAATTTGCTTTCGTCATTTTCACGTTTGATCGCTTCCATTTCGATTTCAAGTTGCATAATCTTTCTGTCTAAAACGTCCAATTCTTCTGGTTTGGAATTAATTTCCATTCGAAGTTTTGAAGCCGCCTCGTCCATCAAATCAATCGCTTTGTCTGGAAGAAATCGATTCGTAATATATCTCTGTGAAAGCTCAACGGCCGCAATAATCGCATCATCTTTAATTCGGACTTGGTGATGCGTTTCATATTTTTCCTTGATGCCGCGTAAAATCGAAATTGCACTTTCAGTATCTGGTTCATCGACCAAAACTTTCTGGAAACGTCTTTCAAGCGCTTTGTCTTTTTCAAAATATTTTTGGTATTCATCCAAAGTAGTGGCACCAATTGCTCTTAATTCGCCACGAGCCAAAGCAGGTTTCAAAATATTTGCAGCATCCATCGCGCCATCGCCACCACCAGCTCCAACCAATGTGTGAATCTCATCGATGAAAAGAACGATATCGCCTTCGGCAGAAGTCACTTCTTTTACAACAGATTTTAATCTTTCTTCAAATTCACCTTTGTATTTTGCTCCGGCAATCAACGCGCCCATATCCAAAGAAAAAACGATTTTATCTTTCAAGTTTTCAGGAACATCGCCATCGACAATTCTGTGCGCCAAACCTTCTGCAATCGCGGTTTTACCAACTCCAGGCTCGCCCACAAGCATCGGATTGTTTTTGGTTCTACGAGTCAAAATCTGCAAAACTCTGCGTATTTCTTCATCACGACCAATTACGGGGTCTAATTTTCCGCTTTTCGCTAATTCATTTAAGTTTTTGGCATATTTATTCAAGGAATTATACGTTTCTTCGGCAGATGCAGAAGTCACTCGTTCGCCTTTTCGAAGTTCATCGATGGCAGCTTCCAGACCTTTTTTGGTAACGCCTTGATCTTTTAAGATTTGGGCAATTTTACTCTTAGATTGAAAAACAGCAAGCAAAAGATGTTCGATGGAAACAAACTCGTCGTTCATCTTTTTGGCTATATTTGACGCTTCAAGCAGTGAATTATTGGCATCTCGCGACAGCATCAATTCGCCACCAGAAACTTTTGGGAACGATTGCAGAGTGCTGTCTAAAATTTGCTGTAACAATGATATATTGACGTTCAGCTTTTTAAGCAAAAACGGAGTGACATTTTCATCAACTTCAAAAATTGCTTTTACGATATGTTCGTTTTCAATCTGCTGATGGCCATAACTTTGAGCGATTTGTTGTGCTCTTTGAATCGCTTCTTGAGATTTTATGGTAAAATTATTAAAGTTCATAAATTATTTTTTTAAATTTATATAAGAGATTTCAATTTATGTTCCAATAGGTTAAATCTGACAAAATGGCTTAAAAAAAGAAATTATTACTAACCAAACAAGACAAAAAGTCTTAAAATCTGACGATTATGAGTTTATTCAATAGTTTATTCGGCAATTCAAGTGAATCCGATAATAAAGATACGAATCAAAATGGCCTGAATTGGAATGCTTTAACAGAATTAAAACAGTTGGATGCTATCGTTGAAGAATCTGCTGAAAAGCCTGTCGTGATCTTCAAACACAGCACGCGTTGCAGCATCAGCCGAATGGCGTTGAAGAATTTTGAAAGAGAATATAATTTGGAAGAAAGCGAAGCAACGCCTTACTTTTTAGATTTATTAGAACACAGAGATATTTCGAGCGAAATCGCCCAAAAGTTTCAGGTAATCCACCAGTCGCCACAATTGCTTTTGATCAAAAACGGAAAGTCGGTTTATGATGTTTCGCATAGTGAAATTGATGCAGAAGCGTTGAAAAGTAAAGTGGAGACTTTAGGAAACTAATTCATCTTTTTTGGTCCCAGTCTCTTTCAGAATTAATGCCAATGCGATAGAAACTGAAATACAAGCAACCCAAAATAATCCGGCATTTTGAAAGTGAATCTCTTTGTCCACGGCTGTTGACAATGTATTTCCATACAAATAACTGAACAAAGGTCCGAGTAAGGAAGTGACGCCAAAAGTCAAGAAATTGATGGCTCCGGTCGCGCTTCCTTTTACCTTGTCAGGATTACTTTCCTTGATCACAGAATACGGAATCATCGCAGCGCCAGAAGCAATTCCCAAGATAAATGTGGAAATATAAGCTGGATATATTTCTGGGAAATACAGCAATTGCAAAAGGCTCAAAATCATAAAAATCGCCCCGCCAATCAAAACCGGTTTTCTTCTTCCGATTTTATCGGCAATCCAACCTATTAACGGACAGCCGACAACCCAACCCAAAGCCACAAATGCGCTTGCCAAAGTGGCTGTTTGAAAATCCATCATTCTGTCTTTTTGGAAGAAAGCAACGCCCCAAGTCATTGCAAAAATGGTTGTTGGAGCAAATAATAATCCTGAAATCGCACCGCACAAATAACTCTGCGGATTGCTAAACACAATTTTATACGGACTCAATAATCCTGATTTTTCGGTTTTGGAAGCTAATTCTGTTTCTTCTTTTGGAGTTATATATAAGATCAAAATTCCTATGGAAACGATCAAAACTCCGAGTCCGATCCAGATGAAAGGAAGGCTGAAGCCGTTTTTGATGGCTGGCCCGATTAAGAATTGTCCCGCAGAACCGCCCAACATTCCGAGACATTGTGTTGCGCCAATTGCCGTGGCTAATTTCCTTGGAGAAAAAGCTCTTGAAGCCAGATAAACACAGGCAGGAAACGCCATTGCAGAACCAGCGCCTTGCAATAATCGTCCGGAATAACCGCCGTAAATACTTGAAATGGCGAATAAAATACAGCCCAAACCAACAACCACGGTTCCGATGGACAACGGATGTTTTGCGCCTAATTTATCCAAAGCAATTCCCGCCACCAAACTAGTGACAGAGTAGGTGAGATAATACATCCCGATGATCGAGCTCGTGCCAATGGCAGAAGTATCAAAAGAGGCAGAAAGTTCAGGAATCATAACGCTTGGAGCAGAACGAACAGCGTATTCTAAAAGGTAAAAAATCAATCCAAAAGCCCAAGCAAGAACATACGGATTTTTGGTAACAGAGGAGGTATTTGATTGCATAATTTGAATTCCGAAATTCAAAAAAGACGCGTAAAAATGCGTGCCTGAATTGAATTTATATGTATTTATCAAATTTACGAATACCTATATCGTTATAGCAATTTGTACAAAGATTTCGCAGATTGTAGGACATTGTGGATTATAAAAACGCATATCGTTTTTTTGGTCTTTAATTTTGGAGATATTTATAAAAATAATATTAATTGAGGAATAATATTGAGGTGGGAAATGGGTTGATTTTAATTAAGATTGAAAGAAATTTTGGAATTTTTCGATAAATTGGTTTGAATTGCTTGATCATCTTATGAAATCTCGTCATTGCGAAGAAGGAAGCAATCACATCACGTTTATGGATTCTGATTATAAGATTGCTTCGTTCCTCGCAATGACAGATTATTCGCCTTCGCTGAACCAAACGATTCACCCACCGTTTGCAATTGTGCGTTTTTTTTTGAGATTATTGGATATTCTGGTGCCGGCAACTTACGGAAGTAGCGCGGATTGTATTAGTTTTTAAAAGCATTTTTTTTAATATATTTTTCTCTTAATCTAAATGTAAGTTCATTATCTCTTCTCTAATTTCATTGTTTTTAATTTTTAAATTTTCAATTTCGTTCAATTTTAAATTAAAATCGTGTAGCGTTTTTTCATTATAGAATACTATTTTTCCATCTTTGATGTCATTTTTATTATTTATTTTTAAGTAAATAATATTCCTTACAGAATTAATAATTGCGGAGGAATTAAGGTAAGAATCAAAAAATTTGACTTTTAGCATCGTGAGTCTGAATAAAGAGTTTTCAATTTCTGTGCTCACTTTTAACGGACTCTCATTGCCAGAAGCTTGAAGTTTTTCTAATTTTTTTACTGATCTTTTTATTACTGAATCATTTTTTTTATAAATTATTTCGAAATAATTGTCAGCAGTATTCAATTCTTTTAAAATTGCGGGATTGTCTCTTGTCAAAATATAAAAATTTTTAGCAAATAATTTATTCAGAATTTCTCGATTACTTACAATATGATATTCCTTGTCAATATCTAAGATTGCAATTTTATATTCGGATTTAATGGAATCCAAAGTGATTTCTGTTGCAGTTTTTTGAGGTTCTTTGGCAACGGGGTTGCACGAAGAATATATTATTGCAATTAAAATCGGCCAAATAATTTTTTTCATAATATTTTATATTAATTTCTTTTATCTTGACAATGAGATATTAATAGATTGTGTTTGTTGCTTACTAACTAATTTGTTTTTTTAATGTTTTTAATGGAATCTAACTCTTTTTTTATTTTTTTATTTTCAACTGAAAGAGATTTAAAATTTTCTATCAATATTCTAATAGTGTCAGATTGAGTTATTACTTTTTTGTTCAAATTAAAATGTTCACTTTTGTTCGAATTATCTTGAATAGTCGTTCCAGCCCAAAATGAAAAACAAATAATCCCAATAAATATAGAAATAACAGTAATTACTTCTCCTATTGGTAAATGATAAATAAGGTATAAAATTTTTTTTATTGTAACATCGGTCAATTGAACTGTATTTTTCTCTAAACTAGAAATTTTTTGATTTTTATTTTCAGCATCCTTCAGAAGTTGCTCACTTTTTTTTTCAATTTGTTTCGTGTATACCAATAAATCGCTGAAATTACTTTTCAGTTTCGTGTTTTCAATTTTCAAGAAAGTATCATTTTCTTCAATTTCTTGTTGATTGATTTTGGAATATTCTTCTATTTGTTCAATATAAGATTCTAAAAATTGTTCTGCTTGTCTTTTTCCATTTTCGAAAATTTCATATTTTTTTTCTGTGAATGGTGTTGTAAAACGAATGCTACTAATTTGAAATTTTTTTCCATCAAGGATTCCAAATATTTCTTGTAGATCGTTTTCTGTTTTTCCTTTCCATACCTCTGGTTCGAATGTAGAATTATTAATTTCTGTCTTTCGCTTTTTGAGTATTTCTATAGCTTTATCTGCTGGAATTTTCAGTGTCATTATTTTACGTTTACTTGATTGATAATACTCTTAATACATAATATAAAAAGTAGATACTAATTACGGCGAATATAATTTCTAGCTAAAGTAATATAATCTCCAACACAACAATTACGGTTTTCCGTATTCTCAAAAAAATAATTCAAAAAACTTTAAATCTCAGCAAATTAAGACCTAAAAAACATTCCCCATCTTCCAAACAATTTCCTCCAAACACAAATTATTAATGCTTCCTTCGTGTGTGTGTTTCGTAGCTTTTGGTGATTGAAAAGTGTTATTTTCAATTTGTTCTGCCACGATTTTATATGCATCTCTGAATGGCTTTCCTTCGGTAACCAATTCATTCAAAGCATCTACCGTAAACAGATAATCGTATTTTTTATCGTCTAAAATCGTTTCATTCACCTGAATATCTTTGATGGCAAAACTGGCGATTTCCAAACACGATTTCAAGCTTTGAATCGCTGGAAAAAGTCCTTCTTTCAGCAACTGAAAATCCCTGTGGTAACCGCTCGGCAGATTATTGGTCAGCAACGTAATTTCATACGGCAACGCCTGAATCTTGTTGCATTTTGCTCTGATCAACTCAAAAACATCGGGATTTTTTTTGTGCGGCATAATGCTCGAACCCGTCGTTAAATGGCTCGGAAGACTGATAAAATTGAAGTTTTGGCTCATATAAAGACAAATATCCATCGCCAATTTTGAAACCGTTGAGGCCAAT
Organism: Flavobacterium qiangtangense; assembly: GCF_042658345.1. Lineage (NCBI taxonomy): Bacteria > Pseudomonadati > Bacteroidota > Flavobacteriia > Flavobacteriales > Flavobacteriaceae > Flavobacterium > Flavobacterium qiangtangense. The sequence continues at coordinate 219,667 of NZ_JBHSQB010000003.1, forward strand.
CCTGACATTGCAAAAGCAACGGTTTTCTCCGATTTTCCACGGCTCATTTGCGCTGCAAGCGAATTGTATTTCAAAGTGGCAAATTGCAATTCCTGCGTTGTAAAACTTCTGTCAATCGGAAACGAACTTCCATAACCCGCAGCTGAGCCAAGCGGGTTTTGATCCACAATTTTCTGCGCGGCATTCAGCAAAACTACGTCGTCAATCAGCGTTTCAGCATAGGCAGAAAGCCACATTCCAAAGGAAGAAGGCATCGCAATTTGCAAATGTGTGTAACCCGGAAGTAATACGTTTTCATACTTTTTGCTCAAAGAAATCAGCAAATCAAACAGGTCTTTAGTCAGCTTTTTGATTTCTGAAATTTCGGTTTTCAAATACAAGTGAATATCCACCAAAACCTGATCGTTTCTGGAGCGCGCCGTATGGATTTTTTTTCCGGTATCGCCGAGTTTTTCGGTTAAAAGATATTCGATTTTAGAATGTACATCTTCAAAAGTATCTTCGATTGTAAAGTTTCCTTTTTCAATTTCAGCCAAAATTTCTTCTAAAGTTGTAACCAAATCAGTCGCTTCGTTTTCTGTCAGAATATTGATTTTCTGCAACATTTTGGCGTGAGCAATAGAACCTAAAACGTCATATTTTGCTAAAACCAAATCTAATTCTCGATCATTTCCAACAGTGAATAGGTCTATTTTTTGGTCGGTTGGTATTCCTTTTTCCCAAAGTTTCATAACTTAGTTTTTTAGTTTTAAAAATTCAGATATAATTTTGATATACAAATCAATACCTTCTTTTACTTCATCAATAAATATAAATTCATTTGCCGTGTGCGAACGTAAAGAATTTCCTGGTCCGAGTTTCATCGATTGGCAACTCAAAACCGATTGGTCAGAAAGCGTTGGCGAACCGTACGTATTTCTTTCTAACGAAATTCCAGCTTGCACTAAAGCGTGATTTTTGTCAATCGAAGAAGCGTTCAAATGCATCGATCTCGGCGTGACTTTTGCATTGATATTTTGCTTCACGACTTCTAGAATTTCAGAATTTGAATAGCAATCGTTCACGCGAATATCGACAACCAAACTGCATTCTGACGGAACGACATTGTGCTGTTTTCCAGCATTTATCTGCGTTACCGTCATTTTCACCGGACCTAAAACTTCGGATATTTTTTCAAATTCGTAGGTCTTAAACCAATTAATCACCGACAAAGCGTTATAAATCGGATTGTCTAAATTTTGATGCGCGGCGTGGCTGGCAGTTCCAGAAACCACGATGTCTAAAACCAGCAGACCTTTTTCGGCTATGGCCAAATGCATTTCAGTCGGTTCGCCAACAATTGCGACATCAATCTCTGGAAGATGCTTTAAAATGCTGTTTAAACCTTTTGGGCCACTGCTTTCTTCTTCGGCAGTTCCAGCGATAATCAAGTTGTATGGAAGGTTTTCAAATGCATAAAAATAGGTAAAAGTTGCAATCAAAGAAACCAAGCAACCGCCAGCGTCATTGCTTCCCAAGCCAAATAATTTTTCATCTTTTTCAATCGCAGAAAACGGATTCAAAGTGTAACCTTCATTTGGCTTAACCGTGTCGTGGTGGGAGTTGAGCAGCAAATTTGGTTTTGATTTATCGAAATGTAAATTGTATGCCCAAATATTATTATTCTCTCTTTTGAAATTAATTCCGTTAGCAACAAACCAATTTTCAAGCAAAATTGCCGTGTTGTTTTCTTCAGATGAAAAAGAAGGCGTTTCAATCAGATTTTTTAATAATTCTATGGCTTCGTTTGTAAGTTGGTCAATGGTTTTCATAGTTTGATTTTGGTGTAAATAGTGCTGTCTTTCAAGATATTTTGATTTCCGATGCTAATATTTTGCACGCCATTTTCGATTGATTTAAAACAGTTTTCTAACTTCGGAAGCATTCCGGAATGAATCGCTTTTTCAGCTTTTAAGCTTTGATATTTCTCAAAATTTAAAGTTTCAATAACAGAATCATCATCCTCAGAATCGGCTAAAACGCCTTTTTTCTCGAAACAATAAATCAGATTTATATCAAAAGTTTCAGAAAGCGCAATTGCAATCTCGGAAGCAATTGTGTCGGCATTTGTGTTTAATAATTGTCCGTTTCCATCATGTGTAATTGCAGAAAAAACAGGCGTGATATTTTGCAAAAGTAAAGTCGAAATCAGCGATTTGTTTACTGAAATTACATCGCCAACAAAGCCAAAATCAACTTCTGAATTAGTTCTTTTTTCGGATAAAATAGCGTTTCCGTCAGCTCCAGAAAAACCGATACTGTTGGTTTTTAAAGCTTGTAATTTGGCTACGATTTGTTTGTTAATCAATCCAGAATACGTCATAACCGTTACGTCAAGCATCGCTTTATCTGTAATTCTTCTACCATTTGAAAATAAAGGTTTTAAGTTTAGTTTTTCTGCAATTTTTGTAGCTGTTTTTCCACCGCCGTGAATTAATATTTTTGCTTCTTTCAATGCAGCGAAATCTTTTAGAAAACCATTTAAAATTTCTTCATTGTCAATGATATTTCCACCGATTTTTACGATTGTTATTTTAGGCTTATTTTCCATTTTCCAAGATTTTTTTCAAGATGGCTTGCGTTGCAAAAGTTCTATTATTTGCTTGCTGAATTACGATTGAATTTTCACCGTCTAAAACTGCATCCGTCACAATCATATTTCTTCTCACCGGAAGACAATGCATGAATTTTGCGTTGTTTGTCAGCGCCATTTTTTCTGAAGTTACGGTCCAACTTGTGTCGTTCGAAAGTATTTTTCCGTAGTCGTTATATGAACTCCAGTTTTTGGCATAAATAAAATCAGCGTTTTTAAAAGCTTCGTCTTGATTATTTGTAATTGTCGCACCTTTCGTGATTTCTGGATTCAATTCATAACCTTCCGGATGTGTGATAACCAATTCATATTCAGAAAGTTTCATGATTTTCACAAATGAATTCGGAACCGCATGAGGTAACGCTTTTGGATGTGGCGCCCAAGTCAAAACCACTTTCGGCTTTCTTTTTTTCTTATATTCCTGAATGGTCAACGCGTCGGCAACGGCCTGCAACGGATGTTCTGTCGCGCCTTCAAGACTGATCACGGGAATCGTGGAATAGTTCACAAACGCGTTGATCACTTGCTCTTCTTCGTCTTTTTCTTTGTTAGTCAACGTGGGGAAACTTCTGATCCCGATGACGTCGCAATATTGTGAAATCACTTGCGCGGCTTCTTTGATGTGTTCGGCTTTGTTGCCGTCCATCACGGTTTCGTCCTCAAATTCTAGCGACCAGCCTTCGGTGTTTAAGTTCATTACGATGCAATGCATTCCTAAATTCAAGGAAGCTTTTTGAGTGCTCAATCTCGTTCTCAAACTCGGATTGAAAAACAATAATCCGAGAGTTTTATTTTTGCCCAATTCGCTATTCTCGAGCGGAGCGGACTTTATTTTTTTTGCAGACAAAATCAGTTCGTCAAGATTTAAAATATCATCTACGGAAGTGAATTTTTTCATTGTGTAATTTTTAAAGATTGTAAAGCATTTTTCAAGCCTACAGCAAATTGATCAATCTGACTTGAAGTAATAGATAAAGGTGGAAGGATTCTCAAAAGATTTTTTTGGGAAGCGTTTCCGGTGAAAATAAATTGCTCGTAAATCAAGTTTTTTCGCAATTCAGTTACATCAAAATCAAATTCCAAACCAAGCATCAAACCTTTTCCTTTGATTTTTTTAATCTCGGGAATTTCAGAAATTACTTTTAAAAAATAAGCCGATTGTTGGTTCACATTTTCAATCACATTTTCATTTTCGATGATTTCTAAAACCGATAAAGCTGAAGCGCAAGCCAAATGATTGCCACCAAAAGTGGTTCCTAACAAACCATATGAAGCTTTGAATTTATCGCTGATTAACAATCCGCCGATTGGGAAACCGTTGCCCATTCCTTTCGCCATGGTGATAATATCTGGTTTGATATTGTGATATTGATGTGCAAAAAACTTTCCGGAACGGCCATAACCGCTTTGAATTTCATCTAAAATCAAGACGACATTATTTTCATTACAGAGTTTTTCTAAATCTTGAAAGAAGGCAGTTGTTCCTTCGTCCAAACCGCCAACGCCTTGAATTCCTTCGATAATTATAGCTGTGATTTCATTTTCAGAAATGGCTTTTTTGACCAAATCAATTTGATTTAATGGAAGAAAAATAACTTCGTGATTGGCATTTATCGGAGCTACGATCGACGGATTATCTGTCACTGCAACCGAAGCCGAAGTTCTTCCGTGGAAGCTTTTTTCAAAGGCAATGACTTTCGATTTTTTATTATGGAAAGAAGCCAATTTTAAAGCATTTTCGTTGGCTTCTGCGCCAGAATTACACAGAAAAACGCTGTAATCTGGATAACCTGAAAATGCAGTAAGTTTTTTTGCAAACGCTTCTTGCAAAGGATTTTGAATAGAATTTGAATAAAACCCGATTTTTTCAATTTGATTTTTGATAGCTTCGACATATTTTGGATGTGAATGCCCGACAGAAATCACGCCGTGGCCTCCATAAAAATCTAAATATTCTTGATTGTTTTCGTCCCAGACTTTTGCGCCTAAAGCTTTGACTGGAGTGATATTATATATTGGATATACGTTGAATAAACTCATTTTTTTAGTTTTAAATTGTTTTCATCCTGCAAGGTTTTCAAAACCTTGTAGGTTTTCGTTTTGAGAAATAATACCTACAAGGTCAAAAGAGACCTTGCAGGATTTATAATCCGCTTGGTTTTAATTTTAATCCTGTGGTTTCTTCAAGACCAAACATCAAATTCATATTCTGAATTGCCTGACCAGACGCGCCTTTCAAGAGATTATCGATTATCGAAGTCACCAAAAGATAGTTTCCTTTTTTTTCTAAACTGATGATGCATTTGTTCGTTTGAACAGCCATTTTCAAACTTATGTTTTGGTTCAAAATGAATACAAATGGATGATTTTTATAGAAATCTTTATAGATTTCGGTCAATTCTTCCAAGTTTTTGTCTGTTTTTGTGTAAAGCGTGGCGAAAATTCCTCTGGTAAATTCTCCACGATTTGGAATGAACAAAATCTCGCTTTCAAAATCATTTTGCAATTGATTTAAGCTTTGCTTAATTTCTGCCAAATGTTGATGCTCAAAAGCTTTATAATGCGAAATATTTGAATTTCTCCAACTGTGATGCGACGTTTCTGTTGGCTGAACTCCCGCGCCAGTGCTTCCGGTTACCGCATTAATATGGACATCGTTTTGCAATAAATTTTGGGAAGCCAAAGGCAAAAGTGCCAACTGAATAGCCGTGGCAAAACAACCTGGATTTGCGATATATTTTGCTTTTTCAATTTTACTTTTGTTCAATTCTGGTAAACCATAAACGAAATTCTCAGATTGAAATTCTGAATTGTTATTTAATCTGAAATCATTGCTCAAGTCAATGACTCTTGTGTGTGAAGCAAATTTATTTTGTTCCAAAAAGCCTTTCGATTTTCCGTGACCAAGACATAAAAAGACAATATTTACTTCTGGATTTATTTTGTCTGTAAATAATAAATCCAATTCTCCAATCAAATCTGGATGTGCATTTGTCAACGGTTTACCGGCTTGCGAAGTGCTGAAAACAAAGTCGATTTCCACATTTGGATGGTTGGCTAAAATTCTGAGAAGTTCGCCTGACGTGTAGCCGGCGCCTCCGATAATTCCTGCTTTAATCATAATCTACGGCATTTACTTGTGAATAAATCGATTGTGCATTTCCAAGAACTTTGATGAAACCTTTCGCGTCATCAGCCGTCCAAGCGTTGTTCATTTCGCCATATTGACCAAATTTTGTGTTCATCAAATCGTGATCAGATTCAATTCCGTCCAACGAAAAATGATAGGGTTTTAAAGTTACCGTCACATTTCCTGAAACAGTTTTCTGAGTATCTTCTAAAAAAACTTCGATGTTTCTCATAATCGGATCTAAATATTGGCCTTCGTGAAAAAGCATTCCATACCAATTTCCAAGCTGTTCTTTCCAGTATTGTTGCCATTTTCCAAGCGTATGTTTTTCTAAAAGATGGTGCGCTTTTAGAATAATTATCGGAGCTCCGGCTTCAAAACCAACTCTTCCTTTTATGCCGATAATCGTGTCGCCAACGTGAATATCTCTTCCGATTGCGAACGCATTTGCCAGTTTTTCCAGCTTGACGATATTCGCGGTTGGCTTGTCAAATTCATTATTGATTCCGATTAATTCGCCTTTTTCAAAATTCAGAATTACTTTTTCAGTATCTGTTTTTTGCAATTGCGAAGGATAGGCGCTGTCAGGCAACGGAAGGTTTGATGTCAGCGTTTCTTTCCCGCCAACGCTTGTTCCCCAAATTCCTTTGTTGATCGAATATTGCGCTTTTTCCCAAGAATATTCCACGCCATTTTTCTGTAAATAATTGACTTCTTCTTGTCTTGACAATTTCAAATCTCTGATTGGCGTGATGATTTCCATTTCTGGAGCGATGGTTTGGAAAATCAAGTCAAAACGAATTTGGTCGTTTCCTGCGCCAGTGCTTCCGTGAGCGATGGCAGATGCGCCAACTTTTTTGGCATATTTTACCGCTTCAATGGCTTGAAAAACTCTTTCGGCACTTACAGAAAGCGGATAAGTATTGTTTTTTAAAACATTTCCGAAGACTAAGAATTTGATTGCTTTTTCATAATATTTGTCGATAATGTCCAAATTTATATGATTCGCGCTTCCTAATTCGTAGGCTCTTTTTTCAATCGCATTTAATTCTTCATCGTCAAAACCACCAGTATTTATTAGTACTGTGTGAACTTCCAACTGTTTTTCATTTTTCAAATATTTCAGGCAAAATGAAGTGTCTAAACCACCGCTGTATGCTAAAACTACTTTTTTCATATTTATTTTTTTAGGAAAGTCTGCTTGATTTGTTTCAATCTTGTCAGCACTTTTTTATTGAATTTTATTTCTTCCGGTTTTTTGTTATTTGGATCATAAAGCATTCCCGTGCAAAGACACATTTTGAATTCTTTTCTTTCTAAAATATCATAATTCGTACAGCCTTTGCAACCTGCCCAAAATGTCGGATCGGCCGTCAATTCTGAAAACGGAACCGGTTTGTAACCCAAATCTGAATTGATTTTCATTACAGCCAAACCAGTCGTGATTCCGAAGATTTTTGCACCCGGATATTTCTCTTGGGAATATTCAAAAACCTTTTTCTTGATTTTTTTGGCAAGTCCCAAATGTCTGTAATCAGGATGTACGATGAGTCCAGAATTGGCCACAAATTGCCCGTGTTGCCAGCTTTCAATATAGCAGAAACCGGCAAATTTTCCGTTTTCCAAAGCGATGATGGCATCGTGATTTTGCATCTTTTTCTGGATGTATTCTGGCGATCTTTTGGCGATTCCGGTTCCTCTCAAAAGAGCAGAAGCTTCCATCGTGTCGCAGATTTCTTGTGCAAATTTATAGTGCTCTTCGTGAGCAATACTAATGGATACATTCATCTTGAAATGTATGATTTGATTAAAAATAAAAGGAAATTTTTAGTGTGCGGGAAGTAAGAATAGGGCAGACCTATTCCATAAAAATTGCTACAGACCTAAGGCCGGAAAAAAGCCAAAGCTGAAAATCTTAAAAATAAAAATGTGCAGTCAGGATTGTAAAATCCCAAGGAAATAGCTGAAAATTTCAAAATGTGAAAAATGAGAAATGAATAAAATAATTCGGAATCGATTTACTTTGGCGGTATAAATTATGACCGCACAACCCGTGAAGTTTGGGTTGAAATTGTCCGTGAAGTTATATGTAACTTGTAATTATTCATCGGGGCAAATGTATGGCAATATTTTAAAACAAAAAGTTAAAAAAGCATAAATATCATTTCTTCATAAAAAAAGCCTTTCTGTTTGAAAGGCTTTTGGTTTTTAAATAATTGAAATTTAATTATTTACGTATTTTATTTCTGATGATTATATTTTTTAATTTCAGTTTTAAATCTTCTCCAGTATCAAAAACCATTTGCTCATTTGAAGGAAACGGAACCGCTTTTCTGCCAAAATAAGTATAGTAGCTTTCATCGGCCGCGCGTTTATCACCGCGATAATTAGAATAAATATTCTCAAAAATAAATTCGCTCGAAAGCGGAAAAGTTTCTAAAAGCTGGTTCGTTTTTAAATCTACATAATCCACTTTTGCAGTAACCATAGCAGATTTAAATTGCCTGAATTCATAAATATCCACACGAATCGTTTTAAAATTATCAACTTTAATCGGATTTCCCAAACTGTCTTTCACTACATTTCCTCTTGCATCGACCAACGTTTTTACACCATCCTTGATCTGTTTTTCTTTCAAAAATTGCTTTTCTTTAACTTGCTCTGGCGAAATTAAAATGTCGTTAAAATTTACTGTAATTCCATAATCATAAGTCGTCGATTTCAATTTATTGCTGTGATAAACCGTCCATTTGTCATTTAAGCCATAAGTGCTAAAATCGAGCAAATCACGCTGTAAATCTTGCGGAATGACCATTTTTGTGTCGTTTTTTAAAGAAACGGCCACATAATCGGTTCCTTTTGCATACGCCTCATCAATCAATTTTTTGGTATCTTTAAAGTTCGGACTCAATTGTTCCACATAAACCAAATCATCATACGCGCGACGAATTGTCAACTTATCTTTGGTGAAAAGCAATGCTTTTGCGTTGTCGTATAAATATTTCGCCAATGCATTTTTACTGCTTACAATTTGGTCTGAATAATCCTCAAATTCAAACTTTGCATTTCGATTTTCCTTCATCAAACGCAACGGCAAAAGCGGTCGAATCTGCTCTTGACGATTGTTCAACAAAACATAAGTATCATAAATTTTCTCCAGTTTCTGCGGATTCGCGTCTTTTATCATCAAATTAATCAAGCGCAAATCACGATCTTTTGCTTTTGCAAACGCCTCCTCAAGAAGATAAATATAATCCTGCTTTCCCTTTTTGTCCTTATTGCCACGAAGGCTGTTCACCGAGTTGTCAATCGCCGCATCATATTCGCCACTTGTCAGCAAATTTGTCGTTTGTTTCACACCGCAAGACGCCAAAACAGCCAATAAAAACAGAGTAGTAATTTTCTTCATAAAGATTCTAAAATTTGAAGCAAATATATATTATTTTTTTGAAGCTATTTCCTGCTTTTCGTTTCAATCTTTCATCAAAAAATCTTTTTTTCTACACCGTGAAAGGAGCTTCCTTTGGTCGCTCTTTCACGCCAAGAAAAAATAGATTTTTTTAATGAAAGGATTTTCACTTCAATCAGGGCTATTGACGCAGTTTGTCGATTAAGTTTGCGGATTAAGCTTGTCGTCATCCTGTCATTGCGAGAAACAAGCAATCTCAAAAAATAACCCGACAATCAAAGAAAAAGAATTTAGAGAATTAGCAATTTGTTTTAGATTCTGAGCTTGCTTCGTTCCTCGCAATGGCGGTATAAAACAAAAAAAGCTCCGATTTCTCGAAGCTTCCTTTAAAATATCTAAAAAATTATTTTCTAGTAAAAGGCGGTAAAAGTTTACTGCAAACTTCACCAAAACCAATTCTGGTGTCTTTGTTTTCGCAATAACCTTTCATGATTACCGTGTCGTTATCATTGATGAATTTTCGTTCGGTTCCGTCGCTTAATTTTAATGGATTTTTTCCGCCCCAAGTCAATTCAAGCATTGATCCAAAACTGTCTTCTGCAGTTCCAGAAATTGTTCCAGAACCCATCATGTCGCCAGAATTGATTCGGCAACCGTTTGAAGCGTGGTGCGCCAATTGTTGCGTCATGCTCCAATACATATATTTAAAATTCGATTTAGAAATAAGGTTTCGTTCGCCATTTTCAGGTTGCAATAAAACTTCTAAATTAATATCGAACGTCTTTTTTCCTTTTTCTTGCAAATAAGGCAACGGCATCGGATCTTGTTTTGGACCTTTTGTGCGGAAAGGTTCTAAAGCATCTAAAGTCACGATCCACGGAGAAATTGATGACGCAAAGTTCTTAGCTAAAAATGGTCCAAGTGGCACATATTCCCACTTTTGGATGTCACGCGCGCTCCAGTCGTTCAGCAAAACCATCCCAAAAATGTAATCTTCTGCTTCGTGAACCGGAATGTTTTCTCCCATTATATTAGCGTCTGTCGTGATAAAAGCAGTTTCTAATTCAAAATCCACCAATCTTGACGGACCAAAAACCGGAGTCGTTTCGCCGTTTGGCAAAGTTTGTCCCATTGGTCTGTGAACCGGAATTCCAGACGGAACGATAGAAGAACTTCGTCCGTGATAACCCACCGGAATGTGAAGCCAGTTTGGCAACAGCGCATTTTCAGGGTCACGAAACATTTTCCCAACGTTTGTGGCGTGTTCTCTGCTTGAGTAGAAATCAGTGTAATCTCCAATTAAAACAGGAAGTTGCATTTCGACATCTTCCACATTAAAAATTACTGTTTCTCTGTGTTTTTCATTATCTCTTAACTGCGAATTGTTGGCATCAAAAATATCTGCAATTCTGTTACGCACCAATCGCCACGTTTTTTTTCCGTCAGAAATAAAATCGTTTAAAGTGTCTTGCATAAACATATCGTCAGTCAATTCGATACCTTCAAAATAGTTTAATTGCTGTAACGCACCTAAATCGATTGCAAAATCGCCAATTCTCGTTCCGATTGTTACCACATCATCTTTCGTCAAAAAAACGCCAAAAGGAATATTTTGGATGGGGAAATCACTATTTTTATTCACTTCCAACCAGGATTTTCTGCTTGGATCGTTAGCTGTTATTGGCATTATATTGTTAGTTTATTTGTTTATAAATCAATTATCAAATATATAGTTATGTGGCATTTTAACAAACGTTTTTTGTATTTTTGTCGTCAAATTAACAAAAAATTATCAAATGCAACGCGACGAACAAATATTTGATTTAATTCTAGAAGAACAAGACAGACAAATCCACGGATTAGAATTGATTGCTTCTGAGAACTTTGTGAGTGACCAAGTGCTTGAAGCAGCTGGTTCAATCTTAACCAATAAATATGCTGAAGGCTATCCTGGAAAGCGTTATTATGGTGGATGCGAAGTGGTGGATGTTATCGAGCAAATTGCCATCGACAGAGCAAAAGCTTTGTTTGGTGCCGAATACGCAAACGTGCAACCACACTCAGGATCTCAAGCAAACACGGCAGTTTACCACGCTTGCTTGAAACCGGGCGACAAAATTCTTGGTTTTGATTTATCTCACGGTGGTCACTTGACGCACGGTTCTCCTGTGAATTTTTCAGGAAGACTATACAATCCGGTTTTTTATGGAGTGGAACAGGAAACTGGCCGCTTGAACTACGATAAAATTCAAGAGATTGCTACAAAAGAACAGCCAAAATTAATTATTGCAGGAGCTTCGGCTTATTCTCGTGATATGGATTTTGAGCGTTTTAGAGTAATCGCTGACAGTGTTGGCGCTATTTTGATGGCAGACATTTCACATCCAGCCGGATTAATTGCGAAAGGTTTGATGAATGACCCAATTCCTCATTGTCATATTGTAACTACGACTACTCACAAAACGTTGAGAGGACCTCGCGGTGGAATGATTTTGATCGGAAAAGATTTTGAAAATCCATTTGGAATTAAAACTCCAAAAGGAGAAACAAGAATGATGTCTTCTTTAATTGACGGAGCTGTTTTCCCAGGAAATCAAGGCGGACCTTTAGAACACATTATTGCTGCAAAAGCAGTAGCTTTCGGGGAAGCACTTTCTGACGAGTTCTTTAGATATGCAAGACAATTACAGAAAAATGCTAACGCAATGGCAGAAGCTTTTGTGAACAGAGGATACAATATTATTTCTGGCGGAACTGATAATCACATGATGCTTATCGATCTTAGAAATAAAAATATTTCTGGTAAAGAAGCTGAAAATGCATTGGTTAAAGCTGAAATCACGGTTAACAAAAATATGGTTCCGTTTGATGATAAATCTCCTTTTGTAACTTCAGGAATTCGTGTGGGAACTGCTGCAATTACAACTCGTGGTTTGGTGGAAGAAGATATGGAAACTATTGTTGATTTTATCGACAGAGTTATTATGGATCATACAAACGAAGCGCTTTTGGAACAAATTGCTGACGAAGTAAATGAAATGATGGGCGAAAGAGCGATTTTCGTTTTCTAAAAACCCAAAGATTCTATAATTTTAAAACCCTTGCAAATCGCAAGGGTTTTTTTGTTTTAAATTAATCCAGATTGATGGATATATTTTTAGTGCTGTAAATTTATTGTTAAATTTATGTTTTATATCTTAATTTCTATTAAATTCACTAAATATATTTCTTACATCTTCCCCCAAGATTGTATTAACGTCTAAATCTCTAATTATGCCAATAAGTACGCATATTCAGATTCAAATTGGGGGAGAAACACTCACACGTTTTTCTAAATTAGTCATCAATCAAAAGGTACACATGCATCATCATTTTTCGATTTTGCAACCGTTGCCTAAAGAATTTGTTGGAGAAGCTATTGATAAATCTCAAAATTATATTGGGAAAACTGTCAAAATCAGCATCACGCCAACGAGCATGCAGACAATTTCGCCCTTAAATTTTGAAGGAATTATCACCGAAGCCCAAATGGTGCGAACCGCCGGCGCTTCTGGAGGAATAATTATTAACGGATACAGTCCGACGATTTTGATGGAAGGCCCGCCAAATATTAGATCTTTTACAGATAAATCGCTTGGAGCAATTGTTCAAGAAGTGTTAGACGGATATTCAAGCAGCAACTTTAAATCAGCAATTTCGGTTGAAAAGGACGCGACTTTGCCCTACACCGTTCAATATTCTGAAAGCGATTTTTCTTTTCTATGTCGAATGGCGCAAAAAAAAGGACAATGGTTTCTTTATAACGGAGAAGAATTGGTTTTTGGGAAGACGAAACCTAAGAATTTTACTTTAGAATATGGCAGAACTTTACATTCCTTTAATATAGAAATGCGTGCAAAATCGGTGGGTTTTGAATATTTGGGCTATGATCCTTCAAATGGTGAAACTCAAAAAGCAAATTCGACCGAGGTAAATTATCAACCCGAAGGTTATTCAAAATCGGTTTTTGAATCTTCGAAAAAAATGTTTCCAAATATCTCAACGATGTTGTATTCGCATTCTTTGGAAGAAGGAAATTCAAGAACACATCTTGTGGAAAGGATTTCAACGCAATTGCAATCAAGAGCTTCGGATATGGTTACCGCCAAAGGAGATTCTGACGAAACCGGACTTAGAATTGGTGATATTATCGAGATAAAAGAACCCGCTTTTTCATTGACAGGAAATCCGCTTGACGGTTTAAAAGAACAAAACTTTGGAAGTTATATCGTCACTGATATTATGCATATTTGCGATGAATCTGGAACGTATCACAATTCTTTTGACGCGGTTCCTTCAACGGTTTTGGCGCCGCCTTATGGAAATATACATAGTTTTCCTACGGCAGAATCTCAGCCTGCAACAATTATTTCAAACGAAGATCCGGCTGGTTTGGGACGCGTTCAAGTGGCTTTTGCTTGGCAACAACAGCAAGGAAATAACACTCCGTGGATTCGAATGATCAATCCGCATTCTGGTGGCGGAAAAGGTTTTTATTTTATTCCAGAAGTTGGCGAAGAAGTTTTAGTTGCTTTTGAAGGAGGAAACGCTGAAAAGCCTTTTGTTCTCGGCGCAATGTACAACGGAAGCGCTTCGAGTAGCAATTATTATACATCTGGAAATGATCAAAAAGTGATTCACACACGATCAGGAACCAAGATGATTTTTAACGATGCGGCGGGAAGTATTTTTATTGAAGATCCGAGTGGAAATACCTGGAAAATGGATGGCGAAGGAAATATCGAAGTCAATGCGCCAAAGAATTTTACTTTAACTGCAGGCGACAATGTCAATATTAGCGCTGGAAAAAGCGTAAATATAAATGCCGGAGAAAATATCAACAATGCGGCAAACGAAAGTATTAATGAAAGCGCTGGCAAAGATATCAATCAAACCGCAACTGGAAATATCAGAGAAACTGCTGATAATAAAACTGAAATGATTCAAGAAACATATGTGAGAGCTTCGCAAGATTCGACGCAATATGCCGAGAAAGTTTCGATTTTTAGTTCTAAGGAAAATATGCTTTTAGAAAGTTCTTCAAAAACTGTGGAAATAAATAGTGCCGAAAAATCAAATCTTTTTTAAATCTAAAGATCATGGCGATAAATAAAACAGCTAAGAATTTATATGTAACTCTTTATAAATCATATGATTCTAAAGCAAAAAAGGTTGAAGAAACTGCAGAAAAGGTTGAAATTGTTGCAACAAAGGAAAATTTAAAATTGTTGTGCAATAAAAAAATAGTCATTACCGGAACCAAATAAGATTGTTATGAGTAATGTTGAATTTAACGAACCTCGATTCGTAAAACCCACAATGGGAAATACGCTCGACATTTATTTTGCCGAAAAAAAAGTAACTCCGATTTTTGAAAATACGGAAGAATCAATTGTGGCCAATAAAGGAGAAAACGAAAAAAAGATCAAGGCACGATTTGTTAAAGATCACAAAATCAATAGCAAAGATATAATTTCTTATACTCCTGAAAAGACATTTAAAACGGCTGTTGGAGGTGAAAATATCACTATTAAATATAAAAAGAAAGTTAGAGATGAAATTTCTTTTCCAAAAATTGAGAAAACAAAAATAAAACAGAAAGTATGGATTGTCGCGGTTTGCAATAGCCAAAACGGAATTCTATCTGTAGAAATTCTTGAGAATAAACAAACGAATTCAACAGCAATATATGAAGGTTCTGCAAAATTTCTCGTGGGCGAAGAAGAAAAAACTAAAATAGAATTTGATCTTTCGAAAGACAAAACGGGCGAGCCAAATATTTTTGCCAAAGAAATTAAATTGCAACCAAAAAGCAATGACGACGTAAAATTATTGCTTGACAAATACAAAGAACGACCTGATAAAAATTCGTTTCATTTTATAAAAGCAAGTGTTTCCGGAAACGAAGATGAGATCATTTATCCAGATAATTCTAATGAATTTTTGAATAAGGATGCAAAAAGATTAGAAATTCTGGGAGTTCCATGTTATTGTGGCATTGATTTTACGGCAGAACAAATTGAAGAATTTTATAAGAAGAGTAACGGAAATGTCAAGGCGTTATTTACCGCTGACAACTGTCCGCTTCCGGCTGACAAAAAAACGTATAAAGAGTTTACGACGGAATTAAATGCGGCAATGAAAAGTTATGAAATCAATACTTGTATTAGAAAAGCCCATTTTCTGGCACAAATTGAAGCCGAGACTTTCTTTGATACCACGCTTGAATATGCAAGTGGGTGGGATTATGATCATACGACGCATTTAGATAATTACAACAATTACAAGTTGTATTTGGCGAATGTCAGTAAACCTAAAAACCCATATAAAGATTTTGGTACAAAAGCTGTAAAACGAGGACACGATAGATATTTAGAATGTATTGAACACGGTCACGATGTCAAGGGACACGGCCCAAAATATAAAGGACGTGGCTTAATTCAGTTGACGTGGAAAGATACTTATGAGGCATATTTTGGTAAATTAACGAAACCCACTTTAATCACAACTCCAGAAGTTGTTGCCAACGATTTAAACATGGTTTGTGATTCTGCTGCTTGGTATTGGAAAGAAAGATCGAGCTGGGGAAACTTAAATAATTATGCAGACAATGACGATTTTATATCAGCATCGGTTGGTGTGAATGGCGGTTTAAATGGCTTTGAACATCGAAAAGCGAATTTAAAAAAGATTCTAAAAACTTTACAAACCAAAGAAACTTGCATTAATATAGATAAGATTACAAAGGTTATTGGGGAATATAAATATGAAACAAGCGGTATAAAAAACAAACAGTGGGGAAAAAAAAATAAAAGTAAAATTGAAGCGTATGACGACTAAATCGATACTTATCGCAATTATTCTACTAAAATGCGCTTTTGTTTTTTCGCAAGTTGAAAAGAAAGTTGTAGGTTTTTTTGATGCAGATAACTTATCAGACACTTTATTTTATAAGGATTTGAGGTTTATAGATGAATTTAGAAATAAAGACATCGCGTATTCCTGCAGAATTTCGAGCGGAAACGGCAAAAAATATGAATTTAATCTTGGCTTGGGCCATGAATCTTTGCAATTTTCGTCACCCAAAATTGGCTATATTGAAATTTACCAATGGAAAACAGGATCACAAGGTTTTGAACAATATGAAACCTATAAGTTTAATTCAGAATATGATACTTGGATTTTGCAAAAAATTGTGACCGAAAACGCTGATGGAAAAGAGGAGAATTACATTCCAGAAAAACCAACAAG
The DNA here is from genome assembly GCF_042658345.1 of Flavobacterium qiangtangense. Classification (NCBI taxonomy): domain Bacteria; kingdom Pseudomonadati; phylum Bacteroidota; class Flavobacteriia; order Flavobacteriales; family Flavobacteriaceae; genus Flavobacterium; species Flavobacterium qiangtangense. The sequence goes on from NZ_JBHSQB010000003.1 coordinate 236,128, forward strand.
TATCGACGGAACCGAATATAAATCTGAAAAACCAAGCTTCGCAGGAAATTATTACTTATCAAATGATTCTAAAAGATTTAGTATCACGATAAAACAAAATGGAGAACAAAATGTCTTTGAGATATTTGATAAGAATAAAAAGATATCTAGCGGAATCGCAAAAGTTCAGAAGGTGAAAGGAAAAGATTTGATTTTCTTAAATGATATTGAAGCAGAATATAAAAGCTGTGGTTTGATTGTAAAAAATATTAGGGATGGTTCAGGAAAGCAGTTGCATTTTACACAATATAGAAAGGATTACTTGACGTTCAAAAAGGCAAAATAAAATTTAAAAATCAGTCATTTGTCATCCAAATTCATTTTTTGTTCGATAAAATTTTTTACTACTTGTCAAGAAGCTACATGGAAAATTATATTTTAAGAAATTACGGAGTAGTATTTAAATATTTTAAAAATGAAGATGATTTTACGCAAATTCATTTTAAAACCGAAGTTACTTACAAAGGAGAACTAAAAGACGGAAATCATTATTTTGTTATCAATAAAAAGAAAGTTTTCATCAACGGAATGGCTCCAGATTTATTGGTGGAACAAATGGCAGAAAGTGCCGGTTCGTGCCTTTATCCGATGGAAATAATTACAAATTCACAGGGTCCGTTTGAGGAAATTGCTAATTATGAAGAAATAAAAAAAAAATGGGATTTAAAAAAAATTGAATTTCAGAATTATTACGAAGGTGAAATTGCAGAAAAAATAATCAAGAAATTAGATATTATTTATTCGAGCAAAACCAAACTTGAAATTGCGATGAAAGACGATTTGTTTCTTACACTTTTCTTTATGCCGATTTATCGAAAGCATGTTGATAGAGTAGCTAATTATGAAATAGAAATTGTTTTTATTCCGTTTGAACAGCCAATTTCTTTTCAAATTATTCAAGAAGTGAAACCTTATTTGTCTAAATCAAATAAGCAATTATTAAACTTAAAAGGATATTGTGATCAAGCAATTAACAGCCAACCAGAATTAGAGCTTGACTATAAAATAGACAATGAAACTAAGAGTTTATCATCAATTATCGGAAGCGTTGATTTAAAGATTGCAAAAAATTCAGTTAATAAAATTGAAATAGAAATTATTCAATTGTTTGAAAATTAAGTTTTTAATAAAAAATAAAGAGATATGAGCGAAAAACATCTTGTCTGTCAAGGAGCCACTTGTCAATGTCAGTTTGGTAAAGCTCCTGATAAATTGAAAGTATTGACGCAAACCAAGCGCTACACAAATGATGGCAAAGGAGCTGAAAAGCTAATTGCTTCCCACATGGATATTGGCAAAACTTTTGAAAAAAATACCTTTGGATCTTGCTCGAAGATGAATAATAATCCGTGTCAAGTTGTTGTGAGTGAATGGAAAGGTTTTTATGAAAACGTAAAAATTTCAGAAAACAATGGTAATCCACTTCTGGAAGATAGCAAAGCCACTTGCCCAGTTGGAGCGCCAGACTGCATTTCGATTATTTTTCATGGTCAAACGGCTGAAATCAGTCAACAAAATATTGAAAATGCTGATAAGCAAGTAATAGCCCAAATGTTACCCGGTTTTAATTTTGATGATTTTGACGAAGAAGAAGTAGAACACGTTTTGTAAAAAAATACGATTATGCACATATTAGGCGAAACAAGACCGATAATCAATAAAAAATACAGCTATATTTTAAATTCAATAAATTTTGAAAATAATATAGTTGGTATTGATAACACACGAGTGGCCAATAGAAATTACTTCACAATTGATAGATCGTCATTGACTAAGGATGTCACAACTTGGGAAATATCTCAAGGCAAAAAAATAATCTCAAAAAATACCACAGGCAATTTTAATTTTTTAATAGGAAATCAAACTTACAGCCTAAAGGCCATTGTAAAAAGCGCGATAAAAGCGCAGACTACAATAAGAACATTAGGAGGAAATCCGAAAATTGAACTTTATTGGCGAGATGATTATGGACAAAAGGTAGTAAACAGAACCGTCGGCTACCTTGACAGAATTTATCTCATCATAAAAACCAGCCATATTCCGGTTGGCGATACTTTGAGCGTGACAATATACGAGGATGAAAAAGCTGATGGCCACGGCGACAGTTCTCGAAATATGGGAACCTACACATCAAGCAAAGTGAATAAAAATGGTTATGCTTTCGTATATTTTACAAATCTTCAGGTGTTCAAAAAGGTATTGGATGATCAAGATTATGTAAATGAGTCAGAGCATGAATTTTATGCAAAGGTTACTTATGATAGTCATATCGCAACAATTTATGACAAAACCCAATTGAAAGTAAAAAATGAAAAAATAAAGCTTATTGATCCGCCGGTTACAAATATTCCCACAATTGTTGGCGAAGTTGATAAAGATATTTCCGATAGCCGAAAAGTTAAAAACTTAATTATCGGTGTTTTTATTGATGGAACCATGAACAATCGTTATGATACGATGGCAAGAACGAATTGGGAAAAAAAGCGATTAGCAGAAAATACAAGTACATACAATAATGGTGAACATTTAAAAATATACGCTACAAAGAAAACAGATGTTGCCAGTGGCGATAATTATATGTATGGACAGACCAGTTATGAAAATGATCTTTCAAATCCAGCCATACTTTTTGATAATTATGAAAAAAATGACAAGACGGTATTTAAAATTTATACCGAAGGTATGGGGACAAACACACTTGGTGATGAAAAATTAAACGTTTCAAAGTATGAAAAAGATGATAGTTTAGGCGCTGCAGTAGCTTGGGGTTCCAGCGGTATTGTGGAACGGGTAAAAAGGGCTGTAGAGCAAACCGTTGCTAAAATTAAAATAGATGATGGAGCAAAAGAGCGAATAGGCACCATAACAATAGACGTTTTCGGGTTTAGTCGCGGTGCGGCATCAGCAAGACATTTTATACACGAAATAAGCAAACCGGCTTATAAAGCAAGACCAGTCACAGGATCTAAGCCAATACCATATTCTACAAGAGATCAGAGAATTGAAATGGCCGTCGATGATAACGGAAATCCAGTAGATAGCAAATACAGAAAAAAAATGATGCCAACCAATGGTAGATTTGGATATTTGCTTACTGAAAAAGGAATAACTATTGACAGGCTCGTCATCCGTTTTGCTGGATTATACGATACCGTGGCGCATCACGGAGTAATTCAAGGAAATGATGTTGACGATTTAGGTCTCAATACTATCAGTGGAAAAGCGCAGCACATCGTTCACATGACGGCAGACGACGAACACAGATATAATTTCAGTTTGTCAAGAATACCACGTAAAAAGAATCATATTGAACTTAATATTCCAGGAGTCCATTGTGATGTGGGCGGAAGTTATGTCGAAGGAAGACCAGAAGGTTTGCCAACTGGTGTCAGAGTACAAGATTTAGAGGAAAGCCATGTTTTGGCGAAAGATGACACAAACGATACTGTAAAAATTTCACCAAAATTAGAGCAATTTAGAACAGCTTTAATCAACGAAGGTTGGTTTACAGATAAACAAATCCACATAAACTCGAATTTTTACTCTTCCGGAAAAGAAACTTTCAGATATTCGCACGAATTAGTTTCTAGCCGAGCTTATGTGAGCAATCAATATAGTTACATTCCTTTACACATGATGTTGAAATTTGCTAAAGAAAAAAAGCTAGAATTCGGAAATTTTACAATAAAAAATTATGACTTTACGCCAAACATTTTTCCAGACCATTTGGCATTAATGCAACGCATAAAAGCCAATCTCGAAACTTATGCTGATAAAGTGATCGCAAGTCCATCAGCACAAATTAAATACCAAATACCTGAGGCCGATTTAAAAAGATTAAGAAATAATTATTTGCATTACAATGCGGTTGTTGGGCTGGTCAATAAACCTGAAAAAGGCAGAATAAGAGATATCATAAAACCCTCAAAATGAGAACCGATAAAAAAATAAAAAAACTTATTTGCACGATTTTTATATGTCTAGCAATAATTTCCTGTAAAAAAGAACCGATGAAAACACCAACTGACGATAACAAAACAAAAACCAATTATAGCTGGAGCTGTTCTGTAACATCCATAAAAGATTATCCAATTGAGATAACTACAGGTTATTTGGCAACCAAAAAAGACTTTATCGCCGCTTTTAGAAATAATGGGATTGAAGACGACGGCTGGGATGTTGATGGACAAGAAGGCGGTTCTGGCGGCAATCAAATTCCTTCGTTGCTTTCGCTGACATGGGTGAGTTATGCAGAGAAAAAAGTATGGTTTTTAGATGAAGGTGCGCTTCCAAGTGACAAAATATTAGCGTTATTTCAAGAAGGTTTTTATAATATCGACAATGCGAGTCAGCAACCCGTTCACGAAACATATCAACATATCGTTGTGGGCGTCGCGCCGGGTGGCGCTGTTGTAGTTTTTCTTACGGGAGATTTTCACAGAGTTGAGGTTGCAAGATTTCAAGCAACCGAAACAGCCGAAGATGTCAATAAAACCATGAGAAGACCCGGAATTTACAAAGACACAAAAGCATTTCTTGAAGATGGTTTTAAGACGCTATTTACAGCTGAACAAGAAGCGAATTTTAAAAACAACGGCATTCCTTTTGGTTTGTGGGACACTTATAGAACACGTTATAATTGGCGTTTTGATATGAAATTTTATAAGGAAGAAGACAAATTGGCAAAAAATACCCACGTTCAATATATAAATGGTGAAGAAGACAAACTCGATTTAAAAGAGGCAAACAAATTTAAAAACCAAACTTTACCAAAAACAGTGACGTTCTACTATAAAAATAATTGGAACGAAGCCATTTTTGACGAAACAGAAATAGTTGAAGCTTTCAAAAAAGCAACTCAAGATAATCCTCAAGCTGAGGTTACCATCATTGCCAAAGTACAGTTTATGTACAAAAGTGTAAAATTCGCAGTAAAATGTGGTGATAAAGAAATAAATTTACAAAAAGTAACTGTGGAAGCAGGAGGTTATGGCCAATAAAATAATACATAAAACATAATTTTTTTCAAAATGAACCCTTGTAAACGCAAGGGTTTTTTATTTTTTCTAAATTATTTTCAAAAAAAATCTACCTAATAATTAAATCGTACGAAAAATTTCCTACCTTTGAATTGTTCAAGAACTAAAAATGTAAAGAGGATGCAATCAGAACCAACAAAATCAGAATTAGAAATTTTACAAGTCTTGTGGAAGTCCGGACCTTCAACAGTGCGATTTGTGAATGACGAACTCAACGAGCAGAAAAGAGCCGTGCAATATACTTCGACCTTAAAATTGATGCAGATTATGACCGAAAAAGGAATGCTCATCAGTGACAAAACGAATATGAAACACATTTATAGTCCTGCAATCGAAGAGAAAAAAACGAAAGGTTTTCTGCTCGAAAAATTTGTCGACACGATGTACAACGGTTCCAGCTCTAGCTTAATGATGCAATTGCTTGGAAACAAAAAAACGTCGCAAGAAGAAATTGACGAAATCAGAACGCTTTTAGACAAGTTAGAAAACAAATAAGAAACCTCAAATTTCACGATTATGCTTTTACCAAACGAAACTATTTTGAAAGCAATTTCCTGGACACTTCTTCACTCGTTGTGGCAAGGATTAATTCTGGCAATTTTCGCCGGATTGGTTATCCTATTTACCAAAAAAGCCAAGGCAAACCTGCGTTACAGCATCCTCTCGGTATTGTTTCTAGCTTTTATGATTGCAGTTGGATTTACATTTAATTATGAATATCAAAGTGATGCGATGTTTATCTCTTCAGAAGAATTAATTGTGATGGATGATTTTAACCAAGACGAAATCCTTTTGCCAGCAAGCGAAGCTCCAGATTATCTTCAAATTGGAATTGATTTTTTGAACCAAAATTCTAAAACAATTGTATTCATTTGGTTTTTGATTTTTAGTATAAAATGCTTCGGAATCTTCAGAAGCCTGAGCAATATTTACAGAATCAGAAATTATAGAAATCAAGAAGTGCCAGAATATTGGGCTCAAAGAGTTTTGGAATTAAGCAAAATTTTGAAAATCAAAAAGAAAATCGTGCTTTTAGAATCGCAGTTGGTTTCGGTTCCATCAGTTACAGGTTTCTTCAAGCCAATCATTTTAATCCCAATCGGATTGCTTTCTAACTTGCCACAAGACCAGATTGAAGCCATTTTGTTACACGAATTGGCGCACATCCGTCGCAAAGATTATTTCATAAACTTAATCCAAAGTTTTGCAGAAATCTTTTTCTTTTTTAATCCGGGCGTGCTTTGGGTATCGTCAATTATTAAGGAAGAAAGAGAAAACTGCTGTGATGATATTGCGGTCGGAATCACAAAAAACAAATCAAAATTTATTCACGCATTAGTCTCATTTCAAGAATATAATATGAAACAAAACGAATTAGCAGTAGGTTTCGGAGGCAACAAAAATCAGCTTCTTGAACGCGCCAAAAGAATTATTTACGATAATAACAAGTCGCTGAATTCAATCGAAAAAACATTTTTATCCATTTGCATAATCATTATCGCATCATTTACTGTAGCTTGTTCAAACACAAAAGCGGCGACTTTGCAGAATAATGAAGAAGTAGCTTACGGAGAAGAATTTGTCGTAGAAAATCCTCCAGCAGAAGGCGAACTTACGGCTGAAGAACAAGCTATGATGGAAGCAGAAGTTGCAGAGGCAGAAGCAATGGCAGAAATAGAATCAAATGCTGAAGTTGCTGTTGCAGACGCTGAGGTTGTACACATGGAAGCTGAAGAAGCTAGACGAGAAGCAGAACTTGCCGTTGCAGAAGCTGAAAAAGCAACTTCAGAAGCAAAACTTTCTCCAGAAGAATTAGAACAAGTTAAAGAAGAGGCTCGTCAAGCAAGAGAGGAATTGCGTTTAGCAAAAATCGAAGCAGAAAGAGCTAAGAAAGAATTTTTACAAGCTAAAATTCAAGGAGAACGTTCTAAAACTGAAGGAGAAAGAGAAAGACTGATGGATGAAGAAAGAAGAAAAACAGGCGAATTTGCTGGAACTGAAAGTGCAAAAGCAAGAGAGGAAAGCCGATTGGCAAGAATAGAAGCAGGGAAAGATAGACACGAAGAAATAAAAAAAAGAACAGAATCATTTATGAGAAAAAGGCTTGAAAGTTCTGAAGGAGAAGATGAAAATGACTTTTCAAAACTGACTTCGCAAAAGCAAAAATTGGAAGCGATGAAGGCAAAAATTGAAGCTGATCAGCAAAAATTAGAAGTTCAAAAAGCGCTGATACAATCTCAAATCGATCTTGAAATTCTTAGTAAGCAAAACATTTCAGTGAGCTCTAAATTAGATTCAAAGAATGACACGAATGAAAAAATTCTTTATAATCAAATCATATCAGAACTGTTAAAAGAAAAAATCATCAAAAACACAGAAAATTTATCTTTCAAACTGTCCAATTCAAAATTAATAGTAAACGACAAAGAAATTTCTGAAGCTGTACAAAAGAAATTAAAAAAATACCTGCCAAAAGGAGTCACAGCCACGTATTACAATTATAATTTATCGAACGAAAATTAACCAGAGTTTCAATCATCACGCCAAAAGGCAAATCAATCAAAAAACGTTATCGCATTGATAACAAAGTAAATTTTGTTAGAGTTAGTTAGTAAAAAGGGAACCAGGCGAAAGCTGAGGTTCCTTTTTTATTGTAAAAACTTAGCGCCTCAGCAACTTGCACCTTAGAAACTATTCCTTAAATTTGCACTCTAAATTATTCATTATGTCAATGCTCCGCTTACAATTGCCAACCGACCCAAGATGGGTGAATATCGTTGAAAAAAACATTGAAGAAATTTTGACAGACCACGCTTGGTGCGAACAGAAAGCGGCTTCAAATGCCATCACGATTATCACGATAAATTCAGAATATCCTGATTTGGTGACCGACATGTTGGCTTTGGCAAAAGAAGAAATCGAACATTTTGAAATGGTTCACGAAATCATCAAAAAACGCGGACTAACTTTAGGTCGCGAAAGAAAAGACGAATACGTAGGCGAATTGGCAAAATACATGAAACAAAGCAACACCGGAAGCCGAGTTTCGGGATTTGTGGAAAGAATGTTGTTTTCTGCAATGATTGAAGCCAGAAGTTGTGAGCGTTTTAAAGTGCTGTCAGAAAATATTAAAGACGAAGAATTGTCAAAATTCTACTGGGATTTGATGGAAAGTGAAGCGTCGCATTATACGACTTTCATCACTTACGCCAGAAAATACGGAACCGGAATCGATGTAGAAAAACGCTGGAGAGAATGGCTTGAATTTGAAGCCTCAGTTATCGCAAAATATGGAAAAAGCGAGTCTATCCACGGATAACCAACTCGTGTTTTTCGACCAAACCTTTTAAGCCGGCTAGTGAAAAGCTGGCTTTTTTGATTTTATTCTTTTCTGGGTCGATAGAAAAATTATAGCTTGTAGTAAAATCAGCTTTGTTGGCAATAGTATTTTGAAAAACTGCTTTGTGCAAATTGCAATTTTCGAACAAAACATTGGTCAAATCAGTATTCATAAAATCAATGGCAATCATACTGCAGTTAGTGAAACTTGTACCAATCATTTTCAAGTCATAAAACTTGGCAAAATCCAGAATACAATCCTTGAAATGAATCTCAAAAATCAATTTATCACACATTGAAAAATTGACATCTAAAACTTGACAGTCAATAAAATTCACACCTCTAAAGGCGACGTGATTGATTTTTGCATCACTGAAATCGCAGTTGGTAAAAGTGCAGTCGGTGAAAGTCACACCAATGAAATTACATCTTGTAAAATCACACCCGGTAAAATTGCAGACCTCAAATTCCTTTAGATTAAATTCATCTTCGGTGTAAACATTGTCAAAATAATCTTGGTCGTGAATGTATTCGGTCATTGAAATTTGAAGTTTGTGCAAAGCTATTCTTTTTTAGGCAATAGGCAAAAGTTAATAGGCAGTAGGCGGAAGCAAAAATCAAAGATTTCAAAAACCAATGATTGAAATTCAAATGACCTTAAATGTCTTATATGGTAAAAAGTAAATATCAGACTTTAACTAAAAATTAATAACACTTAAAAACCATCACATCCAATTAAGTCTTAATTTTAACGACTATGGAAACTAATAAAAGAAAAGGCTTTTTATTCAAGCAATATGAAGCTCCAAATTTGTCTCCGTTTGATAAACTCTTCGAGATTTTCAAAGAATTGATCACGCACACTTCAGGCGATTTGGACGAAGCTATTGACTGGCTTCGCGAACTAGACAAAGAATATAAATTAACGGATTCGGCTTATACCATCGATAATTTTATCGAAGATTTAAAAAAGAAAGGGTACATAAAAGACGAAGTTAAAGATGACGGAACGGGCGGTTTGGCCATCACGGCAAAAACCGAAAGAGCGATTCGCCAGCAAGCACTTGACCAAATTTTCGGCAATTTAAAACGAAGCGGTTCTGGAAATCACAAGACAAAACATTCAGGCAATGGCGATGAACACACGGGAGAATTTCGAAATTATCATTTTGGTGACAGTCTCGAGCGAATTTCGTTGACAGAAAGCCTTCGCAATGCGCAAATCAATAATGGTGTAGATAATTTTAAGCTGACCGAAGAAGATTTGGTTGTGGAAGATTCGCAATTCAAGGCGCAAATGAGTACGGTTTTGATGATTGACATCAGCCACAGTATGATTTTGTATGGCGAAGATAGAATCACTCCGGCAAAAAAAGTGGCAATGGCTTTGGCCGAATTAATAACGACAAGATATCCTAAAGACACTTTGGATATTTTGGTTTTTGGAAACGATGCTTGGCCGATTGCCATCAAAGATTTGCCGTATTTGCAAGTAGGTCCGTATCATACAAATACCGTGGCAGGATTGGAATTAGCGATGGATTTGCTCCGAAGAAAGCGAAACACGAACAAGCAGATTTTTATGATTACCGACGGAAAACCAAGCTGTGTCAAGGAACGCGACGGTTCATATTATATGAATAGCAACGGCCTCGACGAATATATCGTAGATAAATGCTACAATATGGCGGGTCAAGCCCGAAAATTGCACATCCCGATTACTACTTTTATGATTGCAAACGACCCATATCTTCAGAAATTTGTCAACCAATTCACGGAAGCCAACCAAGGAAAAGCATTTTACACCGGATTAAAAGGCTTGGGCGAAATGATTTTTGAAGATTATGAAACGAATAGGAAAAAAAAGGTGAAGTAGTTTGCAGTGTTCAGATTTCAGTGGCAACGTCATTGCGAGGAACGGGCGCCATCACATAAAGTAGCTCCACAAAGAAAAGTGACGATGGACTTAAATGCCTTATATGGTAAAAAATAGCCCAATTAAAGTAAAAATAAATATAACCCAATGAACCTATTTCTTAATGGTTCAAAAAAATAAAAAATAACAGTAAAACAATGACCACAGAAAATATAAAAACACTAGGCGAATTAAAAAAATCAGGGTACCAATCGCGTAGCATCAAAGACGAATTGAGAGATAACCTTCGCAAAAAAATAACTTCGGGAGAAACCGTTTTTCAAGGTGTTCACGGTTATGAAGATACCGTAATTCCAGAATTAGAACGTGCCATTCTTTCACGTCACAACATCAATTTACTAGGATTAAGAGGTCAAGCCAAAACAAGATTGGCCAGATTAATGGTCACGTTATTAGACGAATGGATGCCAATTGTTTCAGGTTCAGAAATCAACGACGATCCGTTAAAACCAATTTCTCGCTTTGCAAAAGATTTGATTGCAGAACAAGGTGACAACACGCCAATTTCTTGGATTTACAGAGACGAAAGATTCTTCGAAAAACTAGCTACGCCAGATGTGACGGTGGCGGATTTGATTGGAGATGTTGACCCAATTAAGGCTTCGAATTTAAAATTATCGTATGCGGACGACCGAGTGATTCACTTTGGGATGATTCCGAGAGCGAACCGATGTATTTTTGTCATCAATGAATTGCCTGACTTGCAAGCCAGAATTCAAGTGGCTTTGTTCAATATTTTGCAAGAAGGCGACATTCAAATCAGAGGTTTTAAACTTCGTATGCCGTTAGATATGCAATTTGTTTTCACTGCAAATCCAGAAGATTATACGAATCGCGGAAGCATTGTCACTCCGTTGAAAGACAGAATTGGTTCTCAGATTTTGACGCATTACCCAGAAACTATTGAAATTGCAAGAACGATTACAGAACAAGAATCAAATTTGGACAATCGTCAAAGCGATTACATTCACGTGCCGTCAATCGCCAGAGATTTATTGGAACAAATCAGTTTTGAAGCCAGAGAAAGCGAATTTATCGATAACAAAAGTGGTGTGAGTGCGAGATTGAGCATCACAGCTTTTGAAAATTTATTAAGTACTGCTGAACGTAGAGCTTTAAAATCAGGCGAAGAAAAAACAACGTTGCGACTTTCTGATTTCATGGGAATTATTCCTGCAATTACAGGAAAAGTAGAATTAGTTTATGAAGGCGAGCAAGAAGGAGCAGGAGTGGTAGCACAGCATTTAATTGGCGATGCCATCAAAACTTTCTTCCCAAATTATTTCCCGAAAATTGAAAAATTAGAAAGAGAAGAAGACAAAAGTCCTTACAAAGAAATTGTAGATTGGTTTTTCAACGAAAGCGGTTTTGAATTATTAGACGACGCGACTGATTTGGAATACAAACAGCAACTAGATTCCGTAATTCCGTTGCGAGCTTTGATTGCAAAATACCAACCCGATTTGGCTCCAGAAGATACTTATTTCTTCAAGGAATTTGTGCTTTGGGGATTGGTGGAATACAATAAATTAAGCAAAGACAGAATCATTAAAGGATATCAGTTCAATGACTTGTATGGAAGTTATATCAGGAAACTGTAATTTGAGGAACTGATTTTCTCCAATAAAAAAGGCACTAAATTTTTAAAATTTAGTGCCTTTTCCTTAAAAAAACAATGCTTACTTAAAAACTATAACCAATTTTAATTCCAGCTCTGAAAACAAAATTATCTACATTTTTATTGTCAACATCGCCTTTTCCTTTCACTTCCCATTTCCAGTTGCCGCCAATTGAAGGGTCGATGCTAACTCCGCCAACTAAAAAACGATATCCTACATTTGGGTTAAAAATACTCCAATAAGAATACGTTCCATCGAATTTTCCTAGAGAACCAATCTGTTCGTCGAATTTTATATTTCCGTAAGAAATAAAATTTTCGCCGTAAAAACCGTCCCATTTTCCTTTTTGGATGTAAGTTCTGCTTCCTAATTCGATTACAAAACCTTCGCCGTCAACGTCCACAAAATTATTGTCATAATTCATTTGACCATAAGAAAGATTCAGTAATTTTGAAGTATTTCTGTCGTGTTCTGTGTCTTTATTCTTGTATTCAAAGCTCAATCCAAATTGACTTGGATCTGAAAAAGTATAATTTGCTGCAACCGTAAATCGATTTGTCGGAACTTCTGATTTAACTTCCGTTGTTGTGGTTTCTTCTTGTGCAAAACTTACCATTGGCAAGAATAGTGCTAAAAATAAAATTTTTTTCATGATGTTTTTTACGTTTAATGGTTTTAAGACTTAATAAAAGCCTTCTATTGACATAGACGATTTTAAAAATGAAATGGTTGCATCACATTATAAAAATAATCATTTTCCGTTTGTTATATTTGTGGCAGTAAATTTTAAAAGCGTTGAAAAGAGTAATGTTTTTCCTAATTCTGATAGCAACTGTTTCCACTTATGGAAGCACAGATTCTATTTTTAAAGAATTAAATTATGCGATGAAACACAAATCGCAGTATGATAAGAACAAAGAAAAACGTATTTCTCGCTTAAAAAAAATGCTTTCTGGCGAAATGTCATTGTTGCAAGAATATGATTGCAACAAGAATTTATTTTCAGAATACAGAAAGTTTAAAGTCGATTCTGCGATTTACTATGTAAAGAAAAATAAGAGAATTGCGGAAATTTTAAAAGATAAAAAGTTAATTAATTTGGCGCAATTGCAACTTGCAAATTTGTTTTCTTCGTCAGGAAAATATTTAGAATGTGAGCGAATTTTGAAGGGCATTGATTCAAAGAAACTCCAAAAAGATATTCTTCCATTATATTATGAAACATATGGTCAATTTTTAGAACATTATTCCACAAGCACTTACAACGGCCAATTCATCAAGCAAATTTCTTCCTACCGAGATTCACTACTTTCGGTTTTAGAACCTTATTCGGTTAAATATAAAATTAATTTAGCTCAGAAAAATATCGAAGCCGGAGCTGTTTCAATTGCGCAAAAAGAGTTGCTGCAATTAGCTTCAGAATCACGGAAAAGAGACCAAGATTTTGCGATGATTGCTTATTTGATTGGGCAGACTTATAAGATTAACGGCGATGCCAAATTAGAAAGAGAATATTATATGCTTTCTGCAATTACAGATATTGAAAATTCAATTAAAGACAATGCTTCGGTTCAGAATTTGGCTTTGATTTATTATGAAACAGGCGATATCGACAATGCGTATCGCTTCACAAAATCGGCTATTGAAGACGCTATTTTTTGCAATGTAAAATTCAGGACTTTACAGATTTCTGAACTATATTCAATTATAAATACCACTTATTTAGACAAAGAATCTAAGCGAAAAGAGCAACTTCAGTTGTACTTAATATTGATCAGTATTTTGTCTTTATTGCTGATAATTGCCATTGTTTACGTATATCATCAGATGAAAAAGGTTTCAAAAATCAAGGAAGAATTACATCTGAATAGTCAAAAATTAGCTGAATTAAATAGCAATATTATTCAAAACAATGATTTGCTTAACGACCGAAACAACCAATTATCAGAGTCAAATCGCGTCAAAGAAGAATATATTGCACACTTTTTTGATATGTGTTCGACGTACATCAACAAGCTTGAAAATTATAGAAAATCGCTTAATAAAAAAGCTTCTGAAAAACAGTTGGAAGAATTGTTTAAAATGTTGAAATCAACGACTGTTGTGGATACAGAATTGGAAGAACTTTACAAAAATTTCGATTCAATTTTCCTTAATTTGTATCCAACTTTTGTCAGAGATTTTAATTCCTTATTGATAAAAGATGAACAGGTAATTTTAAAGCAAGGCGAATTATTAAATACGGAACTTCGCATTTTTGCTTTGATAAGACTAGGAATTACTGACAGCGTAAAAATTGCAGCATTTCTTCGATATTCATTAAGTACAATTTACAATTACAGAACAAAAACCCGAAATAAGGCCGTTGTTTCAAGAGATGAATTTGAAGAAATGGTTTCAAAAATCGGAATAATTCCCGGAAAAACGTTCTAATTTTATTTTAAAGCACTACTTTTTTTGTATTAAATATTTATCTAACATATTGTAAATAAGTAATTTGTAATTTTCAGTCGCTACTTTTTTTGTGTTACAAGTATTAAAACCACTATATCGTTATAGTTTTACAATTCGAATAACTACAAAATATCCAAAATTAAAACCCAAAAATATGTTCAAAAATAGCATTTCAATTGCTGTCGCCGTCCTTTCTTTTTCGTTTTCAGTGAACGCACAAAAGAAGGTCGCCGTTTATTTAGACAATACAAAACCTCTTAAAGAGCGTGTGGAAGATGCACTTTCTAAAATGACGCTTGAAGAAAAAATTGCGATGATTCACGCGCAGTCAAAATTTAGTTCGCCGGGTGTTCCAAGATTGGGAATTCCAGAAAACTGGATGACTGACGGTCCACACGGAATTCGTCCAGAAACATTGTGGGATGAATGGGATCAAGCCAATTGGACAAACGATTCTTGCATTGCATTTCCAGCATTGACGGCACTTTCTGCCACTTGGAACAAAGATATGAGCTTACTTTATGGGCAATCTATCGGTGAAGAAGCGCGATATAGAAATAAAAATGTGCTTTTGGGACCAGGCGTAAATATTTATCGTTCGCCATTAAACGGAAGAAATTTTGAATATATGGGCGAAGATCCGTTTTTGACTTCGAAAATGGTGGTTCCTTATATTCAGGGTGTTCAGTCAAACGGAGTTGCTGCGTGCGTTAAGCATTTTGCCTTGAATAACCAAGAAACAAACCGTCATACTGTGAATGTGGTCGTTGACGACCGCGCACTTTATGAAATTTATCTTCCGGCATTTAAAGCCGCCGTTCAAGAAGGAAATACTTGGACAATCATGGGGGCTTACAATCGATATAAAGGCCAACAAGCTTGCCATAACGAATATTTGTTGAACAATATCTTAAAAGGCGAATGGGCTTTTGAAGGAACTGTAATTGCTGATTGGGGAGGCGTAAACAATACAAAAGAAGCGATTTTCAACGGAATGGATTTGGAGTTTGGAACTTGGACTGACGGACTTTCAAAAGGTTCTAAAAATGCTTACGACAGCTATTTCTTGGCACAGCCTTATTTGAATTTAATCAAATCTGGAGAAGTAGGAACAAAAGAATTAGACGATAAAGTGCGTCGTGTTTTGCGTCTTTCTTTCTTGACAACGATGGCAAAAGACAGACCAGCTGGTTCATTTGGAACAGAAGAGCACGCCTTGGCCGGAAGAAAAATTGCTGAAGAAGGAATCGTTTTATTGCAAAACAACAATAATATTCTTCCGATTAATTTATCAAAATCTAAGAAAATTGCAGTTATAGGTGAAAATGCAATTAAGATGATGACTGTTGGCGGCGGAAGTTCGTCGCTTAAGGCAAAATATGAAATTTCTCCGCTTGACGGATTGAAAAATAGAATAGGGAAAGAGGCAGAAGTGGTTTATGCAAGAGGTTATGTTGGAGACGCTTCAACGGATTACAACGGCGTAAATTCTGGACAAAATTTAGCAGAAAAACGTTCGGCTGAAGAATTAAGAGCAGAAGCTTTAAAAGTAGCAAAAGACGCTGATATCGTGATTTTTGTTGGAGGTTTGAACAAAAGCGATTACCAAGATAGCGAAGGTCACGATAGAAAATCATTAGGACTTCCTTATAATCAAGACCAATTAATTACAGATTTAGTAAAGGTAAATAAGAATTTGGTTTTTGTAAATATTTCTGGAAATGCTGTGGCGATGCCGTGGATAAAACAAGTTCCGGGAATTGTTCAAGGTTGGTTTTTAGGTACGGAAGGTGGAAATGCGTTGGCTTCTGTTTTGGTCGGAGATGTAAATCCTTCAGGGAAGTTGACATTTACATTTCCTGCGAAATTGGAAGATAACGGAGCGCATGCCATCGGAGAGTTTCCGGGAAGCAAAGATGTAAATTATTCAGAAGGTATTTTTGTAGGTTACAGATGGGCTGAAATGAAGAAAATCACGCCATTATTCCCTTTTGGCCACGGACTGAGCTACACAACTTTTGAATATGGCAAAGTTTCAGCAGACAAAACCCAGATGAATGCTTCTGATAACATTACTTTTAGCGTAAAAGTGAAAAACTCTGGAAAACGTGATGGTTCAGAAGTGGTACAATTATATATTTCTGATTTAAAATCTTCGTTGCCAAGGCCAATTAAAGAGCTAAAAGGTTTTGAAAAAGTAGCGTTAAAAGCAGGAGAAGAGAAAACAGTAACGTTCACGATCGATAAAAAAGATTTAAGCTTTTTTGATGATAAAAAACACGACTGGGTTGCTGAACCGGGAGATTTTGAGGCAATCGTTGGCGCTTCTTCCGCAGATATCAAAAGCAAAGTAAAGTTTGAACTAAAATAATTTTTCTTGTTATAATTGAAAAGATCCCAACTCAAAAGGTTGGGATTTTTTTATGCTCTAAAACTTTTGAAATCTGAATTATTGGCAAATAAAAAACCGCAAACTATTGAAAAACAATATTCTGCGGTTTAAGTTGTGACCTCGACTGGATTCAAACCAGTAACCTCTTGAGCCGTAATCAAGTGCGCTATT
The DNA here is from genome assembly GCF_042658345.1 of Flavobacterium qiangtangense. NCBI lineage: Bacteria > Pseudomonadati > Bacteroidota > Flavobacteriia > Flavobacteriales > Flavobacteriaceae > Flavobacterium > Flavobacterium qiangtangense. Next base: position 253,117 of record NZ_JBHSQB010000003.1, read on the forward strand.
CAGTTGCGCCACGAGGCCATGCTTTAAGTTATGAATTCGTAAATAACATAACCTTATTGCGGGTGCAAATATAAAGATAAATGTGTAATTTGCAAGCCTAAATACAATAAAATTTCAAAAAAAATGTCAATAGAAAACTACATCCGTGATATTCAGGATTTTCCGAAACCAGAAATAGGTTTTAAAGATATAACACCACTTTTGGCAGACCCAAAAGCCACCGAAGAATGCCTTGAATTGTTGCTAAAAGGTGTAAACGGCAAAAAAATTGACAAAGTAGTGGGAGTGGAAAGCAGAGGTTTCTTTTTCGGAACATTGCTTGCGCAGAAATTAAATGCAGGTTTTGTGCCGGTAAGGAAACCAAAAAAACTTCCGTTTACAACAATATCTGCAACTTATGATTTAGAATATGGTACAGATACTTTAGAAATCCACACAGACGCGATTCAAAAAGGTGATAAGGTTTTAATCCACGATGATGTGTTAGCAACCGGAGGAACCGCAAAAGCAGTTTGTGAATTGGTAGAAAAATTAGGTGGCGAAATCGTGCAGTGCAATTTTATAATGGAGCTTACTTTCTTGAAAGGGAAAGAAAAGATCGGCGAATATCAAGTGTATTCTCCGCTAAAATATTAGTCCAAAGCTCTTGTGGTCACAAAATATTTCCAGGCAATAATTGCTTTTTGAAACTTTGTGGCTTTGGCTAAATCAAGCTGTTCTTTGGTGTAATTTGGCAAAAGCCATTTATTTAATTTTGCTAATAATTTGAACATAATCGCTGGTTTTATTTTAAAGATACAAAAAAAGGCTGTCATTTTAGACAGCCTTTTTAATTTTATAAAGATATTAATTGGATCCTTGCGCTTGCATTTTTTCTTGATAAGCTTCCATTTCAGCTTCAAATTTTTCCATTTTTTTCTCAAAATCTGCCATTTGCTTTTCAAATTCTGGAGTAAATGCTTTTTCCATTTGCTCTCCATATTTTTCCATTTCTTTCTCAAATTTGGCAAATTCACCTTCTTTAGATTTCATTTGAATTTCAAATTGTTTCATTTGTTCCTCAAATTTTTTCCAATCTTTATTTTTTTCGTCATAAGCTACGCTTGGCGCGATTGGAGCAGGAGGCATAACTGGCGCAGCAGGAACCGGAATGTTTCCAATATTTGGCATCGCCGGCATTTGTGGCATGGTTGGTGGCACCGGAGGAACTGGCATTTCCCCTTGAGACACCTGCATTTTAGAAGTTACTGTACTCGCACTTCTTGGATTTTCATATACCGATGAACCCACGCTTGAAATCGAAATTGAATTCGAGCTTGCGCTAATTTTAAAAGGCGTAATGGGACTGTCACTTTTTTGATAATTTTCAGAAGAATTTCCTTTTTTATCTTCATAAACGGTTTTAATCGCGACAATTTCGTTTTTTGAATTTCTCTTTACTTTCGAAAATTTCAACGTAACTCCTTCTTTTTTAAGTTCTTCAGCTTTTTGTTTTAAATCTGCATCGGTTGAATTTTTGTCGATAACAATTTCGGTATCAAAATTGTTTTTTTGATCGGTGCGTGGTTTTTCTTGCGCCACAGTTTTCACTTGAAATTGCAACATAAAAATGGTTAGCAACGGCAAAATTGCCAAATACTTCAATGAATTTCTCTTTTTTGATTGATTTTTGTTTAACATAACGATTCGTTTTTTGATTAATGATTGAAAAAAATGATTAGTGATTGGAATGCATTGATGAGGCGCACTTACTTTTAATAATGTTTTTTGATAAATTATTCGGTCTGGAACAGCTTTTAACGCCTGAGAATCTGCAATAAATTCTAAATTTTGGGCGATTGCTTTTTTATGAAACCAAGCAAAAGGATTAAACCAAAATACGATGCAAAACAATTGGCTTAAAATCATATCAGCCGAATGATATTGCGCGCTGTGAACTTTTTCGTGTTCCAAAATATTTTCTAATTCCACTTGTTTAAATTGGCTTGAATTAAAAACAATGTAATTAAAAAAAGAAAAAGGCAATTGTATTTTAGTGGTATCCAAAAGTTTAAATCGTTCAAATTCCTGAATTTTTTGATTCTTTAAAATTTTTGATAATGCAATTAAGTCTTTCAAAAACTTCGACAAAAAGAAAAGCATTCCGATGGAGTAGATTCCGACAAGAACATAAAACCAATTGATTTCAAACGCAGGTTCAGCCGAAGAAGTAATAGGTTGATACACCATATTGTTTTGCTTTGGAACAAATTGGCTAACAATCGGTTCTACCAAAATTACTTTTTTAAATAAAATAAAAGGCAAAACAATTGAAGTCAAAATTCCTGATAAAAGGTACCATCTATTGGCGTTAAAAAATGTTTCTTTTCGCAGTAAAAAGAAGTAAGCCAAAAAGAAAATGGTCAGCAAAACAGATACTTTTCCTAAATATAGTGCAAAATTTTCCATATTATTTTTTGTTTTCGATCATGTCTAAAATCTCACGTAATTCATCGGCAGAAATTTTTTCTTCTTCGGCAAAAAAGGACACTAAATTTTTATAAGAACTATCAAAATAATTATTGATGGCCGTGGTCATAAAACGTTTCCTGTAATCTTCCATCGCCACAATTGGATAATATTGATGTGAATTTCCAAATGCATTGTGCGCCACAAAACCTTTCTCTTCAAGTATGCGAACGATGGTGGAAAGCGTATTATAATGCGGTTGATCTTCCTTAATTTCGGCCATAATTTCTTTTACGAACGCTTTTTCAAGTTTCCATAAAATCTGCATAATCTCTTCTTCCTTATTTGTTAACTTTTGCATTTTTGTATTTTGATTTTTAATAGAAAAACTTCAGAATAGATAACTGACATCCAAAGTTTTTCTATAGAACTAACTTTAACAATACAAACCTACAACTATATTTTTAGTTTGCAAACTATTTTTATAGTTTTTAAACTAAATTTTTAGTTAGATAAATTATTTGTCTGATTTATAGATGAATGTGTAGTCAATCCTAAGTAGCATTCGATTTAAATAAATGAAACTGAAACAAGCAACGAGTCCCATAATTCCCATAACGAGCCAATTGGTCTGATAACCAAAACGCGCGATAATTTCCATTCCAAGTTTGGCGCTGGTGATGTGAGCAAGACTAAAACTCATCGTGTAAAGCGCCATATATCGACCTTCGTGACCTTTTGGAGCACGGCTCATCGCAAAAGTATTTGAAAACGGAAAGTTCAGCATTTCTCCAAAGGTGATCAGAAGCATTCCTATAATTAAAATTCCGGACCAAACATTTATCAGTAAACTAAAATAGCTTAAGCTCAAAAGAAATGTTCCCCAAAGTATGATTTTCAATTTATTCACGCTTTTACGTTCAAAATAATTCACCATCGGCATTTCCAGAAAGAAAATAATCAGTCCGTTCATCGACATCAATAATCCGGTTTGAAATTCTGTAAGATGATACCATTCAGATTGATACAAAGGCAAAGTCGTAAATAATTGGAAGAAAACCATTGCTGTCAAATAACTTCCCAATAGAAAAACCCAAAACGGAGTGTCTTTAAAAACCGATTTTACAACGGCTTCTTCAAAATTTTGATGATCTTCATAAGGTGATTTTTTCTTTTCCTTGACCAATAATCCGAAGATTAAAATAGCTGTGACACACGATAAACCGTCAATCCAGAACAATCCTTTGTATCCAATTCCCATAATAATCAAGCCTCCCAAAGCCGGTCCCGCTGCAAAACCAAGATTCACCGCCAAACGAACCAATGTAAAAGCACGTGTTCTGTTTTCGGGTTTTGCGTACGCGCCAAGCGAAACATACATCGCCGGCCGAAACATACATCGCCGGCCGAAACATATCTGCGATGATCATCACGACGAACATTCCCAAACATAATCCGATAAATGAAGTGATGAACTGAATGCAAAAAATTAAAACGCCACTGGTAAATAAGCTGAAAATCATTATCTTATAAAATCCGATTTTATCAGAAAGTTTTCCGCCAAGCCAAGATCCGATCATGGAACCAAATCCGAAACAAACCATTATCCAACCAACTTCGCCATAAGAAAAATGCAAATCTTCTTTCAAATATTTAGAAAGAAACGGCAAAACCATCGTTCCGGCGCGATTAATAAAGGTGATCAGCGTCAAAATCCAGATTTCTTTTGTGAAACCTCTGAACGAATCGATATAACGTTTGAAAGCTTTTTGAAGCATTGATTTGTGAATTTTGAAACAAAGTTACAAAGATTGTAAGGCTTTTTTGATAAAGGAAAACGGATAATTTTGCTTATTTTTGCATAAATTAAAAACGATGAAGACGCTTCTAAATATCTTGTTTTTGCTCACATTTTCAATTTCTTTTGGACAAAATAGTTTCGTAAAAGATTCGGTAATCGCGTTTCAAAAGCAAATCAATTCAGAATATGCTGACGCGAAAGAAAGTCCGCTTTTAGAAAAAGACCTAAAGAAATTCAAGTCGCTAGATTTTTATCCAGCAAATGAAAACTTTTTTGTTTTGGCAAAATTCGTGAGAACGCCTGACGAAAAACCTTTTGAAATGCCCACAACGACAACTCGAAAACCAGTTTACGTTAAATATGGAGAAGCACATTTTTCAATCGACGGAAAATCTTTCAAATTAAATATTTACCAAAGCCAGGATTTGAAGAAAATCGAAAAGTATAAAAACAGCTTGTTTTTGCCGTTTACCGATTTGACTTCGGGCGCTGAAAGTTATGGAGGCGGAAGATATGTTGACTTAGAAATTCCTGAAGGAGAGTTGATTCCGATTGATTTTAATACCGCTTACAATCCTTATTGTGCTTACAATCATAAATATTCGTGCCCAATTCCACCACAAGAAAATGATTTGGCAATTGAAATAAAAGCGGGCGTAAAGAAATTCAAAAAATAAATTTTGTACTACAATCTTCACACACATAAAGCCACGAACGAACCCGATATTTTTGAATTGGTCAATCAATATCCGCAAGAATTTGATGCTTCGATTCCAAATTATTCTATCGGAATTCATCCTTGGTACATCGTGGAAAATCGTTTGGAAGAAGATTTGAAAATAATTGAAGGAAAGCTTTCTGACGAAAATTGTTTGGCTATCGGAGAGTGCGGTTTGGACAAAAGAATTGAAATTCCGTTTGATTTACAGGAAGAAGTTTTCAAAAAACATTTGGCTTTGGCCGAAAAATTTAAAAAACCAGTAGTAATTCACTGCGTGGCTTCTTTCCAAGAATTAATCAAGATAAAAACCGATTTGAAAATTTCAGTTCCAATGATTATCCACGGATTTTCAAAGAAACAAGAACTGGCAAAACAGCTTTTAGACAACGGATTTTATCTTTCTTTTGGAAAATATTTGCTTAGAAATCCCGAATTAGAGTCAGTTTTTAAAAGTATTCCAAACGATAGATTTTTGCTAGAAACAGATACCGTTGAAGAAAAAATCCAAGAAGTTTATGAAGTTGCTTCGAGGTATAAAAACTTAGAAATAAAAGATTTAAAAGATATTGTTGAAACTAATTTCAGAAGCATTTTTTCTGAAAAATAAAATGTAAGATTATGGCAGAATGGACTGAAAGAGCCGAATTGTTGTTCAAAAAAGAAGGCTTAGAAAAATTAAAAAACGCAAACATTTTGATTGTTGGAGTAGGTGGAGTTGGTTCGTTTGCAGCCGAATTTATCGCAAGAGCCGGAGTTGGAAAAATGACGATTGTTGATGGCGATGTTGTTGATATTACAAACATTAACCGACAATTGCCAGCGTTGCATTCAACTGTTGGAGAACCAAAAATTGACGTTGTTGGAAACCGTCTTTTGGATATAAATCCAGAATTAAAATTGACAAAAGTAAAAGAGTTTTTATCGCCAGAAAGAGCTTTTGAAATTGTTTCTGACGAATTTGATTTTGTGATGGATTGCATAGATAGCGTAACTCCAAAATTAAATTTGATTATCGCCGCAAAGCGTAAAAAAGTAAAAATTATCAGCAGTATGGGCGCTGGCGGAAAAATGGAAGCGTCAAAAGTAAAAGTGGCCGACATTAGCAAAACCCAAAACTGTTTCTTAGCGAAAGCCATCAAAAAACGCTTGAAAGAAGTGAAAATTGATAAAGGCGTGAAAGTTGTTTTTTCTTCAGAAATTCAAGATGAATCGAGTTTAAAAACAACCGACGGAAAGAATTACAAGAAATCATTTTATGGAACAAACAGTTATATGCCGGGGCTTTTTGGGCTTTACGCTGCGGAAACGGTGATTAGACATATTTTGAATAAATAGTATAGTCCCTACGGGACAAAACATTTTGGACGGCAATGTTTTGCTACCGATATTTAATTCCTACGGAATATCTTTGAGAACCTTCAATCTTATCTCAAATATTTTACCAAAAGTAGCTTCTTAAACAAAGTCAATCTGGAGTAATAAAATATCGGTGAAAAAATAAATTTACGCCAACCAAAAATGTCCGTAAGGATTGTTTAAATAAAAAATATCTTCAACATTGATAAATTCCGTAGGAATTAAATATCGGTAGAAAAAATAAATTTAGACCAATCAAAAATGTCCCGTAGGGACTATATATTATGCCAAACACATACACACAAATTCACATTCATTTTGTATTCGCTGTAAAATTTCGTAACGGATTAATAAATGAGAATTTTAAAATTTCGTTATACAAATACATAACTGGGATTATCAAAAATAATGACCATAAACTTTTGGCAATTGGGGGAATGCCTGACCATATCCATATTTTAATCGGATTTAGGGCGACACAATCAATGTCAGATTTAATGAAAGATGTGAAGCAATCATCTTCAAAATGGATTAATGAAAATAAGTTTGTCAATGGACATTTTCAATGGCAAGAAGGATTTGGGGCATTTTCATACAGTAAATCTCAGATAAGCGATGTTATTAAGTATATTGAAAATCAAGAAATTCACCATCAAAAGAAGACATTTAGGGAAGAATATTTAGAAATCTTAAAGAAGTTTGATGTTGAATATGATGAGAAATATATTTTCAATGAACTAATTTAAAAACGCAACTACAATAAACACAACACAATGATTAAAACAGTAATTTTTGATATGGACGGCGTGATCGTTGACACAGAACCAGTTCACAGATACGCTTATTTTCACCATTTTGATGAATTGAATATTCCGGTAACTGATGAAATGTTTGCTACTTTCACAGGAAATTCGACTCGAAATGTGTTCCAAAAGCTGAAAGATATTTTCAATTTAGAGCACGAAGTGGAGAATTTGATCCAAAGAAAAAGAAACATTTTCAATGATGCATTTGATACCAAAGAAGATTTGCATTTGCTTGACGGAGTTGAAAATTTGATTAAAGATTTATACCAAAACGGAATCCAATTGATTGTGGCTTCTTCTGCTTCAAAGGTTACAATTGATCGTGTTTTCAAGCGTTTTCACTTGCACCAATATTTTTCTGATATTGTGAGTGGCGAGGATTTTCCGAAATCAAAACCACATCCTGCGATTTTTGAACACGCTGCGTCGTTGTCTATGGCGCCAAAAAACGAGTGTATCGTGATTGAAGATTCTGCCAACGGAATTCAAGCAGCAGTTTCTGCGGATATTTTCTGCGTGGGTTACAACAGCGAGCATTCAAAATTGCAAGATTTGTCAAAAGCCGATTTGATTATCAATCATTTCAACGAACTATCAGCCGAAAAAATTAAGAATTTAAAATAGAATTTCCCCATGGTTAAGACCGTAATTTTCGATATGGATGGCGTGCTGGTCAACAGTGAGCCATTGCATCACGAAGTCAGTTTGGTACATTATAAAGATTTAAATATTGAAGTAACAGACGATATATTTGCCACATTTACAGGTAATTCCAATAAAATGATTTACCAAAAATTGAAGGACAGATTTGAATTGCAACAAGAAATTGAAGATTTGATTTTAGCAAAAAATAATCTTTTTATTGATGCTTTTGACAAAAAAGAAGACCTTGAATTAATGCCGGGAGTGAAAGATTTGATCATTAATTTGTACAAAAACGGAGTACAATTAATAGTAGCTTCTTCTTCAGAAATGGAAATTATTGACAAAGTTTTTGAGCGTTTTGACCTAAATCAATATTTTACGCACAAAGTAAGTGGCAATGATTTTCCAGAATCAAAACCAAATCCAGCAATTTTTATCAAAGCGGCTTCGTATTCAAAAGCTCCAATCGAAGAATGTGTCATCATTGAAGACAGCACAAACGGAATCAAAGCCGCAAAAGCGGCTGGATTTTTTTGTATTGCTTATAAAAGTGAAGGCGTTGATTCTCAAGATCAATCCTTGGCTGATGTAATAATTTATGATTATAAGGATTTGGATTTTGAGAAGATGAAGAGTATAAATTTATAAAGTTTTTTAGCCACGAATTCACGAATTGTTTTTGAAAATTCTTGAATTCGTCGCTAATTTCACGCCACCGCTTCCTTATAAACTTTCAAACATCTTTCTCTGGCTTCTTTGTGATCTACAATCGGTTTGTAATCAATTTCTTGAAACTCAGGAACCCATTTTTTGATGTATTTAAAATCTTTGTCGAACTTTTTCACTTGCTCACTCGGATTAAAAATTCTGAAATAAGGCGCGGCGTCGACACCACTTCCTGCTGCCCATTGCCAGTTTCCAATGTTGCTGGATTGTTCATAATCCAAGAGTTTCTCTGCAAAATAAGCTTCGCCCCAACGCCAATCGATTAACAAATGTTTGCACAAAAAGCTCGCAACCACCATTCTCACACGATTATGCATATTTCCGGTTTCGTTTAATTGACGCATTCCGGCATCAACGATTGGATATCCGGTTTTTCCTTCGCACCAACTCTTGAATTCCTTTTCATTGTTGCGCCATTTGATATTGTCATATTTTGGACGGAAACTTTCGGTCACGGTATTGGGGAAATGCCACAAGATTTGCATAAAAAATTCACGCCAAATCAATTCATTAAGGAACGTTTCCTGCTTAAATTCGGAAGCTTTTTTAGCAATTTGACGAATACTTACAGAACCAAAACGCAAATGCGGACTCAAATGTGAAGTTCCGTCAACACTTGGAAAATCTCTGGTTTCTTTATAATTTTCTATGATTTTTTTGGAGACATCAAAATCTTCCACTTTAATCTCTGAGTTCTTAAAACCAATATCATCTAAACTTAAAAAAGGATAATTGTGAGTGGCAATTTGGTCTAATTTTTTTTCAGAATGATGCTGTCTGACACTTTTTTCAGAAAATTTCTCTTTCCATTTTTTTGAGAAAGGAGTGTAGACTACATAAGGTTTTCCATCGTCTTTCACGATTTCGTCTTTTTCAAAAATCACTTGGTCTTTAAAAGCGTGAAACGAAATGTCATTTGATTTTAATAGTTTTTCAATTTCTAAATCGCGTTTTTTTGCATACGGTTCATAATCGTGATTGGTAAAAACGGCTTTGATTTTATGTTCTTTACTAAGTTTTTTAAAGACTTTTTCAGGCTCATCGTGGAAAACCGCAAGCGATTTTTTTTCTGCTTTCAGTTGATTCTGAATTTTTTCCAATAACTCACAAATCAAATTCACGCGTGCGTCATCCTTCGGAAGTTCGGCCAAAATATTAGGGTCGAAAATAAATACAGGAAGTGTTTCTCCATTAGAAAGCGCTTCAAAAAGCCCGCAATTATCTTCTAATCTTAAATCTCTTCTAAACCAAAATATATTCATTCTTAATTTGTATTTAATGTAGAAATCCCACCATCAACGTTCAAAACTTGCCCAGTGACCCACGATGATTCATCACTTAAAATAAAATTAACCATTGAAGAAATATCTTCAGGTTGCCCAATTCTTTTTAGCGGATGTCTTTCTGCAGATTTTTCTTTTTTCAAATCAGAATTTAGAAGTTTTTCAGAAAGAGGCGTTTCTGTCAAAGAAGGAGCAATGACATTTAATCTAATTTTAGGAGCATATTCTGCAGCAAAAGCTTTTGCGAAACCTTCAATCGCACCTTTTGAAGCGGCAATGCTGGTGTGAAATGGCAAACCGTTTTTTGCAGCAACCGAACTAAAAAGTACAACGCTTGCATGTTTTGAATTTAATAACTTTGGAAGAATTTGTTGCACTATTTTAATCATTCCTAAAAAATTTATCTCGAAATCATCTTGGAAATTTTCAACTTTCAACGACCTAAACGGTTTCAAATTTATAGTTCCCGGACAATATACAAATCCGTCAATTACTTCGGGAAGTACTGAAATGTCAAACGTTTCTCCTTTTAAATCAAATGGAATATGAGTGATTTCTAAATCTGATAAATTTTCTTTTGTTCGAGAAGCTACAAAAACGTTATTATCAAGTTGTAATTTTTTTATTGACGCAAAACCAATTCCCGTCGAACCTCCGATGAATAGTATATTTTTCATTTAATTTTATTTAAAATCTCCAAAAAGTTCAACCAATTTCTTCTGTCTGAAAGCAAATATTTCGTCCAACTTTGGCTTGACCAAAAAAGGATGCACCATTTGTCCTAAAATTCCCATCGGCACTTTATAATGTACAATATCTTCCATCTCCACGCCACCCGGAATTTCCTTTAAAAAATGCTTGTGATGCCAGAAAGCATAAGGTCCGAAACGCTGTTCGTCTACAAAGAATTTTTTGTCTTGAACGTGCGTAATTTCAGTTACCCATTGCAATTTTATTCCGAATAAAGGTGTGATGTGATAATGGATTATTTGACCCGCAAACATTTCTTTTTCATCTCCAGAAAGAGTTTTGAAACCCATGGATTTCGGAGTAATTACTTCTAGATTTTTGGGATTTGCAATAAAATTCCAAGCTTCTTCTAACGAAACTGGAAGATTTTGCTTTGTATGTATTGAATATAATTTCATAGAAGTAAAAATACAAAATTGTTTAATGTAATTCGTATAAAGTTAAACAAATATAATCTTTTTAGTAAGTTTTATTTAACTAAAAACTCAATTGAAATTATTAAATTCGCAGTCAATTAAACAAAAACTATTCAATTTATGAAAAAGATAATTATCGCAACGGGTTTGCTTTTAATGACTTTGAGTGCTCAATCTCAGGTTAAAACACCACAAGCGAGTCCGAAAGCTGATGTGCATCAAGTAGTTGGCTTAACAGATGTTCACGTTGATTATTCTCGTCCAAGTGCAAAAGGAAGAGCGGTTTTTGGCGATTTGGTTCCTTTTGGGAAACTATGGAGAACCGGTGCTAACGGAAATACTGTGGTTACTTTTAGCGAAGATGTGAAAATCGGGGGAAAAGATTTGCCTAAAGGAAGTTATGGCTTATACTCGATTCCAAGAGCGGATTCTTGGGATGTAATTTTCTACAAAGACACGAATGCATGGGGATTGCCAGAAGATTGGAGTGAGAGCAAAATCGTTTTAAAGACGTCTGCAAAACCTGAAAACTTGAACAGAAATGTGGAAACTTTGTCAATTGCGGTAAATAATATCACCAATGATTCTGGTAATTTAGAGATTTCTTGGGAGAAAACTTTGGTTGCTGTGAAGTTTGATGTTCCGACGCAAAAAACAGCTTCTGAAAGCATCGAAGCGACTTTGGCAGGACCATCTTTGAATGATTATTTTGCTTCGGCTCAATATTATTACCAATCAAATGGCGATTTAAACAAAGCATTGGTTTGGATTAATAAAGCAATCGAAAAATCGAAAGGTGAAGCTCCATTTTATATTTTAAGACAAAAATCTTTGATTCAATATAAATTAGGCGATAAAAAAAGTGCAATCGAAACAGCAAAATTGTCATTGGCCGGCTCAGAAAAAGCGAACAATGCTGATTATGTGAAAATGAACAAAGACAGCATCAACGAGTGGAGCAAAAAATAAGCTTCGAATAAATTTTTTAAAAGCTGATTGCAGATTTGTAATCAGCTTTTTTATACCTTATTTTCTCTATAATTATTGAAATATTGAATTGTTACACCAACGATAATCGTAATAACAACGCCAATAAAATTCAGCCATAAGTAACTCAACTGCTCTTTCCCGGAAGGATAAATGTAAATAGCGAAATAATAAATCAAGAAAATTGCCAATTGACTGAAAACTGCCGCCCAGAAAATTGCTTGCGCTTTTACATATTTTACATAAAAAGCAACCAAGAATATTCCCAGAATTGTTCCGTAAAATATGGAACCAATGATGTTTACAAACTGAATTAAGTTTTCAAATAACGTTCCGAAACAAGCAAATAAAATCGCGATAAGTCCCCAAAGCAATGTGAATCTTTTTGAAGCTTTTACGTAATGTGCGTCTGATTTTTCTTCCTTGATATTTCGTTTATAAATGTCAATAACAGTTGTTGACGCTAATGAATTAATTCCTGCAGCTGTGGATGACATTGCAGCACAAATAATTACAGCTAGCAATAATCCGATGAAACCTTTTGGTAAATAATTGATAATGAAGTGAATAAAAACATAATCACTATCTGTTGTTTTATTTTTTTGATTCGCCTTACTGATTAAAACTTTAGCATTTTCACGAAGCGTTTTTTCTTTTTCTCCTAAAGATATTATTCTGTTTTTCAGAACTTTATTGTCGGTTTCAATGTTTAATTGGTTGACATAAGCCAGCGTAACTTGTTTCTTTTCTGAAGCAACTTCCACCAATTGTCCTTCCAAATTTTTATAATCTTTTGCATAAATCGATTTCTCAATACTCGCTTTTGAGTTCGGATTAAAGTTGATTGGAACGGCTTGAAATTGGAAGAAAACATACACCATAATTCCGACCAAAAGTATAAAAAACTGCATCGGAACTTTTAATAACGCATTGAAAACCAATCCCATTTGGCTTTCTCTGACTGATTTTCCAGATAAATAGCGTTGGGCTTGTGATTGGTCAGTTCCAAAATAGGAGAGGGCCAAGAACAAACCTCCGGTCAAACCTGTCCAGACCGTATATCTTTTCTCCTTGTCGAAAGAAAAATCCAGAATATTCATTTTATCATTTACGCCAGCAATTTGCAGTGCGTTATTAAATGTAACTTCTTCAGGGAGAAGGCTTAATATAATAAAAAACGCAATAAACATTCCCGACATAATGATAAACATTTGCTGTTTTTGCGTCACGTTTACAGCTCGAGTTCCGCCAGTCATGGTGTAAATTATAATCAAAATTCCGATGACAATATTCATCAAATTTAAATTCCAACCTAAGATTGATGACAAGACAATTGCCGGCGCATAAATCGTGATTCCGGTTGAAAAACCTCTTTGAATCAAGAATAAAATGGCGGCAAGCGAGCGTGTTTTTAAGTCAAAACGTTGCTCTAAAAATTCATAAACTGTATAAACTTTCAGTCGGTGATAAATCGGAATAAACGTGATGCAAATAATAATCATCGCTAACGGAAGTCCGAAATAAAACTGCACAAAACCCATTCCGTCGTTGAAGGCCTGACCTGGAGTTGATAGAAAAGTAATCGCGCTGGCTTGGGTTGCCATAACAGAAATTCCCACGGTATACCACGGCGTTTCGTTATTTCCCAAGATATAATCTTGCACGTTTTTACTGCCTTTGGTTCGCCAAGCGCCATAAAAAACGATGAATAAAAGCGTGATAATTAAAACAACCCAGTCAATTGTCTGCATTTATGAAAAATATTGCATTATAAAATAAAAAATGAGAATATACAGGGCATTCATTACAATCACCAAGGTGTAATTTCTTTTCCAGTTTCTGATTTTATCGTCTTTCATTGTTTATTGTTTTTCCTTTTTTCCGATGGAAATCAGGTTAGTAAAAAGTTTAAACGCTCCGGGAACGCCCGCTGGCAATTCTCTGAAAAAACTTAATCCAGTGTAAATATAATATCCTTTTCCGTAATTTGCCACTAAAAGGCTACCTTGTTTTTCAGATTCGCCCAAATCTTTCATTCCTAAAATTGGCGTGAATTCCTTCGTCCATTTGTCAGGAAAATATAAACCGCGCTCTTGAACCCAACCTTGAAAATCGGCTTCTGTAATTTTATTAGGATGATTTAAAACCGAATGTGTTGCGTCTAAAAACGAAACTTTAGCATTTTCATCGGTAACTCTGTCGTCAGAAAACCGCAATTCATAAGGTGAAACATCAGGGAAATTAAAACCACGACGACCAACGGTATTATACTGAACAATCAAATTTCCACCATTTTTTACGTATTCCAATAAATATCGTTGCTTAAATTGAAGTTCTGGAATTACGTTGTAAGCTCTGATTCCCATTACGATGGCATCATATTCTTTCAAAGAAGTTTCTGTGATTTCAGCTGGTTTTATAATTCGAACATCATAACCAATTTGCTTCAAGCTTTTCGGAATTTCATCTCCAGCACCTTCAATGTAACCGATAATTTCTCCAGCCTTTTTGATATTTAATCGAACCACAGAAGCTTCCGATGGCATTAAAACTGATTGCTTTGGAATATGATCGTATTGAATTGTAGTTAATTTTGAATTGTATTTTTTTCCTTCGGAAATAATGATCGGTGAAATGATTCCTTTGCTTTCAAAAGAAGGTGGCGTAACCGTAAACGAGACGATTTTTTCATCGTTTTTCATAGCGATTTCAAAGTCGATTTCTGACGGAGAAACGGTCCAATCTTTTGGAACATTCAAGCTGATTTTTCCCAAAAGTGTTGATTTTCCAGCTTTAATTTTTACCGAAATCTGTTTTGGATTCGCATCCGAGAAAATGGTAACGTCGTCCAAAACCGTTGCCGTTGCTTCCGGAAGCACTTCAAAAGGCTGATAAATTTCGCCTTTTTCGGGGTCGGAATATTTGTAAACAATATCTTTTTTGATTGTAAATGGGTGACCGCAAATTTTCAAATTCCATTGTAACTTTAATTTTTCGCTGTCGGGTTTGCCAATCATTTCGCGGTCTTTCACAGAATACATTCCCAAAGTTCCTTTTTCATTTAACCAATAAGGCGAAGTGTAAGGCGTGTTTTTCGCTACTTTTAAAATTTTATCAATTCGAAGTGGATTATTTTTTTCTAGTTTTCTTCCACCAATAGAATTGTTTTCAGAATTGTTTAAAAAGTCAACTGAAAGTAATTCAACATCTTGATTGCTACGGTTTAAAGCTTCCAATTTTAAAGTAAATTCTCCATCAGGATTTGTGCTTTGCTCTGAAGAAATTCCTTCTAAAAATAATCCGGCAGAAGCCAAAATTATAGATTCTAATTCTTGCTTTTTAATGGAAGCCCAATGCTTGTCTTCTAAATTGTTGATCAAATTATAAGCTTCAACCAACTTTGGAAGATGTATCGACGGATCTTTAAAGTTAAAATTGGCTTCAATTTCGTTCAAGATTTTTCCAATCGCTTCACCTTCTTTTACACGAGTCCAAGTCGTGTTTATTCCATCAAAAAGATTGGTTTTATCCTTTGGAAAATCTCCTTTTAAAAATTCAAGATATTCCATTTCATCGCCACGAGTTCCTGAAGTTCCAAAACCTTGACATTTGTGTTGGCTTCTGGAAAGTGCTGCAATTTCGCCGTTGCTTTTTCCTTTTAGACCAAAATAAACTCCAGCATTTATCGAAATCATTTTGCTTTTGTCGGCTTTTTCAAATTTATCCTCGGTTCCATAAAACCACCACGATGTGTTGAAAAAGATGCGTTTTGGTTGCCAAGTTTCATACGAAGAAAGCTGATCTGGATAACTTTTTTTATTGTTTGCCAGATCGAAAGCTTCCAAGCTCAACATTGCTGAAGCCGTGTGATGACCGTGCGTGCTTCCTGGAGTTCTGTGGTCAAAACGATTGATAATTACATCTGGTTTGAATTTTCTGATGGCTAAAACGACGTCGCTTAACACCTGATTTTTGTCCCAAATTGAAAATGTTTCGTTCGGCTCTTTCGAAAACCCGAAGTCATTGGCACGAGAAAATATTTGCTCTCCGCCATCGATTCTTCTTGCTGCCAAAAGTTCCTGCGTTCTTAAAACGCCTAACATTTCGCGAAGTTCAGCTCCAATTAAATTTTGCCCGCCATCGCCTCTGGTTAAAGAAAGATAAGCAGTTCTGGCTTTCATTTCGTTTGAAAAATAAGAAATCAATTTGGTATTTTCATCATCAGGATGCGCGGCAACATACAAGACAGAACCCAAGAAATTTAGTTTTTGGATTTGTTCATAAATCTCGCCAGAATTTGGTTTTTGTGGCTGTTGCGCATTCAGAATTTGGAACGAAAATAGAAGAAAGAGTAAGGTTTGAAAAGCAGTTTTCTGCATCATTTTTATATTATAGAACATAGCTTCAAATATAATAATTAATTATTCTGAAAGTCTTGTGGGGAATTACTTTAACAAAAAAAGAGAGCCAATTTGGCTCTCTAAAATTTAGTGACGATCGTGACCGCGTCCTTTATGATGTTTTTTTGCTTGATGCTTGTAATGTTTTTTATCATAATGGTGATGATGTGTTTCTCTCACAACAACGGTTTGCGGGCGATAACCATGATAGTATTTTACTCGGTGCGTTTTAAAATGAGTGTAAGGTCGATTTCCTCTATAATCGGTCAAAACTACTTTTGGCCCCGCATATAAATTGTAGCTTCTGTAACGGTGAGGCAATGTCCTTGCGGAAATCCAAGTTCCATTATTTGCATAAATGAAATTGGCTTGTCTGACGTCATAATAAGCTTCGACATCAGGAAGATAATAGTAATTTGCTTCGGTATATCCAACAGGTCCCCAATCTGGACGACCGCCGATATTTACATTTACAGAAACTTGTGCTGCTAGCGAACTTGCCATTAAAAGTGCAAATCCTGCTATAAAAAATTTGATAGTTTTCATGGTTGTGGTAATTTATTATTGTTAGTTAGGCCAAGCCAAGAACTATGCCACGAAAACGATTTTTAAGAAATTTTAACTACTGGTAAGGAACGATTTCTGGTTTTCCAAATTCAAAATTTGGGAGTTTGTAATCTGTTGTTCTAAATGAATTTGTTTGAAAAGAATTGTTGCCATCCCTTGGAACTGTTGGAAAAAATGAAAATGAAAGCTGAAAATTATTGAATACCAAGAAGTCATTTGTAATCATAATTCCAAGGCTCACTTGTGAATATGCTTTTCCTTTAAAAAGATTATTATTTTCGTCGCTCAAAGCTCCAATTGCATAACTCATAAACGGATTTAACCTGAAACCTCCAAAAACCCAAGGAGAATAGGACTGAGTTTGAAAGGTAATCAATGCTCGTTTTGTTCCTCGAAGTTTAAAGCTATTGAAGCCAGAAATTCCATATTGTTCATTTAATGAAAGTCGATCTGCCACAGTTTCGAAGCGATTTGTCCCTATAACTAAAGATGGTTTTATGAATTGACGAAGCCTCCATTCTCCCAAATCAATTAAATTTGTAAAATAGTTTATTTCAAAAGACATTGTGCTTTGTTGCGTGATGGGACCGCGCAGAAAGGTTCCGTATTCAACATTTGTGCTGAAATAACCCCAATCAAAATATTGTCCAAAAGCGAATTTTCCGCCAACATAAAGTCGGTTTACGTGATATTTATTTTGATAACCAACGGTCAAAGCATACACTTTTCCAATGGCAACGTCTTCAGTAATTCCATAATTAAAAAGGAATTTATCTTGAATAAATTTTCTGGAAGAAACTCCAAAACCTGCTAAAAAGAAGCGTTCATCAGAAAAATAATGCAGGCTGTCATATTCAGTTGTAGGCATTTCGGTGTAATTTCTTCGTAGAAATCTAACAGAAGTAATGAAATTTGTCGTTCTATCTTCCTCAGAATCACCATCAAAAATTTTCAAAGATTTTCCTACCCAAACATCTTGCGTTCCAACTTTAAAATTCTGGATTCCGTATCTTCCAGATGTGTCGGGCAACGAATCGACTTTAAAATCTTGGGCGATGTAAATTCCAGCGCCCCATTTTGCGAACGGTGAGAAAAAAGGCCTGTCAACAGTTATGCTTTTGTTGTAATTACCCAACTCATCAATTCCGTAAGCAAGCGAAGTTTTAATGTATGTGTTTAAAACGTTTGGTACCGTATATCGAGAACTCACAGCACTTCTTCCGTTGTCAAAACGTTGACGATAAGTGTTGTCCCATTCGTGACCAGTTCCTAAAAAGTTTCTTTCTGTAAGTTCAAAAGTCGTTTTTGAAGTTGATCCAGAAGCATTCGGAATCAAACTCCAAGAATCTAAAACGCGAATATAAACGTCGACAGAATCTGAACTTGTTTCTGACAGTTTTGTAGTAATATCAACGGCTCTAATGTAACGCTGGCTTCTTATCAAACGCTCAGATTCTTTCACCAAAAGTGAATCAAGAGGTCTGTTTCTTCGAATTAAAAGAAGATTTTTTATAGTTAATCGACTTGATTTTATGTGAACTCTGTTCCCAAAACGTTCAAAACCATTTCTGGGTTTTCTGGTAGAATCCTTTTCAGATTGACCAAATGGATCAAGTGTCGTGATATTTATATTCCTAATAATTTTTCCTTCAAATTGGTCATAGGATTTCAAAACAACCTTATCTTTTTTCTTGTTATCAGGTTTTTTTGAATCGACCGGCTTGAAAATTAATTTGTGCAGAAATTTGGTGATCCCTCGTTTTTTTGAATAACGTTCGATATTTCTATAACCTCTGAGTGAATCTCTTTTCACAGGTTTTTCCTGCGCTGACACCATTTGGCAAGCACAAAGTAGCAACAATAAAAAAAGGCATTTTAATTTTTGGGACATTAGCAATTTTGGTGAAGGGAAAAACTTCTAAAAGTGAAATTACAAAATAGTTTTCACTGAAATTTGCCAACGCATTGTTAAATTAATCGGTGAATTCTTGCTCTTGTCGCGTAACATTTACAATAGAAACGCCTTTTTGTAACAACAGATTGTTTGGATAAGTCACCAATTCGCCTTCTTTTGTTCTTAAATAAGTATGGAAAGCCTTGATATCATCAATTTCCGCCTCAAACGGAAAATCTTTATCGTGAATTCTAATCGTGTCACCAATCTTAAAAGGAAACGAGAAAAACAAAATAATTCCAGCAGTAATATTGCTCAAAATCGACCATTGCGCAAAAAAAGCAACGCCAATAATCGTGATTACAGAAGTAAAAGCGATGTAAATCTGATCGGTTTTTACGCCCCAAATTATGAAAATTCCCGCCAAAGTAAGCAACATAATAACGATATTGATGTACTTGCTGACCAAAACCGCCCTGTGTTCGTTAATTTCGGCGTGTTTTGCGTAACGTTTTATCAATGTGGAAACTGCAAAACGAATTACAGAAACTGAAACTAAAAGAATTATTGTGGTTAGAATCTCAGGAGTATAGTCTTTAATTATGGACATTTTTTAGCTGTTTTTCCCAAAGTTACTAAAATATTCGTAAACTTTTTGAACCGGAAGCCCAACTACATTTGAATAAGAACCTTCAATTTTACTGATTCCAATGATGCCAATCCATTCCTGAATTCCATAAGCTCCGGCTTTATCATAAGGTTTGAAATTTTCTAAATAATACGCGATAGCTTCATCTGAAAGTTCAGAGAAAGTTACTTTAGTTACGTCGTTTAAAATTTCAGTTTTAGCGTTGGTTTTGATACAAACTGAGGTAAAAACTTCGTGCGTAGAATTTGACAACGTTTTTAAAATTTGAAAAGCATCATCATAATCTTTGGGTTTCCCCAAAGCCTTTTCATTGTACCAGACAATCGTGTCGCTGGTTACCAAAATGTCGTTTTCTTTCAGGGTATCTTCAAAGGCATTAGCTTTTAAAACAGCCAAAAAATCCGTTATTTCAGACGCTTTTAGATGTTCAGGGTAAATTTCTCCCACATCTTTCAACCGAACTTCAAAATCAAGGTGCATATCTTTGAAAAACTGCTGTCTTCGTGGCGAACCAGAAGCGAGGATGATATTGTAATTTTTGAGATTATTTAGCATATAAAATGTTCCAGTTAATGACAGCGATTGAAAGAATTCCGAAGAAAATAACGATTTTCAAAACGTTGCTTAAATGGTGAAAATGTTTCTGGCTTTTTGCCGAAAATATTTTTACCGTAAAATATAAAAGCGGTGCCAAAATCAGAAGTAATCCATAAGCCGACGCGTAATACAAATCATTTGAAAACAGATTTTCGTTGATATAATAGATGATAAAACCAATCGGAATAAAGCTTAATCCAAAGACAATTTTCACGGTTCTTGCGACGCCCAAAGCAATTGGCAATGTGTTCATTCCGTGATTGTAATCGCCGTTTACATCTTCTAAATCTTTCACGATTTCTCTAATGAAATTAATGACAAAAGCAAACACAGCATAATCAATTAGAATCTTGAAAATAATACCCATTCCCACTTGGTTTTCAGGAAGAATTACCGGCAAAAGATCAAAAATTGGAATAATTAAAATACTCAAAGACAACAAAATGGCTACTATAAAATTGCCAATTAAAAGACTTTGTTTCAATCCGTTGGCATAAACATAAAGTGTGGCCGCAATGATTATAAAAACGGCGGCAAAGTTTGGTTTTCCAACACTATTTGCGATATAAAATCCTAAACCGACGCCAACAATATTTAATGCGATATAAATATTATAGCCCATATTTTCAGAAATTCCGTTTCCAATAACCACGTTTTCTGGCTTGTTTATTTCGTCGGTTCCTTTGTCCAAGATGTTGTTTATCAAATAACCTCCGGCGGCAATACAAACCGTAGAAAATACCAACAACGCATATTGCCAATGGTTCATCGCCTGCGGAATTCCTTGAAAATCAATGAATCCATATTTGAATACGAACTGCATCAAAGCAAGCATTAATAAATTTTGATAACGAATGAGTTTTAAAAAAGACATTATAGTTATGAATTATGAGTTATTAGTTTCCGAAATCTAAAATATGGAATATATCTAATCGTGTTGCCCGTTAAAGTATTCCATCCATTTTCCTTGCACTTTCATCACTTGTTCAATGACATCGCGAACAGCGCCACGTCCGCCATTTTTGTGCGAAATATATTTTGAAATTCCCTTGATTTCCGGACTCGCATCTTGCGGACAAGTTGGTAATCCAACCAACTTCATAACGTGATAATCAGGAATATCGTCTCCCATGTATAAAACTTGTTCGGGTTTTATATCGTATTTTTCAGTATATTCTTTAAAATTTTGCACTTTATCAGGGCAAGCCAAATGGATGTCTTTAATTCCAAGATTTTTCAAGCGAATTCGCACACCCTCATTGCTTCCGCCAGAAATAATGCAAACGTGATAACCACTTTCAACGGCGGCTTTCATAGCAAAACCATCACGAATGTTCATTATGCGTAGCATTTCGCCAGTTGGTGTAATGTGAACAGAACTATCGGTCAAAACGCCGTCCACATCAAAGATAAATGTGGTGATGTCGTTCATGATTTCTTTATAACTTTTTGACATGAGAATGTTGGATGGATTGTGTTAGTATTTCGTAAATTTCTTTTTGTGTTTGATTCGTTAGCAAAGTTAAATGGCGGTCAATCGTGTTTTGATCGTGCCTTTTTGCGGGACCAGTTTGCGCTTCAAGAGGCGAGAGGTTTTGTATTTTGTCAGCAGTTTCCGCAATTAAAGGCTTTAAAATCTCAAACGGAAGCTGGTGCTCATCACAAATATCTTTCCCAATTTGATACAAATGATTCGTGAAATTATTTACAAAAACGGCAGCAACGTGAAGCGATTTTCGTTGAGCGGAACTGATTAAATAATGTCTGCTTTTTATGGCTTCGGCTAAATTTTCTAAAATTGTGTAATCATCGTCAAATTCACTTTCAAGACACGTTGGGATAATTGAAAAATCAACTTCTTTGTTTTTTGTAAACGTTTGCAACGGATAAAAAACGCCTCGTTTATTCTTTGAATCTAGATCTTCTAGAGGGACGCTTCCGGAAGTATGCACCACAAAACGATTTTTAAAAGGCAATTTTGAAGAAACTTCAGCAATGGCGCTGTCAGAAACTGCGATTACATAAATGTCTGATTCTGAAAGTGAACGATAATCATTTGTGATTTTTTCAGCATCGATAAGATGCGCTACATTTTCTTTCTCTCTCGAAAAAACTTGCGAAAGCTCAATTTCACTGCTTTTCAAGAAAGCGGTGATAAGATGCTGTGCTACGTTTCCAGAGCCAATAACTGTTACTTTAATCATGGCGCTAATTTAGTTATAAGTTATGAAATATGATATTTTTAAATTTCAGGTTTAACAAACCGTTAAAAGCATTTTGGTTTTATAATTCTTAAATTTATAGAAACCAGAAATTTATATGTTATGAAAAATTTTAAAATAGCAGTTGAAGCCTGTTTGGCCTGCATGGATTCGTGTGAAATGTGTGCCACGCATTGTATTGAGATGAATGACAAAAATCATTTGAGATGTATTTCGCTGTGTAGAGATTGTGTCGATATCTGTAATTTGTGCGCCAAATTTGGAGCCAGAAATTCTTCGTTTGCCGGAAGTATTATGAAACTTTGTGCTGAAATTTGCAAGGCTTGTGCTGAAGAATGTGAAAAATTTGCGCATCATTCACATTGCAAAGAATGTGCGGAAGCTTGCCGAAAATGTGTTGCGGCGTGTAGTTTTTAACAATGTACTTTGAATTTTGGTTGAAGCCAATTTATTGACGAATAGTAATAATCGGCCAAAGCCCATTTAATGATTACGGATTTTAATTGACTTTAGCCAAATTATATTAGGGATTCCTCGTTCCTTGAAATGACAATACTGGCGACAACGATTATCGACAATATTCGTCCAGAAGTTAACAAGGAAGCGGAAATGTTTCTCAAATAGCCCCGATTGGTGGCAGTAGCCTTTTCTTCCTTCCGACACTTCGGGACGGAGAAAAGCTACTGCAGAAAGCGGGAATTGCATCTCCTGATTAATCACTGACCTTTCGCTTCTGATGAAAACAGATGATTTTTAGAAAAGATTAACAAGGAATTACGAAAACGCGATGGTAGCATTTATGATTGTTTACAACATTTTTGTTTACTTTTGCCGTACTTTTTAAACTACGTAATTCATACCTATGGATAAGATTCTTACTTCCATTTCCTCCATTCTGTTCTCCACTCGTTTAATGGCTCTTCTTTTTCTTGTTTTTGCCGTGGCGATGGGAATCGGAACCTTTGTCGAAGATGCTTACAATACTGATGTTGCCCGACTTTGGATTTACAATACTTGGTGGTTTGAGGCGATTATGCTTCTTTTTTTGATTAACTTTCTTGGAAATATAAAGCGTTACCAGCTTCACAAAAAAGAAAAATGGACGACTTTATTGCTTCACTTGGCTTTTATTTTTATTTTAATTGGTGCTTTTTGGACGCGTTACATCAGTTTTGAAGGAATGATGTCTATCGCAGAAGGGCAATCTGAAAACCAGATTTTCTCTGATAAAACGTTCTTAAACGTGTTTGTTGACGGCGAATATAAAGGTGAAATGAAACGCAAAGCGGAGGAAAAAGAATTGTTGCTTTCTCCAAAGGTGAACAACGATTTTTCTATCGACGGAAAGTTTGCTGAAACGCCGTATGAGATTGTTTATAAGGACTTTGTGATGAATGCAAAGGAAACTATTAAGGAAGATGCAAAGGGAGATACTTACATAAAATTAGTGGAATCTGGCGATGGAACGCGTCACGAGCATTTTTTGAAAGAGGGTGAAGTCCAGAATATTCACAACTTGCTTTTTGCCTTTAATAAACCGACTGAAGGTGCGGTAAATATTTCAAAAGTAGGCGATAAATATAATTTTCAGGCTCCGTTTGGCGGAACCTTTATGCGAATGGCAGATAAATTGCAAGGCGCTGTTGCAAAAGACACGGTGCAAGATTTGATGTTTCGTTCGTTATATAATGTAGGCGGTGCGCAATTTGTGTTTCCAGATCCTGCGATTAAAGGAAAAGTGGCGTATGAATCGAACAATGATTACAAAGATAAAAAGAGCGATGATGCTTTAATTGTCACGATTAAATCTGGTGGAAAATCGCAAGATGTTACTTTAATTGGTTCAAAAGGAAGAATGGGCGAGCCTCAATCTTTTAAATTGGGCGACCTTGAATTCACCTTATTTTTTGGAAGCAAAATTTATACTTTGCCTTTTAAAATCAAGCTAAATGATTTCATTGCTGATAAATATCCGGGAACTTTAAAGAGTTTTTCTGCTTTTAAAAGCAAGATTACTGTGGAAGACGAAAAGCCTTTTGACTATGAAATTTTTATGAATAACGTGTTGGATTATGGCGGTTACCGTTTTTTCCAGGCATCTTATGAATATACTGATAATAACTTGAGAGAGACGTATGAGCCAAACGTTACAGTACTTTCTGTGAATCACGATTTTATTGGAACTTGGATAACGTACATCGGTTATTTTCTTTTATACGCTGGTTTGATGGCGATTATGTTTGATAAAAACTCAAGATTTGGCGAAGTGAAGAAAAAATTAGATAAAATTAAAGCGAAGAAAGCTAAATTAATAACAGTTTTATTGTTGTTTTTAAGCGTTGGAACTTTCGCACAACACGATCACGATCATTCGGCGCCAGGTCATCAGCACACGACTTCTGCTAAGAAAGCGGTACCAATTAAAATGCCGACCGAAGCTGAAATTGATACTTTTTTGACCAAGATAAAAGTGAAGCCAGAGCACGCGGCGAAATTTGGTCGTCTGGTGATTCAAGATGATGGCGGAAGAATGAAGCCGATCAACACTTTTTCTTCTGAATTACTTCGAAAAGTAAGCAAAAGTGATACTTACCGAGGATTAAATTCTGACCAGGTTTTCTTGTCAATGTCGCAATATCCAGAGTTTTGGGTAAATATTCCTTTCATTTACGTGAAGAAAGACAATGACAGTTTGCACAAGGTTTTGGGTGTAGAAAGTCATGCGAAATATGTTTCGTTCATCAACTTTTTTGACGAACAAGGAAATTACAAATTGTCTCCTTATTTAGACGAGGCACAAAAAGCGGCGGTTCCGAACCAATTCCAAAAAGATTTTATTGAAGTGGATAAAAAAGTAGTGCTTTTGAGTGCGGCTTTGAGCAGGAGAATCTTGAAAATTTTCCCAGTTCCGTTTGATAAGGGAAACAAATGGATTTCTCCTTTGGAATTGAATGAGTCTGGAATTACAGGCGTAGATTCAACATATACAAGAAATGTGCTTCCGGCTTACATCGGATTTTTAGATGAAGCAAGAACAACTGGAGGTTACAAACAAGCGGACGAAGTTTTAAGTGGGATTGAACTTTTCCAGAAAAAATATGGAAAAAATGTGCGTCCGAGTGACGATAAAATAAATTCTGAAATTATGTATAATAAGTACGATATCTTCAAGAAATTGTACTATTTATATATGATGGCCGGAGTTTTTATGTTGCTTTTTACCATCGTAAAGATTTTTAAAAACAATAAAATTATTAATTATACGGTAAAATTCTTCCACATCTTAATTGGATTTTTCTTTGTCTTGCACACCGCAGGATTGATTATGCGTTGGTATATTTCTGGTCACGCACCGTGGAGTGACGCTTATGAATCGATGATTTATGTGGGTTGGGCCACGATGTTCTTCGGACTGGCTTTTGGTAGAAAATCGCAATTGACAGTAGCTTCCACAGCTTTTGTTGCATCGATGATCTTGATGATCGCACATTGGAACTGGATGGATCCTGCGATCGCCAACTTGCAACCGGTTTTAAATTCATATTGGTTGATGATTCACGTTGCGGTTATCGTGGGAAGTTACGGACCTTTTACATTAGGAATGATTTTAGGTTTGGTTTCTTTATTATTGATGATTTTCGCCAATAAAAAGAACAGCAAAAAATTAGAATTGAGCATTAAAGAAATTACGTATATCACAGAATTATCATTGACTGTTGGTTTGGTGATGTTGACGATCGGAAACTTTTTGGGTGGCCAATGGGCCAATGAAAGCTGGGGACGTTACTGGGGTTGGGACCCAAAAGAAACTTGGGCTTTGATCAGTATTATGGTTTACGCATTTGTAATTCACGCCAGACTGGTTCCGGGATTAAGAGGAACTTGGATTTTCAACGTCTTCAGTGTTTACGCGTTTTATTCGATTATGATGACTTATTTTGGAGTAAATTTTTACTTAACAGGTTTGCATTCTTACGCAAGCGGAGAAAAAGTGGTGACGCCAGATTTCGTTTTCATTTCTCTTGGAATCGTAACTGTAATCGTAGTGTTGGCTTATGTTAAACAGAAAAAATATTTGAGAAGCTAATTATTTAAAAATAAATTGAAACCCATAATTTAAAAGTTATGGGTTTTTTATTTAACAAAGTTTAAACGGTTTTTGTTTCGCTAATATCTAATTTTATAAAAAATAAAAAGATGAAAAAACTAATTCTCGCATTTGCAGTTATAAGCTGTTTCGCGTGTCAACAAAATCAAGCTCAAAGTAAGCTGACAAAAGCATCAACACAAAAAAATAATAAAATGGCCAAGGAAAATATCTACCAGTTTAAGGTAAAAGATTTAGCAGGAGATGATTTTGATTTTGCAACCTTAAAAGGTAAAAAAGTCTTGATTGTAAACACTGCGTCTAAATGTGGATTAACGCCACAATACAAAGACTTGCAAGCAATTTATGATCAATATAAAGACAAAGGTCTTGTAGTCGTAGGGTTTCCTGCAAACAATTTCGCGTCGCAAGAACCAGGAACTAATGAAGAAATCGGAGCGTTCTGCCAACAAAATTATGGTGTGACTTTTCCAATGATGGAAAAAATTTCTGTAAAAGGTGACGATATGAATGAAGTTTATAAGTTCCTAACGCAAAAATCTAAAAACGGATTGCAAGATTCTGAAGTAGAGTGGAACTTCCAAAAATATTTAATCAATGAAAAAGGAGAACTTGAAAAAGTAATTGCTCCCAGAACATTGGTAACAGATCCAGAAGTTACGAACTGGGTTAAAGCATAATTATAAAAGGAACTTTCGGGTTCCTTTTTTTTTATATTTTTTTGTTAGCTAGTTATTTTCTAAAGATTAAAGTGGAATTTTAAAATCTAATTTTTCTGATTTTCAGCATATTGCTAAATGTTATTTTTTAATTAAAATTATATTTCCTGTGATTTACAATCGATTATTTTAATAAATTTAGATATAAAATTTCATTAGAAGACTGATTTTCAATAGCTATAAAACATGGGAGGAGAAAATGTTACTTTTGGGAGATACGATCGAAAATCAAGCGAAAAGCATTTTGTGAGAGGTTGGTGGACAGATCTCGAAGACAAAAAAATCACAAAAGCTTTAGCCGGAGACACGGTCAAATTTCATGTTGAGACAAAAGATATTGAAGACGGAAGGCCTGTTTTTATGACACTTTACGATGACGACAGACGAATTAATCAACAGGAAGACAGTGCGAATGACAAAATTGATTTGACAAATTCTTCAACTGGAAGTAGGATTTTATTCCAAAATGTTTCTGCGAATAAAATCGTAAGAACTATAAATTTAAGCAACTTAGAAACGTTTTTTGGAGAAGAACAAGACAAAAAATTAGAACTCTTTTTTGCATGCAGTTACCGATCTGAAAATGCCGATTTGCCAAAGCAAATTTCTGATTATTTAGAAGTTTCGCAACCAGAACCTTTGATTCTTTACGTCTGTGGTTATTGGAATAAATCGATGCCTTATGCAGGTTCAGAATGGGGCGAGCAATATTGGGGATCAAGTTTAAAAGCTGGGGCACGAAAATATTTTTTTAATACAACAAAGGAATTATTTATAAACGGCGCCGGTACAAAATTTAGTAGCGCGACAGATCGATTTCAATCCGGAAAAAAAATTGCAGAAGAACGCTTTATAAATCATAGTTCAAAATTTTATAAAGAAGTATTTCAGACAAAACGCAAGGTAATGGTGATTTCACACAGCATGGGTGGCGCTTTCGCGGAAGGTTTGATCGATGTGCTAAAGCAAAAAAATGTCAATATTGAAAAAGTAGTTCATCTTTCCCCGGCAGATGTTTCTGGATTTAGAGCTGGTTTACCTGACAAAACGTTTCAAATTGATATCGATTGGGATCCAGTTTTGATGTATAAAAATTTTAACGATGCTCCCAATATCGGCGGAATTCAATCATCGGCTCTGGCAAAAAATCCAAAAGATGATGAATTTGGACACATGTATACCAAAGAGGAAGATTTTGTCTGGAAATGGTTTGAAGATCTTGAAGCAATGCAATTTCAATTATTAAATCAAGAATCAAAAATATATACAACTCCCGGATCTGGCATGGGTTATGGCGGAACTTCCCGAACGGTTTTGCAAATAAATTATAGCGCTACAAATTTAAAACACAACAGCACGTTTTTGAAAGTCAGAAAAAATTCGCAAATTTACTTTTACGATAAAAAAACAGGAAACTATTTTACTGAAAGATGAGCAAAAAAAATATAATAATCGTTTTAATAATAACCTTGGCAATCGTCGCAATTTATCGATTCGGATTTTTGGGAGTGTTTTGGATGACAACTCCGGGAGACGGAGAATTGAGCAAAGCCGAAGTAGAATTATTTAAATCGGTAGAAAAAGAAAGCAACGCCAAAAGTGTTTACAGAGAACCAAAATATAATATTTCTGCTCCAAAAGATACGCTGGCTTATCGAATCATAGTTTTTAAACCAATTTGTACAAAAAATTCCGACAGCTTAAAAATTGAAGCACAGAAAATCGCATCTCAGGCAAATTCGTCATTAACTCTGCATAAGAATTTTGTTCGTTTGGAAGTTTTTTATGATTGTTCAGACGAACCTTCAAAAGTATTTTCATTCTACCGAAGTAGCCTTAAAGAATAAGTTGCACAAATTGCAAATCAAGCCATTTGTCAAATTTATAGCCGGATTCTTTCAAGATTCCGGCTTTTTTGAATCCAAATTTCTCGTGGAATTCAATGCTTCCGGTGTTTTCTGCATCGATGCAACCCACCATCACGTGGAGTTTTTGGGCTTTGGCCAAATTAATTAATTCCAATAAAAGTGCTTTTCCAATTCCTTTTCCGGCAAAACCTTCCTTGACATAAACCGAATGTTCAGCGGTAAATTTAAACCCAATTTTCATCCGAAAAGTGCCGTAAGTACCAAAACCAATGACTTTATCATTTTCATCAGTCGCCACAATCACCGGAAAATTTTGTTCCTGCTTTTCCTGAAACCAAGAAATTTGCTCGTTTAAAGTCCGCACATCATAATCATAAATGGCGGTTGTGTTTAAAATCGCATCATTCACGATTTCCAGAATTACTTCTAAATCTTCAATTCTAGCCGAACGAATTATTGTTTTCATCTTTATTTGATTCCAAGTTGTTTGTACAAAGCGTTTGTTTCTTCGGGATTTACGCCTAATTCATCGCCTAATTTTCGCGCTTTTTTCGCATAAGAAATCGCTTGATTTTTATCAGATGTTTTTCCGTAAAGTTTTGACATTAAGATAAATCCGTCGTAAGATTCATTTAGTTCCAGCGACCTACTCATCCAAGTTATCGCTTCCTTTAATTTGCTTTTATCAGCAATGTTTTTCTCATAATTCATTGCAATTTCTTTCAAAAGACTTGGGTTTTCCCAAGCAAATTTCGTCACAGATTCACCCGCAAATTCGCTGTAGTTTTTCCAATTTTCAGAAGCTTCGGTTAAAGTTAAATCATAGTTGAAAATTAGCGAATCGGTCACGCGAATTCCCACGGTTTTTGAAATTCCCCTTTGTTTATAGTAATTTGTTGTGTCTAAACTTTCCATCAAAGGTTTTAACGATTCGGTGACGATGTTGGCTAATTTTCGGGTGACGCGTTTCTCACCAACAATTGCTTCAAAATCTTTTTTGTGGTTCAAAACATATTGAAATTCCTTTGATTGAATATCAGTTACTCCGTTTGAAATGATCATCCAATTTTTCTCTGAAGCCAACTGTTTTTCCGTTTGGGTGGCTAAATATTTGTGCGCAGGAACAGACAATGTTTTTCGGTCAGTTCCCTTACGAAGCGTTGAAATATAAGCCAAACATTTATCTGCGTTTGAAATATCTTCATTAAATTGTTTCTCCAAATAAGGCAATTGCAACTTTGGATTCAGAGCATTTTTTGCTTCAAATAAAAATTGTTCTGCAGAATATTCTCCGCTTAATCGATACAAAACAGTTCCGTTTTCATCTAAAAAAGCAAAAGTAGGCAATGATTTTACGCCTAATTTTTCCTTCACCATTTTTCCGTCAGCTTCGTCCACATCTTGTTGCGCGTTTACGAAATTGGCATTGAAAAAAGCAATTACGTTTTTATCGCTCAAAACTTCCTTTTTCATTTTGTTGCAATGCGGACACCACGTTGCGTATGCCATGTAAAATATAGGTTTCTTCTCTTTTTTTGCTTTCAGAATAATTTTATCAAAAGAACTTTCGTCAAATGAAATTGAATTTTGTGCCGAAGTATTTTGCAAAATGAAAATACAGGTGAATAGAAAAAAATAAGTTTTGATGAGTTGCATATAAATTTGGTGAAGAGATATCTACAAATATATTGTCTTTTTCCTATAATTTAAGAGTAAAATAGCAGTTTTATGAGAAGAATAACACGTCAACTTCGTACCTTTGATACTTTGAAACACTACAAATGATTTACCCAAAAATACCTTTGGCACAAAGCATTCTTGAAATTTGCAAAGCCAAAGGACTTACCGAAATTGTTATTTCTCCAGGTTCCAGAAATGCACCATTAACCATTGGTTTTGCTAGTAATTCCGCTTTTAAATGTTATAGTATTGCTGACGAAAGAAGTGCCGCTTTTTTCGCATTGGGAATGGCGCAACAAACTGGTAAACCGGTTGCAATTGTTTGCACTTCAGGTTCTGCGTTGTTAAATTATTATCCGGCGATTGCCGAAGCGTTTTACAGCCAAATTCCATTGGTAATTATTTCTGCCGATAGACCTTCAGAAAAAATAGATATTGGAGACGGACAAACAATTCGTCAACAAAATGTGTATGCCAATCACATTTTATACAGTGCCAATCTTGAAGCAGAGGCTTCGCAAGAAAATGACCTAAAAATTTCTGACGCAATTACATTGGCAGAAGTTAAAAAAGGTCCCGTTCACATCAATGCGCCTTTTGAAGAGCCCTTATATGAAACGGTCTCTTCAATTTCTGTGAATCCGTTGATTTCAGAAATGACGTTTGAAATTGCCAATTTTGATGAAGATTTGACCGAATTTGCTTCAAAATGGAACAATTCTACGAAAAAATTGATTTTGGTTGGCGTAAATCCACCAAATAAAATTGAAGAAGAATTTATCAATCAATTAGCAAATGATTCATCTGTTGTGGTGATGACCGAAACCACTTCAAATTTGCACCATCCTAATTTTGTAAATAATATCGACACGATAATCACACCTTTTACCAACGAAGATTATAAAGATTTTCAACCTGATATTTTGCTGACTTTTGGCGGAATGGTGGTTTCCAAAAGAATAAAAGCCTTCTTGCGAAAATACCGACCAAAGGCGCATTGGCACATCGATACGTTGCGTGCTTACGATACCTTCAACGCTTTGACCAAACATTTTGAAGTAAATCCGAATGAATTTTTTGAGAAATTTTTGCCAAAAACAAAGGAAACGGAATCCGATTACAATCAAAAAATGCAGGAATTAAAAGCTTTTAGAAAAGAAAAGCACGATTTATACTTATCAAAAATTCCGTTTTCAGATTTTACCGTTTTTGAGAAAGTGATGCCAAGTTTGCCAAAGAAAAGCCAATTGCAAATCAGCAACAGTTCGGCGATTCGTTATGCGCAGTTGGTGGACATCGACCCAACGATTTCTGTTTTTTGCAATCGCGGAACGAGTGGCATTGACGGAAGTACTTCAACCGCAGTTGGTGCGTGTTTGGCGAGCAAGCAAGACACTATTTTGATTACCGGCGACATCAGTTTTTTATATGACAGCAACGGACTTTGGAACAATTATATCCCGAATAATTTCAAAATAATTCTGCTGAATAATGGAGGTGGAGGCATTTTCAGAATTCTTCCGGGACATCAAGAAACGCCAGTTTTTAATACGTTTTTTGAAACTTCGCATTGTTTGACCGGAGAACATTTGGCAAAAATGTACCAATTTGATTATTTTCAAGCCAGTGACGAAGCCAGTTTAGTAGAAAACTTAGAAACTTTTTATGCCAGCAAAAATCGTTCGATTTTAGAGGTTTTTACCCCGACTTTAAAAAATGATAAAATTTTATTGGACTATTTCAAGGGATTAGTTTAAGTCCAGATTAATATATTGGTACTTCTTTTAAAGTAGAATGAATTTCCGCTTAACATTTGTACCTTTGCAACTTGCAAGAATAGTGCAAATTATAAAGAAATGATTGAAATAGGAAAATATAATACGTTAACAATCGACCGCGACACTCAAGTTGGGCTTTTTTTGACAGATGGAAAAGAGGATGTTTTATTGCCAAATAAATATGTTCCAAAGGTTTTTGAAATAGGAGAGGAGATTTCGGTTTTTGTATATCTTGACCACGAGCAAAGACCAGTGGCAACAACGCTTGAACCGTATATTTTGTTGAATGAATTTGCACTTTTGCGTGTGAGTTATGTCAACCAAGTGGGCGCTTTTATGGACTGGGGAATGGAAAAAGACATTCTGGTTCCGTTTAAAGAACAGGCGCGCCCGATGGAGCAAGGAAAACGTTATTTGGTGTACCTTTTTATGGATGAAAAAACCAAGCGATTGGTGGCTTCAAGCAAGACAAATCAATTTTTGAGCAACGAAGAAATTACCGTGGAAGTTGGTGAAGAAGTGGATTTAATCGTTTCTCATATTACCGATTTAGGAATCAATGTTATCATCAACGAGCAACACAAAGGCTTGCTGTACAAAGACGAAGTGTATGATGAAACAATACGAACTGGCGACAGAAAACGTGGTTTTATTAAAAATATTCGCCCTGATGGAAAGATTGATGTGGCTTTGCAAAAGCAAGGTTTTGAGGCAGTTGAACCCAATGCAGAGAAAATTTTAGACGAACTTCGTGCGAATAGAGGTTTTCTTCGTTTGAACGACAACAGCCATCCCGAAGACATCAAAACGGTGTTGAAAATGAGCAAGAAAACATTTAAAAAGGCGGTTGGTGTTTTGTACAAACAAAAATTGATTGAGATAAAAGAGGACGGAATTTATTTAGTTAAATAATTAATTTGGTGTGTTTAGCGTAAGTTTTTAATTACTTTTGCCCACCAATTTAATTTTCCCTTTACAATGAAAAAAATTACGCTTTTATTTTTTGTTATTTGTTTCCAAATTAGTTCTGCTCAAGAATATTCCGTTGAAAAATCCGCTTTTAATGCGCAAATTGGTACGTTTGGAGTTTGGATTAACAACGAATCCCGACTTGGAAATCAATTTACTTTGAAATCTGAAATTGGCCTCGATTTTTTTGGACGTGCTAGTGACGACGGCATACATTTCGATGCGTTGGCTCCGGGAATTACTATTGAACCAAGATGGTATTATAATTTGGAGAAAAGAGGAAATAAAGGCAAAAATATTCAAAACAACGGCGGAAATTTTTTAGGGTTGACATTACGATATAATCCTGATTGGTTTGTCATTTCTGATATCGATTTGTATGTTCCGAACCAAATTACAATTGTACCGAAGTGGGGAATCAAACGAAACTTTGGAAAAAGTAGCTTCAATTATGAAGCTTCGGCTGGTTTAGGTTATAATTTTTTACTGGACAAAAATTACTATGATAATGAAGGCGATGTTATTTTAGACCTAAATTTTAGAATAGGATACACTTTTAAATCTTCCAGAATAAAACAATAATGGAAACGCTTCCAAATCGGAAGCGTTTTTTTATGTTCGCAATCCAAATTATTTTTATAAATTTGTATATACAAATATTAAGTTTTGGAACGCAAAGATTTCATAAAAAAGATAACAGGAGGAATAGCTATGGCATCATTACAGCCCTTTTATAATTGGACCAAAGAATTAAGCGAAGAGGATATAAAACATCCGGTTTTGTTCGTTGGACACGGTTCGCCAATGAACGGAATTGAAGATAACGAATTTTCGCAAACTTGGGCGAAAATGGGGGAGACAATCCAAAAACCAAAAGCAGTTTTGGTCATTTCAGCGCATTGGTTGACAAAAGGAACACACATCACGGCAATGGAAAATCCAAAAACAATTCACGATTTTGGAGGTTTCCCGCAAGAATTATTCGACGTTCAATATCCAGCAAAAGGAAATCCAGAACTAGCACAAGCCACTAAAAATCTGATTCACACGACCAACGTCGGTTTAGACCATGACTGGGGTTTGGACCACGGAACTTGGACTGTCGTTCGCCACATGTATCCAAACGCGGACATTCCGGTGTTGCAGTTGAGCATTGATTATAACAAACCGCCTCAATATCATTATGATTTGGCCAAACAATTGGCCTCGCTTCGCAAGAAAGGCGTTCTGATTATCGGGAGTGGAAATATGGTGCACAATTTAAGAATGATTGCTTGGAACAAAATCAACGAGCCAAATTATGGTTTTGATTGGGCAATTGAAATGGATGCTATTTTTAAAGAAAAAATCTCCGACAAAGACCACAAATCATTAATCAATTATGAAACGTTAAACAAAGCTTCAAAATTAGCGATTCCCACGCCAGACCATTATTTTCCGCTGTTGTACACTTTAGGTTTGCAAGATGAAAAAGACGAAACTTCGTTTTTTAATGATAAAATGGTTGGAGGTTCGCTGAACATGACGTCGGTAAAAATCGGTTAATTTTTCACTTCGATATGGGAATTTATTTCCAATAAAGCGTTTATAAACTCTTGCTTTTTCTTTGGAGAAATGTAAATATCATCAAATTTATTGTATTTGATAATCAGTCCTCTTGTACCCAAAGCGGGTTTCAATGTATTGCCGACAAGCCAGTTTTTCTGGTGCTCAATTGTATGGATTCTAAAAATGTCAATCTTTCCTTTTATTGGTCCTGACTTGTATTTTAAATAAGAGCCTTCGATTTTATAATTGGTTGCTAATAAAATCCAAAGCAATAATACGGCACTGACTACACATATAATAATGGGAATAAAAACAGCAATTTTGTCAAGATTATTTGGAGTTAAAAAAGGCGTTGCCAAAAGAAAAATTACGGCCAGCCACAAAAGAGAAACCGTTGGAATATGTTTATCAGAGTAAAATTTTTTCATAATTAAATTTAGGAAATAAATTAGGAACAAAAAAAATTCGGGACTTAAAAAATCCCGAATTTATATCAACCGAAGATTCACTGATTTGTTCTGAAATCTATCAATCTGCGGTAACTTTTAAAGTCCTAATTGCTTTTTAGTTTTCTTTACCAAAGCATCTCTGTGAACCAAAACTGAAATCGCTTTCAATCTCAAGTAAGGAACGCTCATATAAACAAAACCGTCGTTTCCAACGTTTTTTGTTCCCCAAGAATTTTTTACTTTGTAGTAAATGCTTCCGGCTTGGTCACGCACTTTTCCAACAATGTGCATCAAATGGTCGTCTGTCGTATTGAAATTTTCAAATTCTTGCTGACGGTATTCTGGCGTAATTTTTTTCTCAGGTTTGATTTCTGTCAAAATTGCTTTTTCATCAGCTTCATTTTCTGGAATCACGGCAATTCCGTTTCTTCCTGAAAAAGTTTTTTCGCTTACGTCAGCATCTAAAGCCACCGTAAATCCTTTGTCTAAAGCATTGTCGATGTTCGCCACAAATTCATCCAACGGCATATTGTAGAAGCTTCCGTTAGAAAAATTATCTGGAATATCTAAAATGAATTTTGAATAATAAGGCTCGTTTGTAAACGAAGTAATCGTCACATAATCATCCAAATTCAATTTTGTCAT
This sequence comes from Flavobacterium qiangtangense, assembly GCF_042658345.1. Lineage (NCBI taxonomy): Bacteria > Pseudomonadati > Bacteroidota > Flavobacteriia > Flavobacteriales > Flavobacteriaceae > Flavobacterium > Flavobacterium qiangtangense. The sequence continues at coordinate 289,149 of NZ_JBHSQB010000003.1, forward strand.
TTCTAAGAATGTCTTCGGAGTATATTTTTTAGTTTCATAAGTAAATTCAGTCACATCTTGACCCATATATTTATCAAGAATAACAGTCACTTCATCTTTCCATTTTGGCTCTAATTTTTTTTCTGGATTTGAGTACCATTTTACCACTTTTTCAATTTCGGCCACCATTTTTGTGTGGTCAAGTTTGTCAGCATTTCCAACTAAACCAGAATAAGCAACGTCAGGCACAAGTCCAAATTCTCTCGCGCTATTGATAACATCGTGGTTCAAACCGCCTTCTCCAAATTGTGCGTGACCTTGGCGCATTATAAAATTCCAAGCTTTTTTTGGATACGTATGACGCACGTTGTACATTTCAGAAAGGTCGATTTTTTTGCCCGTGATTCTGATGATTTCTGCCTCTAAAAAAGAAGTGGAAGAAAAGCTCCAGCATGTTCCGGTTGAACCTTGAGAAATTACGGGCGTACACGCGATGTCTTTAATTGATTGGAATTCATACTTTTGGGCGTAGCCCGAAAATGCCAAGCTCAAAAATGCGATGCTTAAAAAAGTCTGCTTCATTATTATTTAGTTTTGTTTATTCGTAGTTGTAAAAAATGAATTATTTTTACGCTAAAATAATAATAAAATGAGTGCAATAAACTGGGAAACTGTTAAAGATTTCGAAGATATAACTTATAAAAAATCAAATGGCGTGGCGAGAATCGCTTTTAACCGCCCGGATGTAAGAAATGCGTTTCGTCCAAAAACCACCGCAGAATTATACCAAGCGTTTTATGACGCGCAAGAAGACACGTCAATTGGCGTAGTTTTGTTGTCTGCAGAAGGCCCGTCGTCAAAAGATGGCGTACATTCTTTTTGTAGTGGCGGAGACCAAAAAGCGCGCGGAAATCAAGGATATGTTGGCGATGATGGAATGCACCGTTTGAATATTTTGGAAGTCCAAAGATTGATTCGTTTTATGCCAAAAGTGGTCATTGCGGTTGTTCCAGGTTGGGCAGTTGGCGGAGGTCATAGTCTTCACGTGGTTTGCGATTTGACTTTGGCAAGCAAGGAACACGCGATTTTCAAACAAACCGACGCTGACGTAACAAGTTTCGACGGAGGTTATGGTTCTGCATATTTGGCCAAAATGGTCGGACAGAAAAAAGCCAGAGAAATTTTCTTTTTAGGAAGAAATTATTCTGCACAGGATGCTTTTGATATGGGAATGGTGAATGCCGTAATTCCCCATGACGAGTTGGAAGATACAGCTTATCAATGGGCACAAGAAATTCTTGAAAAGTCGCCAATGTCAATCAAAATGCTGAAATTTGCCATGAACTTAACAGACGACGGAATGGTTGGACAGCAAGTTTTTGCAGGCGAAGCGACCCGTTTGGCATACATGACCGAAGAAGCAAAAGAAGGAAGAAATGCCTTTTTAGAAAAGAGAAAACCGAACTTTGAGAAGAAATATTTGCCATAATTAGTCGAAGGTCAAAAGTCGAAAGGCTTCACTTTGAGCAGTTCTACCTTGAGCCTTTCACCCAAAACCTAAAACCTTAATGGAAAACTTTACCAACGAAATTGTAGATATAAATTCACTTCCCAAATTCGAGGAAGTGAATTTTTCTCCTTTACATAAAAATTACCACAAAGTAGTTTACATCAATATCGCTATCACGTTGCTTTTATTTGCAATTGCAATCGGCGTTTTGATTTTCACAATTAAAGAATTACAAAATACAACGTCTTATTTAATCTCCGGAATTTCGTATTTTGTTTTTGCAACAATTGTGTTTTTTGCGAGCATTGCCAGCGTAAAAAAGCGCGGTTTTGCCATCAGAGAAAAAGATATTTTGTACAAAAGAGGATTGATTTCAACAACAACCACAATGATTCCGTTTAATCGAGTTCAACATGTGGCTATGCACGAAGGCGTTTTTTCAAGGATTTTTAATTTGGCGCAAATCCAAATATTTACCGCAGGCGGAAGTACAAGCGATGTAAAAATCTCTGGAATTGAAAAGGAAAAAGCAGAAAACATCAAAGAATTATTGATGCAGAAAATACAAAACCACGTTTAATGCAAATCGATTTTAAAATCCCACAAAGACAATCCATTTTGGGAATTGTCATCATGTTTGCCGATACTTTTCAAAGTGTTGTTCGGGCAATGTGGGCGCCATTACTGATTGTTTTATTCAAATTAGAACCTGAAAAATACATTATTGTAGGTTTAAGTTTTATCGGAATTGTGATTTTAGTGGCTGTAATTGCCTTTTTGCAATATCGAAATTTCACCTTTTTTCTCGATGAAGACAACCAAGAATTCATTTTGAGCAAAGGAATTTTAAACAAAAGCCGAATCAATATCCAGCTTTCAAAAATCCAGCAAGTCAACATTAATCAATCCATAATTCAGAAAATTGTTGGCGTTTATAGCCTAAATATCGACACCGCCGGAACCGATAAAAAAGAAATCAGTATTCGCGCGATTGACCAAGATTTGGCTTTAATTCTAAAAGAAAGATTACTCGATTATGATAACAAAGAAGAAGTTGTTTTAGACGAAAATCAAGAGATAATTACAAATGAAAATAGTATTGTAAAGCCCTTTATTAAAATAAGTTACGCGACGTTATTTAAAGTAGGAATTACATCAAAATACGGCAGAACAATTGCCATTTTAATTACATTCATCGTCACTTTGTTCCAAACATTTAAGGATGCTGTCGATACTTTTGAATTAGACGAATCACAAGTCGATTCTGTCTTTGAACAAGGTCTTGGATTAATGTCGGCATTGATTTTAATTTTGGGACTTCTGATTTTAGTTTTATTGATAAACATCGTCAGAACGTTCATCAAACATTTCGATTTTGAGATTGTAAAACAGAAAAATTCGCTTGTGGTGACTTCCGGATTATTAGCTAAGAAAAACACGCTATTAAATCCTTTAAAGGTTCAAATCACTTCTTTTAGTCAGAATTTCTTCCAAAGAAAATTCAAGATTTTAGACATGAATATGAAACAAGCTTCGAACAGCGAAGTGGAAGACAAGCAGAAAAAAAGCAATGTCATTGAGGTTCCGGGCTGTGATTCAGATGAAAGAAATGAAATATTGAAAATCATTTTAGGAAAAATCCCAGAAAAAGGCCAGGAGTTTGTTCCAAATTTTCGCTACCTGATTTTCAGAATTCTTTTCGCAGTGATACTTCCAATTGGCCTTTTTTCTGTGCTTTCGTTTACAGTTATTGACGATTTACAGTTTTATTTACCGCTGATTTTTGTATATTTAGGACTTATTGGAACCATGATTTACTTTGGATATAAAAATTACAGAATGTATTCAAATTCAGAATTTATCATCTTAAAACACGGCGCTTGGGATGTGGAGAACGAAATCATCCAGCCTCATAAAATTCAAGGAATTACGACCAAACAATATTTTTGGCACAAAAGTTCAGACGTCGGCCACCTGACTTTACACACCGCTGCCGGCGACGTTCACTTTCATTTCGGAAATTTTACCGAGATAAAGCAGCTGGTCAATTATTGGCTCTGTCAAGTGGAGACATCTACCGAAAATTGGATGTAACTTTGCAAAAGAAATTATTTACGAATAAACACTAAAAATGAAACATTGGGTTGAAGCAGCGCGTCTGCGAACGTTACCGCTGTCGGTATCAGGAATAATTGTAGGAAGTATGTTTGCGTTGGCTTATCCAACCACAAATATCTTAACGCCAACAGAAGTTTTTAATTGGCAATTATTTGGTTTTTCGATACTTACGACACTTGGCTTGCAGGTTTTGTCGAACTTCGCAAATGACTATGGCGACGGAATGAAAGGCACTGATAATGAAGACAGAATCGGTCCAAAACGTGCTATTCAAAGCGGTGTAATTTCTCCAGAAGCAATGAAACGCGCCATAATTATCACGTCAGTTTTGACGTTTATTTCGGCTCTTTTATTGATTTATTTTGCCTTTGGCGAAGCATATATTTGGTATTCCGTCTTTTTTATAGTTCTCGGATTATTGGCAATTGCGTCGGCAATTCGTTACACAGTGGGCGACACGGCTTACGGTTACAGAGGTTTTGGAGACTTTTTCGTTTTCGTTTTCTTCGGATTGGTAAGTACTTTGGGCGTCAACTTTTTATATTCAAAAGAAGTCGATTATAAATTACTTCTTCCGGCAATTGCAGTTGGATTTTTAAGCGTAGGCGTTTTAAATCTCAACAATATGCGCGACGAAGCTTCTGATAGAAAAGCAGGAAAAAACACAATTGTGGTAAAAATCGGTGGTGCAAAAGCAAAAATCTATCATTATTTCTTGATAATTTCGGCAATGGTTTTGGTTTTGATTTTCGCAATCTTAAAAGATTTCAACTTCGACCAATACATTTTTCTAATCGCTTATTTCCCGTTAATCAAGCATTTAATCACCGTTTCAAAAAATACAGAGCCAAGAGCTTTAGACCCAGAATTGAAAAAATTAGCGCTCAGCACATTCCTTTTATCGGTTTTGCTTTCGCTTTGCATGATCTTTTTCTTTTCAGATATTATTGTAAATAGTTAAAAATTAAGCATATGAAAATCACATTTTACGGACAGTCAAGCTTGGGAATCGAAGTCGCAGGCAAAAATATCATAGTTGATCCATTTATTTCTGCCAACGAAATGGCGAGTCACATCAATATCGACGAGCTTAAAGCAGATTATATTCTGGTGACGCACGCGCATCAAGACCACGTTTTAGATGTGGAGGCAATTGCAAAACGCACTGGCGCGACAATCGTTTCCAATGCAGAAATTGCAACATATTACGAGAAAAAAGGATTTAAAAGCCATCCGATGAATCACGGCGGAAGCTGGAAATTTGACTTCGGAAGCGTGAAATATGTCAGCGCAATTCACTCAAGCGCCTTTCCAGACGGGACTTATGGTGGAAATCCTGGAGGTTTTGTGATTGAAAGCGAGCACAAAAACGTTTACATCGCCGGCGACACCGCGTTGACTTTTGACATGAAACTAATTCCGTTGCGTACAAAGTTGGATTTGGCGATTTTGCCAATCGGAAACAACTTTACAATGGATATCGACGATGCGATAATCGCTTCAGATTTTGTAGAATGCGACAAAGTTTTAGGCTGTCATTATGATACTTTTGGATACATCAAAATAGATCACGAAGAAGCTAAAAAGAAATTTTTCGACAAAGGAAAAGACTTGATGTTGCTGGAAATCGGAGCTTCTTTAGAGCTTTAAAAAATTTTTTTTTGAGCGATTGGCTCGGGCTTTTTCAGCATACCATTTTCCTGCTGGTTGGCGGTATCTTTTATTTTTTAAAGAAAAAAATAAAAGGATACTCACCACCATCAGGGCTATTTAGTAAACCATTCCATAAAATGTCTACAAAAAAATTCTTGCTTTTAATTGTACTTTTTATCTCAAAAACCACTTTTGCACAGCAAGACGGCTATTGGGACAAAGATCGCGCGACTACAAAAGAAATCATCGTCACGGCAGGCGATAGAATGACTGTAAAAACAGAAGAACTCCCAACAGGAACAACTGAAGTTATTTACAGAATTACGTTGCTTGATGAGAATCAGCAGATGGCAAACAGCTTGGTTTCATTATTAAAAGCTATTCCAGATCCATACGGAATCGGGCAAGGTTCAGCAGGAGCCGTTTTTTTAATGTCGAAGGTTTCTGGCGATGATAAATGCAGGTATGCAATATTCTCAAATGATAAATCTGCCGCAGAATATCAAAAATACGGAAAAACGACAAACGCATGTTTGACCCAAAACACGCCATTAAGTAAAGACGCAAAACGATTAACGATTGATAAAACGACCTGTTTTTCAACTGAAAGCGAAACAATTTGGTTTGGTTTTGAAAGCCAAAACTGGATCATGAAGCAAAAAATTGTTTTAGAAGTTGTTCCTTGGGTTGACACGAAGCTTAATAAAGGTTGGAATCTTGAAAACCGCCAAACAATTTTAAAACAAATTAAAACTTCTGAATTAGCCAAGAAAATGATTAATTCAGATGATTTTTCGCTTTGCATATTAGAAAAATTGCAATCTAAATTTAAGTTCAAAGAGTTTCAAAATCTATTGGTCATCGAGAAAGCAAAGAGCTTAAAAGATTTCGGAAACGCCTGTCTTTCTGAAAAACCAGCAAATAAATCTATTTTAACAGCAATTCGATTAGACGCACAACAACTATTCAAAAATAAAAAATACGACGAAGCTATTGACTTAATCCAACTTGGAGTAATCGATAATGGAAACGCGACAGTTTTAGATTACAACGCGTTAGGTCAGTATTATTTGTATTCAAGACAATTTGACAAAGCTTCAAAAGCCTTGAAAGAAGCTGAAAAAATAGATAATTCAGAGCTTTTGGTTCAGTTGAATTTGGCGCATTTGTATTTGTTGAATGACGATTATAAACAAGCAAAAGAACTCCACAAAAAATATAAAACCCAAAATATAACTTCAAAAGTAAGCTGGGTTGAAAAAACAAAATCAGATTTTGCTGAATTGCAAAAAGCAGGTTTTAAGAATGATGGTTTTGAAAAAATTTTAAAATTGCTTGAAGATTAATTTAAGCACCTGCAAGGTTTTCCAAACTTCGTAGGTGTTCGTAGTAAAAGCTATCAAAATACCTACAAGGTTTTATAAACCTTGCAGGATTATGACTTTCTGCGTAAAACTATTAAAAAATGAAAGCTTCTTACAAAAAATATATCCTTGATTTTAAGCGACCTTCAGGAACTTCTCGAGGCGTGATGACTGAAAAAGAAACTTGGTTTCTTATTCTGGAAGAAAACGGCAGAAAAGGAATAGGCGAGTGCGGGATCTTGCGAACCCTGAGCGCCGACGACCGACCTGATTATGAAGAAAAACTACAATGGGTTTGCGATAATATTGATTTAGGAAAAGAAAAACTTTGGGAATCTTTGCTTGAATTTCCTTCCATTCAGTTTGGTGTGGAAATGGCTTTTCAATCTTTTGAAAGTGAAAATCCGTTTGTTTTATTTCCTTCAGAATTTACAAAAGGAGAAAAAAATATTCCTATAAATGGATTGGTTTGGATGGGCGAACCAGCTTTTATGAAAGCGCAAATTGAGGAGAAATTAGCGCAGGGTTTTGACTGCATAAAATTGAAAATTGGAGCGATCGATTTTAATAAAGAATTAGAATTATTACGCTTTATTCGACGAAATTACGACGCTAAAACTATTGAAATTAGGGTTGATGCAAACGGCGGATTTACTTCAAAAGAAGCTTTAATAAAACTAAATCAATTATCTGAATTTGAATTACATAGTATTGAACAACCAATACAGAAAAACCAGACTGACAGTATGTCAGAGTTGTGTAAATCGACTCCTTTTCCTATTGCTTTGGATGAAGAACTGATTGGTGTTTTTAATTACTCAGAAAAAGAAGAATTGCTTCAAAAAATCAAGCCACAATATATCATTTTAAAGCCAAGTTTGGTTGGCGGATTTCGTGGGTCAAGCGAATGGATTGCGCTTGCAGAAAAGTACAATATTGGGTGGTGGATTACTTCAGCTTTAGAAAGTAATATTGGCTTAAATGCGATTGCGCAATGGACATTTTTACAAAATAATCTGATGCCTCAAGGTTTGGGAACAGGCGGACTTTATACCAATAATTTTGATTGTCCGTTAGAAGTTAAAAATGGTGAATTGATTTATAATCCAGATTTGGATTGGAAGGTTTCTTTTTAAATCTTTTTTGAACGCTGATTTTGGCGGATTAAACGGTTTACCGCATATTTTTTTAGGTGTAGTTTATCGCCAAAGATTGGCCCAGAAGATTACAAAAGTGCCTAAAGCTTCTCAAATAACCCTGATGGTGTGATTGTCTGAGCTCTTGCTTTTGCGCTAGAAAAAGCAAAGCAAGTCACACCAGCAGGAAAATGGATGGCTAATTTTTTACTGACCAATCGTTTCAAATAAAATTATTTTTTCGTGATAATCGGTGCGCTCAAACAGCTTTCGGGAATATTATATGCGTTCACCAACGGTACCGCATTTTGGCGAATTTCCCAACATAATTGGTTGACAGCCTTTCTGATAGCCTTGGTTTTAACGCCTTCCATATAACCTTGTTCGAGATACCAACTTGCATTTTTTTCGATTGTGGAAAGTGCATAAAGTTGGCACAATTTCGTCAAAATTGTCTTTAAACCTTCGTCTTTTGTGCTTGCGATTTGATTTTGGAATTGTTCTAAAACGACTCTTTCCAGATAAGCCTGACCGACGTTTATCAAATGATGTTGCGCGATATTGAAAGCGTCAAATGAATCTAAACCACTGTCTAGCAATTTCTTAATTCGTTTTGCAGCAGAAGCTAAAATTTCTTTTTCACGAAATTGAAAAGCATGCAGATGAAATTCGTTGTCAACGAGATGATTTTCGTCAGTGTTTCGTGTGGCAAACGGATTTTTATAAGTTATGGAGGTTTTCGCTTGATCGACAACGTAGTTAAAAAGGCTCAACGCATTCATTTCTCCAAATTGATTTCTGAATTCTGAAAGGCGATTTTTGGCGACCAAATTCATCAAAACGGTATTGTCGCCTTCAAAAGTCGTGTAAACTTCGGTGTCATTTTTTAGCGCGCCAAAGCGGTTTTCAGATAAATAACCCTTGCCACCACAGGCTTCACGGCATTCTTGAATCGTGTCGCGCGTGTTCCAGGTGGAGTATGCCTTCATACCGGCGGCAAGCGCTTCAATTTCTTGCATTTCGGCTTCTTTTCGGTTCATAAAACGTTGTGTGACATATTGCAACGCAAAATGAATCGCGTAAGATTTCGCCAAATAGGGCATCAATCTTCGCTGGTGCATTCTATAATTCAAAATTGGGACTTCAGAACCGCCTTGCGGACCGAATTGTCGGCGTTGATCGCCATAACGAACGGCAATCGTCAACGCAGATTTTGCTGCAGCCAAAGCCGAACGAGGAATCCCGATTCTGCCTCCGACTAAAGTTCCCAGCATCGTGAAAAAACGTCTGTTGTCGCTCGCAATCGGACTTTCAAATTCTCCTTTTGAATTTACAGAAGCGAATCTATCAAGCATATTTTCCTTTGGAATAACTACATTGTTGAAATAGATCACTCCATTATCCACGCCGTTTAAGCCCATTTTGTGACCGCAATCTTCAATGGAAATTCCGTCCAAAACGTTGTTTTTCGAATCACGAATTGGAACTATGAAAGCGTTCACGCCGTGGTCTTTTCCGTCGATAATTAATTTTGCAAAAACAGTAGCCATTTGACCGTCACGCGCGGCGTTTCCGATGTATTCTTTTCGGGCTAATTTATGTGGCGTATTTACCGTAAAAGTTTTGGTTTTATGATCGTAAGTTGCTGTGGTTTCCAGTGATTTTACATTTGAACCGTGGTTGGTTTCAGTCATTGCAAAACATCCGGGAAGCTTTAAAGTTCCCACGTCTTTCAAATATTTTTTATAATGTTTTTCAGTTCCAAGCGATTGAATGCTCATTCCCCAAAGCCCAAATTGCACTCCGAATTTAATGACCAAACTAAGATCGTGGTAGCTCAAGGTTTCCATAATTGAAAAATAAGCTTCTACATCATCTTCACCGCCGTGTTCTTTTGGATAAGCCGTGGAACCGAGTCCTTCTTTGGCCAAAATTTTGCACCATTTCAAAACTTTTTCACGATAAACTTCAATGTCTGTTGATTCTTCGTATTTGAAAGTCGGTCGACTGATGATTTTTTTGACTTTGTTGATGGTTTCAGCTTGACTTCCGTCTAAGATTTCGGTGAGTTTTTCTACCTCAAAAGTGGCTTCTGTAGCATATTTTGAAGTAATCGTGTCGTGTCTTTCTTTGAAAGCAAAAACCGCTTCGTTGCTGATAATTCCTAATGATTTTTCTAATTCTTGCAGGAAAAAATAAAGCTTTTTTAATTTTTCAGTATCGATTTCTGGATTTTCTAGCAAAGCTAATTTTACGGCGACATCAGTTAACAATTCGTCATCGCTGTCTTCGTTTACGCCTTTTGAAATTATCTCTTTCCAATCGCTAATCTCAGTTCTAGAAGGTGGATTTTCGACATTTATTTTGGTAAAAAGTGTTTCTTTTTCAGATTTTGTAAGCCAATTTTGAGAATTGATCGCCTCTTTCATCGTGTTCATTTCTGTTTCTGTCAGCACGTCGTCAAACCACGAAATGTAAAATAAAGGCAGAAAAGAATGTAGTAGTGGATTTGCCATAATTGAAAATTCTAAGAATTGTGTTTCCTTAAAATTAAGCAATTACAGCTTGTTTGGATTTAAATGTATGTTAATTTACGGATTTTTTTGTTGGTATTTTCTTAGAGATTCCAAAGCTTGTTTCTGAACTTTTTTACGAAGAAATGATGTCCAGCCTAATAATAATCCGGTTGTTCCCAAAGCTTGTTTTGACCAATTATAAAAATCAAAATTGTCTGTATGCTTAATAATCAGTCCATCTTTGAACTCAAAATAAGCCTTTATTTTATTCACAACATTTCGGTTGGTTTTTGAAAAGTGATATTTCGCAACCCATTTTGCAGTACCGGATCTGTCGTTTGCTTGAATATCTGAAAACGAAATTTCCAAGTTTCCTTTGGCGCGTTCGATCAACATGTGCCACATATCAGAAGCGTCTTTTCCTTCTAATTTTCCAAACGCAGGATCTTCAAAAACAATGTCAGGATGATAACAGCTGGCCATTGTTTCGGCATTTCCTTCCGCGAAAGCGGCGTAAAATTCTTCTATGATTTGTTCGTTGGAATTCATTTTCAGGTAAATTAGAAACTAAAAATAGTCAAAAAAACAATGCAAATTACGGTACGTAAACATCAACCCAATCCGTAGATTTTATGGCTGAAACTTTATTTTCCTCGTTCATTGTTACTTGCAATTCTTTCTGCGTAAATTTTCGTTGATATTCAGCTTTGTATCTGAAAATTTGAGTGTTATCAGTATTGTTTTTGACAACTTCCACTAATTTGATGTCTTTAAATTGGCCATATTTTAAAAGATATTTTTGGCAAGTGCTTGATAATCTTTCCAATGTGGTGTTTTGGATGACTTTGTCTGTCGCTTCTTCTGTGGTAAATGGTTTAAATTTTGAAGTGTTGCACGTGTTCAAGATTCGTTTTCCCAAATCATACGCTTTTGATTTCAACGCCGGATTCACTTCTTCAGAAGCTAAAACCTCGATTCTGGCTTTTTTTGTTGAAGCTGTGGATGACGATTTTGACTTACACGCACTTAAAGTTGCGATTGCGATAATTACTAAAAATAGTTTTTTCATTTTAATTTATTTTTAAAAGTAGGTTGGGATCTGGGCAGTTTTCTAAGTAATAATCTAATTTATTTTTACTGCAAACACCTGGATAATCGCCAGAGTTTTGGTCTAAGTTTTTTATGATTTGAAAATGCAAATGTGGCGAATAACCTCCGTTGACTTCAGCATTTCCAAGTGTTCCAAGTTTTTCTCCTTTTTTAAATTCATCGCCAATTTGCAAATTCGAGATGCTTTCTAACGAAAGATGCCCATATAAAGTATAAAATTTTTCTTCCTCAAAAAGATGTTCCAAAATAATTGTTGGGCCATAATCTCCGAGTGAATTATTGAAATTGAAGCTGTGAACATTTCCGTTTAACGCTGCAGTAACTTCAGTTCCTTCCTTGGTCCAAAGGTCTAAACCGATGTGAATATTTCTTTCATCAAAATCTTCGCCATTGAAAATTGTACTTCTTTTATACAAATTCCGAACTTCGTTATAACCGCCAAAAGCGACAAGTGCGTTATTTTTTTGGAGATAATCTTCAATATAAATTTCAAATTTTTCAGCATCGGCCAACAGTTCTTTATTCAAATCTGGATTTTTATCAGAAAGATCAATCGTCACATAGTTGTCATAAGAAATTGTCGGTTCAATGACTTTTACATTTTCCAACTGTTTTAAAAATTTTTCGAAAGGAGACATTGGTTCGTTATAAATTATAAATAATTCAGCTAAAAGTTATTGGTTTTTTGGATCAGAAGTTTCCACAGGTGAACCTGGAGCCACGGTTTTTGGTTCTGGTTTTGGCGTTGGATTGTCAACTGGGGGCGTTTTTGGAACCGGCTTTGGTGTTTCTCTGCAGGAAATAAATGCAACTGCGATTATTCCAAATAGGATTACTGACTTTTTCATCTGAAATGATTTTGTGGTAATTTCAATTTTGAATTTACGCTTTTTAAAAATTGCTACCTAAAAAAGTCACTATTTTGACATTTTATTAAGATTCTCAAAACAAAATCATTGTCTAGAACATCCAAAATTTAATTTCCAATGTTAAGAATTGCCTCATAAGTAAAACTTAACATTGGCGAATACTTATTTATTGTAGTTTTGCTAACGTTAAAATAACATTAAGATAACAGTTAATATACCTATCGACTTTTACGTTATTTAATAAAAAATAAAAATCTATTTTAATAAATTAAGAAATTATATGAAACAGCCTGCCAAAAAAGAGTCTGATACAACTCAAGAAGTTTCTCAAGAAGCGAAGCCTAACGAATCTGTTAACGTTGTTAAAAATGCTGAAAATAGTGCCGACACGACACAAACTAAGCCAAAACCAGTTCGTAAACCAAGAGCAACGACAACTGCAAAAACTGTAAAGCCCGTTGCAAATAAAGCTATCGAAGAAGTCGTGAAGGAAGAAGAAGCTACAGTTCCCGCTGAAATTAGCACAGAAGAAACGCAAGAAGTTAATTCGGAAAGTACTGAAGAAGTTAAACCGAAAAAAGATAAATCTGATAAAAAGAAAAACAAAAAGATGAAAGAAAAGGAAAAAGAGAAGAAAGCGAAATTGAAGGCTAAAGCAAAAAAGAAAGAAAAAAAGGCTAAAGAAAAAGAAAAAGCGAAGTCAAAAGCGAAAGCGAAAGCCAAAAAAGACAAGGCGAAAAAGCAAAAAGCAAAAGATAAGGCTAAAGCAAAAAAGAAAGAGAAAGCAAAGAAAAGAGCTAAAGCTAAAAAGAAATCAAAAGCGAAAGGAAAAAAGAAATAATTGAAAACCGATGTTTAAAAGCATCGGTTTTTTATTGCAGTTTGGTGAAATATTCTAGTTGCCATGTTTGGGTTTTGATTGCCTGTTGATTTTCTGCAATATCCCAAGGTGGATAAACTCTAATTGCGCGTTTTCCTTCTTTTTTATCTGTAAAAATTCCTTTTTCTATGAGTACTTTTTTTGGAAAAATAAAGTGACCAAGATTAGCATCTTTTTGAACGGCAATAATTACAAATTCAATGGCATCTGAAACATCAAAAGGTTGAATTGGACCGTTATTTTCTCTTTTCCAAAGAGTTACAAACTGGCCAATTTTCTTCGGAGTTATTTTTGCGAGTCTAAATTTGGCTTTATTTCCTTCAAAATTTATATCACAAGCAACATATTCTGAGCTTTCTTTTTCAGGAATGAAATCAGTAATGTTTATATTATTTTCAGCAAAGTAATTTTTCCAAAAATCAATCATCTGTATCAAAGTGCGTTTTGTTAATAATCAGCGATAATTATAAGATAAAGCTCTCACGATCTTTGCGATTGCATTATCAGACAGCTCATAATTTTCTCGAATAAAACTATGACTAGCCTTGCAAGATAGCACCAAGTCATAATCCCTCCAAAATTCCACACCGCTTACTTTGTTCCAAAGTTCTTCAAATTTTTTTGATTCATCGACACTCAATGCTTTACTTTTTAATATTGTTTCGCGAAAAGTCCAAGGTTGCGACCAATTATCAAATGAAAGAATTGTGTTCTCTAAATTTTTCATAATAAAATTCAATTTTAAGAGTATTAAATTTTCTTAATTTCATCAGAAAGATAAATTGTTATTCCAGGTTTTTTTATTAAAGTTACCGCCATTATTGCCCTTCCGATTATTTTTGCGTGAATTGGTCTGTAGTTTTTTAAAGATCCAACGAACAGCGGACTGATGATTTTTATAATTGCAAGTCCTACTTTTTCTCCAAATCTTTTTTCCTTTCGCTTTCCGTCGATGATTGACGGTCTGAAAATGGATAGGCTTTCAAAACCAATATTTTGCATCGCAATTTCCATTTTTCCTTTAACTTGATTATAGAAAAATACTGAATTTTCATCAGCTCCCATCGCAGAAATTACGGCACTTATTTTGCAACCATTCTCATATAAATTCTTCGCTAAATAAACAGGAAGTTCGAAATCGACTTCTTTAAAAGCTTCCTTTGAGCCGGCTTTTTTTATCGTAGTTCCTAAACAACATATAAAAGCGTCGGCTACAACTTTAGAAGTCAATTGGTTGTCTATTAGAATTACTTCTTCTAACTTTGGATTTTTGATTCCGGTAGATTTTCTTCCGATGGCAATAACTTTTGTGATTTTGATCTGAAGTAAAAGAAAATCAAGGCAATAACTTCCTGTAAGGCCTGTCGCGCCCGCGATTGCTACAATCATAACTTGGGGATTTTACTTAAAGTTAGTCATTAGCCATAAAAAAAGCCGGAATCACTTCCGACTTTAAGAATATTTTATGCAATGTTGAATCAAGCGATTTTTATCTAAAAACTAATTTGCGTTTCCATAAAAACAACCATTCGAAGACCGATGGCCATAACTCCGGCGGCCACTTTCATAAAATCTTCGACTGAACAATTGCAAGTTTTGATCGCTACACTATTATTGTTGTATGGTTCATAAACTTCCGGTTGAGAAATCGAAAATAGTCCAACGGTTGGCGTTTGAACTGAGCTTGCCAAATGCATTATACCGCTGTCTGCGCCGATGAAAAGTTCTGTGTTTGCGATCAAAGCGCCAATTTCGCGAACATTTTTGCTATAAAACGTCGGCGCTTTGAAATTTATTCTCGAAATATTTTCTATTGGCAGCACTTCAATAATATTATAATCTGGATATTTTTTTAGCAATGCGTCATAGAAATTTTCCCACCATTCTTCAGAATAACACTTATCGCCAGTTGCATTGGTAAAAATACAGATAGTTTTTTTGTCATTTTTTACAATTTCTTGCAAAGCATTTTTACCAAAGTCAATTTCCGAATCAGTCAGTTTTAAATCTAAGGAAGGAATTGGTTTTTCATTCAAAGGAAATCCTAGCGCAGTTAAAAACATTCTGTAATTGTAAACAGGATATTTGGCAATGTGCTTTTCGTCATTACACTTTTGTTCTCCAAATGGATCACCAAAAAATTTGAGTTTTGAATTTGAAAATTGCGTTGAAAGACGTCCAGACGAAGAATTTTTGGTAACATTAATTACCAAATCATATTTTTTTCTTCTTAGAGAAATCCAGCTGGCAATATATTTCGCTAAATTCTTAAAAGGTCTTTTTGGAAGTTGGATAATTTTATCGACGTTTTTATAATTTTCAAAAAGGGTGGGAGCCAGTCCGCCTTTTACCAAAAGGTCAATTTTGCAATTTGGGAAAGTGTTTGAAACGTCTTGTAATAAAGGTGTAATTAGCAATAAATTTCCTAAGCGTCCATTTGGTCTGCTAATTAAAATTCGGTTGATTTCGGGTAATTCGCCAAATTCATTTTTGATTTTTGATTGCTTGCCAATATTTTTGGTCAAACCTTGCATAAATTTCCTCCTAATGTGGTTTATTTTCTTTGGAACCTTCATTTTGCTTAACTATAAAATTTTAAATATTCTGAAACATCAAGCTAAGCAACTCGATAATTCTGGAATTTTTTTGGAATTGAATTTACAAAGGGGATAAATTCTTATCACAATATAGAAAGAAAAATAGAGCGAGATGGTTAAGGAAAAGTGAAGATTTATGGTAAATTTGATATAAAAATGGAACAAAAAGCACTTTAACGGCGCTTTAATTACTGACATTTAAGTCAAACCGTGTAATTTCTTTATTTTCAAATATTTTTGGATAAAAAAATCCCAATCGAAATTGGGATTTGATTTTTAAAATAAGTTTTTTTAGAACAAATTTGGATATTTTGAAGGATTAACTTCGCTCATAATTGCATAAACTTTTTCATAAATATCTTCAACAGAAGGTTTTGAAAAATAATCACCATCGGTTCCATAAGCTGGTCGATGTGGTTTTGCAGCTAAAGTTTCTGGTTTGCTATCTAAGTGTTTGTAACCATTTTGAACGTCTAAAATTTCTTGTAAAATATAAGCAGAAGCTCCACCAGGAACATCTTCGTCAATAACCAAAAGTCTATTGGTTTTGGCCAAAGATTTTACTATATCATGATTTACATCAAACGGAAGCAATGATTGAATATCAATAATTTCTGCATCAATGCCAATTTCTAACAATTCTTTTGTCGCCTGTTCTACCAAACGCAATGTCGATCCATAAGAAACTAAAGTTATATCTTTTCCTTCTTTCAAAGTTTCCACAACACCAATCGGAGTTTTAAATTCACCGATGTTTGTTGGCATTTTTTCTTTCAAACGGTATCCATTTAAGCATTCAACAACCAAAGCCGGTTCGTCAGTTTCTAATAAAGTATTGTAAAAACCTGCCGCTTTTGTCATATTTCTTGGAACCAAAACGTGAATTCCACGGATGGCGTTGATGATCATTCCCATTGGAGAACCTGAATGCCAAATTCCTTCTAAACGGTGACCGCGAGTTCTGATTATTAAAGGTGCTTTTTGCTTACCGCGAGTTCTGTATTGCAATGTGGCCAAGTCATCACTCATGATTTGAATTGCATATAAAAGGTAATCCAAATATTGAATTTCGGCAATTGGGCGAAGACCTCTTAAAGCCATCCCGATTCCTTGTCCCAAAATTGTTGCTTCGCGAATTCCAACATCGGCAACTCTGTGTTCGCCATATTTTTCCTGCATTCCTTCCAAACCTTGGTTTACATCGCCAATGTTTCCGGCGTCTTCACCAAAGATCAAAGTTTCTGGATATTTGCTAAAAATCGCATCAAAGTTATCGCGAATGATTAATCTTGCATCAACTTGTTCCGCAGATTCATCATACGTTGGAAGCACTTCTTTTACAGAAAATACATTTTTGTCAGATTCTGAAAATAAATTTGAACTGAATTTTTTCTGAATCGTTTCAGTATAATTTTCAATCCATTTTGCCAATTGATTTCTGCTATTTTCTTTTACGATGATTCGTAGAACTTTTCTAGCAGTCGTCAAAATATCTTTACGAATTGGTTCTTTTAATCCGGCTAATTCGTTGCTATATTTTTGTATAAAAACTTTGTTGTCGCTAGAATCTGCAATAGTTTCCAATAAAGCCACCAATTCTTTTTGTTCTTTTTGAATTGGTTCTACGAAAGCATTCCAAGCCGCTTTTTTTCCTTCCAAAACTTGCTTTTTGATAGTTGCTTCCATTTCATCCAATTCTTCTTGCGAAGCCATATTGGTAGCAATCATCCACAATTTCATCTGACGAAGACAATCAAAATCAGCTTCCCAAGCCAATCTTTCTTCGTTTTTGTAACGTTCGTGCGAACCAGAAGTGGAGTGACCTTGCGGTTGCGTCAATTCTTGAACGTGAATTAAAACCGGCACGTGTTCTTCTCTCGCAATCTGCGATGCTTGCTCATAAGCTGTGATCAAAGCTGGATAATCCCAACCTTTAACGCGAATGATTTCGTATCCTTTATTATCTGAATCTCTTTGAAAACCTTTTAAAATTTCAGAGATATTTTCTTTTGTAGTTTGGTGTCTTGCGTGAACAGAAATTCCATATTCATCGTCCCAAACGCTCATTACCATTGGCACTTGCAAAACTCCGGCAGCATTTATGGTTTCAAAAAACAAGCCTTCAGAAGTACTTGCGTTTCCAATGGTTCCCCAAGCAATTTCGTTTCCGTTGATGGAGAAATTCGTTTTATTATTGATTCCGGTAACGTTTCTGTAAATTTTTGAAGCTTGCGCCAAACCTAATAATCTCGGCATTTGCCCAGCAGTAGGAGAGATGTCAGCACTTGAATTTTTTTGCATTACCAAATTTTTCCAAGAGCCATCTTCGTTCAAACTGTGCGTTGCAAAGTGTCCGCCCATCTGACGTCCCGCTGACATTGGGTCGTGCTCAATATCCGTGTGCCCATACAAACCGGCAAAAAATTGCTGGATTGACATTTGACCAATTGCCATCATAAAAGTCTGGTCGCGGTAGTATCCTGAACGAAAATCTCCGTTTTTGAACGCTTTTGCCATTGCCAGTTGAGGCACTTCTTTTCCGTCACCAAAAATTCCGAATTTTGCCTTTCCTGTCAAGACTTCGCGTCTTCCTAAAAGGCTACATTCTCTACTGGTTACGGCAATTTTATAGTCATTAAGTATTTCTGTTTTGAAATCTTCAAACGAAAGTTCTTTTTTGGAAGCTATTTGTGTCATAAATGAAATTTCTTGTATGTAAAACAAATTTAATCAAATATCCTTATAAAACAAAATAGCGATGATTTAATTATGTGCAATCGATTTGCAATATGAAGTAATTTCAATGAAAGATAATCAGCAAAATTGATTTAAAATTGTTTTAAATGTAATTTTAAGGCAAAATAGCACGAAGTTGAAATTATAAAATCAGGAAATTTAGAATACTACAATTTTATTAGAACCATTTTCTTGTGAAAAGGTTTGTCAGCGTTTTTGGGCTAATTGTAATAATAAATCGAATTTTTTCATTGTAGTTTGGTTGTGAAATTTCCCAGCCGTTATTCGAATAAATAGGGAAATATAGCTCAAAATAATCGGTCACCAGATTTAAACGAATTCCACTGTCATAAACAAAATCGGGATTGCTGGAATGGTCTTTTAAAAAACCGATATCGCCATAAGCTTCAATCCAATTCCAGATGCTGACGCTTCCGTTTAAGGTTGTCATCCATTGACTGGCAAAGGGATTGGCCAATTTCGACTTAAAACCGCCTTCAGAAATAATGTACTGCTGGCTGAACAATCCGGTGCTTTCTGAACGTCCCAAATAGTTGTAATCAAACAAATAATCGGTCGGTCGGTCCAACGCAAAACTAAAGAAATCGGTGTCGGTTTTATTGTAAATAAAAGTTCCGGCGAATAAACGAAGATTCACTTGCCTGTTGCTGTCAAAAAGTTTTCGGTACTCAATTTCTGTCGCTAATTTCCCAAATTTTCCGGATAACTGAAGGTCGGTATTGAAATTAAAATGATTGGTAACTTCTGTTTTTGTATTGAAATATTTGGCATTGAAAACCGTGTAATTTTCGGTTCTTTCCACGTCATACATCGACCTTTCACGTTCCACAATCACTTGCCTGAACTGAATTGCCTGTTTTCTATTGTCACGAAAATCGGGCTCACGAATTCGCATCACTACCGAAGGTGTCAATTTTAAATAAGTTGCATCGGGCGCGTAATGAAAATACGAACCGCCAACACCGTATCGTATATTGTAAAGGTTTGAATCTCTGTTGTTTTGGTTCACGCTCAAGCCAAATGACCCAGAAAGCGACTTTGTTTTCGACGAATAAATTGGGTTGATGTCAAAAGTGAACGGCTTGTCTAAAATCGTCTTGTTGTGAAATCGGATTCCCGGAGAAATTCCGTCGTATAAATTATAAGTAATCGAAGGAACATAAAGAATTTGGTTGTAATAAGGGTCTTCCAAATCCTTCATAAAATTAAATTTTATCGGACGATTTTGCGATAAAAAACCTTTGAGCGATTTCCAATTATTTCTAAGATTGTATTCGGGAACTTCGTTTTTATAATTCAGGATGATTTTGTCCGCATCGTGCCTTGAAACGGTAAAAGTCGAGTCATTTTCAAATCCGTCCAGCCATTTTTTAAACACGACTTCACCTTTTTTTACACCAAAAATAGGAATTGGGACAACAGCATTTGTTTTGTTTCTAACAGTAAAAGTCACGCTGTCTTTGGTTTTTGAAACATCCGTGAATTTGTAATCCACAATATCTCTGGAATCAATAATTGTTTTGAAAAACCAATTAATGTCTTTTTTAGCGTTTGATTTCAAAACAGTTTCCAAGTCATTTCTTGTAGTCAATTTCTGCTGATTCAAACTATAAAATTGCTGAATGCTGTTTTCAACAATGTCGTTTCCAAGATAGTTGTCTAAATATTTCAAGCTCAATCCAGCGCGGTATTTGCTTGCAATTTGTTCGTTGAATTTAATCAAAGCTGTTTTTGGGTCGCCCAGCGATTGGTCTAAATTTTTTCGAGCCATCAGCATATAAAAATAGCTGTACTGCTCGTTAAAATCAATCGTTGTCAAATTATAACTTTTCAGCAAACGCCACTGCGCTACGCGACCCATCATCTTGCTATCCGGATGATTTTCTTCGATATATTTCATCATCGCATAAATCTGGATTCCGTCGTAAACCCAGTTGTCATAACGCGGATTCAGACGTAAAGAAGTCTTGAGGTAATTATTCAGATACGTCTTTAAAAATTTAATTTCAAACAAAAATTCATCTGAAAAAGGACTGATAAAAGCCGGAAGCTGATTCAATCCATAAAACGGACTTCTTTCATAATCTGCCTGCGAAACCGTGATTTTTTCGTGAGGATATTGCCCAATATTTTCATTGACATAATTCACAATTCGGTCAATGACAATCGCCTTTTGAATATCATCCAAACGATTTTCTTTCATATTGGTTTCAATATTTACAACGCTATTTTTATAGCTGTAAAAAGTGGTCTTTGGCTCTATAAATAAGTTGAAATCACTACGATTTTTTCCGGATAATTCATAAGTTGAAATCGTACCTTTTTTAACGCTAATTTCGTTCAAGTCTGAAGTTGCCTGAAGATTTTTTGGCACTTTCAATGAAATTTCATAATCGGCAATTCCGTTAGAAATGTCATCTAAATTATTGTTGCTGTATTTTAAAAATTCGTGATTTTCAAAGCGGGCGGGAGTGAGGTACCAGTTTTTTAAATTGAAATTTCCGTTATCGTCCCAGCCATATTTTGTAAATCGGTCTTTTGGAAATTTTACGACGTAAGTCAATTTCAAAATTACCTTTTGATAAGGCGCCAATTTCTCGTTTAAATTCACTTCAATCACATCAGGATGCTTTTCAAAGCGATGCCATTTTAAGAACGATTGGCTTCCGTCGATGATTGTAACATTGCTTGTATTTCCTCTTTCGCTGTCTTTTGCCAGATGAAAACTACGAACAAATTCATCCGAAAATCGTTTTGCGAAAGGCGTATTTTTATCAGAATAAGCTTGGTTCCAATCGTTTAAAATTATCGAAGAAATCGTGTCGCCAGATTGATTATAAAATGTAATTTCTTGCTGGACATACGCTGATTTTTCTTCATCGTTAATCTCAACATTCATTTTGATATGATGTTGGGCATTTCCTTTTAAAGAAAATAAACTCACGAAAAGCGCGAGGAAAATTTTTAGTATTGTATTCAAGCAGTTTTTTAAATTATATACGGTAAAACGTTTAAACAAGTTTAGTTATAATTAGATACAAATCCTAATAAAGGTTGCTTTAGATTTATAAAAAGAAAAGCCGTCGATGAAGACAGCTTTTGGTATTATTATGACAGCGATTTAAACTTTGCAACTTAGTCGCTTTGCAACTTTGTAACCCTTTTTAAAAATTCGGGCTCAAATTGTATTTCTTGTAGAAATTATCCAAAACCGTCAAAACTTCGTCTTCATTGTCCACAATTTTAATCAAGTCCATATCGCCAGGAGAAACGTTTGCATATTTTTCAATTAGCACAGTTTTTACCCAATTCATTAAGCCAGACCAGAAATCTCTTCCTACCAAAATGATTGGGAATTTACCAATTTTCTTAGTTTGGATTAACGTAATCGCTTCAAATAATTCGTCTAATGTTCCAAAACCTCCCGGCATAACCACGAAACCTTGCGAATATTTCACGAACATCACTTTTCTTACGAAGAAATAATCGAAATTCAAGTTTTTGTCTTTGTCAATATAAGGATTGTAATGCTGTTCAAATGGCAATTCGATGTTCAAACCAACAGAAGTTCCGCCACCTAAATGTGCGCCTTTATTTCCCGCTTCCATAATTCCAGGACCACCGCCAGTGATGACTCCGTAACCTGCTTTACTGATTTTATAAGCAATTTTTTCGGCCAATAAATATTGCGGGTCGTCCGGTTTTGTTCTGGCAGAGCCAAAAATAGAAACACACGGACCAATTCTTCCCATTGTTTCGTAACCGTTCACAAACTCAGACATAATTTTAAAAATTGCCCAAGAATCGTTACTTCGAATTTCGTTCCAAGTTTTTTGTTGTAATTTGTCTTTTATTAAATCGTCTTCGTTATCGAAAATCTCTTTTTTCATCTTTCTTAAATTTTTTTCAGCCTGCTAAAGTAATTCTTTTTTCAAGAATTTGGCAGTGTAGCTTTTTTTATTTTTAGCAACTTCTTCCGGAGTTCCTTTGGCAATCAGCTGTCCGCCACCTTTTCCACCTTCAGGACCAATGTCGATGATGTAATCGGCAAGCTTAATTACGTCCATATTATGTTCAATAATCAAGACCGTATTTCCTTTATCGACCAGTTTTTCAATGACTTCCATCAAAACCCGGATGTCTTCAAAATGCAAACCTGTTGTGGGTTCGTCTAAAATATAAAACGTGTTTCCGGTATCTTTTTTGGATAATTCTCCAGCCAATTTAATTCGTTGCGCTTCTCCTCCAGAAAGCGTCGTACTTTGTTGACCAAGAGTGATATAACCCAAACCAACATCTTCTAAAGCTTTGACTTTTCTGTAAATTTTTGGAATATTTTCAAAGAAAGGTACGGCTTCTGCAACGGTCATATTTAAGACATCAGAAATCGATTTTCCTTTGTACCTAATTTCCAAAGTTTCTCTGTTAAAACGCTTTCCTTGACACGTTTCACATTCCACATAAACATCTGGAAGAAAGCTCATTTCAATTGTTCTCACGCCCGAACCTTCGCAGGTTTCACATCTTCCGCCATTCACATTAAAGCTAAAACGTCCCGGTTTATAACCACGAATCATTGCTTCAGAAGTCATCGTAAACAAACTTCTTATTTCTGAGAAAACTTCGGTATAAGTCGCTGGATTTGAACGCGGTGTACGCCCGATTGGAGATTGGTCAATATCAATAATTTTGTCAATGTGTTCCAAACCTTCAATCTTTTTATAAGGCTGTGGTTTTTTTACGCCATTGAAAAAATGTGCATTTAAAATCGGATACAATGTTTCATTAATCAACGTAGATTTTCCGCTTCCAGAAACTCCTGTCACGCAGATTAATTTTCCTAAAGGCAATTCAATCGAAACATTTTTTAAATTATTTCCAGTTGCTCCAGTCAATTTCAGGAGTTTTCCATTTCCTTCACGACGTTTTTTCGGAACAGCAATTTCCATTTCGCCGTTCAAATACGAAGCTGTTAGAGTGTGTTCTTTCAATAATTCTGCAGGCGTTCCTTTGCTGATAATCTGTCCGCCATATTTTCCTGCTTTTGGTCCGATATCAATCACATAATCAGCGCGTTCAATCATATCTTTGTCATGTTCCACTACGATTACAGAATTTCCGATATCGCGTAATTGTTCCAAAGAATGAATCAGTTTTTCATTGTCTCTTTGGTGCAAACCGATACTTGGTTCGTCTAAAATATATAAAACGCCAACCAACTGCGAGCCAATTTGCGTAGCCAATCGAATACGTTGCGCTTCACCGCCAGAAAGCGATTTCGAACTTCGGCTCAAAGACAAATAATTCAAACCAACATTCACCAAAAAGCTCAATCTCGACTTGATTTCCTTTACAACTTCAGAAGCAATTTTTTTCTGTTTTTCATTCAAATCTCGGTCTAATTCTTCAAACCAAACAGCCAAATCAGAAATGTCCATATCGGTCAATTCAGCAATATTTTTGCCGTTGACCTTAAAATATAATGACTCTTTTTTCAAACGAGAACCTTCACAAACCGGACATTTAACTTCGTCCATAAATTCTTTTGCCCAACGTTTTATAGAAGTGGAACCGCTTTCGTCAAATTGATTTTTGATAAAGCTAGAAATTCCTTCGAAATCAATTTTATAGTCTTTGGTAACACCTAAAGTCTTGGAAGAAACCTCAAATTTTTCTTTTCCGCCGTGCATAATTACTTCCATCGCTTCCGCGGAAATTTTTTCCACTGGGTCAGTTAATTTGAATCCAAATTTCTCTCCGATAATTTCCAATTGCTTGAAAATCCAAGAACTTTTATATTCTCCCAAAGGTGCGAAACCGCCTTGTTTTATAGACAATTTCGGATTTGGGACAATCTTTTTCATATTAATTTCATTAACAGTTCCAAGTCCGTTACAGCTGTCGCAAGCACCTTTTGGCGAGTTGAATGAAAAATTATTTGGCTCCGGATTTGGGTACGAAATTCCAGAAGTCGGGCACATCAAATTACGACTGAAATATCTGGCTTCCTGTGTATCTTGATCGATAATCATCAAAATATCTTCACCATGATACATCGCAGTTTTGATACTTTCGGTCAAACGTTTGTCGTTTTCTGGTGTATTTTCAATCAACATTCTGTCTATAACCGTTTCAATATCGTGCGTTTTATAACGGTCCAATTTCATTCCTGGCGTAATATCTTTGATGTCGCCATTGATTCTGACTTTTAAAAATCCCTGTTTGGAAATTTGTTCAAATAACTCACGGTAATGTCCTTTACGTGAACGAATTATCGGAGCCAAAATATTGATTCGCTTTCCTTCAAAATTCTCAAAAATCAGCTGTTTGATTTGTTCATCGCTATAGCTTACCATCTTTTCTCCAGTCACATAACTGTAAGCGTCGCCGGCTCTTGCGTAAAGCAAACGCAGGAAGTCATAAATTTCTGTAATGGTTCCAACAGTCGAACGCGGACTTTTGCTCGTCGTTTTCTGTTCAATGGCAATTACGGGAGAAAGTCCGTCGATTTTGTCTACATCAGGACGTTCCAAACCGCCAAGAAATTGTCGCGCATACGCAGAAAAAGTTTCGATGTAACGACGTTGACCTTCGGCATAAATCGTGTCAAAAGCCAGTGAAGACTTGCCAGAACCCGAAAGTCCGGTAATCACAACGAGTTTTTCACGAGGAATGGTAACGTCTATATTTTTTAAATTGTGAACGCGGGCGCCCAAAACTTCAATGTTATTTTCAGTATCTAGCATAGATTTTTTGCAAAATGCAAAGGTACAGCTTTGTAATCTAATTTTAGTTAAAGATACTTGCCCAAAAACTTAAATTTGTGTCAAAGAAAGTATTGAGAAGTGAGTTTTTAGAATTAAAAAAAAACGCAAACAATTATCGTTTGCGTTTTCTGTTAGTCATATAATTTTCGATTGCATCTTTTGTGGTGAGCCAATTTCGGCCTTCTTTGTAAGCGTCTATTTTTCCTTGTCGCGCCAAAAGACTGACATATTCTTGACCATAAGGAAAGTTTGGTTCTTCGACAATATTGCTGATTTCCTGAAAGTTATAATCATTATCAGGAAGCGAAGTCACATAAATATTCAGCGTTCGTTCAAGCGATTGCGACATCAGCAAAGTCAGTTTTTGGTAATTTCCTTTATTGGCTTGATTCAGCGCGTCATAATATTTCTTTCTATCATTTTTTAAAATAATCGCCGGCGGAAAACCCTTTCGCATCAATAATAAGTTCATCGCGAGGCGAACCGTTCTGCCGTTTCCATCAAAAAAAGGATGAATCCAAACGAGTTTATGATGAAAAATGGTAGCCAACTCAATATCGTTCAAGCCAAGCGGATTTTCATTCACAAAAGCAATCAATTCATCGAGCAAATCTGAGACTTTGTTGGCATTTGGCGGAACAAAATTGGCTCCGGTAATTCGAACGCCAGCATTTCTAATTCTTCCGGCAAAATCATCCTCAATTGTTCGTAAAACCAATCCGTGGAGCGAAAGAATATCAATGCTTCTCAAAACATAATCTTGGCTTACAATTTCATACAAATAATCAACTGCTTTATCGTGATTTTTTGCTTCGAAATGTTCTCTTAAAGATTTTCCTTTAACGGTAATTCCTTCTTGGATAACCATTTGCGTTTCGCGAAGGCTCAAAGTATTTCCTTCAATGCTGTTTGAATTATAAGTCCATTCGACGGAAAGTGTTTCCTTGATTTTCTGTAAAGCGATGTTTGGCAAGGGTCGGCTTTGGTTTAAGACGGCTTGTTTTTCATACAATCTTTCAAAAGTTGATTGCATTTCTTTGCGATATGTTAAGTCAATATTCCACATACCACAAAGATATAATTAATATCGGATAATTCAAAATTTATATCTATCCGATATTAAGTTATTCGATGACCATTTCTTTGAGTCTTTTTCTATAGGATTCCAAGACTTCGATTTTTGAAATAAATCCGAAATATTTATCGTCTTTTAAAACCGGAAGAAATTCGCAATGGCAGGTTTCAAACTTCTCCATTACGGTTTCCATTCCTTCTTCTACAGAAATTACCTCTTGCGGAATGGTCATGACTTCTTGAACTGTAGTATATTTTATTCGAAATGGATTAAAGACTATCGGTCTTAATTTTTCAAATTCGATAACACCCAAAAGTTCGTTTTTAGCATTCACAACCGGATAAACTTGTTGTCGTGAAGTTGTCAAAAGTTCTACTAAACTTTCCAATTTATCTTCCAAACGAATTGTTTTATATTCCGAATTGATATGACTTAAAATGTCAATATTTGAAAGGATATTTTTGTCTTTATCACTTGTAAAAACGTCACCTTTGTCAGCCAAATGTTTGACATCCATCGAATGCGGTTCCAATTGTTTTGAAACAGCAAAACTTATAGAAGACACAATCATCAACGGCACCATCAAGCCATAACCGCCCGTAATTTCTCCGATAAGGAAAATTGCAGTCAAAGGCGCGTGAAACAATCCGCTCAAAATTCCGGCCATTCCAACAATTGTAAAATTTCCGACAGGCAGTTCTCTTGTAAATCCTAATAAGTTGAAAAATTTGGCTACAAAAAAACCAAGATAAGAACCAACAAAAAGAGAAGGAGCGAAGTTACCTCCGTTTCCACCGCTTCCTAAAGTCAATCCGGTCGCGTAAACCTTTAAAAGCATTGTAATTCCTACGAATAATAACAGAATCCATTCACTACTTTTATATTCAGAAAGCAAAGTATTGTTTAAAATAGCTTGCGGATTTGTATTTGCAAGCGTCTTGATACTTTCATAACCTTCTCCAAAAAGCGTCGGAAAAAAGAAAATCATTACCGCTAAAATACAAGCTCCGAACAATGCCTTTTTGTACGCGCCATTTTTAAACCTTGAAAAAAAGCCCTCAATTTTCTGGAAGTTTCTCGCGTGATAAACAGAAACTAATCCCGCTAAAATTCCAAGAATTATATAAAAAGGAATATTATGATAATCAAAGGTTTGTTGCTTTTTGAAAGACAAAAGAACATCCTCATTCAGCACAATTGTGGAAATCAAAGCGCCAGTTGCGGCAGAAATCATAATAGGGATAAAAGCGGTAATCGCAACATCGGTTAAAACTACTTCAATTGCGAACAAAACTCCTGCAATTGGAGCGTTAAAAGCAGCTGCAATTCCGGCAGCTACACCGCATGCTAGAAGCAAAATTCTGTCTTTTTGGGAAAGTCGATATTTTTGGGCAAAATTCGAACCAAAAGCAGCTCCGGTAATTGTAATTGGTGACTCCAAACCAGCAGAACCGCCGAGTCCTACAGTAAGGGAGCTTGTTATGATTTGGGCATACATTTGCTTCCTTGGTAAAATTCCGCCTTTTTTAGCTACGGCATATAAAATTCTTGAGCTTCCTTTTTCTAGTCTTCCGTTCAAGAAATTTCTGATGACAAAAACGGTCAGCAAAATTCCGATTATTGGCAAAATACTATTAATGAAAGGAAGTTTCAAATATCCGTTGATGTAAGTTGCAAAAACAAAAACAGAATGCGCAAAAGCTTTTAAAATAATCACGGCAAACGCACAAGAAATCGCAACGACCACGCAAGAAAGATATAAAAAGTGTCTTTCTGAAAGAAAATCTTTGGCGATAAAAAATAGCGCTTCAAATTTCTTGGAAATTTTTTTAAAAAATACTTGTGTGCGAGAGGGTTTCTTGTGAGACATTTAACTTGAAAAACGTTAGGAATAAAGTGCTAAAATACGATTTTTGTTAAAATTTACCAGCAAAAAAGGTTATAAAGTTTTCAATTTTTCTTCAGCAAAATCTTTTAATTCTTTGAAAAACAGCGTGAATTCCTGTTCAAATTCGGTGTAAAATTCTTTTAGCTCTTTTACCGAAAGTCCCATATTTGACTGATGTTTTGTGCGATGGTCCATTTGAGAAAGTACTCTCTCAATTTCATCAATAAACTGATAATTGTAAAGCCAATTTCCTTTTTTCATGTAAGGAAGCATATTTTGAGTTTTCAACGTCAGTATTTCAAAATTATCATCTAAAGATTTATAAAAGCGGTTGACAAAACTGGAAAGTTTTTCATCAGAATAATTACCCCAATTTTTAGCCAAAAAATGGTCGTAAAAAACGTCGATAATTACGCCCGAATAATGGCCGTATTTCTCGTGAAGCCTGTGTTTGCTGATTCTAAAAATCGCGTGCGCATCAGTAAATGTATCAATCGCGCGATGCAAAATAATTCCTATTTGAACATCTTTTGGGAAATGTTCATAATCTTTTCCCCGAATTCCATCCGCCATCAAGCCTCCAATTTTAATAAAATCGTTATTTCCGGAAAGATAAATGTGGGCTAAAAAGTTCATATTTTTCGTCGATTATTCTCAAAGATACAAGTTTCAAAATAATTTGGATGTAAATTTTATCTTCTTAAAAATTTTTTACACTAAAACTTTCCAACTTTGTATCTTTGAAACTTAAAATTAAACTCAAACAAATGACCTTAATAAAATCTATATCAGGAATTCGTGGCACAATTGGCGGAAAAGTGGGAGATAACCTGACTCCTGTTGACGCTGTGAAATTCGCTTCGGCTTATGGAACTTGGCTGAAACAACATTCAAAAAAAGAAAAATTGACTGTGGTGATTGGTCGTGACGCCAGAATTTCTGGACCGATGATTCATAATTTGGTGGTCAATACATTAATAGGTCTTGGAATTGACGTAATTGATTTGGGTCTTTCCACAACGCCAACTGTTGAAATTGCTGTGCCTTTGGAAAAAGCGGACGGTGGAATTATCTTGACTGCAAGCCACAATCCAAAACAATGGAACGCATTAAAACTGCTGAATGAAAAAGGAGAATTTTTGAGCGGAGAAGCGGGCGCCATTATTTTAGACATTGCAGAAAGAGAGGCTTTTGATTTTTCTGACGTAGATAATTTGGGAGAAATTACCCAAAATGACGCGTGTATGGATATTCATATTGACGAAGTTTTAGAGTTACCTTTGGTAGATATCGAAGCAGTGAAACAAGCCAAATTTAAAGTGGTTGTTGACGGCGTAAATTCTTCTGGAGGAATTATTATTCCAAAAATTCTTGAATTAATGGGCGTGGAGTGCGTAAAATTATACTGCGAGCCAAACGGACATTTTCCGCACAATCCAGAACCTTTGAAAGAACATTTGACCGATATTTCTGAATTGGTTGTCAAAGAAAAAGCTGATTTCGGAATCGTGGTTGACCCAGATGTGGACCGTTTGGCGTTCATTTCTGAAGACGGCGAAATGTTTGGCGAAGAATATACTTTGGTGGCGATTGCAGATTATGTTTTGAGCAAAACTCCAGGAAATACGGTATCGAATATGTCGTCTTCGCGCGCGTTGCGTGACGTGACGAATCTTCACGGCGGAACGTACGAAGCAAGCGCTGTCGGCGAAGTAAACGTGGTGGAATTGATGAAGAAAAATAACGCGATCATCGGTGGCGAAGGAAATGGCGGTATAATTTATCCAGAGTCACATTATGGCAGAGATTCTATCGTTGGCGTGGCTTTGTTTTTGACACATTTGGCACATAAAAAGATGAAGGTTTCTGAATTGAGAGCGTCGTATTCGCAATATTTTATGAGCAAAAATAAAATTGAATTGACGCCACAAATTGACGTTGACGCGATTTTGGTTGCAATGACTGAAAAATATAAAAACGAAAACATTTCTACGGTTGACGGCGTAAAAATCGACTTTGCCGAAAACTGGGTACACTTGAGAAAGTCAAACACAGAGCCAATTATCAGAATTTATACCGAAGCAAAATCACAAGAAGAAGCTGATAAATTGGCATTGAGAATCATCGACGAAATTAAAGCCGTTGCCGGAATTTAATATGGAAAACCAACAACCAGAATTCCAACAAAGAGAATATTACACACCAAACCGCCGTCCGTCGTTACCAAATTCGACGACGGTTTTGGTTTTGGGAATTATATCAATCCCAACAAGTTTTTGCTATGGTTTCATCGGTATCACGCTGGGAATCATCGCTTTGGTTTTAGCTAAAAGAGACTTGAAATTGTACCGAGAAAATCCAGATTTCTTTTCAGGATACGAAAATTTAAACAGCGGAAAAATTTGTGCAATCATCGGATTGTCAATTGGTTCTGTAATATTTTTAATTTTATTAATGTACATTTTGTTCGCTGCGTCCATCGTTCTTTCGGCTCTTCCTTTTGCAAATTAATTTATGAAAAACGCAATTCAAATACTTTTTCTGCTTCTTGCCGTTTCGGTTTCTGCTCAAAAATTCTCAAAAGAAGAGCGAAAAATAATCGAATCTGGCGACAAAAAAACAATGCTCAAAGTCATTGAAATCACTGACGAAAAAGAACTAAAAATCTTGAAATCGGTTTCAAAAGACATCGACCCAAAAGACGATTTGCTACCATTATTGGCCGAAAAAATGTATTTGTCAATGCGCGACCCAAACAATCCCGGAATCGGAATCGCCGCGCCACAAATTGGCATCAACAGAAATATTATTTGGGTGCAACGTTTTGACAAAGCAGGCGAACCGTTTGAATTATACATCAATCCAAAAATCGTTTGGCGTTCGCAATTGCTCCGAAAAGGACCAGAAGGATGCCTTTCAATCCCAGATATTACGGGCAATGTCTTGAGAAATTACACAATAAAATTGACGTATCAAGACAAAACAGGAAAGCAATTTGAAGAAATAATCGAAGGTTTCACAGCCGTAGTTTTCCAGCACGAAACCGACCATTTAAACGGAATTCTGTTCACAGACCGAATGACGGAGCAAGAAAAAATCGAAGTTTCTTTAATCAACAACGAAGTAAATTTATACCTCGAAAATAAATTAAGAAGACAATAAATCACGCTCGCATAAATCTAAAATCTGAAGTCTGAAATTTTTTAGAAGCGAATCGTCGGGCATTTTCAGGAAAGGCAATTCCCGCTGGATGGCACTCGCTTTTCCCGGCTTTGGTCAGCCGTGAAAGAGCTCAAACAAAGCCACCATCGGGGGCTATTTGAGAAACCATTTGAATTTTTGTAAACTTTCCGAAGATTGCGTGCTAAGCGAACTTAATTAGTTCTCAAAAATAAAACTTTGCGATCTTGCGACTTTGCGAGATATTTTTTTTCAAACAAAAACGTTATCTTTGAAACCAAACTACGATTGCATGACTACAACTGAAATCTCAACTCAATTAGAGCAATATTTTCAAAAATTCCGAAACAATATCATCGGAATTGACCAAGAATTTGTTTCGCCTTTCGGAAAAAAGAAAATAATCTACACCGACTGGACCGCCAGCGGACGATTGTACCGCCCGATTGAAGAAAAATTGATGAACGAATTCGGGCCGTTTGTAGCCAATACGCATACCGAAACCACCGTTTCAGGAACCGCAATGACAATGGCGTATCACCACGCCAGAAATATCATAAAAAAACACGTAAACGCAAATTCTGACGACGTCTTAATCACAGACGGAACAGGAATGACAGGCGTTATCAACAAATTCCAACGAATTTTAGGTTTAAAATTGCCTGAGAATCTTCGTGAGTTTACCAATATTCCAGACGAGAAAAAACCAGTCGTTTTCATTTCCCACATGGAACATCATTCTAACCAAACTTCTTGGCTGGAAACTATCGCAAAAGTGGAAGTGATTCCGGCTTGTGAAAAAGGCTTGCTTTGCTTAGATGGATTTCAAGATTTATTAGAAAAATATAAAAATCATACGATTAAAATCGCTTCGATAACTTCATGTTCAAACGTGACAGGAATCAAAACTCCTTATTATGAAGTAGCAAAATTGATGCACCAAAATAACGGCGTTTGTTTCGTGGATTTCGCGTGTTCGGCACCTTACGTAGAAATAAACATGCATCCAGAAGACAGCGAAGCATATTTAGACGCCATTTTCTTTTCGCCACACAAATTTCTTGGCGGTCCTGGAACTTCAGGCGTTTTGATTTTCAACAAGAAATTGTACAAAAATATGATTCCAGACCATCCGGGTGGTGGAACGGTTTCATGGACAAATCCTTGGGGCGAACATAAATATTTGGACAATATCGAAGAAAGAGAAGATGGCGGAACTCCTGGATTCTTGCAAGTAATAAAAACCGCTTTGGCTGTTCAGTTAAAAGAACAAATGGGTATCAAAAATATCTTGGAAAGAGAACACGAAATCATTGATTATGTGTTTTCTGAACTAGGAGCTGTTTCAAATATTAATATTTTAGCAGACCAACATAAGAATAGGTTAGGCGTAATTTCTTTCTATATTGATGATTTGCATTTCAATTTAGGTGTAAAACTTTTAAACGATAAATTCGGAATCCAAACACGGGGCGGTTGCAGTTGTGCCGGAACTTACGGTCATTATTTGCTTCACGTGGACCAAGAAACTTCAAATGATTTGACCAATTTAATTACAGCCGGAGATTTAATCAGAAAACCAGGCTGGATTAGAATGTCAATTCACCCAACGACCACAAATGCTGAAATTCAGTACGTTTGCGACAGCATAAAATCTTTGGCAGAAAATCACCAAGATTGGAAAAAAGACTACGATTACAATAAAAATTCAAACGAGTTCACGCACAAAAACGCTTTGCATTCTGAAAAAGATTTAGTTAAGCAATGGTTTGGAGAATAATTCTTCGATTTCTATGAAATTTAGAATGTAAATTGCTTAAACCAAACTATGGAAGAATTTTTCGGTTATCTCGGTGCGCTTTTGATTGGTTTGGTTTTAGGGCTGACTGGTGGAGGCGGTTCGATTATGACAGTTCCGGTTTTGGTTTATTTATTAGGGATAAATCCGGTGATAGCAACGGCTTATTCGCTTTTTATTGTGGGATCAACTTCCACATTTGGCTCTATTTTAAACTACAGAAAAGGTCTTGTTGAAGTAAAAACCGGATTGAAATTCGCAATTCCTTCCTTAATAGCTATTTATTTTACGCGCAAAATTGTTGTTCCTGCAATTCCCGAAATACTTTTTACAGTCAAAGAAATTACTGTCACAAAAGAATTTTTTATAATGGTTCTTTTTGCGATTGTAATGATGTTGGCTTCGATTTCAATGCTTTCTGACAGAAAAATTCCAGTTTCGAAAAAAGAACCAAATCTGATTTTCACGATAATTCAAATTTTTATTGTCGGGATAATTATCGGCTTAGTTGGTGCTGGCGGAGGATTTCTTATAATTCCAGCGTTGGTTTTTCTGGCAAAGCTTCCGATGAAAAAAGCAATTGGAACTTCCATTTTTATCATCGCCATAAATTCCTTGATCGGATTTACCGGAGACATCGGCAATATAAATCCAGATTGGAGTTTCTTATTAATTTTCTCTTTTATTTCAATTTTAGGTATCTTTGCAGGGATTTACCTAAATAAGTTTATCAACGAAAAAAATCTCAAAAATGGTTTCGGATGGTTTGTTTTGGCGATGTCAATCTTGATTTTGACCAAAGAATTACTTTTCTAGATTCCAAATTATATTATTATGAAAATCGAACAAATTTATACAGGATGTATCGCTCAAGCGGCTTACTATTTAGAAAGCGATGGCGAAGCGGCGATTTTTGATCCATTGCGTGAAGTTCAGCCTTATTTGGACAAAGCTTCTAAAGATAATGCGACAATAAAATACATTTTCGAGACACATTTTCACGCTGATTTTGTTTCCGGACATTTAGATTTGGCCAAGAAATCAGGAGGGCAAATTGTTTACGGACCTACGGCGAAGCCAAATTTTGAAGCGATAATTGCTGAAGATAACCAAGAATTTAAAGTTGGAAAATATACAATTAAAGCGATCCACACGCCAGGACACACGATGGAAAGCACGTGCTATTTGCTGATTGATGAAAACGGCAAAAACCACGGAATCATTACGGGAGATACCTTGTTTATTGGTGATGTTGGTCGTCCAGATTTGGCGCAGAAGATTTCAGGAGATTTGACCCAAGAGAAATTGGCGTCTTATTTATATGACTCGCTTCGCAATAAAATTATGGTTTTGGAGGATGATTTGATCGTTTATCCAAGCCACGGTGCAGGAAGTGCTTGCGGAAAAAATATGAGCAAGGAAACTACAGACACTTTGGGTAACCAAAAAAGAACCAATTATGCGTTGCGTGCCGATATGACGCGTGACGAATTTATCACGGAACTGCTTGACGGTTTGGGAGCGCCACCGGCCTATTTTCCTCAAAATGTGATGATGAATATTGAAGGTTATGAAAGCTTGGATTCTATTATTGAAAAGTCTGTTAAACCGTTGTCAGCAAAAGAATTTGAAGCAATTGCCAATCAATCAGAAGCTTTGGTTTTAGACGTAAGAAATGAAAATGACTTCGTAAAAAAACATATTCCGGGATCGATTTTCATCGGAATTCAGGGCGGATTTGCTCCTTGGGTTGGCGCTTTAATCAGAGATGTAAAACAGCCACTTTTGTTGGTAATTCCAGCAGGAAGAGAAGAAGAAACAATCACCAGATTATCACGAGTTGGTTTTGATAATGCGCTTGGTTTCCTTGACGGAGGAATTGAATCTTGGGAAAAAGCAGGTTTTGAAATTGATTCAATCGAAAGTATTTCACCAGAGCAATTTGCTTCAGAATTGACTGAAAAAAGTATTATTGTAGATGCCAGAAAACCAGGAGAATTTGAAGCAGAAAATATTGAAGGAGCTGTAAATATTCCGTTGGATTTTGTTAATGAACAATTGGCCGAAGTTCCAAAAGAGGATCAATTTTATATTCATTGTGCTGGCGGTTATCGTTCTGTGATTATGGCTTCTATATTAAAATCGAGAGGTTATCACAACATGATTAACGTGGAAAAGGGGATGAGCGGCATCAGAAATACAGACGTGAAGCTTTCAACTTTTCAATGTCCAACAACAAAATAAATATTATTTAAATTTTGCTTAAATAATCCTTTAAGATTAGAATTTTAAATACTTTTGCAAACTAAAATCAAAAAATTAAATTAAAATGAAAAAAATCCTTTTATTGCTTTCTGTTATGGCAATTATGGTTTCGTGCAACAAAACAGATAATGAATATACTATCACAGGAACAGCGACTGGTTTTGAAAATGGACAAAAAATTATCCTTCAAACAGCTGATTCTGTAGCAATTGGTAAAATGAACCCAATTGATACTATCAAAGTTGAAAACGGAAAATTTGAATTTAAAGGAGTTGCTGGAGAACCAGAAGTTTCGGGTCTTTTAATAGAAGGAAAAGGTAATATCGACTTGATTCTTGAAGGCGGAACAATTGCCGTTGCTCTTGATAAAGATACAATTAGAAATTCAAAAGTTACGGGAACTTATAATAATGACGAATTAACGCAATACAAAAAAGATATTGCTGTTACTCAAAAACAGATTCAGTCAAAAGCAATGGCGTTTCAACAAGCCAA
Source organism: Flavobacterium qiangtangense (assembly GCF_042658345.1). Lineage (NCBI taxonomy): Bacteria > Pseudomonadati > Bacteroidota > Flavobacteriia > Flavobacteriales > Flavobacteriaceae > Flavobacterium > Flavobacterium qiangtangense. The sequence goes on from NZ_JBHSQB010000003.1 coordinate 325,106, forward strand.
CATGAAAAAGTTCCAAGATGCTCAAGCAGCAAAAGATACTGTGGTTATAAATGCTTTGGTTAAAGAAAATCAAGCAATTATGAAGCCAATGGGCGATCAAAATTATACTTATGCAGAATCACACCCAAAGGCATTTTTGAGCGTAATTCTTGTTGAAGGATTTTTATATTCTCCAGATCCAGACTTTGCTAGAATTAAAAAAATCTATAATAGCTTCACTTCTGAGTTGAAAAACACACGTCACGGAAAAGTTATCAAACAAAAATTAGACGCTCACGATTCTGTTGAAGTTGGTAAAATAGCTCCAGATTTTTCTGCAAAATCTCCTGAAGGAAAAACAATTTCATTGAAAGAAGCAAAAGGAAAAGTAACGATCGTTGATTTTTGGGCTTCATGGTGTGTTCCATGTCGTGAAGAAAATCCAAACGTTGTGGCTTTGTATAACGAATTTCATGATAAAGGATTGAACATTATTGGTATTTCATTAGATAATCCAAAGGATGACGCAAAATGGAAAGCTGCAATTGCTCAAGATAAATTAACTTGGACACAAATTTCAAATCTACAAGGTTGGCAAGATCCAATTGTAAAAAAATATAATGTAACAGCGATTCCTGCTACTTTTCTTCTTGATGCATCAGGAAAAATTGTTGCAAAAAACCTTCAAGGTGAGGAATTGAAAGCAAAAGTAAAAGAGCTTTTGGGAGCTTAATTAGCTTTAAAATATAAAATTTAGAAAAATCTCCCTTGTGGAGATTTTTTTATTTTATTCAATTCCAAGAAGTTAAAAAATAGTTCAAAATTATCTTTCAAAAACGTTTGCACAAATAAAAAACAGTACTATATTTGCACCCGTAAGAAGGAAACGCTTATGGGGAGATACTCAAGCGGCCAACGAGGGCAGACTGTAAATCTGCTGTGAAAACTTCGCAGGTTCGAATCCTGCTCTCCCCACAAAAAGAAACCTGAGCAATTAGTTCAGGTTTTTTTGTTTCATATAAATTAATAAAAAAAGCCTCGAATTTCGAGGCTTTTTAAGTTTATAAATTATTTTTTAGTCTAAAACAAAGCTGATTGAAACGTTTGATGTAATCTCGATTTCGCCAATTGCCAAAGTTTCTTGTGGCATTCCGTCTGCGCTTTCTTTCATTGACGCCATTGCATACATTCTTGGTTGAGGGAAATTTGTTTGAGAATTATCTGTAACAAAAATTGCTTTTCCTGTTTTTTGGCCTAATGCAGTTGCATAATCAGAAGCTTTTTTCTTTGCGTCCACAACGGCTGCTTTTCTAGCTTCAGCTTCGTGTTGCGCTAAGTTTGTCGATTTGAATTCCACGCCCTGTATATTGTTAATTCCGGTATCAACCAGTCCCATCATCATTGTATCGTATTTTGTCAAATCTCTTAATGTCACTGAAATTTGCTGTGATGCTACAAAAGATGTTTTCTTTTTATTGTAATCATAATTTTTATGAAGGTACACCTGTTTTGTCTGGTAATCTGCCGGAGCAATTTTAAATCCTTTTAAAAACTTGATTACTGCGTCAACAGTTTGATCGTTTTTCTTTTTCACTTCTGCGGCGTCGTTTCCAGTGTTTTCTACACCTATTGAAATGATTGCGTAATCTGGAGTTACTTTTATTTTTCCTTCGCCAGAAACGCTAATTTGGGGAATTTGCTTGATTTCTTGGGCGCTTGCTAATGTTGTCATAACGATTGTCATTAAAACTAAAATTGTTTTTTTCATAGTGGTTGTATTTATTTTTTTATAGGTTTTCAAATTGCGTGCCAATTGTAAAAGTTTACAGATATTAAAATAATTTCCCAACTAACCCTGATGGTTGCGACTATCCTTTTGTGCTGGGGTTCAGCACAAAAGATAGTGCATCCAGCAGGAAAATGGATTCCAAAAATTCACTGACCATTCGTTCAAAATGATTTTAAAGCTTGCCTAATTTTGCCATTATAAATAAAATAATGATGGGAATTGCCAATAAAATTACGGCCAGCGTGTTTTGCGAAACAAGTTGCGGTACTTGAGAAATGGTGATTAAATAACCGCCAATTGCGCCTCCAAAATGTGCCGTATGGCCGATGTTATCTGCTTTGGCGCGCATTCCATAAATGGAATATAGAAGATAAATTATTCCGAAAATATACCCTGGCATAAAATAAATTTCGAGATTTGGTTCTAATAATATTCCGGCATAAACGATTCCGATTACCGCTCCAGAAGCACCCACAGCGCGATAATTATAGTCGTTTTTGTGGAGAAGCATGGTAAGTAGGTTTCCGAAAATAAGACTTCCGAGGTAAATGATGATGAACGGAGGCATTCCTAAATTACCGATTACATAAGGCGCAAAAAGGTATAAAGTCAACATGTTAAAGGCGAGATGTGCGATGTCAACGTGCAGAAATGCCGATGTAAACATCCGGATTTGCTCGCCGGCACGAATGCTTCCGACGTGAAATTCATATTTTCTAAAAAACGAAAGGTCGTTAAATCCTTTAAAGCTGACAAGGCAGTTGATGGCAATGATAATGATGAGCGAAATATCCATAAAATGTAATTTGTAGGTAAAAATACAAACAGTTTTTGTATGATTTATAAGCGTTGTATTAATATTGTGCTTAATGCTTATATTTGCAAAAACTATCCTCGAATGCAGTTATTAATTTTCATTATTTTCTACCCGATTCTTTGGTTTATTTCGTTGCTTCCGTTTCGAATTCTGTATTTTTTTTCTGATTGTACTTATGTTTTGGTTTACAGAATCATTGGTTACAGAAAAGATACTGTTCGAAAAAATCTGCTGATTGCATTGCCGCATCTTTCAGAAAAGGAACGTAGAATTATTGAGAAAAAGTTTTATCATCATTTTGTAGATGGTTTTTTTGAGATGATTAAAACCAGAACGATTTCGGATAAAGAACTTTATAAGCGTTTTAAATTTACGAATTTAGAGGTTTATCAAAACATGGAAAAACAAGGAAAAAGTATTGCCTTGTTATGCGCTCATTATTCAAGTTATGAATGGTTGGTTTCGATGAATAAGCACATTAGTTTTAAGGGAATTGGTATCTATAAAAAGCTTAGAAATAAGTATTTTGATAAGCTGATCAGAGACATTCGTTCTAAGTTTGACGCGGATTTAGTGGATACAAAGGAAACGATTAATGTGATAGTTGCCAATGAAAGAAAGGGAATAAAAGGTGTTTATGGCTTTGCTGCAGATCAATCTCCAAAACTTTCAAAAGCATATCACTGGGGAGAGTTTTTTGGAGTTAAAGTACCTGTTCACACTGGTGCCGAAATGATTGCAAAGCGTATGAATATGAACGTTATTTTCGTGAAAGGCAGAAAAATTAAACGTGGTTATTTTGAAGCGACTTTTGTGGAAATGGTCGATAATCCAAAGGAAGTTCCGAATTATCAGATTACAGATATGTTTTTGAAAATGGTAGAACAGCAAATTTTAGAGGCGCCAGAATATTATTTATGGACGCACAAACGCTGGAAATATGCTGCAAAAGATCAAGAGTAAATATAAAATACCGATTTAATGTCGGTATTTTTTTTGCCTTGTCATTAAAATTTAGAAACATTCTCTTAACGTTAAAGTGCTTTTAATCAAGCTTTATTTGTTACTTTTGAGGAAAATTTTCCCAATGGTAAAAAAATACATTTTAGGTCTTGTTTTGACTCTCGCAACGTCAATTTCTTATGGACAAATTGTTATCAACGAAATCGATTCTGATACTCCAGGAACTGATACTAAGGAATTTGTGGAACTGAAAACCGCAACTCCAAATTTTCCGCTTGACGGATATGTTTTAGTTTTTTTCAACGGAAATACTTCTTCTGCAAGCACCGGAAACAAGAGTTATTTTGCGATTAGTTTAAACGGAGTTGTTACCGATGCAAATGGTTTGGCGCTTATCGGAAACGAGTTGGTTGCACCGGTTCCTGCAAAAGTATTTGGAAACGCTTCTATTCAAAATGGGCCTGATGCTGTGGCTGTTTACCAAGGTGCTTACGCTGATTTTCCTTTGGGAACGCTTGCTACGACTACAAATTTGATAACGGCTCTTGGTCACGGAACGCATACTGGCGATGAAATGGCCGCGTTATTGGTGTTGCTTGGAAATCCGCCGTATGCGAAAGAAGGAACTACGACGACGCTTTCTCAAGCAAATTCTATCCAAAGAAAACCTGACGGAACTTATGAAGCAAAAGCACCAACTCCGGGCGCAAATAACGACGGAAGCGGTATCACTTTTAACGGAGTTACGATAAGCGTTCCAGCAAATCTTTATAATGAAGGCGATAGTTTTCCTATAACTTTTACCACACAAACTGCAGTTTCAAGCCCGCTTACTTTTACATTTTCTTTGAATAATGAAACGTTTGATACCGCAGATTTTACCGGAAACACAATAGTTACAATTCCGGCTGGTTCGACAACTTTTACGTCCACGATTCAGCTTGTTGATGACACTTTTGACGAAGGCGATGAATTGCTTAAGATTAAATTTGGGACACTTCCTTTCGGTTTTATCCGAATGAATGATAATGTCGAAATTCAAGTTGTGGATAATGATTTCACGACTTCACCTTGGGGAACGCCTTTAAATCCTACGTACGGGAATGTTGCGAATACAATTCCTGCCGGATATTATGATTCTTTAAACGGAAAATCTGGTACTCAATTAAAGCAAGCGGTTCAAGATATTATTGCAAATCCTGCTGTTGTGAGAGCTCACAATTATGGAGATATTGTGGAGATTTTGAAAAAAGCAGACCAAAGTCCGTTGAATAGCAATCAAGTTTGGTTGATGTACAAAGAAGTGCCTCGTGCCAAATATTTGTATCAAGGAGACGAAAGTAGCAGTACCGGAAGATGGAATCGCGAACATATTTATCCGCAATCAAGAGGCGGTTATGCTGGTGGAACTTCAAGCACCGCAGATGGTTTTGATATTTGGGTTTCGTCAAGCGCAGACAGTTTGGCGCACGGTCACGCCGATGCGCATCATTTGAGAGCAGAAGACGGACCTGAAAATAGTTCAAGAAATAACAAAGATTATGGGCTTTCTGACTACAACGGTTTTGCCGGAAATCTTGGAAGTTGGAAGGGCGATGTGGCGCGTGCAGTTTTTTATATGGCCGTTCGTTACAACGGATTGCAGGTTGTGGAAGGAAATCCTGCTGACGCAACCGTTGGGCAATTGGGCGATTTAACAACCTTGCTTCAATGGAACACGATGGATCCGGCGGATGATTTTGAAATGAACCGAAACAATTATATCCAGACTTGGCAGAAAAACAGAAATCCTTTTATTGACCATCCAGAATTGGCGAGTTATATTTGGGGAGCAAATGCCGGACAAGTTTATAATCTTTCTACTGATAATTTTGACGAGCTGAAGTTGGCTTTGTATCCAAATCCTGCGAAAAACATGATTACAATTGCCGGAATAAATGCTGATGCAACAATCGAAATTTACAACGTTTCTGGACAAAAAGTGATGACGAATAATTTTAACGGAACCACATCAATTCCTTTGAATTTGACATCAGGGGTTTACATCGGAAGAATTACTTCAGAAGGAAGAACTTCCGTGAAAAAGATTGTGATACAGTAATTTAAGCTAAATTACTTAAATGAAAAAGCGAATGTCAATCATTCGCTTTTTCTATTTTTAAGAAGTTTTCTAAAGTCAACGGTTTGCTGAAATAACCTGAAATTCCTGCAAAGGTTTTTGCTTTTTCTTTATCAGAATCTGCAATCGAAGAACTGACAATATAAATCACGATTTTCTTAGAAATCATCGGCTTAATTCTGTCAAAGGAAGCCATAAAATCCCAGCCGTCCATAACTGGCATATCGATATCTAAAAGGATTATATTGGGCAACGCATCAGGTTTGTGAACGTTTGAAACAAACGCTTCAATTGCTTCGGCGCCGTTTGAAAAAGAGATAATCTCCTTTTTTGTGTCTGTCTTTTTAATAATTTTTTTTGTAATTATCTGATAAATTGGGTCGTCATCGATAATACAAATCAGGGCATTGTTCATTTAAAGTAGATTTTGAAAGTGGTTCCAATGTTTGGCTCGCTTTCAACGGTCACGTTTCCATCCATCGCATCAATTTGGTTCTTGGTTATAAATAGCCCAATTCCCTTTGAATCTGGATTCTCGTGGAAAGTTTTGTACATTCCAAAGAGCTTATCTCCATATTTTTTTAAGTCAATTCCAATTCCGTTATCAGCGATTTCGAGAACGGTTTTTCCATTTTCGATATAGCTTTTCAGTGAGATTGTAGGCGTTCTCATCGAGTGGCTGTAACGAAGCGCATTGGAAATAAAATTGAGCAAAATACTTTCGAGGTAGGCTGGATTGTAATTTACAAAAACTTCTGGGGCAACATTATTTTGTATGATCGCTTTCTTGAATTGAATCTGCTCAGAAAGGATATTTAAGGTCTTATTTATATTTTTAGCTAAATTTAAACGTTCAATAATCAGATTTATATTGGTCTGAATATTAACTACTTCGTTCAAATTGAGCATCGTTTCGTTTAAAGTTGTCGAAACATTTTGAAGCATATTTACCAATTCAAAACGTTCTTCGTCACTTTCAGAACATTCGATCAGAGATGTTATCGACTGAATATTACTGGTGTGGGAGCGGAGATTATGCGAAACGATATAACTGAAATTCAGTAGGCGTTTGTTCTGTTCCGTTACCAAATTGAAGGAGTTATTGAGGTCTTTTTCGGCTTCTTTGCTTTTGGTAATATCAATCATAATTCCTTTTAAAGAAACCGGTTTTCCGTTTTCTTTAATGACATTTACGATATCGCGAATCCAAATTATGGAGCCGTTTTTGGCTAACATTCGGTACTCAAAATCATATCTGGGGTTAGTTTTTGACTGAATCGAGCAGAAATTTAAAACCCATTCGCGATCTTCAGGGTGAACTGTTTGTCCCCAAAAATCACCGTCGCTCATCCATTCTTCTTTCGAGTAGCCAGTAATTTCTTCAGCTTTATTATTAACATAAGTAAAAATAAAAGTGTCGAAATCGCATTCCCAAACTATTCCGTCGATAGTGTCAATCAACGATTCTAATTTCTTTTGAGATTGTATAATAATTTCTTCGGAAGCCTTTCTGGCAGTAATATCTTCGGTAGATATGATCACGCGGTCAAGGGTTTCTTCGTGGCCAGACATCACATTCCATCGAAGGGAAATATCCCTGTATTCTCCGTCTGATTTTTTTACTTTTGAATCAATGATTAGGCGATTTTCTCCTTTAGAAATTGCCAAAATTTGCGCTTTAAAAGAATCCATTGCGTCATTATTCAGCACATTTCCAAGTTGCGACATCAGATCGCTTTTAGTTTTTGGATGATGAAGCGTCAAGCATTCATTATTAATGTTGATGATTTTTACAAGCGAAATGCAATGTCTTACAAACTCTGGATTTGAATCTAAATATTCTAAAATTTCTTCTTTTGATTTGTTCCTAAAATTATTTTGGTCTAAAAATTTTTTAAGCTCTGAAAAATCTTCTTCCCACAAAGCAATCGGTGAATCTTCAAACAAACTTTTAAAACGGATTTCACTTTTTATAATTGCTTCTTCTGATATTTTTTGTCGCGTAACATCTTCAATTATAGAAATATGCGTGCTTGGTTTCTCGTTTTTCTTCCACAAAGGAGAAGTCGTCATATTAACCCAAATGATACTTCCATTTTTATGAATGTATCGTTTTTGCATTGAAAAACTTCTGATTTTTTGATTTTTTAAATCATCAAGTTTTGCATAATTTTCTTTCAAATCATCAGGATGCGTTACGTCTTTAACCGATTTTGTAAGTAATTCTTCGAAACTATAACCAAGCATTTCGCTGAATTTCTTATTAATCTCTATTAGTTTTCCAGTCAACGTATCCACGTGAACGATTCCCACCGCAGCTTGTTGAAAAATTGTTTTGAATTTCAGTTCATTGTTCAACAAATTCGTAGCTTGATCATGAACAAGTCGTTGCAATTCGGCAGGTTTTTTTAGTAGTAAAAATATAAAAAGAGATAAAAAAGCAGAGAATAAAAATCCCAAAACAGAAGAAGGAAGGACGTCAATTATAATTCCGTACTTGCTTTTATTGATGAGATAAATTTTCCAGTCGCCTTCTGGAATTGACAAAACTTGGAAATTTTTGCCATTGAAATTTTCCTGATTTGGGAGAAAAAAGTTTTCTTTTCCTGTTTCTGTATTGATTTTAGAAAACTGGAAATAATATTTTGAATCGTCAATAGAGTTAATTCCAGAAGCTTTGAGCAAGGTTTCCAAGCGAATTAAAACGGCTGAAAAACCCCAGAATTTTTCGTTTTTATAAATGGGCAAGCGCCCGATAATTCCCAAACCGCCTTGTTGCAATTCAACAGGTCCCGCAAAATATATCTTGTCTTTTTTGATTGCCAAAAGCGCTTCTTCCCTATGAATTTTAGAATTTATAACATCAAAATTCAACGCGCTTTCGTTTCCTTTCAAAGGATAAATGTACTTAATCACGCCATTTGGAACCAATTGCACAGCGTCAATAAACGGATTTGACTCGACTAATTTTTGTCCTACAAAATCAAAATTCTCGGGCTTTCCTTCGTCATTTAACGTTAACGAAAGTGTGAGCGTTGTTGTATAGCAGTTTTTTAAATTTTGATTGATATTCTGTTGAACAACTTGCAGGATATTTGACATTTCACGTTGCTCATTGTCCTGGATTATATGGTAACGCCGTGAAACAATGTATGAAATTGTAGAAAGTAAAACTATAAAAAGTAGGAAGCCTGTCAACTTTGGGTTGGAAAAAATCCAACCCGAAAAGCGTGGTGATTTGCTTTCTTTTTTCATCGGGGGTTTGTGGTGTATGCTACAATTTAGTGACTAAATTAGAAATTAAATTCTAAATTCAATCGTCACTTCGACAATTCTTAAATAAAAATTAAAATTTCAAGGGGATTGTTTTTTAATCGATTGTCAATGAGTGTTTTATCTATAATACTAATTCGTTGAAAAGTCTTACAGTTACATCGTCTAAGTTGGAACACAAGCCAGGATGTGGTCTTGAAGTTTGAATTACAGAACTTCGAACCGCTGTTAACCAGCGAAATCTTGACGGAACATCAAACTCAGCAATTGGTCCGCCATCTTTTTTTCCTTGGCTTATTTTTTCAAAAGCGAGCAGGTTTTTTTCGAGCTGTTCAAAATCTAAATCGTCTGAAAAAAGACGTAACTTTTCTTCGTTTATTTTATAAATGACTTTTATAAAACGCTCTTTTTTGCAGAACAGAATGATGCCTGCGTTCACGAATTCTTCGCGTTCCACCTTTGGAACCACCCGAATTACGGCATATTCATATAAGTGTTTTTCTTGCATTTTGCGCTTCTTTTATAAAAATTTCTGAATTTGATAAACGTGTGATTAAAAACTGTGCATAAATGGCACGAATTTCATCTGGAGTTTCGTCGGCATCTTCCCAATCAAGCCAATCTTGCGGAATTAGATCTACAATTAATCGGATATTTTCTTCAGTTAAAATTGATTTGAATAAGGTGTCAACTTCGTCTAATTTAGTTGCTTTTGCCAATAAAACGTGGTCTTTAATTAATGCAAAAGGACTCTTCGCGTGATTTTCCCAATTGGTGAATGAATGGTGAAAATACAGGCAAGCACCGTGATCGATCAGCCAAAGTTCTTTGTGCCAAATCAGCATATTTGTATTCTTGAAAGTGCGGTCAACATTGGTAATGTAAGAATCTAGCCAAACAATTTTCGAAGCTAAATCAGCATCCACATCCGTGACAACGGGATCAAAAGTGATTGCGCCAGAAAGATAATGAAGTGCCAAATTTAATCCTTGGCTTCCTTGCAAAAGGTCTTGAATTTCTTCGTCGGCTTCAGTTCTACCAAAGGCTTCGTCAAGATTTGCAAAAACCAATTCTGGAACCGGAAGTTCTAAAAGACGCGCAATTTCTCCGCCGATTAATTCTGCAATTAACGCTTTTATCCCGTGACCAGCGCCTTTAAATTTTAAGACATATTTAAAATCATCGTCAGCATCTGCAAGGGCTGGGAGCGAACCGCCTTCGCGCAATGGCGTGATATAACGCATCACGTTGACCGTTCGTAAAGAAAATGGATTATTCATAGGCAAATCTTTTGCAAAAAATTAGGGGACAAAAATTATCCCCTAAATTGTGTTCGTAAATTTACGATATGAATTTGAAATCTTAAATCAAATTTGCTCTTTTTAGCTTTTTCGATGTAAGTTTTATAAAAAGTGTGTTTGTAATCACCAATAATCCCAAAATGAGTTGAGGAAGAAAAATAGTTTCATAAAAGCCGTATAAAAACGGAGAAACTAATAAAAACAATCCGAGGAAAAAATCTACTTTTAAATGTGTTTTTACATGCAAGATTCTTGCAAGACCTAATTTGTGATATGTGATAAAGTTGACCAAAAGGATGCTCAACCCAACGGTAAACGTAATTCTACCGGCCATATTTTCTGATCCCATTTCAAAAATCCACGGTGAAACCATCAGCAAAACCGCTAATACGTAATCGATATAATTGTGTGCTTTTACTTTTTTTAATTGTGCTTTCATAATCATTACTTTATCTGGAGTTTAAATTTTATAAATAATTGCTAAATTCTCAATAAATCAATAACTATGCCTTATATAACTAATTAATTTTTTTATATTATTTTGATCTTTTCGTAGAGCTTTTTTTTATGATTTAAATGTTGTCCGTTTTTACCCAAATTATTTTTCTCTAAAGTTTCGAAGGTTTCTTGAGCTTTTTCAGTGATTTCTGAACCGTTTTTGTTTTTTATAGCCAAATTTCAATACTCATAATTTTAGTACCTTTGTAAAAATTGATTTTAAATGGGAAGGAGAAATGAGACAAATCGGCTGAATCACAAGAAAAAAGTCGATCAAAAGAAAGCCCGTGAAAAAGATGCAGAACAGCTTCGAAAAGATAAATTAAAAGAAATATCCAGAAAGTTCAACAATCTGGATGAAAATAAAAAATAGCAATGGATACAAGACCTTACGAAGAATTAAAGAAAAATGTTCAGGAAATTATTGAGCTGATTGCCGAGAAAAATATGCGCGACGCCAACAATAAATTGACTGTTGTGAGTGAAACATTAGACGAACTTTTAGACCACGCCGAAGAAGACGATGAATTGCTGGAAATCAGCCGATACCAAGTTCTATTAAATCAGTTATACCAAAAAATTAACGCAGAATAATGAGCAAAAATTGTTACTGTGGCAACGTAAAACCATTTGCAGAATGTTGCGAAATTTTCATCAAAGAAATTGAAAAAGCACCAACAGCAGAAAAATTGATGCGTTCAAGATACAGCGCTTACGCAACGCATGCTGTTGATTATTTGGTTAACACAACACACGTTTCAAAAAGGAAATATCACTCAAAAGAAGATATTTTAATTTGGTCGAAATCGAACCAATGGATAAAGTTAGAGATTTTAAATTCATCAGAGAACACGGTCGAATTTAAAGCGTATTATATTGACTCTGACTTGAAAGCGCAAGTTCATCATGAAAAATCCGGGTTCAAAAATGACAACGGACTCTGGTTTTATGTTGATGGAGAGTTTTATTAAAAAAAAAGAGAGATAAAAATATCTCTCTTTTTTAAAAACTACAATTTTTTCACTTCTTTTAATGCAGCGTCAGTTGCTTCTTTTATGCTGATTGCATAACCTCCGCCCGGTGCGATGTATTGTTTCAGCTTACTTTTTGATGTAACTGCTACTTTTGAAATCACATAATTTTGTGGTTTTTCATTCCAGTTGGCATCTTTTGCATCTGCATAAATTGTTGCAATGTATTTTTTACCTTTTGGAAGATATTCAAAATTTATGCTTGACGTTCTTGAATTTTCATCTGTAATTCCGCCAACGAACCATTCATTTTTACCTTTCGCTTTACGAGCAATCGTAATGTAATCTCCTGGTTCAGCTTCTAAAATATAAGAATTATCCCAGTCAACGGCCACATCTTTAATGAATTGGAAAGCATCTGGGAAACGCTCATAATTTTCAGGCAAGTCAGCCGCCATTTGCAACGGACTGTACATTGTCACATAATACGCCAATTGTTTTGCTAAAGTCGTGTTTACGCGTTGGTTACCGCCAGTTTTATAATAGGTCAAATCAGTTTGGAAAATCCCCGGGGTATAATCCATCGGACCGCCCATTAATCTTGTGAAAGGCAAAATTGTGGTGTGTTCTGGAGCCAATCCGCCCATTGCTTCAAATTCAGTTCCACGAGCTGATTCTTGCGCAATCCAGTTTGGATAAGTTCTATTCAAACCTGTTGAACGAACCGCTTCGTGGCTGTTCACCATAATTTGATAATCTGCCGCTCTTTCCGCAACGTGAGTGTAGTGATTTACCATCCATTGCCCGTCGTGGTGCTCGCCACGCGGAATAATTGTACCAACATAACCTGTTTTTACAGCGTTATAATTGTTGTCTTTCATGAACTGAAACGCTCTGTCCAACCTTCTTTCATAGTTTGTTGCAGAAGCCGAAGTTTCGTGGTGCATGATGATTTTCACGCCTTTTGATTTTGCATATTCTCTCAATTTTACGACATCAAAATCTGGATAAGGCGTTACAAAATCAAAAACTTCTTCTTTCCAGTTTCCGATCCAGTCTTCCCAACCGATGTTCCAACCTTCGACCAAAACTCCGTCGAAACCATTTGCAGCAGCAAAATCAATGTAGCGCATTACTCTTTCGTTGGTAGCTCCGTGTTTTCCGTTTGGTTTTAATTTGCTGAAATCGTCAGTTAATTTCACGTTATTTTCAGTTCCATAAGCCCAAGTGCTTTTTCCGGCAACGAAATATTCCCACCAAACTCCGATGTATTTTACTGGTTTTATCCAAGACACATCTTTGTATTTTGTTGGTTCGTTTAAGTTCAAAATCAATTTTGAAGCTAAAATTTCTGTTGCTTTATCGCTGACAACAATTGTTCTCCAAGGCGATTGCGTGTCAGTTTGCATATAACCTTTGTTTCCAACAGCGTCTGGTGTCAAATGCGAACTCATTGTCATCGTTGCCGTGTCCACGTTCAAGAACATTGCTGGATAATTGATCAACGCCGCTTCGTGAATGTTGATGTACAATCCGTCAGAAGATTTCATCATTGAAGGCGTTTGAACCGAAGGATTTTTAATTGGCTGTTGCGCGTTGATTTCAATCGTAGCTTTCTTCTGCAATCCCGGAATTTCAGAGATTTTTGAAGTCGTATAAGCATATTCATTGGTGTCATAATCTCCCGGAATCCAGAAAATTTTGTGGTCACCCGCTAATTTGAATTCCGTGTGTTCTTCTTTGATTATGAAATAACTCAAATCTTTTTGCTTCGGAAATTCATATCTAAAACCCAATCCGTCGTTGAATAATTTGAATCTTAGATTGATATATCTGTTGTTATTTTTCTCTTGCGAAAGCGTAACAAGCAATTCAGTATAATTATTTCGGATGGTTTTTTCTTCGCCCATAACCGGATCCCAATTGGTATCAACAGTCGATTGCGCTGTGTTTTTTACGGTAAATCCCTCCATGAAAGAAGGCGCGTCTTTGATTTCAATTCCTAGTTTACTTGGCTTGATTACTGGTTTTCCTTTGTAAGTCAATTCATAGGAAGGTACTCCATTTTTAAGCTCAAACTTTAACGAAAGGTTTTTATTTGGCGAAGTTATGGTTTGTCCGTTCACCAAAAATGGTGCTACGAAAAAGACAAGCAAAAGAGCTAATTTTTTTGTTGTAAAATTCATTGTGTTATTTTAATTATTGGTATTGCCAAAATTAATTCTTTAAAATTAAATATTGGTATGGTGCAAGCGTTATTTGGTTTGCCAATGGCGAAGGTTGTGCTGTCAAAGCATTCGTCCAAGTGGTTGCAGAAAGAGCAGAAGGAACGATGTAATTTGTTGAAGCATTGGTCAAATTCACCAAAACCAAAACTTTTTCAGTTCCTTTTACCATCGTAAACGCTGAAATTGCATCACTGCTGTAACCTGTGAAGCTTCCTGATTTTACGGCGTTGCTTGTTTTTCTGAAAGCGATTACTTTTTTGTATTGCTCCAAAATTGAATTGTCAGCTGTTGTCCAATCAATTGGAGTTCTGTTGAAATATTCGAGTCGTTGCGCATAAGCAATTTCTTGTCCGTTATAAATCATCGGAACCGATTTCATGTAAGAAGCCACAACAAACGCAGCCATTGCGCCATCTTTTCCTCCAAATAATTCTGTTGGAGTTCCGTCAGTCCAGTTCACGTCATGATTTGTCGTGTAACGAACCACGCGCTGTGATTCTACATAATTTGTAGCATATTCAGTCGCATTTGAAGTTTGCAGAGTTGTCGCTGAAAGATTTTCTTCGAAAAGATTTTTCATAGCTCCAAAGAAATTAAATCCGAAAGTGTAATCAAAGCCAGATTGAAAGTGCGTTGGTTTCGAACCTTCAGCCAACATCAATAACTGTTGGTTTTTGATAGAACGTAATTTTGTGATTGCTTCTGTCCAAAAATTCTGTGGCACCATGTCAGCATAATCACATCTAAAACCGTCAATATTTGCATTATAAACCCAGTAAGACATTGCGTCGATCATTGCAGCACGCATTTCTTTATTGTTGAAATTTAATTGTGCAACGTCAGCATAATTGGTGTTTGGAGGCATGATGATATTTCCGTCAGCATCTTGCTGGTACCATTCTGGATGCTCAGTAATCCAAGCATTATCCCAAGAAGTGTGATTGGCAACCCAATCTAAAACCACAGCCATATCCATAGCGTGCGCTTCGTTAACCAAAGCTTTAAGATCTTCTAAAGTTCCAAATTCTGGGCTTACTGCTTTGCAATCTTTTACAGAATATGGCGAACCCAAACCACCTGCTGAATTTAAAACCCCAACAGGATAAATTGGCATTAAGTAAACAACATTTGCACCTAAAGCCTTGATATCAGACAGACGAGCGCGAACTCCGTTGATTGTTCCTTCTTGGCTGAATGAGCGAAGATTAACTTGATAAATAATAGCATCCTCTTTTTTTGGCATGTTTGCAAAAGGAGTTCCGTATTGCTGATAAGGCGAATTTGTTCGAGAATCATCAGAATTACTGCAGGAAAGCATCGCAAGCGAAAACAAGAATGCGTAAAGTATGTTGAATTTTAATTTCATTTTTTTTATTGTTAGAAGTTTATATTTAGATGTAAATGTCCCTCCAAAGTAGAGCAGGAGGGACTTTACAAATAACTAACCCAATTTATTTTTGCCTAATCAATTTTATCTACAGAATAAACAGCAGTTGCCGGAGGCTGATTTATTCCAAAAGTCACTTTGTAAGTTCCGGCTTCGTTGATCGTGTGTGCTCCTGAATTATCTAAAAGTACGGTTCCGTCAACGATTTCTCCGTTTTCGCCATTGGCTGAACCATAATTTACAGTCCAAGCATCATTCAAACGGAATTTTAAAGCTCCAGAAATCAACGGACCTGTGAATGTCCAACGTTTTGCGACATGATCATAAGTCATATCAGTGTCAGCGTCCCAACCGCCAGCTGTTGCTGTTCCAATAATTCCAAAAGTATAAGGAACTGCCGTGATTGTCAACGTGTTTAAGTTTACCGTAATTTGGTAGCTTCCCGGCGCTGGAACCGAAAGATCAGTGTCAGAACCAAGTGCGATTATACCGTTTCCGTTAGCACCATAAAATTGATCCCAATTCATTTCGGGAGTGATTTTGAAAACCAAACTTCCGGCTGGGAAAGTCGCATATCCACGAAATACTCCGTTTTCAATTGCTGTCAAAACCGAAGCTGTCGCTGGATTCCAGCCTTGGTAAGCGCCCGGCATATAAATTTCTGTAATCGTAATTTCTTCTACAAAAGGAGTTACGTTTAAAACAATTGATTTTGAATAAACTGTTCTGTCCATTGTGGCAACGGCTCTCACAGCGATTTGATTTTCAACATCTACTTCCAAACCAAGATCAAGTGCCAAAGCATTTAAATCAGTTCCAAGAAAAGATTTGCTTAAAACATCTTCACCAACAACAATTCTTGTGGCATTTACCCAAGCATTCGCTCCGATTGTATCCGTAGGAATATCAAATTCTAAAGTATAAACTACCGGAGCTTCGATTGGAAAAGCAACGTCTTCCCAAGAAATTGTGGTTACCGGAACATATTTATTTTCTGGAGTAAGAACAACAGTGCTCGGACTTGCTTCTAAATTTCCGTCAAAATTAACGGTTGCTAAAGTTGTAAGTTCGCCATCGTCTGTACAAGAAGCAGCAAAAAGTGCGATGGCGCCAAGTGCTACAATTTTGTTAATATATTTTTTCATAATAGCTGATTTTTAGTATCCAGGATTTTGTTGAAGCAATAAATTGGCATTCAAAGCATCCGTTGGAATTGGAAATAATTTTCTGAATTCGCTTGAAGCACCTCTAAAATCATTAGGAAGCAAAAACTTATTGAAACGAATCATGTCTTGTCTTCTGTGACCTTCCCAGTTTAATTCAAAACCGCGCTCGTCATAAATATCATCTAATGTTGGGTCAGCAGCCAAAGCATTTAATCCGGCACGAAGTCTGATGGCGTCAACGTGTGGTTTTGCAGCGCCAGCATTTCCTAAACGAACATTACATTCAGCAATCATCAATAAAATGTCTGCATATCTGTAAATTGGGAAATCATTTGAGGCACCGCCGCCGTCCATTTGACCCACAGGATAAAATTTCAATCCGCGAACTCCGGCTTGTGGCGCAGCACCAGGGTTGTCTAAAGAAGCAACTTCCAAAGAATAATTGAAACCGCCTGGTTGAGGACCAAATCTAAATTGATTTCTACGGATGTCATTTTCGTCATATTTTTCGAAGAAATCTGTTGGAACAATCGTTCCGTTCCAACCGCTAAATCCGAATAAAGCTTGAGCGTGAGCACCATACAAACTTCTTACGCCATAAATATTTCTTGAAACTACATTTGCAGTAGCAAAAATTCCCAAGATTGTTTCGTCTTCTGGCAAAACATCTCCAAATAATTCAAAATATTGATTTCCGTTTGGGCTTGACGCATTTGCTGACGCGCCGTGAAGAGAAAATCCGCCTTCAGTTACTTTTTCAAGAGCTGCAAGAGCTTCTGTCCATCTTGGCGTTCCGGTATAAACTTGTGCGTTCAAATATACTTTTGCCAATAAAGTGTAACCTGCCCATTTGTTGAAACGGCCATAGTAATTTCCACCTTTTGTAGCAGAAAGCAATTCTACGTTTTCAGTCAATTCGCTTACCACGAAATCATAAACTTCGGCACGACTTGCTTGCGGAATTTGATCTACGGTTAAATTATTTTCTGTATAAAAAGGAACATTTCCATAATCGTCCATCAATAAATAATAGAAAAATGCTCTTAAAACCCTAGCTTCCGCAATTTTTGAAGGATCGGCATTCGCATTTTCTAAAAGTGAAACCGCAAGATTGGCATTAAAAATAGATTTGTAAAGCCAGTTCCAAGTGTTTCTGATCATCAAATCTGTTGGTTGCCATTCGTGTTTGTAAACTCGGGCAAAATCCAACTGCCAGTCGCCAGTATTTCTGTGCGGAATCACCTGTTCGTCAGACGACATACAGTTCAAATCATACCATCCGTTATCGGCTCCGGCATAACCAACACCGTCCCAGTTTCCCGCAACTTGAGCATAAACGCTTGCCAGCGCGGCATCAGATCCTTCTGGCGAAGCATAAAAATCATCAGCAGTATATTTGTCATAAACATTTTCGTCTATGTCTGTGCAACTTGTTAATAGAAGGCTAAAACCAGCTATCAGTAACGCAAATTTCATTTTCATTTTCATATCTTATTTAAATTTTACATTTAATCCAACAGCAAAACTTCTTGTTCGAGGATAAACTCCATTATCACCACCAGCACCGTTTCCGCCGCTGAAGTTTAATTCTGGATCCAATCCTGAATAATCTGTGATCAAAATCAAGTTACTTCCCGTTACCGAAAGACGAAGCGATTCGATGTATTTCATTTTTGTAACTGGAATGTTGTAACCAAGAGTCGCGTTATCAAGTCTGATAAAAGATCCGTCTTCCAACCAAAGATCTGAGCTGTATTGCGAAGTATAAATTCCCATTGGAACAGAACTTGCCAAAACATTTGACCTACCGATATTTTCTTGGTAGCTTAAAGTCGATCTCAAGTTGTTGTAAATTTTATTTCCTCCAGAACCTCTCCAAAGCATTGAAAAATCGAAATTTTTATGTTGAACAGTTGGGTTGAAGGCAAAAGTGTAAGTTGGCAACACCGAACCTTTTATAGTTCTATCAGCACTTCTGTTTCCTTGGTCAATAACACCGTCGCCGTTAGCATCAAGAACTGTTTCTGCATTTGAGCCGTCAACTCCAGAATGTTGTAAAATATTAAAAGTACCGATCGATTCACCTGTAATTAAATAACTGCTTGGTCCCCAAGAAACATAATCTGTATTCAGCGGAACTCCGTTAATGCTTCCGCTTAAATTCAAGACTTTATTTTTCATGAAAGTTGCGTTTCCGGCAAGAGTTACCGTTGTATTATCAGTTTTTAAAACGTCATAAGCAAGTGCAACTTCCAAACCTTTGTTCATGATACTTCCCACGTTTGCCATAATCGTTGGGAACGGAAATGGTGGTTGAGGAACAGTATAATTGAATAACAAATTGTCAGTTACCGCTCTATAAACATCCACAGAACCTCTTAATCGCGTGTCAAGCATGGTGAAATCTAAACCAATATTGGTCTGTTTTTTTGTTTCCCAACGTAAATCTGCGTTTGCATTTTGAGTCACGTTATAATTAGGAATCGGAACTCCACCAAAATAAACCACTCCAGCCGAACCTACTAAAGAAATAGAATTCTGAGGATACAAACCTTGTTGATTTCCGGTTACACCATAACCACCGCGTAATTTTAATTGACTGAATATCTTTTGGTTAGCCATAAAAGGCTCTTGTTCAATTTGCCATCCCACAGAAGCAGAAGGGAAATTTCCCCATTTGTTATTTTCTCCAAAAACAGAAGAACCGTCACGTCTTAAACTTGCTGTAAAAAGGTAACGGTCTAAAAGTGTGTAGTTTACACGCCCTAAGAAAGAAACTAAAGTTCTATCATTCTTATAAGACGAAATGTCCCCCGGAAGCACGCTACTGATATCACCAAGTTGCAACGCATTGTAAGTTGCGATGTCATTGATAAAACCTCTTGCTTGTGCAAAATTTCCTTGGTAAGCTTGGTTTTGCCACTCATAAAGCGCCAAACCATTGATAGAATGAATTCCGAATTCTTTTTTATAGTTCAAGCTGATGTTCATCAACCTTTCGTTTTGTCTGTTGTTCGTTACGTTTGCGATGCCTTTTTGGTCAATTGCATACGAACTTGTTGACTCCACTGGAATGTAGTATCCGGTTGCGCTGTCTGTTTTTCTCCAGCTTCCGAACCAACCTGCGGTGAAACCTTCAAACAATTCAAGATCAGCTTTCAAGCTTCCGAATAAATTATCAGTCTGGTTTTCATTGGTAACTGTTTGAGCCACAGCATAGGGATTCAAATATTGGAAAACGTTTGGATCTGTAAAATAACTTCCATCCGTGTTAAAAACAGGATCAGTCGGACGCATTACATAGGCATTTGTAATCAAATTTGAAGTAAAAGATGCTCTTCCGATACTTTGAACCATTCGCGTATCTTCGCTGACGCCGCTGTTCAAGTTGAAAGTTAATTTCAATTTATCATCCAATGCCGATTGCGTTGCTTGAACACGACCGATGTATTTTTTGTTTTGTGAATTGATCACAACTCCATCTTGCAAAATCGCTGCAATTGAAGCACGGTAACTGAATTTATCAGTTCCACCGCCAAAAGACAAAGTATAGTTTTGCGTAGCACCACTTTTTGTCAAAATATCATACCAGTCAGTGTTTGCTCCGTGATTTGCAGAAGCTGGCACGCCAATAGCTTGCGCAGCAGACCACCATTCGTCAGCATTTAACATGTCTAATTTCTTTGGGATATAATCGTAAGAAGTTGTTGCAGAAAATTCTACCGTTGTTCTTCCCGCAGCACCTTTTTTAGTGGTAACGATAATTACACCCGGAGCTCCACGAGATCCATAGATGGCAGTTGCCGAAGCATCCTTTAATACATCGATTGAGGAAATTTCGGTAGGAGGAATTTGGTTCAATAAATCCATATTTCCTTGGATTCCGTCCACAACTACCAATGGATCATTTCCTCCAATCAAAGAAGAAATTCCGCGAATTCTCACATAAGGCGCGGCACCTGGCTCGCTACCTGTTTGCGTGATGTTTACACCGGCAAGTTTTCCGCCGATCAATTGTAACGGATTTACCAATGCGCCTTTGTTCATGTCTTTTTCTAAAACTGAACCAACGGCTCCGGTCACGTCACGTCTTGTCGAAGTTCCGTATCCAATAACAACCACTTCGTTCAACTCGTTTGGAGCTGGAACTAAAGTAATCGTTCCGATATTTTGGTTGGCAGACATTTTAAAATCGCTATAACCAACGTAACTCACGATGACGATTGCGTCGCTATTTTCTACGGTTAATTCAAAGTTTCCGTCGATATCAGAAATGGTTGCGTTCTCTTTTCCAACTTCTTTGACCGTTGCGCCAGGAAGAGGCAAACCGCTTTCGTCAACGATTTTTCCTTTGATAATTTCTTTTTTACCAACTTGATTAATTGTTTTTTCAGAAGTTCCGGCTTTTAAAATAATCTGCGTTTCGCGCACTTTATAATCTGTGGAAGTTCCTTTAAAAAGCGTGTTTAAAACGTTGGCGATGCTTTCATCGTTGGCACGAATTGACACGACACGTTTTAAATCAATGTCTTTTAGATTGTAAATAAATCTAAAATCAGTTTTTCGTTCAATGGTTTCAATAACCTTTTCAACGGTTGTATTGTTTAATTTCAGGCTAACTTTGGTTTGAGCAAAGCTGTTTGCCTTGACATTAAACATTGCGACTAAGAGAAGCAGTGTTGTTAGTTTCACTTTCAGGTCAATTTTGAACAATGGAAATTTAAGCCCACCATTCTTTGGGTTTTTTTTCATAAATTTGTTATTGATTGTAATGGATCAGTTAGGTTCTCAATCACTTAATAAATCGGAAATTGTTCTCAGGCTTTTTCCGATTTTCCTTTTTTATATAATCACTTTTTCATTTTTAAAAAACGTTTTAGGGGGTTATTTAATAGTTACTTGTTTATTTGTTATCGTGTATTGGATGCCATAAACATCGTTAAAATAGCTCAGTACTTTTTCAATCGGCTCTTCTTTAAAACTTGCATTAAATTTCTCATTTGCCAATCGTGAATTTTTATTGGTAATCGTGACATCATATTGTCTTTCCAACTTTTTGCAGATGGTTTCAAAACTCATATTTCTCAAATAAAGTTCGCCATCAACCCAAGCTGTATAAACTTCGGTATCAACAGATTTCGTTGAAATATTATTATTTTTTCTATCAAAACTTCCTTTAAAACCAGGTTTTAAAATGGTACTGTTTTCAGCATCAAATTCTTTGTTCGCTTCATAAAGACCAACCGAACCCTCGACCAAAACAACATCGGTCATTTCATCTTCAGGATAATTTGAAATATTGAAATGAGTTCCTAAAACTCTCACATTCAGCTCATCAGCGTTTACAACAAACGGATGCAATTTGTCTTTTGAAACATCAAAATAAGCTTCACCGTCTAAATAAACCTGACGATTTTTACCAGTAATAAATTGTATCGGATATTTTAAAGTAGTTCCGGCGTTTAAGTGGATGGAAGTGCCGTCAGACAATTGCAATTCAAAACGTTTTCCGTAAGGAATTTTCAAGGTATTGTAAACCAATTTTCCCGCGGAAGCAGTTTTGTTATACACGATTTTGTTTCCAGTTTGGGTTCCAATTATGTTTCCGTCTGAATCTTTTACGTCGATTTTTGTCTTATCAGAAACAACTTGGATTTCGCCATTTTCTAACTGTAACGTAATTTCGTTTCCAGTTAAAATTTGATTTTCTGATTTATCAAAATTTCCAAGTTGATAGGAAATCCCAATTCCCAATAGAAGCAGGAGTGAAGCTGCAACTGCGGTATATTTCATCCAAGAACGGTTACGATTTGGAATTGGAATTACTTTTGGCTCATTAGATTTTGAAAGGATGTTAGCGAAAATTTTATCAGCCGTCATTTTTTCCATTTCTGGAAGATCTTGAAGTAAAAGCTGAATTTCTTCCACCGTCGGAAAATCTTCGGTTAAATTATTCGATTTGCAATAAGCAATTACTTGTTCTATTTCCAAAGAATTACATTGGTTCTTAACAAATTTTTGCAATAGTATTTTTATATCTGAATCTTGGATCATTCTATGATTTTTAGTAACTCTCTCTATAATACAGTTGAAAGCATTTTGAGTACTACTCAAACGTTATAGATTTTTAAGTTTTTTTTAAGATAATTTATAACTTTCTGATTTTTAGCTATTTATTTTTGAAATAAATTCAAAAAAAAATCACCTAAAAAGGTGATTTGATAATTTTCTACAACGTTTTAGGCGATTCCGTCGCCGTGATCCTTCAAATATATCCGAAGCGTTTCTAAAGCTTTGCTCATTTGATTTTTAACAGTGCTGACAGAAATTCCGAGTTCTTGGCTTATTTCTTCGTATGTTTTTCCATGCTTTCGCGACATTTTAAAAATCTTTTTCCGTTTTGGCGGCAGCTGTTTTATCGCTTGTTTTCGCAACTTTTTACAATCTTCTTCTCTTAAGGAATAATCTCCTTCGTCATATGATTTTTGGCTGGCGTAAAAAACCTCATCTTTTAAGGAAGCATCGTTTGCCGCTTTGTTCAAAAAATTAAAAGCGCCGTTTCTGGCAATCGTAAAAAGATATGCTTTAAATGATTTTTCTAAATCTAAATTTTCTCGGTGAAGCCAAACTTTTAAAAACACATCCTGCACATTTTCTTCGGCAAATTCTTTAGACTTTAATAAGCTGAAGCTGAACTTATAAATATCTTGGTAATAAAGATCAAAAAGACTGCGGAACGCAACTTCGCTACTGTTTTTTAGTTCAGTAGTGAGCGAGTTTATGTCGTGTGAATCTTTATTGTTCAACTTGGTTTTTATTTATAAATAAAATAGGTAGAAATTGATATAATCGTAATTTTTAGGGGAAAAAATAAATTATCCGCCAAATATAGATAAAATACTTGATAACATTATGATCAGATTTTTGCGGAGAAACGTCTAAACGAATTACTTAATTGAACAAGTTTTCTAATTTAAAGGAAATGTTTTTTGAAAATGTTACGTATCAAAACTTATTTATTTCTTTCTTCTTCGACAATTAATTTCAGTGAATTTATGTAATCGGTATCAAATTCAATTACTCTAATTTTACTCAGTTTGAAGCTCATTTCTCCTTCAAAAACACCCTCTGGACTTAAAAAATCAATCTCAAGTTCTTCTTTATCTAATGCAATCATTTTTCCTAAATAAACGGCTTTGTCAGATTTTTTGGCAAGCTGAAATATTTCATACTTATCTTTCAAAAAATTTAATATTGCGTGTAAATTGGTTAGCGGAATTATTTCTTCAGCGCTGGTTTTAGACCCTTTCAACTTAATTACTCTTTCCGTGAATTCGTGGTCTTCATCTTGAATAATCGATTTTATATTTTTATTTTTTAAAATTGTATATCCGTCAATAATAAAATCAACCGGATTATTTTTTATCAATATCCAGTCTTCTGTCCAATCAATCAAAAAACCAGTAAAAATCTCTTTTTTATCTTCAAATTCTATCGAAATTAACTGACGCAAATATTTTTCCATAATGTCTTACTTTACAAATTTCAAATTTAACTAAATTCATTTTTATTCTTCCCAAACAGCGATATTGATCTTTAAAATCCTCAAAGTTTACCGAATTCAATTTACTGAAAAGAAACAAGAATCGAATATTTAAATTCAAAAATAAAGCAAATAATAGCAATTGATCGACCTTTTTCATAACAAAAATTGCTGATTGTTAAAGATTTTTTCGCCTAAGTAAAAAGTACATCAGTTAAAGACAAATTTTATTCCAAATTTATTTTTAACAATTCATTTATATGATATTTAAGAAGATTTTTTCTCTACATTTACATTATGAAACACGCAAAGCAATTCTTAACTTCTTTTTTATCAGTTTATTTACTGGTATTGATGGTTTTGCCTTGTAATGACGCACATGCGACTACAGAAATATTCTCAAAAACACACCTTTCGCAAGTCACTCAAGACGAGCACCACGAAGATTTCTGCACGCCTTTTTGCATCTGTTCCTGCTGTACAACTCCAATAATCGTCGCACAGCCAGCAGTTATTTTTGAAGTTTCTTACTTTGAAAATTTTCAAACTCAAACCACAAGTTTTTATAAATCGATAACTTCCAATTTCTACGGATCGATTTGGCAACCGCCACAATTAGTATAATGTTTTGCCGATGCGAGTCGGCGGCTATTTCGTGGAATTTCCACAAATAAAATTTAGCGAAAGCTAAAATAAATCAACATTATATTAATAATCTATGTTAGATAAGATTATCCATTTCAGCATCCATAATAAATTTATTATTGGGCTGTTCACACTGGCATTAATCATCGTCGGAAGCTATTCTGCTTACAATCTTCCCATCGATGCGTTGCCAGATATTACCAACAATCAGGTTCAGATTATCACGAGTTCGCCCACTTTGGCAACTCAAGAAGTCGAGCAATTTATCACTTACCCAATTGAACAGGCCGTAAAACCAATCCCAAAAATCGTGGAATTGCGTTCCATCAGCCGTTTTGGATTGAGCGTTGTTACCGTTGTTTTTGAAGAAAATGTAGATATTTATTGGGCAAGATCTCAAATATCTGAACGTTTGAAAGAAGCAGAAAGTACTATTCCTAAAAATGTTGGAAGTCCAGAAATGGCGCCAGTCAGCACCGGTTTGGGAGAAATTTATCAATATGTAGTTTTTCCTAAAAAAGGCTTCGAAGATAAATATAACGCCACCGATTTGCGTACCATCCAAGACTGGATTATCAAGCCTCAACTTACCGGAACTGCTGGTGTCGCTGAAGTAAATACACTTGGAGGAAACCTAAAACAATATGAAATCGCTGTCCAGCCGGATAAATTAAAGAGCATGAGTGTCACGATTCCTGAGATTTTTGAAGCTTTGGAATCCAATAATGAAAATACAGGTGGCGCATATATTGATAAAAAACCGTATGCTTATTTTATCCGAGGCATCGGAATGGTCAGCAGTATCGAAGATATCAATAAAATTGTAGTCAAAAACCAAAACGGAATTCCGATTCTAATCCGTGATATTGCCAAAGTCCAAATCGGAAGCAGTATCAGATATGGAGCTGTTACAAAAGACGGAAACGGCGAGGAAGTCAGTGGTATGGTGATGATGCTCAAAGGCGAAAACAGCGGTGAAGTTGTCAAGAGAGTCAAGGAAAAAATGGAGCAGATTAAAAAATCCTTGCCCGAAGGCGTTTCCATCGAACCATTTATGGATCGCACAAAATTGGTTGACAAAGCCATAAAAACCGTTGAAACTAATTTGATCGAAGGTGCGTTGATCGTAATTTTCATCTTGGTTTTATTACTAGGAAACTGGCGTGCCGGTCTAGTTGTAGCTTCGGTAATTCCCCTCGCTTTATTATTTGCCATTTCAATGATGAAGCTTTTTGGCGTAAGCGGCAATTTGATGAGTCTTGGTGCAATCGATTTTGGAATCATAGTTGACGGCGCAGTAATCATTGTCGAAGCCATCATCCACAGACTTCAAGTCAGGAAAAAAGAAACTTTGACTTCAGACCAAATGAATGAGGAAGTTTATCAGGCTTCCGCCAAAATCAGAAGCAGTGCGGCTTTCGGAGAAATTATTATTTTAATCGTATATCTGCCGATCTTGGCTTTGGTTGGAATTGAAGGAAAAATGTTCTCGCCAATGGCACAAACGGTTTCGTTTGCGATTTTGGGAGCCTTCATTTTATCACTAACGTATGTTCCGATGATGAGTGCTTTGGTATTGAAAAAAGAAACCGGACACAAATTAACTTTAAGTGATAAAATCATCGGAAGAATTACCCGATTTTACACACCAATTTTGGAAAAAGCATTGCAAATCAAGGGAATAATTCTAGCTTCTGCTTTGGGATTATTTATTGTTTCATTAGTTATTTTCAATTCTTTGGGAGGAGAATTTATTCCAAATTTAGACGAAGGCGATATCGCAACCCACTTAATTATTGCTTCCGGAAGTTCGTTATCGCAGGAAATTGAGTCCACAACAAAGGCAGAAAAAATATTAAAAGCCAAGTTCCCAGAAATTAAAATGGTCGTTACCAAAATAGGAAGTGCAGAAATTCCAACCGATCCGATGCCGATTGAAGCCGGTGACATGATTATCCTTTTGAAAGACAAAAAAGAGTGGACTTCTGCCAAAACCAAAGAAGAACTGATGGAAAAAATGGAAGAAGCTTTGGAAGAAATTCCAGGTGCCACAACCGAGTTTTCCCAGCCGATTCAAATGCGTTTCAATGAATTAATGACCGGAATCAGAAGCGATGTGGCTATAAAAATATTCGGTGATGATATTGATATGCTGGTTAGCAAAGGCGATGAAGTCATGCAGTTAATTCAAGGAATTGAAGGTGTTTCTGATGCCAAATTAGAGCGCGTTGCCGGCCTGCCACAAATCACGGTTCGTTATAACAAAGACAAACTCGCGCTTTACGGATTGAACATCGGTGATTTGAATCGCGTCATAAGAATTGGTTTTGCAGGTGAAGCCGCCGGTTCGGTTTATGAGGGCGAAAAACGATTTGATTTGGTCGTAAGGTTGGAAGCTGACAGCCGTCAGGATATTTCTAATTTGAAATCTTTGTTTGTCACTTTGCCTTCTGGAAACCAAATTCCGTTAGAGCAAGTTGTCGATATTAAATACGAAGACGGACCGATGCAAATCAGCCGTGAAGATGGGAAACGCAGAATAGTGATTGGTTTTAACGTCAGAGGCGCCGACACACAAGGAGTTGTGGAAGAAATTCAAGCCAAATTAGATAAAAATCTAAAACTCCCAGAAGGATATTATACTACGTATGGCGGACAATTTGAAAACCTGATTGATGCCAACGCAAGATTGATGGTAGCGGTTCCAATCGCTCTGGGATTAATTTTTATTCTTCTGTATTTCACATTTAATTCCATCAAACAATCGCTGTTGATTTTTACTGCAATTCCACTTTCAGCAATCGGAGGAATCTTTGCTTTATGGCTTCGAGGAATGCCTTTCAGTATTTCCGCAGGCGTTGGTTTCATTGCGCTATTCGGAGTTTCGGTTTTAAACGGAATCGTCTTGATTGCTTATTTCAACCAGCTTAAAAAAGAAGGCGTGAACGATATTTATGAGCGTATAAAAGAAGGTACAAAAGTCAGGTTGCGACCTGTGATTTTAACGGCTTCAGTCGCATCATTGGGATTTCTTCCAATGGCAATCAGCAGTAGCGCTGGCGCGGAAGTACAAAAACCGCTGGCAACTGTTGTTATCGGAGGATTATTGACAGCCACAATTTTGACACTTATTATTCTCCCGATATTATATTATTATTTTGAAAAAGGATTTAAACGTAAAGGAGAATAGGCAATTGACAATGGGCAATTGACAATTTACAATAAAAAATTTAAAATAAGCAATTAGTAAGCCATATAAAAAAAAATTAAAATGAGTGTTAGAAACTTTAAAGAAACAACAGTATATAAAAAAGCATTTATGCTAGCGATGGATATTTTTAATAAAAGTAAAACTTTTCCAAAAGAAGAGCGATATTCTTTAATTGATCAAATGCGTAGAAGCTCGAGAAGTGTGTGTGCAAATTTGGCCGAAGCCTACAGAAAAAAACAATATCCAGCACATTTTGTTTCTAAGTTATCTGATTGTGACTCAGAAAACTCTGAAACAGGAGTTTGGATTGATTTCGCTTTTCATTGTGATTATATTGATCAACAAACCAGAATCGATTTTGCATCTAGAAATGAAGAAATAGGGCGATTATTACACCACATGATTTCTAATCCTGAAAAATATTAATATGAAAAAGTATAAAATAATTGACAAGTTTCAATTGGCAATTGGCAATTGGCAATGTGCAATTGGCAATAAGCAATCTACAACAAGCAAATGGCAATCGGCAATAGGCGACGAGCGATACACAATTGGCAAGTTGCAATTTTTAAAGTTGATATTTAAATTTCTTGTTATTCTTGCCAATTGTAAATTGCCAATTTTAAAATATTGCCAATTGCCAATTGCCCTTTGTCTATTGCTAATTGCCAATTGCCAATTTTCAAATGCACAAAGTTTGTCTTTAAAAGACGCTTTAGAATTCGCGAATAAAAACAACCTTACAATTCAATCATCTGAACTTGAAAGCAAGATGTATTCTCAATTAAAAGGAAGCGCATACGAATTACCAAAAACGGAAATTCTCGGCACGTTTGGGCAGATAAATACCAACGCCCAAGACAAAAATTTCAGCATTTCCCAAAGCTTCAGTCCGTTTCAATATGGTGCCAAAAAGAAGTTATTGGTAGAAAATAGCAATTTGAGCCAATTAAAAACGGGCGTTACAAAACAGGAAATTACGTTTAATATCCGCCAGTCTTGGAACTCGCTTTTGTATTATTCTGAATTGAATAAAATGTTGCAAAAACAAAACAATCTGATGCAGAAATTTGTACGTTCGGCTTCGTTGCGTTTTCAAACAGGCGAAACCAATTCGCTTGAAAAAACTACAGCAGAAGCCAAACAGCAAGAATTGGAACAAAAAATTAAGCACAACGACGCTATGATTTGGGTAGAAAAATCTAAGATCAAAACGTTTTTAAACCGTCAGGAAAACTTTGCTTCAAGCGATACTTCTTTTGTAGCCTTACCGACGTTTGGGATTTTAGACAGTACTTTGGTCAAGGAAAATCCGAATGTGAAAATGGCTTCGCAACAAATAAATGTAGCTGAAGCCAATCGAAAAGTTGAAAAATCAATTTTGATGCCTGATATTTCCGCAGGATATTTTATACAATCTTTTACAGGAAACCAAGAAGTAAACGGACAGGCGATTTATTATGACGGTTCACCTCGTTTTCAGGGGTTTTCGGTTGGGATTTCGCTTCCGATTTTTGCAGGAAGCAATGTGTCAAAGATTCAAGCTTCCAAAACAAATATTGAAATACAGCAGAAGAACGCCGACTACCTGAAATTAGAATTGTCAACCCATTACCAACAGCAAATCCAGCAGTTGAATACGTTTCAATCTTTGGTGGATTATTACAAAACTACCGCTTTGGCCAATGCAGATTTAATTACGAAAAACGCTGGCAAGGCCTATCAAAACGGCGATGTTTCTTATGTAGAGTATGTACAAGCTTTTGAAACCGCACTTGCAATCAGAACAAATTACATCAACGCAATCAATAATTTTAATCAGACTGTAATCAACTTGCAGTTTTTGGTAAATCAATAAAGATGAACAAAAAAAATATATTATACGGAAGCCTTGCGGTTACTGCAATTGCGGTAATCCTTTATTTTTTACTCCGCCATTCAGATGCTGACGGACACGATCATAGCGAAGAAAATGCAACCGAAATCGAGAAGCCGACAGCCCAGACGCCAATTAAGGAAGTGGAGCTAAACGAAGCACAATACAACGCTTCAGAAGTTGAGTTGGGAACTTTTTCGATGAAGAATTTAAGCGAAGTTGTGAATGCGAACGGTTACACCAAATTGCCTCCTCAGAACCAAGCCGACGTTTCAGTACACCTGACTGGAATTGTGAAATCTATCAATATTATTGAAGGCCAATCGGTCAAGAAAGGGCAGGTTTTGGCCACAATTGAAAGCCCAGAATTTGCGAAGTTGCAGGAAGCTTTTCTGACCTCAAAAAGCAATTTAGAATTTCTGACGTTGGAATATGATAGGCAGAAAACATTGAGTGATGAGAATGTAAATTCTAAAAAAGTATTTCAAAAGACCAAGGCTGAATTTGAAGTGGAAAAAGCAAGATTCAGCTCGTTGAAACAGCAATTGGCAGTTTTGAATTTGAATGCAGGAAACAATACCGGTTCGATCATGCCGATTGTTGCTCCGATTTCAGGATTTATTACCGAAATAAATATTAAAATCGGAAGCAATGCCGAAGTGGGGAAACCGCTTTTGAGCATCGTTGACAATTCGCAATTGCATGTGGATCTGTTGGTTTATGAGAAAGATTTACAGAAAGTAAAACCCGGTCAGAACATCAGATTTGTATTGACTAACCAAGACAATACTGAAATCAACGGTAAGGTTTTTAATGTCGGCAAAGCCTTTGAAAATGAAACCAAATCGGTTGCTGTGCATGCTGATATTTCTAACAAAAGTCAGACGCTGATTCCCGGAATGTATGTGAATGCATTGATTGACGTTGGCGCCAGAAATGTCCCCGCACTTCCCGTGGATGCAGTCGTGAAAGCTGATGGAAGGGAATTTATTTTTATCTTGGAAGAAGGCCATCAAGAGGAAAATCACGATGAAAAAGAAGGCCATTCTCACGAAGATGGCGACGCGCATGAGCATGAAGGGAAAACATTCCATTTTCAAAGGATTGAAGTGAAAACAGGTACTTCACAATTGGGATTTGTTCAGGTTTCAGTCTTGCATAAAATAGAGGAAAATGCCAAGATTGTCTTGAAAGGCGCTTATTATATCCAAAGCCATTTGGTGAAAAATGAAGGCGGTGGCGGGCACTCGCATTAAGATGACCAGTTAAATAATGTTGGGATATAGAAATAAAATCCGAAAAAAATATAAATAATTTTGATACTAATGAGCTCGATATTTATCGGGCTTATTTTATTTCAAATTTAATTTAAATCGTCTATCGATCGATAATCGGACTATTTTTCTTAACGCTTAATTAAGAAAATGACCTTTCAATTCTAATGTTATTCTAATGTTGCGCTTTAAATTTAGCCTTAAATTGCACTGCTAAATTTTCCCCCAACGATGCTGAATAGAATAAAAAATAGTCTTTTGTGCAAGTGCCTTTTGGTACTCATGACTGGTTATTTTTCAATCAGCAGTATTAATATTTCCCGAAGCCTTCTGCCAACAATAAACGACGCAACCTCAATGCAATCTATCGAAGGCATCGCTGGCAACTTGTTGAAAAAAATATTTCAATGCGAAGGTATTGCCGAAGAATTAGAAGAATTTGGAGCTAAAGAATGTAAAACATTAAAGCTGGCAAAGGGACTTGCACTGCAAGATTACTTACTCCCGATCGATTCATCGTGGTTTAGAATGCAATTTCAGATTAAAGCTACTGCAAGAAACTACAAAGAAAATCCTATTTTTCAATTCGACTTTCATGGTACCATTCAGGTGCCACCTCCACAAATAATCGCATAGATATTCATTCCGGTCTGAGAAAATCTCAGGTCATTTTGCATGGCTTTTTTTGCCGTGTTATTATCTATTAAAATTATTTTATAAAACTTTATGACACCTTTCAAACGTTTTACTAATTTGCTTAAACTTGACAAGCGCGATGTGTATCAAATCATATTTTACGCTGCTTTTGCCGGTTTGGTAAACCTTTCGTTGCCTTTAGGAATACAGGCAATTATTAATTTTATTCAGAGCGGTCAGCTCAGTGTTTCCTGGATTGTACTGGTTTTACTTGTAACTGTCGGAGTGGGTTTTGGTGGTGTGCTGACCATTCTGCAATTTCGAATTGTGGAAAATCTCCAGCAACGTATTTTCGTGCGCTCATCTTTTGAATTTGCATATCGTATGCCATTGATCAAATTTAAGGAGATGTATTCTGAGTACGCTCCTGAAAAAGCAAATCGTTTTTTTGATACGCTGATGGTGCAAAAAGGAACAGCGAAGCTACTTTTAGATTTTTGTGCCGCTTTTTTGCAAGTCGGTTTCGGGATCATATTATTGGTGCTTTATCATTCTTTCTTTATGGTAATCGGGTTGCTTTTCATCGCCATTTTGTATATTATTTTCAAATATTCTTATAAAGACGGACTTGAAACTAGCCTTAATGAATCAAAATTCAAGTACAAAGTTGCAGCTTGGCTCCAAGAAATTGCCCGAAGTCGCGAAAGCTTCCGAAAAAATAAAAGTTTTGAATATGCCTTAAAACGAAATGACGCCTACGTTTCAGAATACGTAAACTTTAGGGAAAGCCATTTTCAGGTAATGAAAAAACAATACATTCAATTGACCATTTTTAAAGTCTTAGTAACGGCTGCATTGCTTTCAATC
This sequence comes from Flavobacterium qiangtangense, assembly GCF_042658345.1. Lineage (NCBI taxonomy): Bacteria > Pseudomonadati > Bacteroidota > Flavobacteriia > Flavobacteriales > Flavobacteriaceae > Flavobacterium > Flavobacterium qiangtangense. The sequence continues at coordinate 357,649 of NZ_JBHSQB010000003.1, forward strand.
GGAGGCTTTCTGGTAATTCACCATCAGATGAATATCGGTCAGTTTGTTGCCGCAGAAATCGTTATCGTTTTGCTGATCAATTCGGTAGAAAAAATAATATTTGGGTTAGAATCTTTTTATGATGTGCTTACTTCGGTAGAAAAAATTGGACAGGTCACCGACATGGAAATTTCATGTATTCCAAAGACAGCGGGAATTTCTGTTGAAGGATTGACTATAGAAACTGAAAATGTTGGCTATCAATATCCGGGTTACAGCAAACAATCCTTAAAAAATATCAATCTAAAAATAGCGCAAGGCGAAAAAATCTTGGTTACCGGATCTAACGGCGCCGGAAAAAGTACGTTTTTACGACTGCTTTCCGGAATGTTAGAGCCAGAAAAAGGAGCGATGTATGTGACCGACAATTATATGAATCGCTTAGACGAAGATACTTACAGAGCTCATGCGGGAACTTTTTTGCAAGGCGATACGCTTTTTGCGGGCACCATCAGAGAAAACATACTTTTTGGCAATGACACATTGGATAGCGAGGATTTGAAATGGGCTTTGGACAACGTTTGCCTGACGCCTTACATCAAGACATTTCCAAATGGTTTAGAAAATCAAATTCATCCGGGCGGAAGTGAACTTTCAGCATCTGATATCCAAAAAATATTATTAGCCCGAAGTATTGTTAACAGGCCAAATATTCTATTTCTAGAAGATCCTGTCGATAAGATGGACAGTTTGACTTCTCAAAAGATTGTGGATTTCCTGCTTTCTGAAGAAAATAATTGGACCGTCGTGGTAAGTTCGAAAAATGAAATCTGGAAAGAAAAATGCAATCGCATGATTACCATCTACGAAGGAAAAATTAGTAACGATATAAAACTCTAGCCATGCTCAATTTATCTAAAGAAAATAATGTGCTGATCACGCCGGGGAAATATCAGTCGATTACAAACGTAGCCCGAAGGCCTCATTATAAATTATTGAACCGAATTATTATCGGCTTTTTATTATTTTCAATCGGATGCCTTTTCTTGCCTTGGACACAAAATGTCTCCGGAAGCGGTGCTGTCACTACGTTAAAACCAGACCAAAGACCGCAAACGGTTCACAATGCAATTGCAGGTCGTATTGAAAAATGGTTTGTACAAGAGGGAGATTTTGTAAAAAAAGGAGATACGATTCTTTTTATTACCGAAATCAAAGAAGATTATCTGGATCCTAATTTAATTGGAAATACAAAACAGCAAGTCGATGCTAAAAAAATGGCAGTCGAATCTTATGGAGACAAGGTTAACTCGCTTGACACGCAGGCAGCATCACTTGGTACAGAACGACAACTGAAGTTAAAACAGGCGCAAAATAAAATCAAGCAGGCAATTTTAAAAATCAAAAGCGACAGCATGGACCTTCAGGCGGTAAAAACCCAATTGCGAATTGCCCAAACCCAATTTGACCGTTCAGTGGCGCTTAACAAAGAAGGATTGAAACCGCTAACGGATGTGGAACAAAAAAGGCTGAAGCTCCAAGAATCAGAAGCTTATATTATTACGCAGGAAAACAAGCTTTTGAGTAGCATGAATGAATTAATCAATGCGCGCGTGGAAATCAACCGAATTACGGCGGAATATTCAGAAAAGATTTCAAAATCGAAGAGTGATAAGTTTACGGCTTTGAGCACACAGTATGATACTGAAGCTCAAGTAAATAAACTGCAAAACCAATATATGAATTATAGCATCAGAAATGGATTATATTACATCACTGCTCCTCAAAGCGGTTATATAAACCGCGCTCTTTTGGCGGGTCTTGGCGAAACGATTAAAGAAGGAACTCCAATCGTAAGCATCATGCCAGAAAGTTATGATATTGCCGTGGAAACTTATGTCGAGCCGATTGATCTGCCGTTGATTCATCGCGGTGCAAAGGTTCGCGTTTGGTTTGACGGATGGCCAAGAATCGTATTTTCGGGCTGGCCTGGATTGTCTTACGGAACTTTTGGTGGAAAAGTCGTGGCGATCGAAAATTTCATCAGTGCAAACGGAAAATATAGAATTCTAGTTTCTCCAGAAAATCCGAACGAGAAATGGCCAAAAGAACTTAGTATCGGCGCAGGCGCACAAAGTATTGCTTTGCTTGAAACGGTTCCAATTTGGTATGAAATATGGCGTAACTTAAATGGTTTTCCTCCAAATTATTATGTCGGACAAAAAGAAGCCAATGGAAAGGATAAGAAATAATATGAAACTGATATTAAAAATAATTTTCCTGTTGGTTTTTGCAGGAATTACAAAATCAAGCGGACAAGATTTAAGCAATGATTTTAACAAAGAAGAATTGACCTACCGTGAATTTTTGGGCTATGTAAAAAAATACCATCCGATGGTAAAGCAGGCCAATCTTGAAGTGAGCGAGGCACAAGCTGCATTGATGGCAGCGCGTGGCGGTTTTGATCCGAAAATTGAAGTAGATTACAACAAAAAAGAATTTAAGGGAACAGAATATTATTCGCTGTTGAACAGCAGTTTTAAAATTCCCACTTGGTATGGAATAGAAGTAAAGGCAGGATTCGACGATACTGACGGAACTTATTTCAATCCACAAAATCGAACGCCAGAAGCAGGTCTCACATCTCTTGGAATCAGCGTTCCGTTGGGGCAAGGCTTGTTCATCAACCAACGAATGGCCGACGTCAGATCAGGAAAATTGCAACTCACATTAAGCGATGCGGAGCGAAAATTGAAGGCGATTGAAGTACTTTATAAAGCGAGCGAAGCTTATTTTGAATGGCGACGCTGTTTTAACGAAGCCGTTCTTTATAAGCGTTACCTTGGTTTTGCCAGCACGCGTTTTAAAGGAATAAAAAAACTGATTGAGTTGGGCGATTCTCCAGCGATTGATAGCGTTGAGGCGCGAATAACGGTAAGAAATCGTGAACTAAATTTGGAAAACGGAAATTTAAAATTGGCCAAAGCTTCATTAAATCTTTCCAATTATCTTTGGATTGAAAACGTGCCGGTTGAATTAAATGCAAACATGAAGCCCGAAGAAAATCTGATGGAAACGCTACCAGAAACGCTAAAAACCGACACAGCTATTTTTGACAGCCAGTCGCTTGGTTCACACCCAAAGATGACGGCTTTAGAAACCAAACTTTCGATGCTTGAAATAAACAGAAAGTTGAAAGCCAATTTATTGTTGCCAAAACTAAATGTAGGCTACAATTATATTTCAGAACCTGTATATTTTGATACATTTAATACCGAAGATTACAAATTCAATGTCGATTTCAGTATTCCAATTTTTTTGAGAAAAGAAAGAGGAAATTTAAAAATTGCAAAGCTTAAAATTCAGGATTTAAAATTTGATATTGAACAGCAAAGACTAGAACTTGGAAATAAAATTAAAGCACAACAGACAGAAATTTCGTCGTTGAAAAAGCAGAAGAATGTAATTGACAATTTGGTTCAAGATTACATGACGATGCTGGATTCAGAAGAACGCCTGTTTTCGTTTGGAGAAAGTTCTATGTTCTTAATTAATTCCAGAGAAAATAATCTGGTGAGCGCCAAATTGTCCCAAATTTCTATTGAAAATCAATATTACATTTCAAATGTACAATTGTATCGAATTTTAGCTGACCCAGATTAAATTTTAATACTTAGATTAATTTTATTTCCCGATGCAGAAAATAACTAATTTTAGCAGTACCTTGCAGGTTGCGAGGTACAATAGAGGTACAAATTTTCAAAAGTCAAACAAACCAATAGTTTGTGTCAGAGTTTCAATAAAAAATTGATACGGTTATTAGACAAAGATATGATTTTCAATATAAAGTGAGACATTTTTTTGATTTTTTGAAAGAATTATATTTCTCGAAAAAAGCACGAAATTCTCTAGAATAAGAAGTAAACTCTGGTAAAAAAAAACGCCACCTCTCTAAAGGTGGCGCTATTTGCCAATTGTGGAGCCAACGAAATATTACCAAATTTGTATTGGATAGTTTAATTTATCTAATACAACCTCTCAGTTAATTGAAGGTTAGCAAAGAAATTAATTTATTTTGACCAAATGCGCTTCGATTCCTGCTCTGTTGGCTTCATATTGAGCTGGCAACTTTAAGTTTTTTCCTAATTCTTCCAAAGTTTCATCAATCATAAAGCCCGGATTTTCTGTAGCCAATTCAAATAAAACGCCTCCTGGTTCTCTGAAATAAAGAGAATGGAAATACTGTCTGTCAATTTGTGGCGTTATTGATAATCCCAAAGCTTCAATTTTCTCACGGAAATGCATCAATATTGCGTCATTTTTAACTCTGAACGCCACGTGGTGAACAGAACCGTTGGCCACATGGCCGTGTTTCTCATCTGCCAATTCTACCAAGTCAATAATCGCCGCGTTTTCAACAGCGTCAGTTGCATATCGATAACGATTTACATCTTGTTCAATTAATTTATAACCAAAGATTTCAGTCAAAATTGACGCCGTCGCTTTGATACTATTTAAAGTCAAAGTTACATTGTGAAATCCTCTTGTGGCCACGTCAGCTTTGACTTCATCGGTTTCCCAAGGTTTTCTGTCGTCTTCTGTTTTGGACTCAATCAGTTCTAATTTCAATCCATCCGGATCTAGAAAAGTCAGGTATTTTTCTCCGAATTTTTCTGCTGGCTTGTTGTAAATTACATTGTATTTTTCAAAACGTTCTTGCCAAAATTTCAAGCTTCCTTTTGGTACAGAATAACCAATTTCAGTCGCCATTCCAGAGCCTTTTCTTCCTTGCTGGATGCCTTCGCCCCAAGGGAAAAATGTCAAAATTGTTCCGGCACTTCCGACTTCATCTCCAAAATAAAAGTGATACGTTCCCGGATCGTCAAAGTTGACCGTTTTTTTGATAAATCGTAAACCTAAAACTTTTGAGTAAAAATCAAAATTGCGTTTCGCATCGCCCGCAATTGCTGTAATATGGTGTAAGCCTAAAATTTTATTTTCCATGATATTTGCGTTTTATGAGTTGTTATTAATTTTCTTTTACAAATTTACTTCTATTGCAAAATGCGTGCATTGAACTGGAACAAGAAACAATATTTTGCATTTTTTATTTTTCGTAGTTTGTAAGCCAAATTATGTTCCGATTTATCTATATTGTTTTAAATCAATAGTTTATTCTTTTTTTGGTATTTTGGTTTATACGATATATCGTAATTTTATGGTTTCAAATCCGTTACTTTTATGAAAATTGTTAGCACAAAACAATTCCGATTACTTAAATTTACGGCAAGCCAATTTTTTAAAAATAAATTCAAATCATTATGCAAAAGCAAACCGATCAAACAGCAATTCTCATGAATCGATTGCAAGAAAGAGAACGAGAACAATCGCTGATTTTATCGATTTGTACCGAATTTGCAAAAGTTTTGAGTAGAAAGGATTTTCAAATTATTTTACAAAACACTTTAAAACCAATTTTCAACTTTGATGATTTTATAATTGCTTCAACAGATGAAAAAGAATCAGAATATCAACTCTTTCATCAGTTCTTACAGCCAAAAACTTCGGATAAAAATTATGAATTAAAGGATGGATTTTTTGATGTTTGCATGGAATCTGCCGAGACAGTTATTTTCGATTTGAAAAATTTGTCTGGAAAAAAGGTTCCTGATTTTATTTCCAAGATAAATGATTCAGGCTTTAAAAATGGCATCGGAATTTGCCTTCCTTATATAAACGGAAACCGAAATGTGCTTTTTTTGTTTTTCAAAAATCCTACGACTTTTACCAGAGAATCAAATAGAATTATCAGCCGAATTGGCACGCAACTTTCGATTACAATCCAAAATATTTTGACTTCAGAACAATTGGAAAATAAATTTTCAGACTATAAATCGATTAGAAAATCTTCAGAAGAAATAAAACCAGAAGTAAATTCTTCAGAAAACTTTCAAGGAATTATAGGCAAAAGTCCGTCCATGCAAAAGGTTTATGATTTGATTTCTCAAGTCGCAGTTTCACAATCAACAGTTTTAATTTCTGGCGAAACCGGAACTGGAAAGGAATTGGTTGCCAAAGCCATTCACAACTTATCTGGGAATTCCAATCAAAAAATGGTCAAGGTAAATTGCGCGTCGATTCCAGTAAATTTGATTGAAAGCGAATTATTCGGACATGAGAAAGGAAGTTTTACAGGAGCGACTGATTTGCGAATTGGGAAATTTGAACAAGCCGGAAACAGCACGATTTTTTTAGATGAAATCGGAGAATTGCCGTTAGAATTGCAAGGAAAATTGCTCCGGGTTTTACAGGAAAAAGAAATCGAAAGAATTGGCGGGAAGCAGACCATCAAAGTGAATGCGCGAGTAATTGTGGCTACAAATCGTTCACTGGAAAAAGAAGTGGCTGACGGAAATTTTAGAAGCGATTTGTTTTACAGATTGAATGTTTTTCCAATTCAAATTCCAGCTTTGCGTGACAGAAAGCAAGATATTCAAGATTTGGCGAATTATTTTTTGAAAAAACATTCCGAAAAAGCAGGGCAGAAAGTTAACGGTTTTTCTAAAAAAGTTGAAAAGGCAATGACAGCAAATTCATGGCAAGGAAACGTTCGGGAATTAGAAAATATGGTGGAAAGAAGCCTGTTGTTTGCAAAAAGCGAAACGATAAAAGAAATGGATTTTCCAGAAATTGTGGTCTCAGCATCCAATTCTGAATTCCATTTATGTACAAAAACGCTTCAGGAAGTTGAAAAAGAGCATATTTTAAAAGTAGTAAAAAATTGCAACGGAAGAATTTCTGGTCCGCAAGGTGCCGCAATTTTATTAGGCTTGCCTGCAACAACATTAATTTCTAGGATGCAGAAACTAGGAATCAAAAAAGAACATTTTTTAGCCTAAAAAATTAGCTTTTTGAAATATCAATTTTTCCAGAAGAAATGGCCCAATAAATCCACAAAAGCATGCTGATAAGCAAGGCAATTTTGGGAAACTCGAATGAAATTCCGAAAGCAATTAAATATGTAGGAAATCCATATAAATAATTATTTCGAATCTTTCTTATAGCCAAATCAGTGATTTCCGGACGAAGATGTTTTCGATTATGGCTGGCCAAAAACCACAATAAATTATAAGAAAGATTAATCAATACAAAAATTCCAGTGTAAATGGCGACTACAGTTGACGAAGCTTCTCCATCAAAAAAGCGTGCCAGTAAAGCCGTTGGATAAGAAACTGCCGAAGCCAAAAATAAAATCAATCCGTTTGAAAACATGATGGCGGTATTTCTCGTGTAAATCTGCTTGAAAATTTTGTGATGGTTCACCCACATTATAAAAATGCTGAAAAATGAAAGCGTGAAAGCCAAAAAGGACGCCCAATCTTCTTTTAAATAATTCCATAAATCACTTCCATTTTTTATAATTTCTGAACTAGGAACGTGAAGATCTAAAACCAAAAGCGTGATGGCGATGGCAAAAACGGCATCGCTGAAATTCTCGATTCTTACGGTTTCTTTTTCCATTTTTATAGTTTTATGAATATTGATTTTCGGGTTTTGATTTCAAGATTTTTGGTTTTGTGGCCTTTTCCAGTAACGTCTTCAACCAATAAAATGGAACCAGTTTCAAACTTTCTTTTTTGTCCCAAAGAACTTTCGATTTCCACGCCACCGTCCAATAAAATAATATATTGCCGATCTGGCGCATTGTGAAAATCATAATCATACGAAGGAAGAACTTCCCTGAAAACAATTGATTTAACAGCTTGATCTTCTGATAAAAAACCGATATCGCCATTGTTTTGCAACGAAATTTCAAAATCTTCAAAATGACTTTCTCCGTTTGAATCGCTATAAATTCTTGTAATCTGTATCATTATTTCAAGTTAAAAACAAGTTCATTGGCCAAGTTAATTTCGTCTTGGCTGATCGTATGTCCCATATTTTCATAAATTTTCTTTGTCAACGAAGCGCCCATTTTTTTCAAAAGCATTTCGGTTTCATTCACTCTTTCCACAGGAACGTGAAAATCAGGATCGCTTGTTCCGATGAAAACTGGCGTGTTTTCAAAATTTCCAGAATAAGTTTTTTCAGAGATAGTTTCGCCAATCAAACCTCCTGTAAAAGCGACGATACCGCCATATTTTGAAGCATTCCTAGCCGTAAATTCTAGAGCCAAACACGCGCCTTGAGAAAATCCCAAGAAGTAAATATTTTCTTTAGAAATTCCGTTTTCTTCAACAGTTTTTACAACTTCCGAAATTAAGTTTAAGGAATTTGAAAGTGACGGTTCGTTTTGTGAAGTCGGAGCCAAAAAAGAGTAAGGATACCAAGTATTTCCTTGCGCTTGCGGTGCGACCAAGGCAAAATCAGCAACATTCAAATGTCTTGCCAGCGACAAAATATCAGTGGAACCAGCGCCTCTTCCGTGAATCATGATCAACGCTTTTTTGGCTTCATTCAAAGGTTTTCCTGCAGTTGTATTTTCTAAATTCATAATCAGATAATTTAATTTTTAATTAATTGTAGCCCTGTTTGATGCCTAATTTTTTCATTTTTGAATACAAAGTCTGTGCTTGTATTTTCAAAAGTTCAGCAGCGCCTCCTGGTCCAGAAACTTTTCCGTCGCAGGATTTCAAGGCGTTCATGATGTGCTCTTTTTCCATTTCTTCCATAGATTTTAACGGACCAGAAATTTCAAGAAATGGCTTGGAAACAGTTGCTGGCAGATCTAAAGTTTCAATTTCAGAAGTTTTGGCAAGCAAGACATTTCGCTCAATAAAATGTTCTAATTCGCGAATATTTCCGGGCCAATCATAGTTTTGCAATTGTTCCAAAGCAATTTTGCTGATGCTTGAAACTTTTTTTCTGGAACTGGTCGAATATTTATTCAGGAAATAATTTGCCAAGAGGGAAATATCTTCCTTTCGATCTTTTAAAGCCGGCAATTCAATCGGAAAAACATTCAATCGATAATATAAATCGAGCCTGAATCGGCCTTCAGCAACTTCTTTTTCCAATAAACGATTTGTTGCAGCAACGATTCTCACATTCACTTTTATAGTTTTATTGCCTCCCAAACGCTCGATTTCTTTTTCCTGCAAAACCCGAAGCAGTTTGACTTGAGAATCTAAAGGCAATTCGCCGATTTCATCCAAGAAAATGGTACCTTCATTGGCTTGCTCAAATTTCCCGATCCGAAGTGAATTTGCTCCGGTAAAGCTTCCTTTTTCATGGCCAAATAGTTCTGATTCAATTAAAGAATGTGGCAAAGCGGCGCAGTTTACAACGACAATCGGCTTTGATTTTCTACTGGAAAATTCATGGATCGAATGTGCGACTTTTTCTTTTCCGGTACCACTTTCGCCCAGAATTAAAACTGAAGTTTCTGTTGGAGCCACGATTTTTATTTTCTCGATCACCTCTTTTAAAAGCTGGCTTTTTCCGATGATTCCGTCCATAGCTTGGTCGTTATTTTCGAATGAATTTTCTGTGCCTTTTTCAAGGTCAAAACGGTATTTGGCGATATCTAACATTACGATCAAATCGCGTTCTCTGAAGGGTTTTACCATAAATCCGTAGGGTTGCGTGGCTTTCACGGCTTCTAGCGTCGATTGATTTGTGTTGGCAGAAATGTACAAATAAGGCAATTGCATTTCTTTCAATTCCCAAGCCAGATCGATTCCGGTCAAGTCGCCTTTGAGCATAATATCAAGCAACACCCAATTTGGTTTTTTCTCGGCAATCAGTTTTCGGGCTTGCACTACCGAAGAAGCGATTCCGGTGACTTCATAACCAGCTTTTAGCAACATGATTTTCAAGTCATTTGCTACGATAAATTCATCTTCGACAATTAAAATTTTCTCCTTCATTTTTTGGGTTATAGCGTTGTTGGATTTTCTGCCGAAGCTTCAAATTCCATATTTTTTATAAACGTAATTTGTATTGTTAGTCCGTTTTCATTTCTTAAATCGAAGCTTCCGTCGAGCTGGTCGCTTAGGCCGCGCATCAAGTTCATTCCGAGTGAATCAGTTTCTTCAATGTTAAAATTCGTTGAAAGCCCGATTCCATTGTCAGAAATGATCAATTCATATTTATTTTCGCCGATATTTTTTAGGGAAACCAATACATTCCCTTTATTTCCATTCGGAAAAGCATATTTTATCGTATTGTTTACAGCCTCATTTATGATCAGACCAAGCGGCACAGCCTGCGCGACATCCAAGGATACTTTTTCAGTTTCTAAGTTGAAATTAATCTTCTTTTCGGTGCCAAAACATTCCTTCATATAATTGACCAATTCATAAATATACCAAGACATATCAATGCTTGCGAGGTTATTTGACTGGTATAATTTCTGATGAATCAGCGACATGGCGTGCATTCTGTGCTGGCTGTTTTGAATTGCCATCAGCGCATCTTCGTTATCCAAATAAGCCGATTGCGTGTTCAAAAGACTGATCACAATCTGCAGATTATTCTTCACGCGATGATGAATTTCCTTCAAAAGCCATTCTTTTTCGGTCAGCAATTTCTTCAGCTGTTCATTCTGTTCATCGATCTGCTGGCGTTTGATTTCCAGTTTTTTATTTGTTTTTTGTTTTAGCCGCGATCGGTTGTAAAGCAGTGCTACAAAAAGCGCCAAAACTACAATGCTTCCGATAAAAACATATTTTATGAACGTGTCGTTGGCAATTTTTACTTCCTGTAATTTAGATTGTTGGGTCAGAAAATCGATATTCTTGTCTTTTTTTTCGCTTTCAAATGCTACTTGCAGATTACTGATCTGCTTGCTTTTTTCACCCTTGAAAATTGTATCTGAAAGATTTTTATAAAGCTGGTAATGTTTTATGGCATCCAAATATTTTCCTTGTGTAGAATCAACTTTGAACCAAACCAAATGATTTTCTGACTGAATCAGGGTGTTTCCGGCTTTTTTTGCAAAAGAATCTAATAAAGTTGCGGTTCTGTAAAAGTCAGCATATTGTTTCGTTTGGTAATGATAAAATGAAAAACTTCGTAAAAGCGAAAGGCTGTTATTATTCTTTTCAGCGTTTTCGCCATAGTGATTTTTTAATTTTTCATAATAAATTTTGGCGTTTGCAAATTGCTTGATAATCGTATACGTGCTGAAAAGGATGTAATTCTCGCGCATCTCAAATTCTTGGTCGGCAATTGGATATTTCGCCTTGTATTCCTTGATGAATTTTATCGCTTCCTCAAATTTTCGCTGGCGGATGAGCATTGTAGAAATATTGGCAGCAATCGTTCTGACATAGCCATTATCATTGAATTTTTTAGCAATTTCTATGGCTTTTTGCCAATACTCTTCCGCTTCATTATTTTGTCGTAGATAATAATGAACCATTCCAACATTGCTGTAAATCGAGCTCAATTGCAACGAATTATCGTTCATCGCCAAGGCTGTTTTTTCTGCCAACAATCCATATTTTAAAGCTTTTTCATAATCAGATTTTTGAATTTCAGCTTCACTAAGTAAATTATAAACCGATTGTAATTGCTTGTAATTTATAGATTTGTACGTTTCTAAAGACTCTTTCAAATTTAAAAGGGATTTATTCGTATTTTCAGTCAATCCATATAATTCCCCCAAATCTTTCAATACGTCAGCTTGCCTTTTCTTGGAATTTGATTGTTTATAAAATGCAAGTGCTTTTTCTTTTAATCTTATCTTTTCATCAACGTTGCTGTTGTCATAATAATTCGAAAATTCGTCATAACCGTCGCCTTTTTGTTCGGTCAGATTATTTTTTTCTGCGTAAGCAATTGCTTCCTTGGTTTTTGATAATGAAACTTCCCTTTTTCCTTTTTCTTTATCAATTTTTGCATCGAGAAGCATTGATTTTGCTACACCAATTTTATATTTTTCTTGATTACTCAACTGTTTTCCTTGAAAATTCAATACGCTTGCGCTGTCCAAATCAGCTTTTGATTCTCCAGTTTTTGTCAAATAATAAGCACTCATTCTAAATAGCAAATTTGCTTTTTGAGTGTCATTTTTTGTATTTAAAATTAGATTTCTGAGTTGTTTTGGATTTTCTTCAGTTTGCGCGGAAACAGGAACCCTATTTAGCAGGAAAAAAATCACCAGGCAAAATAAGAGTATAGAATTTCTGTGGGGAAAAAAGTATCTTGAATTCATGTTTTAAAGATAATCTATTATCAGGAAAATGCAAGTTTCAATAGTTGCGACTAATTTTTTCGATGGTACATATAACACACGATCATTGCGATTCCGGGGAAGATTAATGTTCCTAAACCGAAAGATTTTCCGGCAACGGCACCTAAAAAACATCCGATAAGAAATCCGAAAATGGTAACTAATTGTTTTCTAAAACTTAGCATCACTTCAAGATCTTTGAATCCATTTTTCAAAAGATTTCCGAGATCTAATGAAGCTTGCGTTACGTTTCCTGTCATCATCGTCGTTGGTCCGTGCGTTTCTTTGGCATATAATTTTCCAAAGGCATTTTGAAGTCCCATCGCAAAAACGGTTGTCATTGCAATTGCATACATTGTCCATTCTGAAATGATTCCGAAATAGTTGAAAAGATACGCCGCGAGTCCGCTTAAAACCAGCAGAAATCCTTCCCAAAATAAAATCGTATAATGATTTGTAACGCGCAAGGCAATTCGTCCTCCGGCAATTACAGCAATGATAAACACAGGAAAAGTCAATAATTTCACCCAAGCGTGAATGTCAGAACCTTTGACAATTTGATAGGCAAAAACGATAAAATTTCCCGTCACGTGTGCCGAAAAGATCGTGTCTGCGGCAACGAAAGTTACGGTGTCGCAATAACCCGCAATTATGGTTAAAAGCAAGGTGACATACCAAATATTTGTTTTAATTTCCATAGTTTTACTTTAAGTGTGAACCAAGCATCCAGGCCATTTTCTCGTGCATTTCTAATAATCCTGTGATATAATCGCTGGTTCCGGCATCGTGCAATTGGGTCGCAAAATTGTTGCTGTTTTCACGTAAATGAATCAGGATGCTCTCGTGATCGCACAGCAATTCATTCATATAGGTCAAGCTGTCGTTGGTTTCCAAAGCGTGTTCCGAAAGATGCGTCAACGCCAAATATTCTTTCAAAGTTCCCGGAGCATAATGACCTAACGTTCGAATTCTTTCAGCAACAGCATCCACGATTTCATCAAGCTGATTATATTGCTGTTCGAAGAAAAGATGCTTGTTGTAAAAATCAGCGCCTTCGACATTCCAATGCGCTTTTTTAGTTTTGGTCAGTAATACAAATTCGTCGGCAAGAATTATTGATAGAATTTCTGCCACTTTCGACAGGTTTTCTTGTTTGATTCCGATGGAAGTTTTCATTTTATAAAAGATTTAATAAGTAAGTATCAAGTGAATATTTTCCGGCTCCGAGTGCTAAAATTAGGAGCAAGGACAAAGTATACATGTAAGGAACATCGCGTACTTCAAGCGAATCTTTGCGGTGAACTACAAAATATCCGATGGCCGTAACGCCGATGGTTGGAAGCACCGCCAGTCTTGTCCCAATTCCTAAAATGATTAAAAAAGGAACGACGGTATCTGAAAAAGTGGCCACCAATCCATTCAGTTTTTCAGGCAGATGCAGCGGATTTGGAACTTGTTCTTTTTGTCCGTTTTCAATCCTGAATTTTTTCAATCCGTGGACCCTGAAAAGTTCAATCGCAAGCAGAATCCTAAAAACAAGAAAAGCAGCATTATTGAACGACGATCCCAAGTCAGAGTAAAGTAGTTGTTTTATAATTTCCATAATGTAAGTTTTAAAATGCAAAGCAAGAACAGCCAAGCGCGCCCCAAAATGCGTTGTAATTATTGACAGGAACATTGCTCAAACGAGCCGCATCGTGATTATGCGCGTGAACGTCGCAACTGCCACCGCAACTGTGAATCTGCGAAGTCAATTTTGGTTTTGCATCGGCTTTTGAATTTTTCTCGATTGCGCTTTGCAAATGACCTCCAGCTGGATAATATCCGTTATAAATATTTGTAGGAGACCAATCTGGCAAAATGGGGATAGTAGGAGGTGAGAAGGAAGAAAAGTCACCTTTCGCATATACAATTTTTCCGTCAACAACCGTCATTTCTGCTTCGATGTTTTTCACGGCTTCGTCTTCCACATTGAAATAATCGTTGTCCAAAACCGCTAAATCGGCAAACATTCCCACTTTGATATCGCCTTTTTTCTGCTGTTCTTGCGAAAACCATGCGCTTCCTCTGGTATATAATTCCAACGCAGTTTCACGGCTCAATCTCGATTCATTGTACAATTGCAAGCCTCCGATAGTTTTCCCAACCGTAAGCCAATACATTGAAACCCAAGGATTGTAGCTGCTGACGCGCGTCGCATCTGAACCGCCACCGACAGGAACTTCCATTTCGAGCATTTTTTTAATTGGAGGCGTGTTTTCTGCTGCCTTTGAACCATATCTGTCAGTGAAATATTCGCCTTGATACGCCATTCTGCTTTGGATCGCGATGCCTCCGCCTAAATTTTTTACACGCTCGATGTTTCTTTCGTCGATTGTTTCGGCATGGTCAAAAATCCACGGCAATCCGTTAAACGGAACGTCTTGATTTACTTTTTCAAATACATTTAAAAATCTCGATATGCTTTCGTTATAAGTCGCATGAAGTCTGAAAGGCCAGCGATTTTCTACCAATAATCGAACGACTTTTTCCAATTCGGCTTCCATGTTTTCAGGAAGATCAGGTCTTGGCTGTAAGAAATCTTCAAAATCTGCAGCTGAAAAAACTAGCATTTCTCCTGCTCCGTTGTGACGATACATATCATCGCCTTGGTACAATTTCACAGAATCAATCCATTCGCTAAAATCTTCAAATTCGTTTTTTGGCTTCTGCGTAAATAAATTATAAGCAATTCTGACCGTCAATTGTTTCTTTTCATTCAGCTCATTCACGACTTTATAATCATCCGGAAAATTCTGAAAACCGCCGCCGGCATCAATCACGCTCGTGATTCCAAAACGGTTCAATTCTTTCATAAAATGTCTTGTCGAATTGATTTGATGGTCATAAGAAAGCGTCGGACCTTTGGCCAAAGTCGAATATAAAATCATGGCATTTGGCGTCGCAATAATCAGTCCGGTTGGTTCGCCGTTAGAATCTCTTTCAATCTGACCGCCCGGAGGCGCTGGCGTATTTTTTGTATAACCGACTGCTTTCAAAGCCGCACGATTCATGATTGCTCGGTCATACAAGTGCAAAATAAAAACTGGAGTTTCTGGTGCAATTGCATTGATTTCTTGCAAAGTCGGCATTCTTCGTTCCGCAAATTGAAATTCAGACCAGCCTCCGACAACGCGAACCCACTGTGGCGAAGGCGTTCTGTCAACCTGTTCCTGCAACATTCGAAGCGCATCTGAAAGCGAAGGAACGCCATCCCAGCGAAGCTCTAGATTGTAATTCAGTCCGCCGCGAATCAAGTGAATGTGCGAATCATTGATTCCGGGAACCACTCTTTTTTTATGCAGGTCGATTATTTTTGTGGTTTCAGAAGCAAATTCCATGATTTGGCTGTCGCTTCCCACGGCAATAAATTTTCCGTCCTTGATGGCAACTGCCGTAATATCTAGAGTTTCTTTGTTGAAACTGTAAATTTTTCCGTTGTATAAAATTAAATCAGCTTTCATATTTTGGTAATTTAGTATTTATTAAAACTTAAGCGTAAGCCTGCTGTTGACAAACATTCCGTCCTTTGAATTCGGAATCACTTCATTGAGAAATTCTCCTGTTTTGAAGTAATGCATGCCACTTGTAAAAGCAAAATGTTTATTGAAATTGTAAGTCAAATTCGCTAAAAAGGAAGTTCCGATGTATCGTTTTTCAGAGTCATTTCCTGCGATTAAAAATTGGCCGCTTGGTCGGTAAACGCCGTCGTTGAGCGAATGTCTCCAATTGAAAATAGCATCAGTTTGAAAGGTCAAATTTGATAGTATTTCCATTGTCGCATACGGATGTAAATCGATGAGATTGACCGGACCAACTTGCGGATTCGAACCAAAATAACCGCCTCTTGGAAACAACGGATTGAACGTCTGGAGATTTCCGTCGTCTTTATTTTTATCTCCCGAAACGTAATCGCTTTTCAGATTTATCGAAGGCTTGAACTTTACATTTTTAAAGGAATAGCCCATGTCGATGGAAGCTGTCCAAGCGGTAATTGTGCCGTTTCCGAAGCTTCCGAATTGGTATGCTAATTCCAAATTATAAAGGAAACCGCCGTTGTTTTTCCAGATTCTGGTTCCAATGGTATGTCTTTTTTCTTTGGAAATTCCTTCTTCAAAAACGGCGTCATTTCTTCGGATTCCCAAATAATAAAGATCAATATTTCCTGTCTTTGAGAACTTTGTTTTGGAATATATTCCCCAAAGATTGAGTTGTTTTGACATTTTGTTATCGAAAATTCCGGTTTCCACTTCATCTTCCGTCATAGCAAAACCGTCGATAGAAAATTTAGAAGAAGCATACATTAGTTTTCCTCCGTTGAAATAAATTCGCACGTTCGGAATTTCCTGAACGGAGATCAATCTTCCTGAACCATAATCTAATTCCTGTCTTCCGGCACGAAAAATCACTTGTTTTTCTGAATTTTCCCAAATATTAATGTCAAGAAATAAATTTTGAATGTTTAGCTGATCTTCATCAATTCCTCTCGGTCCGTTTTTTCTTCCGTCTTCTAAAGCGCTTCGGATTTGGGCAAATACCCTAAAATTTTCTCCAAATTGAACATCGACGTTTAAATCATATCGTTGCAATAAAAAAGTATTGTGACCGATATTTTGCCTTCCCCAATCTTCATTGTTGAAATCCATAAATTCATAGCGCGCTTCACCTCCAAAAGAAACATGAACTTCTTTATTTTTAGAAATCGGAAGGAATTTTACATTTTCATAAAAGCTTCGGGAAGAGTCTTTTAATAATTCATAATTTTCTTCAAAACGCAACAATTTGAAATTTTGCGCAGAAGCCTGTCCGAAAGCTAAAAAAGTAAATGCCAGCAGGAATAATTTAAATTTTATCGATATGTTTTTTATAAATTTCAACATTTGAAGAAGTAGAAAAGGAATTAGTGTTGCAACATTTTGTGTGCATATTGGATTCCCAAGCCATAAGAACCGCCATATTTTTTCATCAGATTCGTCACCGGAACATACGTTTCTTGGCGTGCCCAATCTCTTTGAAGCTCTAATAAATATTGGATGGAAGTGATTGGTTTTACGCCCGCGTGAACCATTCTTTGGATCGCTCTTTCGTGCGCTTCATTGCTAACGTCGCCACAAGCATCTGTGATTACGAATACTTCATAATTTTCGTCAAGTGCTGATAATGCTGGACCGACGATGCAAACGCCTGTCCATAATCCGGCAAGAACCAGCTTTTGTTTTTTGGTTCCGGTGATCGCTTTATAGGCATTTTCATCTTCCCAAGTATTCATCGAGGTTCTGTCGATATAGCCTGAAGTCGCTTGAGGATAAAACTCTTCAATTTCTGGAAAAACGGGTCCGGCAAAACTGTCTTCGGCAACTGTGGTAACGATTGTCGGGACATTGAAAATTTTTGAAGCGCCACAAATGATTGCTACGTTGTTGCGCAATTCGCTCAGTTGGATACTGCTTGTTGCGAAAGCCATTTGGCCTTCAAAATCAATTAATACGAGAGCGTGATTTTCTGGAGATAATAAATTTACTGATGGTTTCATAAAAAATAAGTTTAGATTATTTAAGGTTTAAGCCAATGAAATGCCAAATTTGTAAGCCTTTGGTATTTTGTGTTTTAATTGTTTTTGAGGAAAATTTTATTTACGATATTTCGTAATTTTATATACTTGTTATTTTCTTTTACAAACTTAATAGGCTTGAAATTTGCTCACATTGAACTGGAACAAGAAGTGATTTGGGTTTAATAAATTGATAGCTTTTTGATCATTTCTGTAGAAATTGCATCCGCATAAATTCCAAAAGCGCTGGTCAAAACGCCTTTCGTTTCATAAGAGTCAGAACTGATTCCATACACGATATCCTCATCGCCAGGATCGGTATCGCCTTCAAAACGAAATACATAATCGATTTTAAATTCTTCAGGCGACATCGATTGCTTATTATTATTGAATCGTATGCAGTTTTCATCGAGGTTAAAATTTTCTGTAAAACCTTCTGAATTCAGCCATTGCAAAGCTTCAGTAACGGTGTCAAAAGCGGGTTGTGCGTTCATATATTTGAATTTTAAAACTGCCTGTAACCAAGTTATAGGCAGTTATAGCTATTTTATTTTTTCAAGAATTTTATAAACTCAGAGTTAAATTTATCTTTTTCCTCAAGGAAAGAAGCATGGCCGCTTTTGTCAAACACAACCAATTGTGAACCGGCAATTGCTTTGTGCATCTGTTCTGCCAAAGCAAAAGCCACGATTTTGTCTTCTTTTGCATGTAAAATCAAAGTCGGAATTTTGATTTTTGGAAGATCGCCTCGCAAATCTTCATCTCTCAATGCAATCAAGGCTTGTTCCATCGCAAAAGGTGAAGATTGCATTTCAATGCCGCCGAGCCAAGCGCCAATTCCGGGAGAAATTGATGTGGGTGACAAAGTAAATTTCTCGCCAACGGCAGCCAACAAAGCGGGTCTGTCATTGTTGTTCAGTTCGATCCATTGCGAAATATCTTCTTTGGTAAAAAGCGGATATGGATAATCTTCTTTTTTAGTGTGGCAAGGCGCTGCCGCTGAAAATAAAGCCAATTTGCTCACGTGTGCGCTGTCATATTTTGCAACATAATGCAAGGCAATTGCGCCACCCATCGAATGCCCGCCCAAAGTTGCATCTTTGATATCTAACTTGTCTAAAACAACTTTAATGTCAGCTGCAAACTGGTCATAATCATATTTTCCGTAAGGCTTGTCAGATTGTCCAAAACCTCTCAAAGTGATTCCGATAACGCGGTAGCCTTCTTTTAAAAGTGCATGATATTGGTATTCCCAAGAAGCGTCGCTCAGCGGATATCCGTGGATTAATACGACTGGCTTTCCTTCGCCAAGATCAGTAATGTGGAGTTTTACGTTTGGTTCTACTTCGATGTATTCTGCTCTTGCAGCGCCAATTTTCTCGTTATTTTCTGTTTTGCTTTCAGCCGAATTATTTTCGGTGCTGCAAGAAACAAACAATGTGGTCAGCAAAATAACGGCACTCGTACTTGATTTGATTTTCATGATATTAAAATTTTAAAAGTTGTTTTTAACCGATTTATTTCTAAAACATTCGTTTGTAAATTGGTTGGAATTAAGAAAAAAGATTCTTTTTCAAATCTGCTGCAGCATGTTCAAACAAAGATTTTACTTGAGGCAAGTGCGCCAAAGGATTTAGTAATCCAAAATCGTGAATCATTCCGTTGTAGCGAACGGTTGTGACTTCAACTCCGGCTTCGTCTAATTTTCTCCCAAAAGCTTCGCCTTCTTCACGAAGAACATCGGCTTCTGCAACTTGAATTAATGTTGGAGGGAAATTTTTCAGCAATTCTATAGAAGCATTTAGCGGCGAAGCATAAATTTGTTCTCGTTCTGCCAAATCTGTGGTGTAATTGTCATACATCCACTTCATTAAAGAGGTAGTAAGGAAGCGGTCTTCGCCGAATTGTTTATAGGTTTCTGTTTCAAAATCAGCAGCAACGATTGGCCAAAACATAATCAGTGAAGTAATTTTCGGACCGTTATTTTCTATGGATTTCAAAGCGGTTACCGCAGTCATATTACCACCAACACTGTTTCCGACTACAGAAAGTTTGCTTCCGTCAACATTGATTTCGTTTCCGTTTGCAGCAACCCATTTTGTGGCAGCATAAATTTCGTTTACGGCAACGGGATATTTTGCTTCTGGTGAAGGTGTATAATTTACAAAAACGCCGACAGCTCCAGACAAAACGACCAAGTCGCGAACCATTCTTTTGTGCGTTGGATAATCGCCTAAAACCCATCCACCGCCGTGAATAAAGATAAAAACAGGAAGTTTTTCGGTAGAACCTTTTGGTCTGACGATGTTTAATTTGATAGAAAATCCGTCTTGTGAGATGGTTTTTTCTGATTCCTCGATTCCTGAATAATCAACTTCAACTGAGTTTTGTGCTCCGACTAGAACCTGTCTCGCTTCTTCGGGAGACAAGGTTTCTAGCGGAACACCGCCAGAATTTAAAGCAGTTAAGAATTTCTTTGTTTCTGCTGAAATGGCATCATCTTCTAAAAAAGGGATGCTGTTGCTTTTAAGTGTTGTTGCTTTGCTCATGAATTTACAGTTTAATTATTTGATGTAAATCATGTAGCTAAAAAACGAGCCTTTTTTTTAAATGTCTTGTTTTGAGTTATTTATATTTTAAAGGTATTTTTTAAATTACGATATATCGTAGGTTTATGTAGACTTCAAATTAAGCAATAATTCATAATCAGTAATATTGGTAAGTAATTCAGTAATTTATATACATTTAAATATATAATTTTATGGATCTTTGAAATTATTGAAAGCCAATAAATTATTATCATTAAAATTTCAATTCTGTTTCATTAATAATTAGAATTTAGTTAATTTTATATGAAACGGTAATTTGTAAAAAAACAAAAACTATGATTTCAATGAAAGTAAACGGTCGTTCCGTTGAACTTGATGCAGATCCAAATATGCCACTTCTTTGGGCGGTAAGAGATTTGCTCGGATTGACAGGGACAAAATATGGCTGCGGTGTAGCCCAATGCGGTGCCTGCGTGGTTCATATGGACGGCGAAGCAGTTCGTTCCTGCGTGACAAAAATGAGCCGTGCCGAAGGGAAGACAATTACCACGATCGAAGGCCTTTCACCGGACAATCTGCATCCGGTGCAAAAAGCTTGGGCAGAAATTGACGTGCCGCAGTGCGGTTATTGCCATTCGGGACAGATCATGTCAGCGGCAGTTTTGCTTAGGGAAAACCCAAATCCATCTGACAGCGATATTGATGATGCAATGGCTGGAAACATTTGCAGATGTGGCACATATCCAAGGATCAGAAAAGCAATTCACATGGCCGCCGAGCTGCAAAGAAAACAGAAAGGTTAACATTCAAAAAAACGACTATGAATGAAGATTTAAAAAAAGTCGCGCCAAAAGGTGTGAGAAAATATGCTTTAGTTGCAGTATTTCTTTCGATGACGATCCTGACAGCATTCAGTTTTGCAAGAAAAAATGCGAACGACGGAAAATATGAGGCGATTCCACTTATAAATAAAGACAGCATTGAATCAGTAAAAGCATTTCAAAAAGTTTACAGTGTCTTGATGAGCCCGAGGTGTATGAATTGCCATCCATCGGGAGACATTCCTTTGCAAGGCGATGACAGTCATTTACACCAAATGTCCCCAAAAAGAGGCGTTGATGGAAAAGGCGTTTATGCTATGAAATGCGCCAACTGTCACCAATTTGAAAATACAGCGGGATTGCATTCTCCTCCGGGAAACCCAAATTGGCATTTGCCACCTGCCGATATGAAGATGGTTTTTCAAGGAAGAACGCCACATCAGCTGGCAAAACAGCTTTTAGATCCAAAACAGAATGGAAACAAAGACATCAAGAAGTTAATCGAGCATGCTGATGACGGACTCGTTTTAGCAGGATGGAATCCGGGAGAAGGGTTAAAACTGCCGCCGATGAGCCACGCTGAATTTAAGAAAGCATGGATTACTTGGCTTGAAAAAGGAGCTTATGCTCCAAAAAAATAATTTAAAGTACCAAATTATGTCAAATACCGACAATCAAAATAATTTATCAAGAAGAAACTTTTTGAGGCTTGCAGGTTTAGGAAGTACAGCCTTGTGCCTCGGACTTTACATGCCGGAAAGCGCAGAAGCCAAAGTTTTAAAAGAAGGGCAGATTTACTCAGAAAATCTGGATGTTGAGCTTTGCGCTTGGATTATCATCAATACTTCTGGTTTGGTAACCATCGTAAGCCACCGTGCCGAGATGGGTCAGGGTGCATATCATTCCATCGCACAGATCGTTGCAGAAGAATTGGAAGTAGATCTTTATGGTGTTGATATAAAATTTGCGCCAGGAGATCAAGAAAAATATGGGAACCAGGTGACCGGGGGAAGTTCGACGATCAGAACTTCTTATAAAAATCTGTTGAAATTAAGTGCCACAGCAAGAGAATTACTGATCATCGCAGCCGCTTCAAGATGGAAAGTGTTGCCTACGGATTGCTATGCTGAAATGGGACACGTGATCAACAGGAAAACAGGAAAAAAATTCCACTACGGCGAATTGGTGGAAGAAGCCTCTGGAATGAAAGCGCCTGAAAATATAAAATTGAAAAAGATATCAGAATATAAATTGATACGAAAGCCGCTCCACAGAAGAGACACGCCTTTGAAGACCAATGGCGCCGCCGTTTTTGGCTTAGACAAAAAGCTTCCGGGAATGTTATACGCGGCCGTAGAAAGAAATCCGCGCTTGAGGGGCATCGTAAAAAGCTATGATGATTCAGAAGCATTAAAAATAAAAGGCGTAAAAAGAGTTTTCAAGGTAAAAATGGGCGTACACAATACGTTCCGAGAAGGAGTAGCCGTTGTCGCAGATTCCACTTGGGCAGCCATGCAGGGCAAAAAAGCGTTGCGTATTGTTTGGGATGATTCTGGTTTTGAGCACATCAATTCGGCCACTATTTTTAAGCGACAGGAGGAATTTATAAAAACAAAAGAAGGATTGATTTTAAGCACGCAGGGAAATCCGAATGACGTTATAAAAAAGGCAAAAAAGAAATTAGACATCGTTTATCAAACTCCTTACCAAGCGCATTACTGCATGGAGCCCGTAAATTGTGTCGCACATTTTCAAGGTGATAAGGTGGAAATCTGGGGTCCGATCCAAGCCCCCGACTGGGTACAAGATTACATCAGTAAAGAACTTAAAATTGAAAGAAAATCAGTCATTGTAAACCCGACTTTTCTAGGAGGAGGTTTTGGAAGAAAGGCTTTTATGGATTATCCGCACGAAGCTACGATGATCTCAAAAGAAATGGGAACGCCGATTCAGGTAGTGTGGACGCGAGAAGACGATGCCACGCAAGGGCCTTACCGCCCGGGAATTTCTTACCGTTGCGAAGGCGTGATTGACAATGGAGAAATCAGCGCACTTAAATTCAGAATGGCAGGACAAAATAACGACCACTGGCGTGGTGGAAAAAAAGATGTGGCCAACAGAAGTACTTCTGAAGGGTTTTTGAAGCCTTATTTTGATTCTATTAAAAGCTTAAGTTTTGCTGAAGTTCCTTTTGAAACTCCAGTGCCGACTATGTGGTGGCGTTCGGTATATGCTTCCACCAACGGATTTGCTTATGAAAGTTTTTTGGATGAGGTGGCTGTTGAAGCAAAAACCGATCCGTTAGATTTGAGAAGAAAATATCTGAAAGACGAGAGGAGCCAGAATCTTATTGATAAGATGGAGGCAATTTCTGGCTGGAAAAACAGAAAGAAAAATGAAGGTTTCGGAGTTGCCATTACAGAATGTTTTAAGTCAACCGTAGGACAGATAGTGAAAGTTTCAAGAAATGCATCCGGAAAATTGAAAATTGATAAAGTTTGGGCTGTTATGGATTGCGGCTGGTACGTGAATCCAGACATTATCAGGGCTCAAGTCGAAGGGTCAATCGTTATGGGCTATGGCGCGGCGGCTTTCCATGAAGTTCATTTTGACGACGGAATGGTGGTGGAAAAAAATTTCCATTCTTATCAAATGCCAAGAATAAACGACATCCCCGAAATTGAAATCCACATAATGGAAAACGAAGAAGATGCCGGCGGTGTCGGCGAACCAGGATTGCCTGCTTTTGCTCCAGCACTGACCAACGCTATATTTGATCTTACCGGAACAAGAATTAGAAAATTGCCTTTTGACATGGCTAAAATCTAGTTTTTGGTCAATTTTAACGATAACGAAAATTACAACGCGCCATTTTTCTGAAGAAATTTTGTACCTTAGTGAAAAGCCAATATTCCCCCAAATCTAAATTTTGGCCAAATCATATTTAGAATTGAAATGATTACGTCACAAAAAATTAAAAGATTATGAGAAAGACAACCTACACCACGATTTTTTCAGCATTCATGGTAACGCTGATGGCCTGTTCCTCTGACAAAGACAATTTTTCAGAACCCTTGCCAGACGGTCCTCCAGTGGAAACTGGGGAACCAAACACAACGTATGTTCCTGCTTTTGAAGGACAGACAAGAGCCAACGGAGCCACAACTTCTACGCCTTACTCGTCAACGATCATAACGTCCACTTTGTCATCGCCGTGGGGAATTACGAGTCTTCCAGACGGACGTCTTTTGATTACTGAAAAGGATGGGAATCTTCGAATTGTAACGCCTTCAGGTCAAGTCAGTGAACCAATTCAAGGCTTGCCAGCGGTTAATAATAGCGGACAAGGTGGCTTATTAGGTTTGTGCGTCGATCCTGATTTTGCTACAAATAGAATGGTATATTGGGTTTTTTCAGAAGCTATTTCTGGCGGCAATGTTACGGCTGTGGCCAAGGGAAGGCTTTCAAATAATGAAACCTTAATCGAAGCACCGACCGTAATTTATCGAGCAAATCCGGCAAACGGAAGCGATCTGCATTATGGCGGAAGAATCCTCTTTGATTCCACAGGAAATTTATTGGTCAGTACCGGCGAACGCTCCGTTCTTGAAACGCGACCTCTGGCACAATCGGTTTCGGCCGGTTTGGGTAAAATTGTAAGAATTACTACTACGGGTGCTCCGGCTTCTGGGAATCCAAATTTCAACCAGACAGGTGCCTTGCCAGAATTATACAGCATCGGACACAGAAATCCGCAAGGCTTGGCAATTCATCCCGTGACTGGAGATTTATGGCAGAGCGAACACGGACCAAGAGGTGGCGACGAAATAAATAGAGTTCAGGCTGGCGCAAATTATGGCTGGCCGACAATAACTTACGGAATCGAATATGGCGGAGAGCCGATCGGTGATGCGATTCAGCAACAAGAAGGAATGCAACAGCCGGTATATTATTGGGACCCCGTAATTTCTCCGAGCGGGATGACTTTTTACAGAGGAAATCGAGTTCCAGAATGGCAAAATAATTTATTCGTGGGTGCTTTGAGCGGCTCGCATATTGCAAGGCTGGTGATTTCCAATAACAAGGTTGTTGGTGAAGAACGACTTTTGGGACAAGAAAACCAACGATTCAGAGACATAACGCAGACTGCCGATGGCGCTTTGTATGCCGTTACCGACCAAGGGAGATTGTATAAAATAGACAAAACCAATTAGATAATTTCCAGCATAAATTCCAATATGAAAGAAATCACTGAGATATTAAAGTCTTATGCAAAGGCAAAAAAGGAAGGCAAGAAAACTGCTTTGGCAACAGTTGTCAAGGTAGAAGGTTCGTCTTACCGCCAGCCTGGAGCAAGGATGCTGGTGACCGAAGACGGAATTTTAACCGGAGCAATCAGCGGTGGATGTCTTGAAGGCGACGCGTTGCGGAAGGCGCTTTTGGCAATTAACCAGACGCAGAATAAGCTGATTACGTATGACACCAGCAATGAAGGCGATGTGGAATTCGGCGTGCAGTTGGGCTGTAACGGAATCGTTCACATCTTGTTTGAATACATAGACGATTCAAGATCAGGAAATCCGATGGAATTGCTCCAGAAGATTGCCGATGAACGCCAAGAAGCGGTGATGCTGACTTTATTTTCTTTGGGTAGAAATACGTCGCAAATCGGGACAAAATTACTGTATCGAAAGAACGAAATTCCTACCGAAAATGATTTTGGAATATTGGAAGATATTGACAATGTTTTGCTAAAAAGAGCAACAGTCATAAAAAAGATAAAGCTTGAAAATGCGGATCACGAAGCATTGATAGAATACATTGCGCCTCCAATTTCATTGATAATTGCCGGCGCTGGAAACGATGTACAGCCTGTAGTTAAAATGGCTGATTTAATGGGTTGGGAAGTAACTTTGGGTGACGGAAGGGCGGCACATTCCACAGAAAAACGTTTTCCGGAAGCCAAAAAAGTAATCGTTGCCAAACCGGAAGAATTGGTTGGAAGTACCAAAATTGATGCACAGACTTATTTTGTTCTGATGACTCATAATTACAAATACGATTTAGAAGTTTTGAAATTATTGCTAGAAACAGATTGCGTTTACATCGGAATTTTAGGTCCAAAAACCAAATTGGACAGAATGCTCGATGATTTGAAAAAAGAAGGAATTATGGTAACTGACAACCAATTAGATAAAATTTACGGCCCAATCGGTTTGGATATCGGAGCAGAAAATTCCGAAGAAATTGCGCTTTCCATAATTTCTGAAATAAAAGCGGTCATCGAAGGCAAAAAAGGAACTTCGCTGAAATATAAAATTGATAAGATTCATACTGCTGCGAACGTGGTTTAAAATATAAAAGATGATAAAGGACACTTTCGGACGCGTACACGATTATTTGCGGATTTCGCTTACAGACAACTGCAACCTGCGCTGTTTTTACTGCATGCCAGAAGAAAAATATGCTTTTGCGCCAGCTTCAAAATTGATGCAGGTCGATGAAATTGAAACCATCGCAAAATTATTTGTAGCTAATGGCGTAAAAAAAATCCGCTTGACGGGAGGAGAACCCTTGGTCAGAAAAGATGCCCCGAAGATTATAAAATCGTTAGGGAATTTAGGAATCGAGCTGGCCATAACCACCAACGGAATCCGGGTCCATGAGATGCTTGACGAACTTTTGGGAGCGAATATAAAAGCAATAAACATCAGCCTTGACACTTTACAGCCCGATAAATTTCTGAAAATCACAAGACGCGACTTATACCACCGCGTAAGAAGTAATATTGAATTATTATTACAGCATAACATCCGAGTAAAAATTAATGTTGTGGTAATGAAAGGCCTGAACGATAACGAAATTCTTGACTTTATCGCCTTGACAAAACACAATAATATCGAAGTGAGATTCATTGAATTTATGCCTTTCAGCGGCAACAAATGGACAAGCAACCAGGTTTTTACGCTGCACGAAATTTTGATGGAAGCAGCTTCAAAATACGACGCGATTCCGGTGGAACCCGAACCAAATGACACTTCAAAACGATACATGATTCCGGGCCACGTCGGTTCGTTTGCGGTAATCAGCACGATGAGCGAGCCATTTTGCGACACTTGCAACAGAATGCGATTGACTGCGGACGGAAAACTAAAAAATTGCCTTTTCAGCAAAGATGAAACCGATCTGCTTGGGGCGTTGAGACGAGGAGAAGAAATTTTGCCTTTGATACAGGAAACGATTTCGGCGAAAGCTAAAGCATTGGGCGGACAGTTCAGCGGTGTTTTCGAAAATATCGACGCTTCAAAATTAGAAAACCGAAGCATGATTACAATCGGAGGCTGATGGAAACAGGAATACTAATTTTAGCCGCAGGAAACTCCTCCAGACTTGGTCAGCCGAAACAATTGCTGCAATTTAATGGAAAAAGTTTGCTGTCTCACGTCGTGTCGCAAGCCCTTGAAATAACGCAAGCTGTTGTAATTGTCACGGGTTCGAAAAATGATGAAATTGAAAAAGAAATTCACGATTTAAAAGCTCTCGTAATGGAAAATCAAAATTGGCAAGACGGAATGGGATCTTCCATAAACGGCGGATTGAAAAAACTTCTGGATAATTTTCCAACTATTGAAACGGTCATTATCTCAGTTTGCGACCAGCCTTTTATCAAAGCTTCCGTTTTTTCAGAATTGATTTCAAAGCAAAAAGATTCTCAAAAAGGCATTGTCGCTTCCGCGTATTCAAACACGCTGGGAACTCCGGTTATATTTGCAAAAAAATATTTTCCAGAATTAATAGCACTTTCTGGAAATGAAGGCGCCAAAAAGCTTCTGGATAAATTCAAAGAAGATGTTGCCCAAATTAGTTTCGAAAAAGGGGCAATCGACATCGATACAATTGAAGACTATGAACAACTTATAAAACAAAAATGATTTCTGTAACCGAAGCAAAGCAAATTATCCAAAATTCAAGAACGCCTAAAAAAAGCGTCGTTTTGCCACTTTCTGAAGCTTTCGGTCTGGTGACTTCAACAGACGTTATCGCAACGACCGATATCCCGAATTTTGCACAATCTTCAATGGACGGCTATGCCTTAAAATATGAAGACAGGCAAACGCCACTTAAAATCATTGGCGAGATGGCGGCAGGAACTTCCAAGCAGTTAAAAATAAACAACGGTGAAGCCACAAGAATTTTCACCGGAGCGCCTTTGCCTGAAAATGCCGACACAGTCGTGATGCAGGAAAAAATACGTCTTGAAAATAATGCATTGGTTATCGAAGATGAAAATCTGCAATTCGGATTAAATGTTCGTCCAAAAGGCGCTGAGGTCAAAAAAGGCGAAGTGGCGATGGCGTCAGAAACCTATCTTTCGGCAGCGACAATTGGTTTTTTGGCAGGAATTGGATGTGTGGCAGTTTCAGTTTACGAGCCTCCAAAAATTGCAATTATCTTAACCGGAAATGAATTGCAGCAGCCGGGAAATCCGCTTGAATTCGGGCAGGTTTATGAGGCGAATTCGTTCCAATTGAAAGCCGTCTTGAACCAAATCGGAATTAAAGATATACAAGTTTTTACTGCAGAAGATAATCCCGAAGAACTTCAGAAAGTGCTGGAGAACGCGCTAAATAAAAGTGACGTAGTTTTATTAAACGGTGGCGTGAGCGTTGGCGATTATGATTTTGTGACGCAAGTGGCCAAATCGTGCGGTATTGAAGAGAAATTCCATAAAATCAAGCAAAAACCTGGAAAGCCGTTGTTTTTTGGAACAAAAGAGGACAAGCTTGTTTTCGGACTTCCGGGAAATCCTTCTTCTTCGTTGACTTGTTTTTATGAATATGTCTTGCCGGCTTTAGAAAGTGCAATGGGCTTGAATGCTGGTTTACAGGAAATAAAAGCTTCTGCAACACACGATTATCCAAAACCAATCGGCCTGACGCATTTTTTAAAAGCTTTTTATTCCGACGGAAAAGTAACACCGTTGCACGCTCAGGAATCGTTCCGACTGCATTCTTTTGCGCAGGCGAATTGCTTTATCGTTTTGCCCGAAGAATCTGCTGGTTGCAAGGCTGGTGAAAATGTTACCGTACATCTTTTGCCATTATAGCAAAAAAAACTTAAATTTAAAATCACATAATAATCGAATGTCTATAGAAATTTTTTACGTACTGCTTTTCTTTGTTGCTTTTTTATACGCGGCTGTCGGTCACGGCGGTGCGAGCGGTTATCTGGCCTTGATGGCGCTATATGGAGTGGCTCCTGAAGAAATGAAGCCGACTGCTTTGGTGCTGAATTTATTCGTGTCGATGACCTCTTTCATACAATATTATCGGGGCGGTTATTTTTCTAAAAAACTTTTTCTGCCTATTGCTGGAGCGTCGATTCCATTGGCTTTTGTAGGAGGAATGATTACGGTCGAAGAAAATATCTACAAGAGGATCCTGGGAATTTTACTGCTTTTCCCGGTCATCCGATTCTTCTTTTTTAAAAACGTGGCAGACAGCGAATTGAAATCCCATAATGTCACTATTGCGATTTTCACAGGAGGAATCGTCGGCTTGCTGTCGGGAATGATCGGCATCGGCGGCGGCATCATACTTTCTCCCATTTTATTATTGCTGCAATGGACCAACCAAAAACAGACGGCGGCAATCAGCGCGGCATTTATTTTCGTAAATTCAGTCGCTGGATTGGGCGGTATGCTGACTCAAGGAATTTCGTTTACTGGTGATATGGTGATGTACATCATTGTGGCTTTTATCGGCGGATTGCTAGGCGCTTATCTGGGTTCAAAGAAATTTAATCAAGATGTTTTAAAATATGTTCTGGCCACAGTTTTATTGATGGCTTCCTATAAATTATTATTCACAAAAGCTTAATCATGAAAAAAATAGCACTCATTATCTTATTTTTTGGTTTAAATGCAAATGCACAGGTTTCCAAGACGATTTCAGTTGCCGGAAAAATTGCAAAACCATTTACGATTAATTTTGCAGATTTAAAAAATTACGCATCGCAATCCATTGACAGTCTTGTGATTTTGAACCATAAGCAGGAATATAAAAGCACGCTGAAAAAACTAAAAGGGGTATTGCTGAAAGAAGTTTTGTCAAAAGCAGAGTTTACGGTAAATTCCCCAAAAGTATTGAGCGAATTTTATATAGTTTGCGTGGCTGATGACGGCTATAAAGTTGTTTTTTCTTGGAACGAAATTTTCAACAGCCCAACCGGAGACAAGGCACTAATTCTGACAGAAATCAATGGAAATTCTACAATTACACAAAAGGAAGGAATTATTTTAGTAACGCCAATAGACAAAGCTACTGGAAGAAGATACGTGAAAAACCTATCAAAAATCACAATTCACCAAGTGCAATAATTATGGAAATTAAAATCATCGCATTTGGGCAAATCGCTGAAATCACAGGCAAAGAAATTACGCTGGAAGCAAGTGATATTGATTCGTTAAAGATCATTTTATCTGAAAAATTTCCTGCACTTTCTGACCGAAAATTTGCGATTGCGGTAAACAAAAAGCTTAATCAAGTAAATCTTGACTTGAAGCAAAATGACACGGTAGCATTGATGCCACCTTATTCTGGAGGATAAATATGGAAAATTATAACGCGAGATACGCACGGCATTATTCGCTCAAGGATTTTGGGAAGGAAGGACAGCAAAAGCTTCTGGGAGCCAAAGTTCTTGTGGTTGGCGCTGGCGGTCTGGGCTGTCCGGTTCTGCAATATCTCACGGCGTCAGGAATCGGAACGATCGGAATTGTGGATCACGATTTGATCACATTGAGCAATTTACAGCGCCAGGTTTTATATGCCATCGAAGATATCGGGAAATCGAAAGCCAAAATTGCTTCTGAAAAATTGAAAAGTCTAAATCCAGAAATTCAGATTGACGTTTATGATTTAGAAATTAATGCCAAAAATGCTCTAGAAATTATTGCAAAATATGATATCGTCGTTGATTGTACGGACAATTTTGCTTCAAGATATTTGATAAATGATGCTTGTGTTTTATTGAAAAAGCCACTTGTTTTCGGAGCGATTTTTCAATACGAAGGACAAGTTTCCGTTTTTAATATTGAACAAGACGGGAAAAGCATCAATTATAGAAATTTATTTCCAAACCCACCCAAACCAGGCGAAGTTCAAGACTGCAACGAAGCTGGCGTTTTAGGAATTTTGCCCGGAATTATCGGAATGATGCAGGCTTCTGAAGTGATTAAGATACTGACAGGAATAGGTGAAGTGTTGGTAGGCAAGTTGCTTACATTCAATTTACTGAATTATGAAATATTTGTTTTGGAAATTACAAATGATAAAGATATTTCTCCCTTAATTCCGAATGATAAAACAGCATTTGAAACTACCGATTACAATTGGCTCTGCGGTATTTCAAACAGCAAAATTAAGGAATTAAGTCCAAGCGATTTTTTAAGTAAAATTGCTGAGAAGGATACGATTGTAATTGATGTCAGGGAAAAGTATGAACTTCCAAAAGCGGATTTTCCAAACCTTAACATTCCGTTGTCAGAATTAGAAGCAAATTTATCAGAACTTCGAGGAAATACAATTTTGTTATTTTGCCAAAGCGGAAAAAGAAGTTTGAAAGCGGGTGAAATTTTACTGGGAAAGTTTGGAGAAGCAAAAAAAATAAGCCACTTAAAAGGTGGAATTATTGCATTACAAGAGCAAAATAATGAGCAAGACAATTAAAAATATTTTTATAGAAGGCGCGATAAGTCCTTTGTTTATTTCGGAAAGTATTGCAAAACATGCTTCCAAGAAAGACATTGGTGCGCACAGCATTTTCTTGGGACAAATCAGGGAAGATGTTATCGATGGAAACACGGTAAAAGCAATAGAATATACGGCTTACGAAGATATGGCTTTGGAAAAAATGAACGAAATCAGGGAGGAAATATTTGAAAAATACGACTTGACTTGCATGCACGTCCACCACAGTCTGGGAGTTGTAAATGCTGGCGAAATCTGCCTTTTTGTGTTCACTTCTTCCAAGCACAGAAAAATGGCCATGCAGGCCTGCGACGAAATGGTGGAACGAATCAAGGCTGAACTCCAAATCTGGGGCAAGGAAATTTTTAACGATGAATCACATCAGTGGAAAGTAAATAAATAATGGTTGATATTACACACAAATCGTTCACGTTGCGAAAAGCAATTGCAACGGCAACAGTCCTGACTTCTTCGGTTGAAACGATTGAAGCGATCGAACAGCGAAAAGTTCCAAAAGGCGACATCTTCGAGTTTTCGCGCGCCGCCGCATTATTTGCCATAAAAAAGACGAGCGATGTGATTCCGGATTGCCATCCTCTGCCGGTGGAATTCGCCTCGATTACTTACAAAATTGAAAATTTATCCGTAATTATTTCTGTTGAAGTGCATACGATCTACAAAACCGGAGTCGAGGTTGAAGCAATGCACGGAGCTTCTGTCGCCGCTTTGGTGATGTATGACATGCTGAAACCGATCGATAAAAATGTAGAAATCCAAAATATCAGGTTGCAGGAAAAACACGGTGGCAAATCATCCCATAAAAAATATTCCGAGAAAGGGCTGAAATGTGCGGTTGTGGTTTGTTCTGATTCGGTTTACAGAAGTGAAAAAGAAGACTCTTCCGGAAAAGCAATTGTGTCGATATTAGAAAAACACGGTCTGAACACTGTTGATTATCAGATTATTCCGGATGATTTTGATACGATTCAATCGACATTTAAAAACTACAGAGACCAAGATACAGATTTGGTTATTTTCACAGGAGGAACTGGGCTTTCGCATCGGGATGTCACGCCAGATGCGATTTTGCCGTTGATCGACCAAGAAATTCCCGGGATTATGGAAACCGCCAGAAATTATGGACAGCAACGCATGAAGACGGCAATGCTTTCCCGTGGCGTTGCAGGATTTTCAGAAAATACGCTGGTACTTACATTTCCCGGTTCTAAAAAAGGCGTGGAAGAATCGATGGAAGCTTTGTTTCCGCAGGTACTGCATGTTTTTGAAGTACGCGAAAACCGTCCGCATTAGAGATAAAACAAAAAAATAGAGCTATGGAAACGAACGAAACACACCAAACCTCGTTGCGGGTAAATGGCACAGAGTACCGCCTCGATCTCGTGCCTTGGGTATCTTTGCTCGATGCACTGAGAGAAAAAATTCACCTCACGGGCACAAAAAAAGGCTGTGATCACGGGCAATGTGGCGCTTGTACCGTCCTGATTGACGGTAAACGAGTGTTGAGTTGCCTCACCCTTGGCGTAATGAAAGACGGTGCAGAAATCACCACGATCGAGGGCATTGCTGACGGAGAAAATCTGCATCCGGTTCAAAAGGCGTTTATCGAGCACGACGCTTTCCAATGCGGCTACTGCACGCCCGGACAGATATGCAGCGCAATCGGAATGATTCAGGAAGGAAAGGCAAAGACCAGAGAAGACGTGCAAGAATTGATGAGTGGCAACCTTTGCCGATGCGGCGCAAACCGTGGCATTATCGACGCCATAATGGAAGTGAAGGAAGGAGGCCATCATGAATAATTTTTCATACGCTAAAGTTTCAGATGTCGCTCAGGCAATCGCACAGCTCGATGGCAATGCAGGAAACAAGATTATTGCAGGCGGAACCAACATTAATGACCTCCTGAAATATTTCGTGACCCAGGCTGATAAATTGGTTGACATCAATCCGATTGCTGAAAATCATTCGATAGTTGAACTTGAAAACGGAGGTATCCGAATTGGCGCACTGCTGACCAATGCTGACACGGCCTATCACGCTATAATTGAAGAGAAATATCCGCTGCTTTCAAAGGCAATTTTGGCGGGTGCGTCCGCCCAGATCCGCAATATGGCGACCAACGGGGGCAACCTCATGCAACGAACGCGATGCTATTATTTTTATGATATAAATACGCCCTGCAACAAGCGAGAGCCCGGTTCTGGCTGTTCGGCGATCGGCGGTTACAATCGGATCCACGCGATTTTGGGACACAGCGAAAATTGCATCGCCGTTTTTCCTTCGGATATGTGCGTGGCTTTGGCCGCATTGGATGCAAAGGTAAATATTTCAGGATCAGATGGTGAAAGAACATTAGATTTTGCTGACTTTCACAGGCTTCCGGGCGATACGCCTCATTTGGATAATAACCTGAAACAGGGCGAAATAATCACTTCTATAGATCTTCCTGAAAATAATTTCAATAAAAAGTATTCCTATCTAAAATTGCGTGACAGAAGTTCTTATTCCTTCGCTTTGGTTTCTGTAGCGGTTGCTTTTGACATCGAAAAAGATAAGATCAAGGAAGCTAGAATAGCGTTAGGTGGCGTTTCCCATAAACCCTGGCGTGTGAAAGAAGCAGAGGATTATTTAAGGGAAAAAGAACCCATTCTCGAAAATTTCAGCAATGCCGCAGACCTGATCTTGCAAGGCGCGAAGGGCTTCGAGCACAACGAATTCAAGATTGAGCTGGCAAAAAAAGCAATCATCCGCAATTGCGTGATGGCAATGCATCCAGAAACGCAGCGTCCCGGTGCAAAACCGTCTTTATAATCTTCCAAATAAATAAAAATTATGACAAAGTTACCCTCTATAGGACAGCCGGTCAGCCGTTTGGAAGGCCGTGAAAAAGTAACGGGAACCGCAAAATATGCGGGCGAATATGATGCAACAGATTTGCTATACGGATATGTAGTGAACAGTAGCATTACAAAAGGAAAAATCAAGTCGATCGACACTTCGGAAGCTGAAGCGTTGCCGGGAGTCGTTGATATCATCACGCATAAAAATAGGCCGTCGACCGCTTGGTTTGATTTTCAGTATGCGGATATGGACGCGCCTCCGGGAACAGTTTTCAAGCCGTTAAAGGACGATGAGATAAAATACAATGGCCAGCCGATCGCTTTGGTGGTTGCCGAAACTTTTGAAATGGCGCGCTTTGCGGTGACTAAGATAAAAGTACGCTATGAAACGGAAGATTTTAATACAGATTTAGAAGCGAATGCAGCAAAAGCGCGCGAGCCTAAGAAAGGGCTGGCATCGATGCTGAAACCGCCGCCACCAAAACCTACAGGCGATTTCGATGAAGCTTACGAAAGCTCATTCGTAAAAACGGATTCCAAATTCAGGCACGGGACAGAACACCACAATCCGATGGAGATGTTTGCGACCACGGTCCTTTACGGAGGGAAAGGGAAGCTGAAGATATATGACAAGACACAGGGCACGATAAATTCACAGATGTATGTGGCCAATGTCTTCGGGCTGAAGATGAAGAATGTTCAAGTGATCGCACCTTTTGTAGGCGGCGGTTTCGGATCAGGATTGCGTCCGCAGTACCAGCTTTTTATGGCGGTCATGGCTTCCTTGAAATTAAAAAGAAACGTTCGCGTTACGTTAGACCGCACACAGATGTATACGTTTGGCCACCGCCCGCCGACATTGCAACACACTAAATTTGGCGCTGATGAAAATGGCAGGTTGAATGCAATCTATCATAAGGCGGTCGGGGAAACTTCGCAGTTTGAAGACTATGTGGAAGTCGTGGTCAATTGGGCAAATATGCTTTATCCCGCCGAAAATACTTTGCTTGAGCACGAAGTCGTGCCTTTGGATGTTTACAGTCCGCTAGACATGAGAGCGCCTGGCGGAAGCACGGGAATGCACGCCATTGAGGTTACGATGGACGAGATCGCTTATAAATTAGGCATCGATCCGTTAGAACTGCGCCTGATCAATTATTCAGAAATTGACAAAAGCAGCGATAAGGAATATTCTAGCAAGCAGTTGCGGGCTTGTTATCTTGAAGGCGCAAAGAAATTTGGTTGGGAAAAAAGAAATCCAGAGCCACGAAGCATGAAACGCGGCAATAAATTGGTAGGCTATGGAATGGCGACCGGAATTTGGGATGCCAACAGGATTTTAGGCAGGGCTCAAGCCATCATGACGCCAGACGGAAAAGTCGAAATTAAAAGCGCGGTGACCGATATCGGGACAGGAACAAAAACGATCATGACGCAGATTGCTTCCGATGAATTGGGCCTTCCGATTGACCATATCACTTTTTCGTATGCCGACAGCAAGATGCCTTTCGCGCCTATTCAAGGTGGCTCTTTTACGACAGCAACCGTCGGTCCTGCAGTGAAAGCGGCGTGCCATGCATTGAATAAAAAACTGTTTAAAAAAGTAAAAAATAGCGAAGATTCCCTTTTAAAACAGCTGAAATTTAAGGAAGTCGTTTTTAAAGATGGTTATATAATTTCTAAAGAAAATCCTGAAGCAAAAGTGAGTCGCAAGGAAATAATGGCGTCGAACGAAGGGAAAAGTATCAAAACGACAAATTCAGCAATGCCGAATCCGCTGACCTACGGAAAAAAAGCGAGAGCTGTTCACAGTGCCGTTTTTGTGGAAGTAGAGGTCGATCAAGAATTGGGTATCATCGAAGTTAAAAGAGCGGTTACGGCAGTAGCGGCAGGGAAAATCATCAACCCAAAGACGGCCGAAAGCCAAATATTAGGCGGGATGGTTTGGGGAATCAGCAAGACGCTTCACGAAGAAACGCTTCTAGACCATCGGTTTGGCAAATATATGAATCCAAATTTAGCGGAGTATCATATTCCCGTTCATGCGGATATTCATGATTTAAACGTACTATTTATCGAAGAAAATGATGATTTCGTGAATGATCTTGGTGTAAAAGGCGTGGGGGAAATTGGTGTGGTGGGAATGCCTCCCGCTATCGCCAATGCGATTTTTCACGCTACTGGAAAAAGAATCAACGACCTGCCGATACATTTTGATAGATTGCTTTAATTTACGGAAATTTCAAGTTCTGGGAAATTAGTTTTGCTCGAGACGAGTCCATTTGTTGTTGGTGGAAGTTCATTTATTGTTGGTAGAAGTTCATTTCTTTTCTCGAAATGCTTATAAATGCTACGATAGTATACGAAATATCTTTTGCAGTCTCTATTTTTTTTAAGATCTAAATTGCTTCACGAGCTCAGTGACCCTTAAAATGGCCTGTTCGATTTCTTCGAAAGTTGTAAACCTTCCCAAGCTGAATCGGATGGAACCCAGCGCATCTTCATCCGACAATCCCAATGCTTTTAATACATAAGAAGGTTCTGTCGTAACAGAAGAACAGGCCGAACCGTTCGATACAGAAATAGTCTGCAAGGCAAGAATTAGGTTTTCTGAATTAACTTTGGGAAAGCAGATATTGCTCGTATTGTAAAGCCTTTTTTCAACAGAACCGTTCACAAAAGTTCCTTCGATTTTTAATAGCGATTCTTCCAAAAAATCTCTGAGTCGTTTAATTCTTTCATGATCTTTTCCCATCTCAAGCTTTGAAATTTCACAGGCTTTTCCCAAACCAATAATGCCGGGAACGTTTAAGGTACCGCTTCTTCGGTTTTTTTGCTGTCCGCCGCCGGTGATCTGAGGAATGAGTTTGTTCTTGGCATTTTTTGAAACAAATAAACCTCCGGCACCTTTCGGTCCATAAAATTTATGAGCAGAAAAAGGCAAAAGATCAATACCCAATTCATTCACATCAATTGGAATTTTCCCTACTGCCTGCGTGGCATCGCATAAAAATAAGGCACCTTTTGAATGTGCCATTTTTGCAATTTGTTTTACATCTTGAAGCGTTCCAATTTCGTTGTTCGCCATCATGGCGATTACCAGCAACGTTTCTTCGGTTGCTGCTGCAGCCAAATCGTTTAAATTTATAAATCCTTGCTTGTCGACGGGCAAATAAGTCACCTGAAACCCTTTGGTTTCCATAGCATTGCACGTATCCAAAACAGCCTTATGTTCTGTAGAAACCGCCACGATATGTTTTCTTTTTTCGAAATCAAGACCTTTGACAGCCAAGTTTATGGCTTCCGTGGCACCTGATGTGAAAATGATCTCGCTCGGTTTTGCGCCGATCAAATCTGCGGTCTGCCAAGCGGCATTTTCAACGGCTTCGCTTACCGTCAATCCGGCCAAATGACTGCTGTTGGCATTGGCATAAAAATCGGTAAAATAAGGAAGCATCACAGCCAGAACACGCTGGTCGATCTCCGTTGTGGCGTTGTTGTCTAAATAAATCGAAGGTAAAGTCATACTATAGCTGTTGTTGTAAAAATACGATTTTGTAAGCCTAAATCAGTTCAAAATAAATGTTGAAGTTTTGTTAAAAAGGAATCTTGTTTGAAATATGTAACTTTTTCTAGATAACTATCATTAAATTTGAGAGACAACACATTTCACAGCTATTTGCTAACCTTAAAATTCCTAAGCATGGCCGACAAAAATACGCACAACGATATGCTGCCAGAAGACGATTCGAACAATTCACGTCGAGATTTCCTGAAAAAATCCAGCCTTTTTACCGCTTTGGCTATGGCGCCGCCTTCCTTGGTGATGGCTTCTGAAAACAAGTGGGACGAAAAGCTGGCTGCCTATTTTGAAACAGTGCCGCTTTCCCTAGAAATCAATGGCGAAAAACACAATCTGAAAGTAGAGCCTCGAACCACTTTATTAGACCTTTTGCGCGAGCAATTGCATTTGACCGGAACCAAAAAAGGCTGCGACCACGGGCAATGCGGCGCCTGCACGGTCCATGTAAACGGAACGCGGGTTCTGTCTTGCTTGACTTTGGCGGCAATGCAGCAGGATACCGAAGTGACTACCATCGAAGGACTTTCAAAAGGCAAGAAACTGCATCCAATGCAGGAAGCTTTTATCAAGCACGACGGCTTTCAATGCGGTTATTGTACTCCCGGACAGATCATGTCGGGGATTTCTTGTATTAAAGAGGGCCATGCCGGAAGCCGTGAAGAAATTAGCGAATACATGAGCGGCAATATCTGCCGGTGCGGTGCCTATCACAATATTGTCGATGCGATCCAAGAAGTTAAGGAAGGAGGGAAGCAGTTATGAAAAATTTCCAATTAGTTAGGGCGCTATCCACTGCTTCGGCCGTTGGAATTATGTCAAAAGATACCGCTTCGATGTTCATTGCAGGCGGTACGAATCTGGTCGACTTGATGAAAAAAGATGTGGAAAGACCAGATAAGCTTATCGACATCAACGGCTTGGATTTGAAAGGAATAAATCGCTTGAAAGACAAGATTTCAATAGGAGCTTTGGCAAAAAATAGCCAGGTTGCAGAAGATAAAATCATCCAAGAAAAACATCCGTTGCTGGCGTTGGCGTTGGCCGCTGGAGCTTCACAGCAAATCAGGCACATGGCTACAGTTGGTGGCAATATGTTGCAAAGAACGCGCTGCCCTTATTTTTATAATACCGATATGCCGTGCAACAAACGTGTGGCAAAAAGCGGTTGCGGTGCGATTGGCGGCTACAACAGGATGCACGCGATTTTTGGCGCGTCTGAAAGCTGCATTGCAGTTCATCCGAGTGATATGTGCGTGGCGTTAGCAGCTTTAGATGCGACGGTTTGTGTCGAGGGTCCAAAAGGAAAACGAGAGATCAGGTTTGGAGATTTTCACCGTCTTCCCGAAAATAATCCTGAGAAGGACAACACGCTGGAAAGCAAGGAATTGATCGTATCGGTAGAAATTCCGGATAATGCCTTTTCTAAAAACGTACATTATCTGAAAGTAAGAGACAGGAGCAGCTATGCGTTTGCATTGGTTTCGGTCGCGGTGGCCTTAGATATAAAAAACAATAGGATTAATGAGGCAAGATTGGCACTTGGCGGAGTGGCGCACAAGCCTTGGCGGCTGACCGAAGTTGAAAAATTTTTGAAAGGGAAAACGACAAGCGAAGCCATTTTCAGACAGGCGGCAGCAATGGCAATGCAAGGCGCAAAAGGACAGGGAGAAAATAATTTCAAGTTGAAATTGGCTCCAAACGCAATCACGGAAGCATTGACAATCGCAGCATCAAATAACAGATTATGAGCAAGACAAGCAACTTAAATAGAGTGGACGGACGTGCAAAAGTAACCGGTGCGGCGACCTATTCTGCAGAATATAAAACGAATGGTGTGGCTTATGCCTGTTTGGTCGGAAGCACGATTGCCAAAGGAAAAATCAAAAAGATAGATGCCAAAAAAGCCGAATGGGCTCCGGGTGTCTTGGCGGTGATTACGCACGTAAATGTGGACAAGCCGGCAGGCTACCAAAAAGCCAAGGAGCCTGCAAATTTGGCACAGCCGCTCCAGATTTTAAAAGATGATTCTGTCAAATATTACGACCAGCCGATTGCGATTGTGGTGGCCGATACTTTTGAAAGAATGCAATATGCGGCCAAGCTTATCAAAGTGGAATATGTAAAAGAAGAACATTCAACCGATTTGCACAAAGTAAAAAACAACGGAAAGATGCCTTCTGGCAAGCGTTCGCAAGATTATCTCCGAGGAATTGACAATGCTTATAAAAATGCGGAAGTAGTTTTTGAAGCAGAATATATCCAGCCGACAGAAGTCCATAATCCGATGGAATTGGCGAATATCATCGCAAAGTGGGATGGAAACAAACCAACGCTTTACACAAAAAGCCAAGGTGTGGAAGGAACGCGAAAAAGCGTGGGAGACGTTTTCGGAATGCCGCCGGAAGATGTTTCGGTGCATTCTGAATATCTCGGAGGCGCTTTTGGGATGGGACTTCACACTTGGCCCTATGAAATCGCAGCTTTAATTGCTTCAAAGAAATTGGCGAGACCGATAAAGCTGGTCCTGCACCGCGAACAGATGTTTACCAATGTGGGTTTTCGACCGATTACCATCCAAAAAATGGGCTTGGGCGCTACAAAAAGCGGAAAGCTTACGGGAATGACCCACGAAGCGGTTGCGCAGACGTCAAGTTATGAGGATTTTACAGAAGCGACTGTAAATATGTCCCGATTTATGTACGATTGCGAAAATGTGGCAACGCGATACAGAATCGCGTCGATCGATACGTGCACGCCGATCTGGATGCGCGGACCGGGCGAAGCCACAGGTTCCTTCGCATTGGAAAGCGCGATGGACGAACTGGCGCACAAGCTTGATATGGATCCGATTGAATTTCGGAAAATAAACCACGCCGAATCGGACTTGGAACAAAAAAAACCTTGGAGCAGCAAACATCTTTTGGAATGCTATGAAGCCGGAAAAGAAATGATCGGTTGGAAAAACCGCAAGAATGTACCGGCATCCGTGAAAGAAGGCGACTGGTTTGTGGGCTACGGAATGGGAACCGGTACTTTTGGTTCTTCAAGAAATCCCACATCTGTCAGGGCTAAATTTTTATCGGATGGAACTTTGGTCTTGCAATGCAGCGTCAATGACATGGGACCGGGAACGGCGACGATGATGACGGCAATCGGTTCAGAATCAACAGGAATCTTGGCAGAAAATATCAAAATTGAAATGGGAAGCAGCGGTTTGCCAAAAGGACCGACTCAGGGAGGTTCGGCAACGACTTCTTCTGTGGGATCGGCGGTTTTTGAAGCGTGCAAAGCGTTGGTCGAAAAAACAATTGCAATGGCAAAAGAAACAAACACGTTTAAAAATGCTAAAGTGGAAGATCTGGCTTTCGCCGAAGGCATTATTTCTTCCAAAAAAGAGAAGTCAAAATCAATTTCGCTGGCAGCACTATTGGAGAACCAGAAATTACAGGAAATAGAAGCGGTTACCGATTCTAAAAATACCGAAGAAGCAAAAAAATATTCGATTTATTCTTTTTCAGTGCATTTTGTGAAAGTTTTGGTGAACCCAAATTTGGGGAAAATCAGATTGGCGCACGTCGTTTCTTGTGCCGATATTGGAACAGTTATAAACCAAAAAACTTCCGCTGGGCAGATGTTTGGTGGCGCTGTTGGTGGCATCGGGATGGGAATGATGGAAGCTTTGGAAATCGATCACCGCTTCGGCCGCGCCATCAATAATAATTTTGCCGACTACCACGTTCCGGTAAACGCAGATATTGAAAAACAGGAAGTGTTTTTTGTCAATAAAAAAGATCCTTACAGCAACCCGATGGGAACAAAAGGGCTTGGTGAAACCGCGTTGGTGGGAATGGCGCCAGCGATTGCGAATGCCGTTTTCAATGCCACCGGAAAAAGGGTGAGGGAGTTGCCGATAACTTTGGATAAGATTGTGTAAGCATTAGGCTGCTAGCACCATTATCTCCCAGGGTGTTTTTTTTTAAGTACCTCAAGTAACAAAAAGAAAGCAGACAGATTAGTTTGCAATCGTTGGTATATCGAAGCCGTATTTCTAAACATTATTTTTTTCCTTATGAAACTAGCCACTTACAATGTAAACGGAATTAACGGCCGCCTTGATGTGCTGCTGCGCTGGCTGGAGGAAGCATCGCCCGATATCGTCTGCCTCCAGGAACTAAAAGCCCCTCAGGATAAGT
This sequence comes from Flavobacterium qiangtangense, assembly GCF_042658345.1. Classification (NCBI taxonomy): domain Bacteria; kingdom Pseudomonadati; phylum Bacteroidota; class Flavobacteriia; order Flavobacteriales; family Flavobacteriaceae; genus Flavobacterium; species Flavobacterium qiangtangense. Next base: position 400,154 of record NZ_JBHSQB010000003.1, read on the forward strand.
TTCCGATCGAAGCGATAGAAAAAGCAGGGTACAAGGCGGTCTGGCACGGCCAGAAACAGTGGAACGGCGTGGCAATCCTGTCCAAAGATCTGGAAATAAAAGAAATCGGAAGACTGCTGCCAGGCGATGCCGAAGACGGCCAAAGCCGCTACCTCGAGGCGCTGGTTGGCGAAATGGTAGTAGCGTGCATCTACCTTCCTAACGGAAATCCCGCTCCGGGACCCAAGCTGGACTATAAGCTGCGATGGCTTGAAAGGCTGTCAAGACGCGCAGAAAAATTATTGGAACACAAGATCCCTGTAATAATTGCCGGTGATTTTAACGTGATGCCGACCGAGCTCGATGTCTACAAGCCGGAAAAATACGAAGACGACGCATTATTCAGGACCGAAGTGAGGCAAGCATTTCATGAGCTTCTGGGGCAGGGCTGGACGGACGCACTGAGATATCTTTATCCATACGAAAAAATGTATACTTTTTGGGATTATTTTCGAAATGCCTATGCGAGAAATGCGGGCCTTCGAATCGATCATTTTCTGCTGAGCCCTGAACTGCTGCCAAAACTCAAATCTGGCGGCGTCGACATGGAAGTCAGAGGCTGGGATAAAACCAGCGACCACGCTCCGGTCTGGATTGAGTTCAGTGCACCTTCTAAATAGCACATATATCTTGGTAGAATTAATTGCCAGTCAATAGGAACTGCCCCTAATTTAGCAATGCTTACCGAGTGCTGTTCGCCAATGCGATGGCAGCGTCCTACAAATTTATCTTTAGACAGGGTATGCACTGCCTTCAGGCATGTATGAAGGTATAGAACGGACGTCCCTGAATCTCTCCGGCAGGCTTTACGAAAAGCAGCGCGCGTATCGCTATCCTGCTGGGCATTTCCGACCGAGATGCGCCTTCAAGCGTGTTGCTGAAATTGCCACAGATCCAATTCGATTCTTCCCGTGACAGCGTATCACCGGCAGCCCAAGACTGTCTGACTGCCTCGAAGGGAGCAAAGGTTTCGGTTTTGCTAGCAGCATCGAATGGCAGCACCTCAATAAAATTTTCTAGATTTTCCATAAGGTATTTTTCTCTAAAGCTAAATAAATTTCACAGTCCGGGACTTACAGAGTTACGGTATAAAATTACAGTTATCCAGCGTCAAATAGTCTGTCGGGCCACTTCGGTGGACACGCTAATTGTTTTCTTTAAGCATGCTTTACCCTGCATTAAAGGAACTACATAGGGATATTGATAAATTATGTAGGGCAGGTTGTGAAGCTGCCCTATCTATTTGCGTACGATTTTATGAAGTGGTATTATACAATCGAATTTGCTCAAGGAGAAAAGGAAACTTATCTCTTTTTTATTGCCTGGTCTTGAGGAGTCAGGAGGCTGGTTATTTTCCTGAGGAGAGAATGAAGTCTTGCCACTGGTAAAATGTTGTGCCTCAGATGCCTAAAGTTTGATATGATGGAAACAGGTTACAGCCTGAAGGTGGTGCTGGTAGACGAGGACCCCGCCGACAGAACGCTGTTCGGATGGGGCAGGACTTTTACGACACTGCATCGGAAATCATGACGCATAACATGCGCAGGCGAAACTAGGTGTGGACCACCATTAAGGAAGGGAATCAGCCAAAAAATAGGTTGATATCGAAATCACTGCTGGACTTGTAGCCTTCGATGATCGTGTGCATATAGAGCTTCTCTTCGCTGTCAGAAATTGAATGCAGTAGAAATGCTTCTTTAATCTTGGAAAAATTAATATGGTTCTCCAGTCCGCAGGCGTAGCCGTAGCGGTACATTTCCTCGGTACGATCGCCGTTCGCCGTGGAAAGGGCAGTATACAGTTCGTTGCTGTTCATGATTGCAGTTTTAATAATTGAATTTACGGATTGTCTCGCTCCCAAAGTTTACATATTTCAATCTATTGGCTGCATAATTTTTTTGATAATAACGCGCGCCAATCAAGCGACTCTTATGCTATGCAAAATCCAGTTTAAAATAGTGCAATAAATTCTGACATATCTATAAAATCGTGTTGCTAATTTTTTAAAATTTCATCTTACATATTTCAAACTACATACGAGATATAATCATGAGCATTGTAGATTTTAGCCAGATAGATTTTGAAGACGATCTGATAAAAACTAAATTTAAAATTTATAATATTGGATGGCAGAAATCAATACGCCTTTTAAAATAACCGCGCCGGAATTGTCCATGCTAGACTTTAATTTCCCAGTCAGTGGGGAACCGGGTGTTGCAGTCTCAGGCTAACGCCAGTTCATCAAGGGTGCTGCTCGCAATTTTGGTTGTTTTGGTTTCCTGTTTCATCGTGGGAAGAGGAAGGATATTTATCGCCTGCAGGGTAAAAAAAGACAGATAAACGATACACGCCTGGTCGGTTTATTTCTTCTTTCGGGCACTATTGAATAGTTACGCCACAAGCGACCGATTCCTTCACGCCTAGATAAGTCTGGAATCGGAAGAATACGCAGGAAGGCCCTTTGTGAGTAACGCCACAAGAATTTCTGCAATTCCGAAGACGGCGTGTGGCAGGCAGACGCTCTCGTGGAATCCGAAGAGCCAAGGGGAGGAAGCCAGAAATATCCCCGACAGCACATCGATTAGAAGGTGCGTTTTCATGGGTATGATCTTCAAGACGCTGTTTTCATAGTCCGTCATGAGGCTGACGGCGATTGTCGCGACACCTAGCAACATTGGCACCAGGCTTTCCGGACCGGTAGGATTATAATCCCAAATCCATGGTAGAAGTAGAAGAAGCACGCCCGCAATATAATCTATAATGCCGTGCGTTTTTGTGGTAAATAATTTCATAGTACTACATTTTTATATTTTATTTTATATCTTGAAGCTTTACACGAGCGCAAGTTTTATTTGGCTGCTACATGAAAATTGGCGGGTGCGCCTTTTTTTAGATGCCACCCGCCAATCAGGAGCATTAGATAGTAGCCCCGGATTCTGGTTCTCCCGTCGCCTCGTCGGCCGCGGCCTCGAGATTGATTCCGTTATAAGCAGCCTCGGTGAGCTTTATGTCGGCTTCTTTTTCTTCTGCAAGCGTTTCTTCCAGAAGCGCCGCGACTTCATTCTCGCCAAGTATCTTAGCGAACGCCACCAGCGTCCCATAGGACGCAATTTCGTAGTGCTCGATCTTTTGCGACGCGGAAATGATTCCGGCATCGCGTACCGGTCCCGGTTCGGTTTCCTCAAGGATGCTTTCGCCTTCCTTGATTAGCCCTTCCATCGCGTCGCATTTCTTTCCCCTGTCCGATTCGCCGAGGATTTCGAAAACCTGCACAAGGCGGGCAACCTGTCCTTCAGTAACTGCCACATGTTCTTCTATGGATGCCTTGAGTCCGGGATCGAACGCATTGTTTGCCATTTTCGGAAGCGCCTTCACCAGTGCGCGTTCTGCGTAAACAATGTCTTTCAGCTCGTCGACGAACAGTTCTCGAAGCCCTTCGGCCGCAGCCGATTTTGGCGGGACGATTCGCTGCCCCCTGCCGTCCCCTTTCGGGTCTTTTTGGTTTGCCATGGTAATTGTATTTAGTGGTTATTAAATTATATACTGATTCTTCTGACTTAGCAAGGCACCGGCAATCAGTGCTGCGGTGCGGTCGATTGCCTGGAGCACTATAGCTTCAGGATCGCCTTTGAATACTTCGCGATGGGCGATAGACTCATTTGGAAAGACAATATGGAGAAACATTGTTCCGACAGGCTTCTCGGCTGTTTCACTGCCTCCGGGCGCGATCAGTCCTGTTACGGCAACAATAATCTCTGACTTGAACAGCGGCGCTGCATTGGCTGCAAGCGATTTGGTAACTTCGGCAGACTCAGCGGTATGCTTTTCTATCAGCGCGTGCGGTACTCTCAGGATGTTTTCCTTGATGAAGACCTCATAGCAGGAAATTCCCCCGCGCAGTATGTCCCCTGATTTTTCGGTGAGCGCAAATTCTGCGCACATCCTGCCGGCAGTAGCGCTTTCTACAAACGCAATTTTCCATTTCCGTTCGGCAATCGCTTGTGCGCATGCCTTGACTTTTTCTGATGGCATAATCTCAGTATTTATTGTATCTATTCTCCTGTTTCGCCGTTCGGAGCATCGACCGGCTTTGACTGCGAGGATCCCTTCTGGCGCAGGAATATGGACAGCAGTATGATCGCGAAAATAGACAGAAACTCACTCTGCCAGTTTTGCAGCGATTCGAACCAGAAGCGCGAGCTGCCTATAAACTCTGTTGGGCTTTCAGCAGGAAGCCCCCGAAGCGCATTCTGCAGGTTTTCGTCTTTTAGGCTTCCATAGAAGTGCGCCGCAAGGCTGCCCGCGAACAGCAGTGACAGTGCAATAGTGAGGGAATGCTTGTAGATCGACAGTACCCAACCCGATTCTCGAACTGGCCACGGTGCGCCTTTTCGCGCAGGGTCTGGCTCTCGGTCCACTTCCTCTTCCCGGTCAAAATCTTTTGATTCCGAGGATCCTTTCTGCTGCAAGAATATGGTCAGCACCACGAACAGTGCCATCTGCAGGAATTCCGACTCCCAGTTTTCAAAAGTTGCCTGGACGAAATGCCCCGAGTAGAGATACTCGTTTGGCGCGACAGGACCCGCGCCCAGTTCCAAGAGTTCCTTCTGGTATTCCTCGTACCCGAAATAGGCCTGGCCCGCCAGCGAAAGCACAAAGAGCAACCCAAAGCATATTGAAAGCGAATTATTCTTGAAAAATGTCCTCATCTTCAGTACAGTTGGAAATTTATTTAAAGTTCCGAAATTAAACAGTTGTTAATTTTATATTTCTAAAAGCAAATTTTATAGGATTCTACAGACTGCCGATTGCCATCGTCGCTATAAACGTTACAGCTGTAGTTGGACGGGACGACCCTGATTTACCCCATGCCTACCACTCGATTTTTATAGAACTGCAGCCGTTAAGGATGTATTCTTTGAACGCTCCCTTTGCAGTCGCAAGCGCATGCACCGGCATCCTTTTTTTGGAAGATTGGCCGGCGGCCACAGTCAACTTGGGAATCGGTTTATCTTTTTTTATGGGAACTGTGGCCATCCGACACTGCATTTCACTGCCGCCTTGCAGCTGGAAGGTCAGCGTATTTCCGGACTTCCTGAAATTTGCGGCAGGGTAGTCTGTAAATACCATCAGGTTGGCTTCATCTACCCGATGGTACTGTCGTGGGACGATTCCAAACGCCACTCCGGCGCCGTACACTTCCTGTCCCACCTGTCCGGACCTGTTCCAACCGTCTTGGAGGTCTTCGAGCGCTATCCATAGATTTGGGTCAATTTCTCCTGTTTTCACGTCTTCCTTATCTGCAATAACTTCGTTTGGGAGCATGGGAGGATAATAGTACGCCACCCTGTTGATGATGTGGCGCAGGCATTCGGCCAGCAGCATCTTCACAGAAGGCAGCACCTCATCGACGCTGTCGGCTTCGATTAGAAATTCGTGGAGTGCGGCAAAAACTTCCTGCTCTTCGTAAGCCGCCGTATAGGGCGCATCCTTGAGCGGGTAGACGGCAAAGAAAGTCGGGTAGTGCCTTGCGTTGCCGTAGTTGCATTCCCACAGCTGCACGTTATTCAGTATCGCCGCGATGCAAAGGTGGCTGAGGTCCAGGAATATCTTATCCTTGGTTTCCTTGTACAGGGAGAGCAGTGCTCCCGCGCTGAAGGCCGTATTGTTTGCCTGGTAGAAAACATCCAGTCCGAGGCCGTCCAATTTTTTCGCGGCCCTGCAGGCTTCTTCCAAATAGGTTTTGTTGCCGGTCAGCTTCCATGCCTGCAACATCAGGTGGGCGTAAGCGCCCGGAACGTCTTTTTCGCCTCCCTTTCCAGGAGCGGTTTCTGCTTTCAATACCTCCAACGTGGCCATATTGTAGAAAACCGGCCATTCATAGCTGAAGTGCCTTGCTACTTTGATGGTATAGGGAAGGGAATCCAGCAGCAGTTTTTTGGCATTGGCGTCGCCCTTCAAGGCGAGGCGGGAAAGGTTCAGCAGCGGGTGGTGGAGGTACCAAGAGTCCATCACGCCGGGCTCCTTCTGCTCCTCGCTCCAGTCTAAGTTTTTCTCCAGTGCAGGAAGCCACCGCACGATGGTTCCGAGCTGCGGATCGTAAAAGTTTTCGAGCCCGTTGTGGAGCGCTTCGATGATAGGGCTGTGGTCCTCGCCGCTCCATTCGTCAAAATCGGTCAGGGGCAGGAGTACGGCGAGCTGTACCATGCTCTCAGGCGGTGTCTTGTAATCGCTTACATAGGCGTTCAGGTACGAACGCCCATCCGCAAATTTCCAGCAGCCCTTGTGATTGCTGAGCCCGTCGAGGCCCCTTTTGAGGATATCGGGCCAGTCGTGGTATTTGGTTTCCGGAATCGGAAGCAATCGGTATACGGCAGCAAGGCTGTCCAGGTAAAGCCTGGAGATTTCATAATTGTCGCTCGGGACAGCGTCGCTCAAGCAAACATACGCATCTGAAATAACATATTCTTTGTCCTTTTTTAACGGCTTGCCGCTTGAAGTCTCGGGCAGCTTCAAGCCGATTTCAGGCCATGATCCCCCTACAAGATCTCCAGCGGACGTGCCTGTCGCTTCGCAGAAGGGGTTGAGTGCGGTAAGGTTTTGGAAATAGAATACGGAACCGCTCTTGGGCTGCTCGAGCGTAAAGAAAAGCAGTCCGGATCGGAGCCCGATCTGGCTGGCATGTATCCGGCCACTAGTATTCTGGGTCCGCCCTTGTCCTTTGAAAAGAGGCATAATGTCCCGCGCCGCGTTTGGGGGCAGCAGGTCGAAGGCCGGCGTAAAGGATGCAGTATAATGGAATATCGGCTTAGCCGGGTCTGGAAAATTCAGGTTTATTTTTGTACTGCCCGTCTTTCCTTCAAGCGCAATCTGGATGCCGTCGGTGGTCTCCCGCTGGGACTTCAATTGGAGCTTTTCGGTATTGAAAAGACCTGCACGGAACGCCATGCGCCCGCCGTCAGGCCAAATCGCGACGAGCCACAGGCAAAACCCATCGAAGAGGATCTGCAAGGGATAGCAACCGAATGCTTTTTCCAGAAGCACCGTACCGTTTTCGAGATTGTCTTGCGATGAAGATGTCAATGCAGAAATTGGCTTCATATGTTCTTGTATTAATTTAGAAAATCAATCCAGTCTAGATTCGCTGCAGGTGCGGCCTGATCTTTAATTCGACGACGTCGCAGCGTTTGGGCTGCGAAAGGCAGTACAGGATGCTTGCGGCAACGTCGTCCGCGGTGAGCATTTCCATCGCTGTTACCATTTTAAGTTTTTCAGTTCCGGACTGTGGCTGCATATCGGTATCCACGGCCCCCGGTTCGATGAGCGTTACTTTGATTCCCTGCTTGTTGGTGGCCTTGCGGAACGCTTCTGAAAAGCCCTGTACGCCAGATTTTGTAGCTACGTATACCGATCCGGTTTCTTCACGTACATCCGCGCTCATCGATCCGATATTGACGATGTGTCCGTCACCGTCCATGATTTTGACAGCTTCGGCGCTGCAGGCTATGTAGGCGAGCAGGTTTGTAGAAACGATACGGCTCCAATCTGTATAATTTCCTTCTTCTGCGTTTCCAAATGGGAGGGCGGCATTGTTGACCAACACGTCAAGTTTTCCAAAACTTGCAGCGGCATCAGCAAAAAGCTTTTCGATGCCGCTTTCAGTAGACAGGTCCGCCAGCACACCGTGCACATTACCAGTGGCAACGGTCTTTATATCATGGAGTGCGTCCAGCAAGTGCTGTCGGTCCAGACCTGCGACCATAACATTCGCGCCCAATTTTGCAAGCAATACTGCCGTGGCGCGTCCGATCCCGTGGTTGCTCCGGTGATCAAGATGTTTTTTCCAGCGACGGGCTGGGGAAGGTAGTGCGTAAGGTCATCCATGCTCAATGAGTTTAAGGTGCTGCAATAAGTAGCGCTGAGATGCAGGCATTTGCATCTTAAAATTCTTGCATATTAAAGTTACGACTGCTGAATTAGATTTCAAAATAACGAGATGTTAAAGTATGTAAATGATCCGTTAAAATGGGATGCACGTCCAGCATTGCCCATTTTGTCGTTTGCGCCTACTAGTGCAACATTCTTAGCGGTACATGCCGACAGGATTGATAATGCACAATCCGCTGGTAGCAAATAAACAGGCGGGTGGCAGTTGCGTTAGGTCAAAGCGCACTTGAGATCAGCGAACGACTTCCTTTCTTTGGTGTAACTATCACCTTGCATCCGTTCAACTATTTTACGCGATCATATTATTCCAAAATCTGGACATTTTTTTGTCGCTTTAGTTCAGTTCTCTCAGGTATGGGACAGGCTTAATTATCAGGGCACTGCATGCATTATTTTTGCCAGTTTTATAATATTAACAATTGTTTAGCGTTTTTTTATACAGTATATTTACCGCACCATGAAAAGAAGACGAAAACTTTTGCTCTCCGGACAGACCTTTCCCTGCATCGAAATTAGGTACAAGCACCGCGGGCAGCTGCAGGTGCGGACAGCCATCTGCATTGCTTGCTACGTAACCCTTCCCAAGGTATATCACTATGCAGCTGCCGAGTTCGGGGACTGTTCTAAAATTGCCACGAAAGCCTATCCTGGTATGATCTATTCGTTTCTTATCATTCCGGTCAGGAGCCACAGCGAAGCAGTCCCGATACTGGCACTTTTGGAGAGAGAAACGATCCTGACATTCGCGTAGGGAATCTCCAATCCAATAGGCCTGGGACTTAGATTGGTGTAGAGTGGGATAGATATCCATCGTTTTGACAGTCGCTGGCTGCCAGATCCCAGATCACTCGAAGCCTTCCGCTTACTGCTCTTGCGCATTTGGCGGGGTGATTTCCCCTGATACAGAATCCCTGCCGCCCGACATTCTGGAAGCATCAACATTTTGAAGCTTGGCGGTGTCCGCCTGCGTGGCAGAATTTTCGTTTTCGGAGCTGGCATCCAATGAATTTGTATTCTCGGTGCCAAGGCCGGTTGCTTCTGTACTTTCCGTTTTCGAATTACACGAGATCGCTGCGGCTGCGAAGAACAGCAATGCGGCCATTTTCTTTAAGATGGTAGTCGTCATAGGTTAACATTTTAGGTTTGAATTTTAAGGCGTGCAACGGTCGCATCCTCTATTTTTTATTTTTTTTGCCTTGTGATAGGGGCATACCTGCCTCTCGGCGCGGCGTTTTATTTGCAAGCTGCTGCAAATAGCAAATGTCAATTATACAGGTCAGTTTGACCTGCCTCCGGAAGCAGGCGATTTGGGAGCCACAGGCCCTACGGTGGCTGAGTCTTTCATCGCGCCTGTCTCCGTCCCGCTGTCGGTGCGAATGTTCCCCCCATCCTCCAGCGTCTTGTCTCCTTCGTTTTTCACATACGGCTGCTGGTCGGGCGCAGTCGTGTTGGACTCGTTACGATTGCTGCAGGCCTGCGCAACGAGGCAGATGGCGCCTACTGCTGTAATCTTCAGCATTTTCAGATTTTTCATATACAGTTAATTTTAGTAGTTAAGCCCATCACGCGGCGGTAACCATTTAATTATCAATACTGTAAATTTATGGAGATTGTGTGAAAATTGGTTACACCTTTTCCACCTAACCTTATTTAATCTTTAGTTTCAAGAAGACTCGGGCAGCGCAACTGCAAGCGAAAGAGATGGCAAATGCTACTCGTCGAGTGCGCTTTCCAGCTCCATGAAAATGGATTACGGGATGATCTTTTCCTGCCTTAGCTTATCAAACAAGTCGGTAAAGGAATCCAAGGTGCTCTGGTAGGCTGTGAATCCAGCTTTTCGGCTATTGGCCATGTCGGTCATTACTTCGATCGGCCTGCCTAGGTCCAGGTCTGTGTGCCAGGCGCTCGCGATTTTTGAGAGCTTGCTTTCCTTCAGTCCGTGGCGCTGCGCGATTTCCTCCCAGAGCAGCTGGTCGTGCTCGAGCTCTCTTTCCAATGGCCTTGCCGATCCGGCAAAGCCTTCGGGTTCGATCTGGAAATACGCCGCAAGCTGCAGCCATAGCCATTTCCATCTAAAGATATCGCCGTTCGTAATGTTATAGGCTTGGTTTTCTGCGCCTTCTGTCGTAGCGGCCCAGACCAACTGTCTGGCAAGGATTCTTGCGTCGGTGACATCGCAAAGCCCGTTCCACTGCTCTGACGAACCGGGGAATATAAATTTCCTTCCGGTTTCCTTGCAGATGCTGGCATAGACGGCAAGCGTAGCACCCATGTTCATGAGGTTTCCGACCGCATATCCGATCACGGTATGCGGCCTGTGGATGCTCCAGTTAAAGCCGTCCCTTGCCGACGCCTCATACACCGCGTCTTCCTGCGCGTAATAAAAGTTAGGGTATTCCAGGCGGGGCTGGTCCTCGCGCAATGGAGTCTCGGGCAGGCTTCCTGCTTTCGCATAGGCTTCGAATGGGCCCAAGTAATGCTTCAGACCGGTAACCAGGGCAACGTGGCGCACGGATTTTTTAGGGGACAGGACATTCAAGAGGTTCCGCACGAGCGCGCTGTTGATGCGGATATTTTCCTCTTCGGTGTCGTTTCTCATCCAGGTAGTGAAAAAGACATGCGTAGGGGAGATGCCATCCAGTGCGGCGGTAAGGCTTTCTTCATCCAGCAGGTCTGCCGTAACGGGTAGCAGACCCATCGTGCCATTGCTTGGATTCCTCGCCAGCCCGTAGGTTTTCCAGCCCTGATAAACTAATTCTCGAGCGAGGTTGCTGCCTGTTATTCCCGTGGAGCCGACCACCAATGCTATATTTTCCATGCTTGATTGTAATTTGATTAGAACACAAAGTTACGCAGCAGGATTTTCCTGGTACTTGACGCAGGTCATCAGTATTTCTTGATCTGCATCAAGAAATACTACCGGAGCGCTATCTTTTTCCGTATCCTGCTGACCGTTTCCGGACTCAGGCCGAGGTAGGACGCTATCAGGCCGTGGGAAAGCTTCTTGGCCATTTCAGGCTGGTTTTGCAGCAGGTTGAGGTATTTTTCCTCTGCCGTAAAGTTGTTGTGCATGATCAGCCGGTAGTCTTTGGTCACCAGGCTGTTTTGGTAGAGCAGCCTAAAATACCGGTCCATGACGGGTATTTCCAATGTAAGCCTTTCATAATCTTCAAGGGTGATCAGGAGCAGTTCCGAGTCCTGGACGGCGTCGATGTTCAGTACCGCCTTTTCCGCATTTAGGAAACTGCTGAAATCCGAGATCCACCATCCCTCGAACGCAAAGAGGTTGATGCGCTCGGTTCCCTTGTCATCCAGCACATACGATTTAAGCAGGCCGCTGTTTACGAATGCCAATGTCCGGCAGACCTCGCCCTCCTGGAGCAGGTACTGCTTCCTGCGGAGTTTTCTTAAAGTAAAGAACGACTGCAGGGCAGCCGCCTGCGTGTCGGTCAGGTCGACTTTCTGCCGGATATGCATAATTAGGACGTCTAACATAAAGCTGCGGGTTTGCGTAAGTACTGGATGATACAAAGTTACTCTTATATTTTAAGAAGCCCTCCTGGGCCAGACAAAAAAATATTTTCCAATGCTGTACTGCCTCCTATCAAGCGCCTGTTCCCGGAGTAGCTCTTCCCGGGAAGCGTTTTTTTTTTTAAGAAAACTGACGTGCCATTTCGGTGCGTCCAAGACAGCTGGCACGGAAAGCAATCTTTTTATGAGCTGGTAGCGATTGGTTCAATCCCTTTACCCCAATTATGGTAAAGCCGCCTTTCGCTGATCGAAAATTTCTTTCCCGCGCCCAGGACATGCACTTTTATCCCTTCTACGGTAATGGGGTCGCCGTCCTTTATTGATGGCAGATCGGTATATTCGATTTCCTTTCCGTCCACGATGATCACCAGGCCCGAACCGCAGACCTCCAGCATGCCTTCTCGGATGACCACGCAGGTATCTTCGCCGACGCCGAGTCCAAGGATCCCGGGATTGCAGGTAACGGTCTGGATAAGCCTGCCGAGCCGTGCCCGCTGCGTGAAATGGGTATCGATGCAGACGCTGTTGATCAGGTCCAGACCATTGGTAAGTTCTAGCGTGCCCTTGATCAGCGCATGTTTGCTGCTGCCAGAGATGATCATGGTATTGGACATGGCGGCGGCGCCCGCGCTGGTTCCCGCCACGACGAATTCGGCTTCGTCAAAATAGCGCTCCCTGATCAGGGAGAGGAGTTTGGTGCCCCCGAGCAGGGTGCCAAGCTTCAGTTGCTTGCCCCCGCTGAAAAGGACCATATCGCAATTTCTTACCTTCTCGAGGTTCTGCTCGCTGTCAGCCTCGCGGCGGGCGTCATAGTGGATCACCTCCAGTGAGGTTATCTTGAGGTCATCGAAGGCGCTCTTGTAGGCAGCGGCAACCTCTTCGGGCAGGTCTGTGGCAAGTGTGATCAGGCAGATTGCAGGATCGGCTTTACCGGTTTCTGCAATGATGCGGCAGAGCACATCCTTTGACTGCTGTTTGTCCTCGCCACCGCCGACTGGCACTAGTATTCCTTTAGGTTGGATATCTGTCATGATTTAATTGCTTTAATTTTTGGTGTGATCTTGCGCCCTACGCAGGCTTGTATGTTTTAGGTATCGCAAGCCCGCCGGCACAGTTGCTATTGTATTTTGATACACTTGCTTATTGCGCTTCGGATTGGAACTGGGCTGCAACAATTTTGGTCAGCCCCACCGTGTAGGTCGCATTGTCTGCGCAGATAACCACGACGCTTCCTTTTTCTGCAGTGGCTACCGCATGGTGTATCGCTGTCTGTGTATCGGGTATGACCTCAAATTGCCTTCCAGGATCCTTCTCGCGGATACCGCTCGCGAGGATGTCGAGGATTTGCTCCTGCGACCTGCCCCTGAGGTCCCTGTCAAACCTGATGATGATCCTGTCGTACATGGAGGCGGCAATCCGTCCGAACGCTGCAATGTCTTCCTCCCTTCGGTCGCCGGTTCCCGTGATGATACCGGTCTTAAATCCGGGAATGTTTTTAAGGTAGCCGGCCAGGGCAAGAAGCCCATGCGGATTGTGCGCATAGTCCACAATGACGTTGACCCCGTTAATTTCGAATTCATTGATGCGTCCGGGCGTGTGCTCGGCGCTGGGAACGAATCCTTTGAGCGCGTCGGCGATGGTCGATTGTCGGAACCCCGAGAGGTGCGCGGCAAGCGCCACCGGCAGGAGGTTTTCAATCATGAATCCCGCGAGCCCCCTGCGTGTTATAGGTGCCTCTGCTGCGTTCAGCATAAACAGGGCAGCCCCTTCATGGCAGACATAGATGTCTTGTTTCGCATCCATATATACTGCGGTGCCTCCGGCATTCAGGTGTTCCTGCAGGCGCGGGTTTTCATGGTCGGTGCAGAATAGCGCTACGCGGCAGCGGAGCGCCTCGCGCATCGCGAAGGCATGGTCGTCCGAGGCGTTGAGGATTGCCCATCCGTCCTTATGTACCGAACGCGGCACTACCGACTTTACTACCGCCAAGTCCGCCACGGTGTGGATGTCCTTCAGTCCCAGGTGGTCTGCCGCCACGTTGGTAACGATCGCGATATCGCACTGGTCGAATCCTAGGCCGGACCGAATGATGCCGCCCCTGGCGCATTCCAGCACCGCAAAATCGACCGTGGTGTCGTGCAGGATGGTACGCGCGCTCTGGGGACCGGAGCAGTCGCCCGACTGGATCTTTTCGCTACCGATGTAGATGCCGTCGGTCGAGCTGAAACCGACGGTCTTTCCGGCACTGGAAGCTACATGGGCCATGAGTCGGGTGGTCGTCGTCTTGCCGTTGGTGCCCGTGATCGCTACAATCGGGATGCGTCCCTGGTCGCCCTGCGGAAACATCAGCTCGACAATAGGAGCGCCGACCTCCCTCGAAGCGCCTTTGCTTGGGAACTTATGCATCCTGAGGCCCGGCGCGGCATTCACCTCGATAATGGCAGCACCGTTCTCGCGCAGCGGCAGTGCGATGTCGCCAGAAACGATATCAATCCCGCAGATGTCCAGGCCGATGACCCTTGCGGCCTTTTCGGCAGCCCTAATATTCAGGGGGTGTATCAGGTCCGTCACATCTTCTGCAGTACCTCCCGTGCTGAGGTTGGCGGTCGACTTCAGGCAGACCTGCCTGCCCATCACCGGGATCGAGCCGGTATTTAGGCCCTGGGATGCCAGCAGCGTCTCGGAGGACTGGTCCAGTCTTATCTTGGTCAGGGCATTCTCGTGGCCCTGCCCGCGCATGGGATTGTTATTTTCCTGCTCGACCAGCTCTGCCACAGTCCGAATCCCGTCGCCGATCACCATGGCCGGCGAGCGCAGGGACGCGGCGGCAAACTTGCCCCCGATCACCAGGATCCTGTAGTCAGACCCGGAAATCTCTTTTTCGACGATCACAGACCGTGAGAGTTCTTTCGCGTGCCGGAAGGCGTCGCGCAGCGCATCGAGGCTGTAGATGCCGCAGGTTACGTTGCGTCCCTGGTTGCCGTTGAACGGCTTGGCAACGAGCGGAAAACCCAGTCTCTCGGCTGCCGCCTCGAGGTCAAGCTCTTCGGCTACGACTACTCCCTTTGGAACGGGAAGGGCGGCGCTTTCCAGAAATTTTTTAGTGTGTTCCTTGTTGCCGGCGATGTTGACCGCGATGCATGAAGTATTGTGCGACATCGCGGCGCTGATTTTTTTCTGGTGCTTTCCGTATCCCAAAATCGTGTAGCCCCCCGGACCAGGTGTTACGGGAATATTTTTGCTCCTTGCCGCATCAATGATCATGGTCGTGGACGGCCCTTCCCCGTAGCGTCGCCTGGCTGCCAGGACGACAGCGGCCGCCTCGGCGAAGGTCGGCGGCTGGCCGCCTTCGAGTAGGCTTGCCAGTATCGATGATGCAAGTTCTACTGCCACCGTGCCGGCCTGCTCGACTTCATACCCTACCACCCCAAAGGTAAGGTCGGACGTGGGAGCGCGAAGTCCGTGGAACATTTCTGATCCCTGCAGTGCCGCGGCCAGGCGTACAGTCAGGCGCAGGAGCAGCGTTTCGCGCTCGGTACCGTCAGATTCCGTGATTGCAAGTGGCGCAAGGTAGTCGCTGATAGCCTGGAGCTGTCCCGTGCTGATGGACGGAACCGAGGGATGCATCTTGACAGCCAGCACGTGGCTGTGGCTGTCCGACCACATATTAGGGCCCCTCATGACCCTTACTTCCTGTATTAACATAGCTTGAGATGGATTGGTTATAGATTTCCATGCAGGCATATCTTGCCCTGCGGTTTGAATTATGGCAATAACGCGCCCGCCTAGCGGTCGCTCACCTGATAGTGGATGGGCTTGAATGTGCCTCCGTTGCTGTCCTCGGCGGAACAGGCAGTGAGGCACACGATCAGGTCCTGCTCGGCGCGGAATCGGATGCGGTCTCCCGCAACAGTGGTAGGCGGGAGGACGGACAGCTTTCCGTCGGGACCGAACTGCACGTTCATGAATATGTTGAAGGCGGTCGGTATATCGTCCAGCCCGATGCCGTACTCGGCCAGGTTTGCCCGCAGGTTGTTCAGGCAGCTGGGATGCTCCTCATGGTTGCCGTACATGATCTGGAAAGTCTCCGGACTGCAAGGAGCCAGCAGAAAGTCATTGCGGCCGTTGGTGTCCTCGATGATTTCCATCATCTTGCGGGAGCGGTTGCTCCAGAGGTAGTTGCCCTTGGTCAGCAGGATGGTCTCCTCGAAATCCATTGATTTTCCAGCGGAGATTTTCT
The DNA here is from genome assembly GCF_042658345.1 of Flavobacterium qiangtangense. Lineage (NCBI taxonomy): Bacteria > Pseudomonadati > Bacteroidota > Flavobacteriia > Flavobacteriales > Flavobacteriaceae > Flavobacterium > Flavobacterium qiangtangense. The sequence goes on from NZ_JBHSQB010000003.1 coordinate 415,911, forward strand.
CCCTTTTGTCCTGCAGGTTAAACAGCACCATGTCGCTGACCTGGCGTCCGAGCGGATCGGACACGGTCAGGATCTGGCCCTTTTTTATGGTGAATGCGGTGCCGGTCTGCGGCTCGATAATAGTATAGTTGCTCATTTTAGCTAATTTTTATGGCGGAAGGGGCACTTCCAGTCCGGTTCTACATTCCTGCCGCTGTACTGCCTGGTCTCGCTCGCATTTCCGAAGTCCGCGAGGGCGGGATTGATGCTTCCCTGCAGGGCCTCGTCCCTGCGGCGGATCCGGTTGCGGACCGTATCGTAGGACCCCATCTCGCGCAGCTTCTCAAACTGCCAGTGGAGGTTCAGCACTACCGTGCAATAAGGTGCGCGGCGCGCAAGGCGGGAGCTCACAGGATGCATCCCTATAATATAAAATGCGGTGCCGCCAAGGCTGAAGCTAAAATTGGCGTCGTCGGGATCGGCGCTGACTTTGGGGTCCCAAGGCGAGCTGTCCGCTTCATGCAGGCGCTGCAGCAATGCCCATAGGGCGCGCTCGAAGTCGCCCTCGCTGGCAAAGGAGCTGTGTTCAAAGCAAAGGATCAGGGACTCAAACTTGCTGGAGCTTAAATCGTACCCCTCAAGATAGGCACTGATATCTTTAAGTATGGATTCTGTGTTCGAAGCCGATTCGATATCGTCATACACCCGCAACTGGTAATTTTCCATCTGAAAGACGGTATTGGCCATCACGCAGGGATGGTTCTGTCCCACTATAAAGTCGGCGTATGCCGTGCGGATGGAATCATGCAATTGTGTTTTCATAGCTTGCTTTTTTTCCTCGTGATTTAATGTCGGCGGCATTTTTTTGGTCGTTGAGCCTGTGCCAGGGCCACTGGTACCGTACCGCCAGTTGAGTAAAATTACATCGAAAGAATGAGGGAAAAGTTATATGATTGCGCGCCAGAAGTTGCAGGATTAGTCAAGACCGTTACCTGCAGAAGTTATTTTGCATTACGGCCTTAGACTGCGTACGATTCTGTACCATGTCTGGACGGGAAATGGTAGCCTGTTAAAAATGTAACAGTTGCTGAAAAAGGTATAAGGCATTCTGCGTATCTTTAACTAACTTTGGAAGGAGCGGTCCTTGCATTTGATATAATATAATTGATATAATGGTATGTTCGGTCAAGCGAGACCCTAAGGTTTGCCATATCGTCCTTTTCTATTTCTATGGGTACAGCACTGGCAGTGAGAATATGACCCGGCAGGCTCAAGCTCCTTCGCATATCCCGCTTTGGATTTATGGTGAATTGCATTGATAGCAGATAAAAATGCCCGCTGCCGTTTGTAACGAAGATGACGGGCAGTCAGATTGCCGAGGAGGCTGTAACTGGTTCCTGCACTTTCCGCCCGTTCGTGCAGGATTAGACCAACGTCGGCGCATTTATGCGGAAACCGATCAGCAACACGGCAATAGGAACGGCGGCAGGTATTGCTCAGAAATCCCGGCAGGAATGCCGGGATTTTTCTTTCGGTGAGTCCGGGGAGATTTTCCCGCCACCAGGAGACCGCGCTGGTCCATTTTACGTCAGCCTGGGATTTGTGACTTGCGCTTCTTTTGAACAAATTGGAATACAGCGCTGCCACATGCGAACGATTTGTAATGCACGTGTTCGGGGTACTTTTTAGCCCGCCCTGCTTGGAGTTAGCAGACTGCCACGCGCTGCTTATTTAGGTATTCAAAGCACTCCGAATAGCTTGTCTTTGCAGTCAATGATCACAGTGTTGCTCAGGAAAAAGGCATTTCCAGTGAGCCCCCAGATATCGACATACTTGTAAAAATCCTGAAAGGTCTCCTGCTCACCATGGTAAAGGGTCGGGCCTTGAAGGACCTTATTCCCGAACTTTATCGGCTTCTTTGCCTTGAGGCCATAAAAGGTCAGCTTCTTTCCCCAGCTGTTTACGCTAAGGGAATTTATAACTGCGGCGCTTGACGCTTCGAGGGCTTCCTTTTTTGTGGTCTGCAGGGCGAAGATGCCCGACCCCGTATATTATAAACTATTTTTTAGTTGCCTATTTAGAACAAACCATCAACACATCTTGAAGCCAGTGCCAATTTAAAGTTAGGGTTTTGCGGACGGACTGAAAAGCTACAGGACGTTAATAATTGCAACCAAAAGTTAAAGATTGTTTCCGGCGTATAACTTGTCGGCAATGCTGTCGCGGGTCCGCTTTGATATTGAGAGGTTTTGAATTCCAGGTCACGCAGGCTTCGACTAGACGATCAACCTTATCGCATAGTTTGAATCAAATTTGCCATTGCAGGTATTTTTTATAGCTTTACTATATAAGTATTAAGTAAAAAAACAATGCTGTATGGGATAGACAGGGTTATGGCCGTGCTGGTAGATGACGATCCTAACGACAGGGATCTTTTTAAGGACGCCTTCTCCTCACTTCGGGTCAAGAGTACCCTGGCCTTACTGAAGGACGGAGAAGAGGCGCTGGAGTTTTTCAGCACTGCTGCTGAACTGCCCCATATCCTGTTCCTGGATCTCAATATGCCACGGGTAGGGGGCATGGAGGTGCTCAAGGTGCTGCGTTCAGATCCGAAATTCAGCAGCCTTCCCATAGCAATCTACTCGACCTCAAATGCTGAAAGCCATATTGAATCTAGCCTCAGCTTTGGAGCGAACCTCTGTATCGTCAAGACCAACAGTTTTGAAAAATTGAAAAGCGCAATCGAAAGCGCACTGAAAATACAGTGGCGGTATGCAACTTCGGCATTCGACATTGCCAATTATGTAATGGTAATCAACTAGGGGCTGGCGAGCATTGCCCCTTAAGTATTTTTCCTGTTTTGTAAAAACAGCTCCCTGCGCGCTGACAATTCCCAATTACTGTATGGGCTTGCATTTGTAATCCGGTGCGGGCCGGCAAGACGCTGCGGCCACACCCAAGTAGTTTTCTGATTTATTTTCAATGCACGATTAGATGTAACTAAATTTTAATATCATGTAATTAGTTTGCAGTGCTGCGTGCTACCTTTATCTGAAGAATCAAGCAACCAACTAACTGAAAATTAACATGAAAAATTTTAGATCGGCGCATGAAGAAGGTGTCAACACGAACAAATCTACTAACAAAGAAAATGGCAAAAATTATGACATGATTGTCTTTTGCCACCTCAGATGGCAGTTCGTGTACCAAAGGCCACAGCATATCATCAGCAGGCTCGCTAAAGATTTAAAAGTTCTTTTTGTCGAAGAGCCGATCGGTTTCGATCCAGAAGAAGAAAATACGGCAATCTTAACCGAAGTCAATCAGCAGCTTCATGTGCTGCAGCCCAAGGTAAGAACCATAAAAGACATTTCAAATGTACTTTCAAAGTATGTTTCCAATTCCCAAGTTTCCATGGGATGGTTTTATTCTGCAGCCTTCAGCGAGCTGTTGCAAGAACTAAATTTTGAAACCATCATTTATGACTGCATGGATGAACTTTCCTTGTTTAAAGGCGCACCGCAGGAATTAATTGACCAAGAAAAATTTTTGATTTCCAATGCAGATATCGTTTTTACCGGTGGAAAATCACTTTATGAATCTAAGAAAAAAATGCACGGAAATGCATACTGTTTTCCAAGTTCAGTCGACGAATCACATTTTGCACAAGCCTTGAACGGAATTGAAATCCCAATGGACATTGCTCATATCAAGGCGCCAGTCGTGGGTTATTATGGCGTGATTGACGAGCGAATCGATTTAGAATTATTACATGAAACTGCTGAAAAGTCGCCAGAAGTTTCTTTTGTAATGATTGGCCCGCTGGCGAAAATCGGTGACAGCGATTTGCCAAGATTGACCAATATTCACTATCTGGGCATGAAAACATACGATGAACTTCCTGCCTATTTGAAAGCTTTTGACATCGCCATGATGCCTTTCGCTTTGAACGATTCGACCAAATTTATAAGCCCAACGAAAACTTTGGAATATATGGCGGCTGGAAAGCCAATTATTTCCACCAAAATTAAAGACGTGGTCAGAGATTACGCAGATTGTGTGGCACTAATTGAAAACGCGGATGATTTTTGCGAAGCAATTTCATACGTTTCTTTAGGAAACAACTCGAATCTTTTGTCTTACAAAGAAATCCTTGCAAACACGTCTTGGGACGCTACTGCCCAAAAAATGAGTGCCATCATCAAACAAAAAGCTTTATGAAAAACATCGACATATTAATTATTGGCGCAGGAATTTCGGGAGCGGTTTTAGCGGAACGTTATGCATCTTTTGGAAAAAAAGTTCTTATTATCGAAAAACGCGACCACATTGCGGGAAATTGTTATGATTATATGGATGACAACGGCATCTTGGTTTCCAAGTATGGCGCGCACCTTTTCCATACCAATGAAGAAATCGTCTGGAAGTATGTGCAGCAATTTTCAGATTGGTATCCGTGGGAGCACAAAGTTGTGGCTCGCGTGGACGATAAAAACGTGCCGATTCCGGTAAATATCACCACGGTCAATACGTTATTTGGAGAAAATATCACTTCAGAAGAGGAAATGTCTGCGTGGTTAGAAACCAATAGAAAACCGTTCGAAAAACCTGCCAACGGCGAAGAAGCAGTTCTGAATCGAGTAGGCAAGGTATTGTACGAAAAAATGTTCAAGCATTATACCAAAAAGCAATGGGACAAATTTCCTGCCGAGTTGGATGCTTCGGTATTAGAACGAATTCCAGTGCGAAGCAATTATGACGACCGCTATTTTTCGGATAAATACCAAGCGCTTCCAAAAGGCGGTTACACCCAATTATTTAATTCAATTTTAGCCAACAATAACATAGAAATTCTCCTGAATACCGACTATTTTGACGTTATGGACGAATATGCGGGTTATGGAAAATTATTTTACACCGGACCTGTCGACCGCTTCTTTGATTTCAAGCACAGCATGGAGGAAAAATTGGAATACCGCTCAATAAATTTTGTCAGCGAAACTTTAGACCAACAATATTTCCAAGAAAATTCGGTGGTCAATTACCCAGGAATGGAAGTTGATTTCACTAGAATTATTGAGTACAAGCATTTTGGAAACCAACAATCAGAAAAAACCACGGTCGTGAAAGAGTTTACGGTTGATGGCGGCGAACCCTATTATCCGGTTCCAAATCCAAGAAACCAGAAGATATACGACAAATACAAAGAAGAAGCGGATAAGTTAACCGACGTTTATTTCGTGGGACGACTCGCCAATTACAAGTATTTCAATATGGACCAAGCATTTAAAAATGCATTGGATTTATTTGCTTCGCTCGAAGAAACAGCACCAGAAAATTATAAAGCCGTCATCTGATGAATCCGTTTCAAACATTTTTTATGGGCGGTTTCGAATGTGCCGACCATATAAATCGTTCTGGAGAAAGAGTCAATTTGCTCTTTGAAACCCAGCACAATATCCGCGTGGACGAAGATTATCGGCTATTGTCAGAAATCGGGATAATGACGGTTCGAGAAGGAATTTGCTGGAGCAATGTGGAGAAAGTGCCTGGAGAATTCAATTTTTCTGAGGTTTTACATCGAATGTATGCCGCCGAACGATATGGAATACAACAGATTTGGGATCTAATCCACTTCGGCTATCCAGATGGAATTTATCCAACGCATCCCAACTTTTGCGACCGATTTGTCAAGCTCTGTGAGGCTTTCGCGAAATTTTATGCGGCCCACGCAAAACAGCCGCTGTTGGTGGTTCCCATTAATGAAATAAGCTTTCTGGCGTGGCATTCCGGCGATGTTCGCGGTACCGTCCCCTTTGCGGTAAATAGCGGTTGGGATATCAAATACCATCTCTGCAAAGCCGCCATTCTGGGTATCAATGCCTTAAAAGCCGCTGACCCGTCCTGCAGGATTATCTTGGTGGAACCCATGGTGAAAATCCATTTGTGTGAAGATGAAACCGAAGCCTGTCTGCACGAAAGAAACCAGCATCAGTTTCAGGCAATGGATATCATTTCCGGAAGAATTTGCCCTGAATTAGGCGGCGACGAATCAATGCTGGACATTCTGGGCTTCAATTATTACTGGAACTGCCAGTGGCAAGGACCGGGACAAACTTTGCCATGGCCGGAAATGGAATCAAGAAGAAAACCATTGAGCAAAATGCTTGAAAGCGTTTACGCGCGTTACGGAAAGCCCATTTTTTTATCGGAGACGGGACATTTTGGCTGTGGCCGAATTCCTTGGCTGGAAGAAGTAACGGAACAAAGCATCATTGCTATGAAAAACGGCGTGGAATTTTATGGGATGTGCATTTATCCAGTGACCGATCGCCCAGATTGGGATGATTTGACCAGCTTTAGCAATTGCGGTATTTGGGATTTAGACGAACATTCAAACCGAATCCCAGAACGTGATTTTATTACAGCAATTCTAGCGCAACAGCAACTCGTGAAAGCATTCAAACGACCAATTCAGCCTTTGAGAATGACAATTTAAATGATAAAAAATGGAACCAAAACCAACCATCGGCATTACTTTCAGCACATTTGACCTGCTACACGCAGGCCATATCCGCATGCTCGCTGACGCAAAAACACAGTGTGATTACCTGATTGTAGGGCTTCAAACTGACCCCACAATCGACCGACCAGAAAAAAACAGGCCAACCCAAACCCTCGTGGAACGATACACCCAGTTAAAAGGGTGCAAGTTCGTCGACGAGATTATACCCTACACCACGGAACAGGATTTAGATGACATTTTACGATTGTTTCATATAGACGTCAGAATTATCGGAGAAGAGTATCGGGAAAAGGAATTTACTGGAAAAAGGTACTGCGAAGAAAATAGAATTTTACTCATTTATAATTCCAGAAACCATCGTTTTTCGAGTACTGGATTACGCCGAGAGGTATATGAAAATGAATGTGCGAAGCATTTGAAAAAGGTCTGATTTCAAATATTTGGCTTATAAAAGTTTAAGCAATTCACAACACATCATATAATAAACAATAGCGAATTATGTAAGGCTTATCGGTCTGAGAATCACGTACTTTATCTACAATTTAATCAACAAGCACAATGGAAAAAAATACAGGCAAGCCTAATCAGCAAGAAGCCAAACAAGAAGATTTGAGCATCAACAAATCAGACGGGACTAATAAGTTTTTGACCACAAACCAAGGTGTCAAAATTAATGATGACAATAATTCGCTGAAAGCCGGCGAACGAGGTCCGTCATTGCTCGAGGATTTTATTTTAAGAGAAAAAATCACACATTTTGACCATGAAAGAATTCCGGAACGAATTGTGCATGCGCGCGGTTCAGGAGCGCATGGCTTTTTTGAAGTCACCAACCCAATTCCGGAATTTACCAAAGCAGGTTTTTTACAAGAAATGAATCAGAAAACACCCGTTTTTGCTCGGTTTTCTACAGTTGCCGGTTCGAGAGGTTCCACAGATTTGGCGAGAGATGTTCGTGGCTTCTCTGTTAAATTTTATACTGAAGAGGGAATTTACGATTTCGTGGGAAATAACATTCCGGTGTTCTTTATCCAAGACGCCAACAAATTCCCAGACCTTGTTCATGCTGTAAAACCAGAGCCTCACAATGAAATCCCTCAGGCAGCATCAGCGCATGACACGTTTTGGGATTTTATTTCACTGATGCCAGAATCCATGCACATGATTATGTGGCTGATGTCTGACCGCGCCATTCCCAGAAGTTACAGAATGCAGGAAGGCTTCGGAGTACATACGTTCAGATTTATCAATGAGGCGAATGAATCTCATTTTGTCAAGATTCACTGGAAGCCAAAATTAGGAACGCACGCCGTAGTATGGGACGAAGCGCAGAAAATTTCCGGAAAAAATCCTGATTTCCACAGGCAAGATTTATGGGAAGCTATTGAACAGGGAAATTTTCCAGAATGGGAACTTGGCGTGCAGCTGATCCCGGAAGCAGATGAGCATAAATTTGGATTTGATCTTTTAGATCCTACCAAATTGGTACCTGAGGAATTGGTTCCCGTGACAATTGTTGGGAGGATGGTTTTAAACCGAAATCCAGATAACTTTTTTGCTGAAACGGAACAAATTGCTTTCCATCCAGGACACGTAGTTCCGGGCATTGATTTTACAAATGATCCGCTATTGCAAGGAAGGTTGTTTTCTTATACAGATACGCAGCTGTCTCGATTGGGCAGTCCCAACTTTCATGAAATTCCGATCAACAGAAGCATTTCTCCAACGCACAATAACCAGCGCGACGGACACATGCGACAAGAAATCAATAAAGGACGCGTGAGTTATCACCCAAATTCTTTGGGCGGAGGATGTCCTTACCAAGCGATGATCGCTGAAGGTGGCTTTTCAAGCTTTAATGAACGAATTGAAGCACACAAGGTTCGCCAACGAAGCGATAGTTTTACCGACCATTTCAGCCAAGCCAAAATGTTTTTCGAAAGCCAGACTACCACTGAGCAGAACCATATGATCAAAGCGCTGCGTTTTGAATTGGGTAAAGTAGAAAATACCGCAATACGTTCTCGCATGCTGGGATTGCTTTCACAGGTGAATTTGGAATTAGCCGAACGCGTCGCCACAGGGCTTGGAATGAAAGTCCCGGCGCAGCCGGAAAAACCGATGAACCACGGCGTGGGAGCAGATGATGTGGGAACAAAAGAGCCCAAGGAAGTTTCTGGAGATATCCAAATTTCGGACGCCCTGAGCATGATAAAAAATCCGACCGTGACACCTACGATCGCATCCAGAAAAATTGCCTTTTTGTGCAATGACGGGGTGAGCGAAGCTTCTGTGATGGGAATCAAGAAAGCACTATTGGAACAGGATGCGAAAGCTTGCATCATCGCACCGCACCTGGGTTTTGTCAGCACGGAAGAGGGCGGATCAATTGGTGTGGATTTCAGTTTTTTTACAGCTTCCTCAGTTCTTTTTGATGCCATTTTTGTTCCTTCTGGAAATACGCAGCTAGCCCTGGGCGATAATTTAGACGCTATGGAATTTATAAATGACGCGTACAGGCATTGCAAAATCATCGGAACGGAAGGCGACGGTATCGATCTGCTTTCCGCACCGCAGTTTTTAGCCAAAGGCGATGCGCTTATCGACGGGGGCATTATTTCGAGCAGTACCGTGGGAGATGCAGGATTCGCTTCGGAATTTATCAATGCCATCGCCGGCCACCGCTACTGGAAGAGAGAAGAGGTATTGAACGCTGACAAATAAATCTAACCAACAAAAATATACGTGATATGAAAAATTCAAAAGAATCAAGTAAAAAGGGTGCGGGGGAAAATGCGCCGAGCCAGGTGACTGTTGCCCCGGCAGCTGATGCCGCGACTAATCTTGGGGCGCTCTTTCTAGAATGCTTAAAGGATATCTACTGGGCAGAAAATGCGCTGGTGAAAGCACTGCCGAACATGGAAGCAAATGCCACGGACCCGAGTTTGAAATCCAGCATCAAAGACCATCTTGCCGTAACTAAAAACCAGGTGGTTCGGCTTGAGACTATTTTTGAGCTGCTGGGACAGGAAGCCCAAGGCAAGAAATGCGAAGCAATGGCTGGACTTATTCTAGAAGGAAACGGTATTCTTGAGGAAACGCATCCGGGACCGGTAAGGGATGCCGGAATCATTGCTGCCTCTCAAAAAGTGGAACATTATGAAATTGCGACTTACGGAACGCTTCTTGCTTTCGCAAAGGCGCTCGGAGAGAATGATGCCGCTAAACTGCTGCAACAGACGCTAGCAGAAGAAATTGAAGCCGATAAGATACTTACCGATGTTGCCATCGTATCGGTGAATGCAGATGCGATGGAATTGACTGGCGTGGCAGAAAAAAGGATGTAAGCTATATGCCAAGCTTTATATGTGAAGCCTGCAGGAATCCTATCCTGCAGGCTTTTTTGTAACCGATGCGCCTTGCAAAAATTACGCTTGCGTCAAGGTTTCTGAGGGCTGGAGCGCTCCCGACACGGACGGCACCGTTATATCGTTACGATAGTTATTGGACATGAGTCGCATAAGCCTGGCCTGCATTTATTTCTTAAGGCCTCCCAGCCTGGCAAATGACTTGGCCATCGATGCCGCGTCGGATGCATATTCTTTTTCGTAATACCTGGTCAGGCTGGACTTCGTCTGCTTTTTCTGCTTGCCGTGGCCTTCCCAGATGACGCCAAGCGAGGCGTAGGCCGGTACGGTGATGCCGATGCTGCAGAAAAAATTGGCAATATTCCCGGTCACGTGCTCGACGCCGTCGGAATCGCCGGTGATGATGACGCCCCCGAGCTTTCCATCCAGCGGCGAGGGCTTCCCTTCGTTGATGATATCGTAAACCTCGTCCAGGCGTTCAATGATGCGCTGTATTTCGGACGAATGGCTGTTCCACCATATTGGGGTCGCAAAGAGCACGATGTCCGCCTCCAGTATTTTCTTGTAGATGGCCGGGAAGCCGTCCGGCTTTTCCATCCGAATGTAGGTACCCCTGCCGATCTCGTGTTCCGCCAGGCGAAGGATCTCGCATTCTATCTTTTCTTTTTTCAGGTAGCCTGCAGCAAAATCAGCTAAAGCCGCCGTGTTGGATGTTCCGTTTTCTTTCAGTGTCCCGAGCAGGATGATTGCTTTCATGGTATCGTTTTATATTTATTAAGTTTTTGATGCGGCCGGCTGTCTTACCGGCCTGCTTGCAGCTGCGGGAGCGAGTCAGCTGCCAGCCTGACGGCTTTCCACTTCTCGAGCTTCTGTTCGAAGGTCATGGAGGCATAGGCGGGGCTGGGCGAGGGAAGCAGGCCGTATTCTATCGTGTCGAGCAGCGGGTGGTACTTCTGGTAGAATTTCTTGGCTGCCCTGCTGTCGAAAAAGACATGCCTGATTCTCGGATGCTGCGCCAGAAACCGGGGCACGTCGTTAGGCCTCTCGTTTCGAATCGCGCTGTCGCTGCTTCCGATGCGCTCGCAGCTTTCAAGAACCTCCCACAGCGCAATCCCTCTGGCCTGAAGAAACTTCATTTTTTCCTGGTAGCTGACCGCCGAGGACGTCTCGAATACAGCAAAAAGAAGCCTCCAGAACTGGTTTCTGGGATGGGCGAAATACTCTCCCGATTGCATCGCAAGGGCTCCTGGAGCCGTCCCCAGGATCAGCACCCTGCTGTCGGGGCCAGCCAGCGGGTCAAGGGTTTCTATTCGGCTGTTGGGTTCCATGCGTTTATTTTTGGTGTCAGAGTGCCATCGCCCCAGTGATGAGCGGTGGGTCACCTGCTGTTATCAGGGCATCATAGAAAAAAGGGCTGCCTGAATTATTTTCAGGCAGCCCTAAGTAGTATATTACAGCACTTCTTTGGACTGCGGTCCGTCCTTTGCCGCTTTTTCACCGGCTGCTTCCAGGTTGATGCCGCTGTAGGCGGCGTCGGTCAGCTTATCGTCGGCTTCTTTTTCCTCCGCCAGTGTTTCTTCCAGGAGGGCTGCCACCTCGTTCTCGCCCAAGATTTTTGCAAAGGCTACAAGGGTGCCGTAGGAGGCGATCTCGTAATGCTCTATCTTTTGGGAAGCGGAAATGATCCCGGCATCCCTTACGGGTCCCGGCTCTGTTTCCTCAAGGATGCTTTCGCCTTCCTTGATGAGGCCTTCCATGGCATCACATTTTTTGCCCCGGTCAGATTCGCCAAGTATCTCGAAAACTTTGACAAGGCGCTCCACCTGGCCTTCGGTTACGGCTACATGCTCCTCGATGGAAACCTTAAGGCCGGGATCGTGGGCATTATTGGCCATTTTCGGCAGCGCCTTGACAAGTGCGCGCTCCGCATAGACAATGTCTTTCAGCTCGTCAATGAACAATTCTCTCAATCCGTCAGCCGCGGCTGACTTGGGTGGCACGGTGCGCTGCCCCCTGCCGTCTTTTTTTGGTGCATTTTGATTCGCCATGTGTGGTTGTATTTGATTGGTTATTGATTTAGTGGGCTTGCGGCCCTTTATTTTTATCCTTTTCGCCCCGATTGGCGCCGCTTCAGCCGCCGCGCGCGACGGGACTTCCTGAATTCATTATAAAGCTACGGAATGTCTGCGGTCTATTTTTTTATAGAAAAGTTAATAAGTGCAAACAGATGTTAAAACTTCTCAGGCTCTCGGCAGCGCTTGCCGCTATTTCGGCAGTGGCACCAGGCGCGCGTGCTGGATCGCAAATTTCTGTGACGGCACCGAGGTGCTGTCGACGATCTCAGAAAAATTGGCGTTCATCACCCAGACCTTTCCTTTTGCGCTTGCCGCGGTAGAAGGGTAGGTGAACCTGTCTGCCGCAAGGGTAGAGGCCGAAAGCCTTGCTGTGGCCCAGCCGTCTTCCGATGCCAGCTCGTAGATCTTGTCGCTTCCTCCGTTCTGTACTACGACAAGCTTGTCCCTGTCGGTAAGCAGCAGTCCGTCCCCGTTAATAAAGAACTGTTCGGCAGCGACTCTTGAAACCTTCTTCGGATCCTTCGTGTCGATTTTGTAGAGGGCCCCGGTGCCGCTGCTCACAACGAGCAGGTAGCCGTCCGGATGCCAAGCGATGCCGTTGAGCCCTATGCCCTTTGTCTTGAAAAGCGGGCTGTCGGCAAATACCGAAGCCTTTCCCTGGGGCGTGACCTTGTAGACCACGTTGGCGAAGCTGTCGGTAATGTAGGCATTCTGGCCGCTGTCGAAAGCCAGGTCGTTTGGGAAATGTTCTCCCGGGACCAGGCCTGCCAGGTCGATATCGCTTACTTTCCTGCCGGTCAAAAGGTCGACCGCTACCAGGCGCGCCATTTTCTTTCGTGTGGCAGGGGAAGTGAACTTGCTGTAGTTGGCATCCCCGACGCAGGCAAATACGCGCTTGCCGTCAGGATGCACCTTGATTCCGTAGGTTGACTTAAAAGAAGAATCTTCGATCAATTTGGTGTAGGCGCCGCCAGGCGTCACCCTGCCCAGGGTCCCCAGCCTTGCGGAAGACACGATAAAAGAATCTGAGATGCTGTCATAGGCAATGCCTTCAGGGTAGCTCTCCGGGGCGGCAAATTCGATTCGTGCGGTTGGCTGGTCGGGTATCGCTGCCGCGCATCCGGCAAGCAGGAAACAGTATGCTAGTTTTTTCATAAGGGTTAGTTTTGTTTTATACAATAGAGTACTCCGTTGGCGTCATCGGTAACGTATACCGTGCCCGATGTGCTTATGGCTACACCCGCCGCCCTACCAAATCGGGTCTTTCCTTTCAGGAAGCCGGAAAGGAAGTCTTCAGCAGCTACGGGAATGCCGTTGGAAAATCGGATCAGCTGGACCTTGAAGCCGACGGATCCCTTTCGGTTCCAGGAGCCGTGCCAGCAGACCAGCCCGTTGCCTGCCAGCGTAGTGCCGGCCGGGAAGAACCGGAAGCCGATGGGCGCCATATGGGCCTGGAACTCAAGTACGGAAGGCTCGGTATTCTTTACCCATTCTTCCTTGCTGTTGCCCGCGGGGTCTTCCCTGGACTGGTCGACTTCTTTTTTCCCGTAAGCAAAAGGATAGCCATAATTCTTTCCCCCTTCTATGCGGTTGAGCTCTTCCGGAGGCCAGTTGTCGCCCTTGGCGTCGCCTCCGTTGTCCAGGCCGTAAAGCGCGCCGGTCTGTGGGTGCCAGTCGAATCCTATCATGTTGCGAAGTCCCGAGGCGTAGATGGTGCGGGTCCAGGAAACGGGATCGACCTGCAGCAGGGTAGCGGCTTCGCGGTCGGATTCCTTGCAGTCGTTGCAGAGCGTGCCCACGGAAATATAGAGCTTGCCGTCGGGCCCGAATCCCATGGTGCGGTTCGGGTGCTGCCCTGCACTAGGCATGTCCTTGAAAAGCATTTCTTTTCCTTCCAGCATGCCCCCGGCCCCGATGCGGTAGCGTCGGAGCTCGTTGTTGTTGCACAGGTAGAGCCAGCCGTCCTTTTCGGCTATCCCATGGACGCCCTTGAACTCGGCCACTACCGTCACGGCATCCTCGAACTTGCTGTCGCCGTCCTTATCCGTCAGCAGCAGCACGTCTCCCGCATCGCGGCGGGTGACATAAAGCCTGCCGTCCGGCATCAGGTGCATCATCCTGGGCTTGCCCAGTCCGGAAGCGGCTACGCTCACGCTCCAGCCTTCGGGAACCTTGAGCAGCTTGGCCATTTCCGGCAGGAAATCCAGGTGCTCGGCATATTTGGTAGTATGGGTGACCTTGGTCACGTCACCCGGGGGCAGTCCCCGCTGCGCGCTGGCGCCGGTTGCCGCCAGGAGCGCCATTGCTCCGATAATTCGTGCTGTAATTTTTCTCATGGTTCTATTTTTAATTTAAGTGGTTTCATTATTACGACATCGGGGCGGTCAGGAAGTGCCGCCCGAGCGGACGCTATCCAATGCCCCTTGCAATACTTTAGATGGCTGATAAAAAGCTTAACGACTGCTAGCATTGGTGGCTTCTATTAGCAATTCTGCCGTCCTGTCTATTGCCATAAGCACGATATCTTCAGGGATGCCCGTGAAGATTTCGCGGTGCGCAATCTGGCTGCCCGGCAGGATGATGTGCAGGAACATGGTGCCTACCGGCTTGTCGGACGTCTCGCTGCCTCCTGGGGCGGTCAGCCCTGTTACGGCTACCACGATTTCACACCTGAAAAGAGCCGCGGCATTGCGGGCCAGAGACGCTGTCACTTCAGCAGATTCCGGCGTGTGCTTTTCAATCAGCTCGTGCGGCACCTTCAGTATGTCTTCCTTGATGAAGACCTCATAGCAGGAAATTCCTCCCCGCAGGATGTCGCCCGAATGCGCGGTCAGGGAAAATTCAGAGCACATCCTGCCTGCCGTGGCACTTTCCACGAAAGCGATCTTCCATTTTTTTTCGGCAATGGCCTGCGCGCAAGCCTTGACTTTTTCTGATGGCATATTTGTTATTTTTTACGTTTTATTCTCCAGTCTCGCTATTCGGCGCGTCCACGGGCTTGGATTGCGAAGAGCCATTCTGCCGCAGGAATATAGAGAGGATGATTATTGCAAAGATGGAAAGGAATTCGCTCTGCCAGTTCTGGAACGACTCGAACCAGAACCTCGAACCAGCAAGATACTCGCTGGCGCTTTCCGCTGGCTTGCCCGCCATGCGCAGCTGCAGGTTCTCGTCTTCGAGGCTCCCGTAAAAATGGCCGGCGAAACTCGCCGCAAAAAGCAGCAGGAGCGCGATAGTGAGCGAGTGCTTGTAAGCTGCCAATATCCAGCCGCTTTGGCGTACAGGCCACGGCGCACCTCTTCGCAGAGGATCTGGCTCGCGATCGACCGGCTCATCAGTATCGAAATCTTTGGATTCCGACGACCCTTTCTGCTGCAGGAATATCGTCAGGACCACCAGCAGTGCCATCTGCAGGAATTCCGACTCCCAGTTTTCAAACGTGGCCTGCAGGAAATGTCCAGATGACAGATACTGCAGAACAGATACTGGGTCCGCTCCGCCCTCGGACAGTTCTTTCAGGTGCTCCTTGTAGCCGAAGAAGGTCTGGCCGGCCATGGAAACCGCAAAAAGCAGCGCGAAGGTCAGTGAAAGCGAATTGTCGCGGATGAACTTTTTCATGGTACTGCAATTTCGCATCAGATAAAATTGCAACATTTTACACCTGCTAACATTATATATCTTTATGGAATATTTATATAATTATCTAGCGCCGAGCTGCAGATAGCAACAGCTGAAGCAAGGGTAGTTGGAGTACGGCACAGCTACATACAGGCGATTACACGAAGATCCCGCTTCAGGGCGGCACCAGCTCTATCTGGCTCCTGCCACGGGGATCGAATGATGGCGAATAGACGATAACCAAATTCCTGGAGGCCACGCAGGCATTTGTGAAAGGTGGGCAGCGACCTGATATGCGAAAGGGCCACCAGCTCGCGACGGCTTGCCGTGAGCCTGCGCCGCCCGCCTTGTTCGATGGCGATATGCAACAATGCGGCCACGATCGCTATATGCCATGCGTCGAGCCGCCGGTCGTTTTGCAATGCCGCAAAGTAGGCGGAAGGGTTAACCTCGGCCATTGAAGATGCGCTCAAGGTCAGCCCTGCAGTGAAAGTAGGTGCCACGCGTTTCGCTGAAACCGAGCTTCCCGGAAACCCTGAGCTTTTGGAGCGAGCCGGGCGAGATCTGCAGCAAGCTGCGTACTGCCTTTCCATTCAGCCACTCGGCATCGGAAACCTCCGGGCCCTGGCATGACTCCTTTTTTTTAAGCATTTTCTCTAATTCTCCGAGCAGGAAGCTTCCAAGCTGCTCCAGGTCCTTTCGCGTTACATTTTCTTCCTTAGCCTTAATGTTTATAATGGGGCAGCAAGTTTGCAAGTTTAGAAGGAGCTGCCCCGAACAGGTTCCAGGGGGCGCGCATTGACCCACGCTGGCTGTGTACCTGCCACTGTCGGCAGGAAGCACGCTGCGCCAGCTTAATCCTATAGTAAATAAAAAGATCGAGGAAATTCTCAGCAAGAGTATTGGTACTTTAATTTTACCGTTATAGCAGTAAAACAACATTGGATTCATTCCATTGTCTTCGTTAATAAACATGTTTACTTACATTTACCGCTAAAACGGTAAAAATGGAAGATTTTAATTTAGGCGCATTTATTAAAATTCATCGTAAAGAAGCTGGACTAACGCAGTTACAGCTTGCAGATTTTGCTGGTATTGGCAAAACTACGGTTTTCAATATAGAGAAAAATAAGGAGTCGATACGATGGGACAACTTAAAGGCCGTCATGAAAGTTCTAAATATAGAGATTAGATTAATAAGCCCTCTAACAAATAAATTATGAGAAGTGCCATTGTTTACCTTCATGATATTAGAGCCGGAATTCTTTCCCAAGATGATTATGGAAAATATCAATTTACATATGATGATGGATATGCCTTAGCACCTGTTTCATTAACTATGCCTGTAAGTCATAGCACCTATTCATTTAACGATTTCCCCCTTTTTTCGAAGGGCTTCTTCCTGAGGGAATTATGCTCGAGGGACTCTTAAAGATAAATAAGATTGATAGAAAAGATGATTTGACACAGCTTGGTGCAATCGGGGGTGACCTGGTAGAAGCTGTAACTGTAAAAGCAATTGATAATGAATAGATATCTAATTACATATGAACCGTGTGGTGAAAATGTATACAGTGAAACAGGTTTGCGAATGCTTTCGCCTGATTTAAAAACCCTTAAGCGCCTTCCATTCTCTGCATCAGAATTGAGACAGGAAGCAGCGCAACGGCAACTAAGTTGTCAATTCAGGGCGTACAGCCAAAATTAAGCGCGATACTGTCTGCCAGAAACCAGCAGTTTGAGATTGTAGATCAGCATGGAAATTTCATTATAAAACCTCAGAGTTACATTTTTCCAGAATTGCCCGAAAATGAAGATTTGACTACGCGGATGGCCAAATTTTTTGGAATAAGCGTCCCGCTGCATGGACTGGTGTATGGAAAAGACAACTCAAAATCATATTTTATCAAAAGATTTGACCGCTTTGGCAAAAACAGAAAATACGCTACCGAGGATTTTGCCCAGCTGACAGGAAGTTCAAGAAATACCAAATATAATTTTACAATGGAAAAAGTTGTACAGGTTATTGACGAATACCGCACTTTTCCTTCCGTTGAGAAAGCTGCGTTTTTCAAAAGAATTATTTTTTGTTTTATAACCGGAAATGAATACATGCATTTGAAAAATTTTTCACTAATGACAAAATCTGGACAGGTTAAGTTGACTCCCGGATATGACTTATTGAATTTATCTATCGCTATTAAAAATCCTCAGGAAGAAATGGCTCTTGCTTTAAAAGGAAAAAAAAGTAATTTTAAATCTGGTGATCTGATAGAATATTTTGGAAAAGAACGATACAGTTAAGTGATAAAGTAATTGATCTTACGATAAGAAAAATGTTTGACAGCAATCCAAAATGGAAAGAATTAATCGAAATTTCTTTTTTATCATCGGAAATGAAAGAAAAGTATATTCGGCTATTAACAGAAAGACTGAGCAGATTTTAATTTGGAGAACATAATTTAATAGATTTACAAAGTTAGCTGGCTATTGTAGTTTAATTCATTGATTAAAATTCGTCATTACGTCAAAAATCATTTTATCTATATTGCTTCCGACAAGTTCTAACTTCGATAACCTGAATGTATTATCAAATGCATACAGCATGTAATATTTTCAGAGCAGTTTAGCTACATCTGCAGTTTAACTGATCCTAGTAGATTTTGAACACAGCCACGGATTGGTAAGAAATCTAGAATGCATTACCGATATTTTTAATTTTTAAAGGCATAGCTCCTCCGTATTACTTGACGGATAATCTTTTAGCGGGCAAAAATTTTGCTGAGAAGCATAGCGGGAGCAAAATTTGCAATTGACAGCTAACGCCCTTTGTGCGGCTTCTAAATTCCCTACTGCTACGAACGCCTTATTTCATTTCTTTATAAAATGAATATATCGAAGGTTCACTAGTCAATTAGGGAGCATTTAGGAATGATGTTTCATAATCAAAAAGGATTTATGCTCGGCGAGATTTTATAAGGCCTACGTAGTTCGGTTTGGGTCTTAACTTTAATTACATTCATGGCCTTTTAAAGATTGGCAACTTACTTCTTAAAAACCTCCTCTCTATGTTTTATTTCCCAATTTTTCAACGCATCTAGAGTGTGGCGGCATCCTGCCTTAAAGGTAGGGTTACTGTAAAAATGGCTCCATTCCCTTTCTGGCTGGAAGCGGTGATGCTTCCCTGGTGCCTCTTCGCGATTTTTCTGCAGAGCGCCAGCCCAAGTCCGTTTCCTTCATAATCGTCTTTTGAGTGCAGCCGCTCAAAGGTGCCGAAAATCTTATCGGTATAGGCTCGGTCGAAGCCAATTCCGTTGTCCTGCAACGAAACCTGTATAAAGTCCCTGCCTGCCTCGTTTACTTCCACGGCGGTTATAATTATTTTAGGAGGTTCTTCGGCCTTGGAGAATTTGAGCGCATTGTGCATCAGGTTGTAGAACAGCTGGCTGATGAGTATCGGAGCGCCTTCTATTTCAGGAAGCTTGCAGGCAACCAGTATGGCGCCTTTCTCCTTCATGATGAGTTCCAGGTCGGTTTTCACATTCTGAATCACAACGTCAAGGGCTATGGCTGTCACCGGCTGCAGGGTCTTGTCAAGGGTAGAGTAGGCCAAGATGCCCTCTATGATGCTTCCCATCCTTACTGTGGATTGCCCGATCTTGTCCAGAAATTTTCTGGATCGCTCGCTGATCCCGGCATCATCGCTGTCGTGGAGCATCGTATTGAAAATACTGATCTTGCGCACAGGCTCCCTGAGGTCGTGGCTGACGATGCTGGCAAAGTGCAGCAGGTCGTCGTTCGACCTCTTGAGTTCTGAGGTGCTCTCGGCTACCTGACGCTCGAGCTCCTGCTCAAATGCGCGCTGCTCGCTGATGTCCTGTACAATTCCGACAATCGAGTAAGGATTGCCGTCCTCGTCCTTGAGTATACTGCCATTTATCCTGGTCCAGCGCACGGTCTGGTCGTGATTGAGTATGCGGGCCTCGTAGGCAATTTTCCCTGTAGTTTCGGCCTTCAGGTGCGCCTGTTCGCGAACCGGAAGGTCATCGGGATGCAGCCGGTCTATGAGCTCGGCGCTGGTGAGTGGAGGCTGGGTGCCACAGATCGTGTTGAACCGATCGTTGGTTTGGACCAGACCTGTCGCCAGATCAATTTCGTAGGTTCCCAGACCCGATGAATCAATCGCGACGCGGAGCCGCTCCTCGGCATTCTGCACCTGGTTTCGCGCCTCGTGCAGGTCCGTAACATCAACGCCTGTATTCATGACGCCGTAGATGTTGCCCTGCCCGTCAAAAAGGGGGATGAAGCTGTAGTTGAAATAAAAGGTTCGGAGTTTCCCCTCGACTACGAGATCGGTCCTTTTGTCCTTGGCATGTACCGGGATGCCTGTTCTCAAGACGCCAAGGGCCTCTTCAAAAAACACATCGTCGCGTATTTCGGGAAGTACTTCAAGATAATTTTTTCCCACGATCTGATCTCCCTTTCCCCAGGCGCGGACCATCGCCGGATTGGCAAGTTCTATTTTGAGCTGTTCGCCTGTAAATACAGCAATCGGGAGCGGGGTGTGGTCCACGATATCTTTGAGGAACGTCATCTTTTGGTGCATAACTATTGTGTTTGTCGTGATGTCGAAAGCTATAGCATTTTTAAATCTCGCATGTTATATTACTTGGCCTCAATGCTGCGTCATTGCAATACGTGGAGGAGTCAGATTGCCGTGATTTTGCGATATTGGCCAACCTTATTTCTCTTCAACAGGAAAGTAAAAGGCTAGTACCGGCTCCGCCGCCACTGAGATTAGCGGTCGCTAATTTAGGAAGTTTTATAATTCTGTTTAGGTTTTTTATGAAATATTTAAACAAATTGGAATACATTTGTTTACAATGTGTTAGCGTGCGGCCCAAGGCAAGAAGTTTCAAGATGAAATGGCGAAGGCGGACGGATTGAAAAGGGAGGGTGATACCAGTGAAGCGTGGATCAAAATACCCTAGGTACTGAAGTTCCCAAAAAGCAGACGGCTCTGTCGCCAAGGCGACCTTTACAAGAGTATTTTTAAAGATGAGAATTGGATATCTGTTAAGCAAATACGGTGGAACATGATACAGATAGACAGGGAGGAAGTTATATTAAAGCGAGGCTACAATCATGAGTATAACGTACCCAATATGTCTATGATCAATTCGGAAATATAACATATGTAACCCCTCCGAACGTTACCAATCCAAATAGCCAGCTTGACGTACAATGCTACCAGTACCGGTATGATAGCTAAACCGAATAGCAAAGAAGAGATTGCTTGGAAGAAATCGGGAATACATCATATATGGCAAACTCGATCGGTTGGCAGCAAGTGGTCCCACAAGCCCTCCTTTCACAGATTTACATGGCCCGGGATGGCTTGTTAAAAAATATGATTCAAGCAATTGTATCGTATATACTCGCCAGATGGTGACTGGATCACTAAATAGTTCTGAAAGAAAGGCCATACAGGCTCAACGGAATCCACCTGTGCAGGCAGGTAGATTCAATGAGACCGGGACGGTATTGTTTATTCCGTACCGTCAATAGGACTTGCAAAAGAATACCCCCGACGGAATGCGCTTCAAATTTGGCATGCATCATTAATCGGCGGCTCTCGCTTTCGACATGTAATTCAGGCAGGCTTGAAGGCAGATACTTACCGATCCTTCAAATACCGGATAAGTCTTCCTGGGCTACCTGCAAGCTTAGCTTCTCCTGCGCGTACAGTTGGCCGCGCGTCCAAACAAGCGTGCTGGTAATTCCTGGCAAGCTGCCTACTTTATCCATGCTCGGGCGTCTCGCGCTATACAAGCCGTCTTTTCTTGAAGCCCGCTTTCAGTGTATTCGAACAGCTGTCTAAAGACTCTCCCAGTCCACCGTTATAGCTTCGGTTTTTTCCGGATTTTCGAAGAAAAGCCTGCGTGTACTCTCAGATATTTCATCCGCTGACTGCCAAGTGCATCAGGAGAGGAGTGGGACAGGGGGACGCCGTAAAGCCGCGCCGGACAAACCAAGCCAAGGTTAACTATTTCGATTTACGGTGGCGTCGCCTGCCGGCGGGCCAAAGGGTATCGTGACCGCAGTCTTACACCCTTCACCCGCTTTGCTCTGTATTTCCACTTTGCCGTTAAAAGCCTCGACCCGATGTAGAATATTGGAGATTCCCAGCCCGGTTCTTTTTTGTTTTATATCATATCCCTTTCCATCATCTTCCACCGTAATGCAGATACTGTCCTTGCTGGCAGCCAGAGCAATATTGACATTTTTTGCCATTGCGTGCTTCACGATGTTCTGCAATTGCTCCTGCACGATCCTGTATATATTCAATTTGAGATCATAAGGAAATTCAAATGGGATGGCGTAGGAAAGCTTAATACTCAGAGGAGTGTCTGTACTGCGGCCAATTTTTTGGATGAGTTCTGTAATAATTTCCTGCAGGTCAACATCTGCCATGGGCGTTGCCAGACTTTGGCATAGCGCTCGGATTTCCTCCATAGCTTTGCCGATTTGCTCTACGGGGGGCCTCAATAGTTCCTGTAAGGTTTTGTTCTCGTGCCCTGCAACGCCCAGATGAAATCGGACACCAAAAAGAATCTGGTTGATGTTGTCATGCAACTCCTGGGCAATATGGTTTTTTTGCTGTTCCTGGGCTTTTATGATAGCCTTGGAAATCTTTTTCTGTTCTTGTATTTTCTGTTCTTTGATTTGGCCTTCCAGCTTTTGCGCGGTTGCTTCCGCTTCCTTCCGTTCAGTTATGTCCTGCAGAATTCCTAATAGCCGTATCGGGTTCTTGTCCGCGCCATATTCGAGGCGCCATTCGATATGCCCGTATTTTTTTACTCCGGCGGCGCTCGCGAACCTGAAATCCATCCTGGCCTCCTTGAAATCACGCATAGCCTGGTTTAATAAGTCTTGTGCCATTGTTTTGTCCTCGGCATGGATGAGAGACAGGAAGAGGGCGCTCGATGGCTCGGTTTTCAATTTATGCAGGCCGAAGATTGTATATAATTCGTCCGACCACGTATGTAAATTCTTTTCAAGGTCAATATCCCAATTGCCGAAATGTCCAAGGGCTTGTGTCTTAGTGAGCTTCATTTGGTTTTCCAGAAGCCTTTGTTCCATAATCGTTTTTTGTGTTATATCATTTACGATCACTACCCGTACCGCTCTGCCGTCATGACTGAACGAGTGGGCTGTTGCTTCCACGGTCAGGAGAGCGCCATTTTTTTTCAGGTGCCGCCAGTTGCCATGTCTCGAGCTGTCAGAATCTTTCTGCACCTCGGCGATATCTTCCAGCAGTGCCGGTATATCTTCCTGGGGCCTGATATCTTTTATGGTCATCGATAGAAATTCATCGCGCGTATATCCGTAATGCTTTACCGCGGCGTCGTTTACGTCTATAAAGCGAAAACTTTCAAAATCGTACAGCCAGATGGGGAGCGGGCTTTTATAAAATAGCGTCCGGTATTTTTCTTCACTTTTGATCAGTTGGATTCTTGCCTTCTTGCTTTCGTCAATGTCTTGATAAAAAATGGTGAGCCCCGTATCCGAGGGGTAGACCTTGACAGAAAACCACTTCTTCATGGCTTCATAGTAGCTTTCGAACGCCATTATAGTGCCTGACGCCATTGCCTCGTGATAGGTATTCCAGAAAGTGGTTCCCACCAGTTTAGGGTGTACTTCCCAAAGCACTTTGCCTAGGGTCCCTTCGCGGCCCAGCGTATGGGCTTCAAGGGCCGCGTCGTTCAAAAATGTATACCTCCATTCATTATCGACAGAAACTACTGCGTCTGTGATCCTGTTGAGTGTTAAGTCCCGCTCGTTTTGCGACTCACGGTAATTTTTTTTGGACAGGCGACCCTTTTTCTGTGGTTCAGTGTAGTATTTTTCTCTGAACCAGAATGCCAGATTGACCAGCGCAATCAATGCGGGCACTTCAACAAGCGGACCGATAACGCCAGCGAATGCCTGTCCGCTGTTGATGCCGAATACGCCAATGGCAACAGCGATAGCCAGCTCAAAATTGTTTCCGGTTGCCGTAAAGGCAATAGAGGCGCTTTTGGAATAATCCGCCCCGAAGTACTTTCCAGTAAAGAAGCTGACCACAAACATTAGCGTGAAATAGATGACCAGCGGGATAGCTATCCTTACTACATCCATGGGTATCTGCACAATCAATTCGCCTTTCAGGCTGAACATGATCACGATAGTAAACAATAATGCTATTAGTGTTATAGGTGATATAAAAGGAACATATTTTGTCTCAAACCAGTCCCTGCCTTTTAATTTAATCAGTGCATATCGGCTGATAATTCCCAAGGCAAAAGGAATGCCCAGGTAGATGCCTACGCTTTCAGCAATCTGCCCTATGCTTATATCGACGTTGAAACCATCATATCCAAAGTAGGGCGGCAAGACTGTGATGAAAATATAGGCGTATACGCTGTAAAGAAATACCTGAAAAACGCTGTTTAGGGCGATCAAACCTGCTGCATATTCGCGATTACCGTCGGCAAGGTCGTTCCACACCACTACCATAGCGATACATCGCGCCAGTCCTATCAATATTACCCCGATCATGTACTCGGGATACCCCTTAAGAAATAGCAGTGCCAAGGCAAACATAAGGATCGGACCGACTATCCAGTTCAAGAACAGGGATGCGCCAAGTACTTTTGTATTGGAGAAGACTTCGCCCATCTTGCCGTAGTCTACTTTAGCCAGGGGCGGGTACATCATCAGGATTAATCCTATGGCGAGTGGGATATTTGTGGTACCGCTTGAAAAAGAATTGATGAAGTTACTGCTTGATGGCATGAAATAACCTATTGCCACGCCGATACCCATAGCCAGAAATATCCACAATGTTAGGTTACGGTCAAGAAATCCTAATTTTTTTCGCCCTGCCACGGGCGCACAATTATTTGCTGCCATAATTTTATTTGATTTGTGAGAATAGGTAAAACATTTCAGTTGCAATCTGCAGGCTTCTTTCCTGGTACTTTTCAGCTTGCTCGGGCGTATTGTCAAACGCCTTCGGATCTTCAAAGGTTATCGGAATTCGTTTTTCAGCACCGGCAACAAACGGGCAGCCGCCATCAGCCTGGGAGCAGGTCATTATTGCGGCAAATCCGCTTTCAGGGTTGAATGCATCATCATAGGTTTTTGAAAAGCCAATGACGGGAGGCGTATTTTCGCTAAATTTTATGGCATATACGGGATTGTTCCCATCGGCAATTACCTGAATCCTGAATCCCGAATGTTTTAAGGTTTCGGCGACCTTCGGAAACAAAGCAGTAGCTTCCGTTCCCCCGGAATAGCAAAAGACATTTTTGATGCCATAATAAGCTGCTGCCGTCTGTGCCCAAACTTGGGAAAGGTGGCTTCTGCGCGAATTATGGGTACATATCAGATTAAGCCTTATTTCTTCATGGGAAGTGTACTTTTCCTGAATAAAGTCGATTAAGGGCTGCAATACAGCCTTGCGCTCGACAGTTACGCTTTCGAATTCAAATGCAGTAACTACACTTTGAATTTCCTGAAAAAGATTTGTTTCTAATGTCATGGTCCTATTTTGAAACTAGCAGCAGCCTCCGCCCGGAGTACAGCTATTTGACTGAGACGAAATTGCTGATAAGCTCACTTTTTGCTTATCAGCCGGAACGCCGCACTGGTCTTGTGCAAGGCAGGCTGTCTGTTTATTCTGAAGTGTAAAGCTTTTACCATCAAATCCTAAATCGTATTTTCCGATTGTCGTGTCCTGGTATTCGACTTCAATTTCAAAATCTTCAATACCCAGTACCCTTTCAGATAAAGCAATAATGCTTAATAGCTTCTTTGGCTTCAGCCTGTGGTCTTCATCGTTTGAGTCTTCCCACAATTGGAAGTTAACGACCGTTTCTTTTCTGACAGTACCGCCGCAATCAATAAAGTTCTTGGTAATCAGCCCCACTTCAGTTACGTGGAAATTTTGCGGAACAAATGTGCCATTTGGAAGCATAAAGCTTAAAGCTTCCATACCGGCTAGATGATTTTTAATTTCAGATAGTTTCATTTTTCTTATTTTTTAATGTGTAGATCGATTTTTAACAGCATTCGCTTCTTTTCTTTTCCAGGCGCTCCGTTATATGCTGGAAAAAGCCCTTGATTTTTTCAAATCCCGGTTCGTTGATGCAATAGCAGATCGCATTGCCTTCAATATTTCCCTTTATAAGTCCTGCGCTTTTCAGCTCCTTCAAGTGCTGTGAAACCGTAGGCTGGGCCAAAGGCAGCTCGTTGACAAGATCACCGCAGATGCAGGCGTCAACTTTTAATAGGTATTCAATTATCGCTATACGGGCAGGATGCCCTAAAGCTTTCGCCAGAATGGCAAGTTCGTTCTGCTGGTCTGTAAAGTGATCTGTTTTTGTCGCTCCCATTGTAATATATTTATATTGCAATATTACGATATATATATTAGTTAGGAGCTATATTGAATTCATTTTTTTATTACCTGCTATAAAGCAAAATACTCAATCAGCTTCAAGATTTTTGACTGCTTTCTTCCGGGGTTAGGCACCAAGACTCTCAGGTTCTTTACAAACAGGTCATTTTTAAAAACCTGCCGCACAGTGGCAGGTGTTCTGACCTTGCATTCCTTTCTTGTCTTTCATTGCTTCCCGTTCATTTTTAAATGCAATAGCCAGCATGCTTTTGTCTCATTTCAGCAGCAAAGGTATTTCCGTGTCGGTAGCGCAATAGCAAGGCCGGGCCCTTCAGGTCTTTCAAAAAATCTCCACCCAGCCGGGTCGTATTTTTTGAAAGAGCGTTGCTATGGCTAGACACTGACCTTTTGATGCTCCCGAAACGAAACACAGCATACTCCGGCTCTTTAGACGAATAAAAAAAATGTCAGCAATGAAAAGTAAAATAGTAAAGATGGATTTGATGAAACAAAACAGCACCTCCTTTCATTGCCGAATAAAATTTCAAAAGAAAAGCATAAAAATTAATCACTTAAAAAGTAGAAATCATGAACATCACAGGAAGAGTGACAGCGGATGCGCAGGTGCGCAACGTGTCGGACAGCAGGACAGTAGTAAGCTTCTCGGTAGCCATCAACGACAGCTACAAAAACAGGGCGGGTGAGCGAATTGAGCAGGTGACATATTTCGACTGCGCCTACTGGCTCAGCCCTAAGGTTGCCACAATCTTGACAAAAGGTACGGTGGTAGAACTTACGGGAAGGGTAAGCGCAAGGGCGTGGACAGGAAAAGACGGGGAAGCGCGAGCAGGGCTGGATTTCAACACCTCCAGCATCAAGCTGCACGCAGGGGGCAGGAAAGCGGATGCGGAGCGTGCTGTTCCGATAACGGAGCGTGCAGCGCTCGAAGCAAAGCCTTTGGAAGAAGACGTCCCTTTTTAATTAATAGCATTCAGACAATTAATAAATATATAAATCATTTTATCATGGCACACAATATCAATTTCAACAGCGAAACAGGACGCTATTCCTTCTTTAGCGTAAAGGAAAAAGCATGGCACAAACTAGGGCAGATCGTAGCGCAATACCCGACAAGCGAGGAAGCTATCAAATTTGCAGGGTTGGATTACGAAGTCGTTAAAAGGCCGCTGTTTGCCAAAGGTTCGGGCATTATTCAAACGGCTGACAGTATCGAGATGGGCAGCAGCGAATTGGAAGTCCCTGACTACTTTGCCAATATACGCACGGATAACAATGCAGTATTGGGCGTGGTAGGCAAAGACTACCATATCGTGCAGAACCGTGAAGCGTTTAACTTCTTTGACGCCATTGTAGGCGGCGGCGAGGGAATTCTCTATGAAACCGCAGGAGCGTTAGGGAACGGGGAACGTATTTTCATCACAGCCAAACTGCCTGACTATATCCGTGTTGGAAATGGCGATGATGTTACGGAAAAGTACATTTTCCTGACCACTTCGCACGATGGCAGCGGGAGCATCACAGCCGCTTTTACGCCTGTCCGTATCGTATGCCAAAATACCCTGAACGCTTCCTTGCGCAATATGACCAATGTAGTACGTATCAGGCACACCTCGGGAGCAAAACAGCGTATTGAGAGCGCCCACAAGATTATGGGGTTGACGGACACCTTGAGCAGCCAATTAGAGTGCATTTTCAATGAATGGGCAAAAGTAAAGGTAACAGACAAGGAAGTGAGAAAGCTGCTGCAGTTGGCACTTTGTCCCAATAAGGAAACTTTCGATTTACTCAAAAAAGGTGCAGCGCATGAGGTTTCAGCACTTTTTAAAAATACCGTCGAGGATGCCTTTGCGTATGCAATGGCAAGCGACTCGCAGCAGATGGAAACGACAAAGGGCACGTTGTTCGGAGCGTACAATGCGGTTACGGGCTACTACCAAAACGTGAGAAATTACAAGAACGATGAAGCAAAGTTGCAGAGCATTGTTTTGGGCGGAACTGCACAGCTCAAATCACAGAAAGCATTTGACTTGTGTACAGGCTTTGCCTTGGGCGGTGCAGAAATCCTAAACCTTAATTAGATCACCAAAGGCTGCCGCCGATCAAGGAGGCAGCCTTTTAAACCAACCCGCATGTAAGGCGGGCAGCGATTATTTAGGAATCGTGCCGATTAAAAAATAAAAAACCGACTGCTGTCGGTTTTTTATATGTCACGGCAACTGGCTCAATCGCTGCTATTAAATTGAAAGCTTACTTTTCTTTCATTCCCGAAGCTATCTGAAATCCAAACATCAAACGACTGCGAGACGGCAGATGCAGCGGTATAGTATAACCGGAACTGCGCGGCTGGCAACGGATACAGATCATTGGGCAGGTAAGCCGGGTCATCGAAACAGCGAAGCGTACCTTCCCCGTCAAATTGAAAGTAGCGGAGGAAATACTGCGTGCCGCTATAGTTCCCGCTGCGCTGTATGGTGATGCGTATTTCTACGGTCTGCCCATTGGCAACCTCTTTGGGAACGGGCATCACATTGACCTCAAAAGGAAAGTTGTTCTGTATTTCGAGTTCATCATCTTTGCTACAAGATACTAAAGAAACCGAAGTTGCAAGGATTGCTAACGTTATATATATTGAGCTTAATCCTAATCTGAATTTATTGAATAGTGCTATCATTTTTCTGTTTTTAAAAATTAAATCTTATTCCCACACCAGCAGAAGGACGGAACTGCTTCATATCCGTACCCCAGAAGACTCTTGTACGCCCAGCTAGGACTAACACAAAATGGTCTGATAGGTAAGTCTCAAAAGTTATTCTTCCGCCAGCTCCGTAGATGATATTGTCTTCACTAATTATCTTTGCCCCGTCAAATAACAGTGCTTCGCCGCGATTGATGGTTTCATGCCCGGCTATGCCAGTTATTCCGAAGTTCAATGTGAAGTTCTTGCGGGCATCGCCCAGCAGGAAGAAACTGTAGCCGCCTTCTGCCGTATAGGTTTCCTGCGGAATTCGGATGTCCTTATATTGATAATAGTGGTGTGCATACTCTAAAGCCCAGAGACGGTAGTTTCCATTTTTACCGTTGATGGTCATTCCGATAGTGATGTAATAATCGTTGCCGATTTTATCATTGGTTAGTACACCGGCATTTACTTCCAGTCCTTTTTGCTTAGGCAGCATGCGTTGTGCGTTTGATATCATGATGGACGCCAGGAGGAGCATCACGGTATAGATATATTTTTTCATAGGATTGCTTTGAAAGGGTTGCTAAAATTTGAGGTGCATATCATTAATAAGGCGCGCCTTGATTAAGTCTGCGTTTTCGACTTGGAGTGTCTGGTGCCTGCCGCCGTTTTTCTCAAAAATGGCAATTAGCAGTACCTTGTCATCGGCGATTGTAAGCTGGTCCAGCAGGAATACGTTTTGTCCGGCCGATTTGCCGCCAATTCCTTCCAAAGGCTTGTAACTGCGAAGCGGCGGCACCGGTCTTTCCTGTATCACGGTGCGTCTGGCTACTTTCTTATCCACCACCTTGAAATTGATAAAATCAATCTGGAACGGAACATTCGTGCGATTTTCCAGTTCCGTATGGAAATAGTACTTGCCGTTGTGGATGTAGATTCCCTTGAGAATAAACTGGATTCCGAAACTTTTCGCCCCGATATGTTTTACAATGCGGCTGTCCTTTTTATAGATTGTTTCCAGTATAAGGCCTGCCAGGGATGGCGAATTGTTTCCCAACTCTTCAAATAGTACATCCTGTCCGGAAGATGTAGCCGCCGCCTCCTGCATTGCTTGCAGGCTGTAGCTCAATGTAGTCGGGCAGGCGCTGTAATAGGCGTCGAAGCTGTAAAAACGCCCGTCTTCGGTAATCACCGAAAAATTGGTTTCGGGCACAAAATCCTTTATCGACGCTTTTACGCGAAGCACATTTTCTGCATCAGCTGCTTTTCCTGCAATCAGGTACTCGCTTCCCATATCCACATAACGTATGGCGCTCGGGAAGATCAGATGGGAAGTCTTATCGTAGGTAACCTGCATTTCGTACGATGCTATCCTGCCCAAGGCAAGCGGGTTTTTTATAGTTTCCTGTGCAAGAGCGGCAGCGGCAGCGCCGATCATAAGGGCTGCAGCCCCAATGGTTTTTAAATAATTTTTCATTTTTAGGTTATTTTAGTTTGCTATTGTTTTTTAGAGACAAGAAATACCTGATGGCCCGCTTTCAGGGTCACTTTTGGCGTTTTTACTTTTTTGGAGAAATAGCCCGAAATGCCCTGAACGACGCCCCGGCTCAAATCGGCCGCAGCCTGCTGTCCCGCGGATTGGGTCAGCATCAGGCTGGTTCCTGAAGTCTGGCTCATGTTGCCTGCCATCTCGGCAAGGGCATTTATTTCAGGAGAATACGGGACGTGCAGGCCCTGCTGCCCGTCAAGGTCGTAAATGATGATGTCCACGGGGATAATATTGCCATCAAGTTCCAGGGAAGTAACTTTCAGCTGCAGGCGGCCGCTCTGGAATTTAGCGATTGCCGTCAAGAGCGTTCCCTGCGGAATGGTTCGGCCGGGGGTCTGGGCAGGTTCCAGTAAACGCAGGCGCACGCCAGTTTCACCAATCAGGGTCTGTGTTTCCTGTATGCAGGCTTTCACGCTGTTTTTCGGCTGGGCGGTCTGCCGTCCATATCCAGATGTATAAAAGTTCCTGTTTCTGTCAGCACTCCAGTCCGCTAAAAAAGCACTGTCAGAAGGCTCCCTGTACAAGGCCGAAACGGCGTTCTTCTCTGCTGGGGCGAATGCTGCAAAATAATCGTTTTGCTTACTGGCAGCTGTACCGCTTTTTTCTGTGGCAGCTCCATTAGTATGGGTGCCGTTCGGAAGGTACTTTGCCGCCATCTGGTAGGATTTTTCCATAAGTGCCAGCTGGTCGTCCACGGTCGCGCTTTTGGGAACGTCATTGGCAGCCAGCTTTTCTTGCAGCTCATCCAGCTGTCTTCGGAGCTCGCGGGTCTCATTATTGTCATCCTTATAAAAGGAACCGAGCGCGCTTTGGGAACTGCGGTAGCTGCTTAGCGCAGGATGATCTGAACTTTCGGGATTATTGTCGTGACCCATGCTTTGGTCTTTCTGGCCAGCGAGTGTATCTTGCTTCTTACTGGAGGAACTGCTCTCATTCCAGTAATCCGAAAGCGTGGTCAGGGCACTGCGTTTTTCCTGGTTTTTCTGTTCCAGCATTTCCTGCTCGTACGCCTTCTGCTTGTCGGCCTGCATCCCGGCTTCGCTGGCCTGAGGGACGGCGCCGTTCAGTCCGATATTCTCGATTGCCTCGGGGTCTGGCGCCGGGTTGAATATCAGGTATAGGCATCCGAGAAAGACGCTTCCCATAAGTACAAATATCGCAGGTTTTTTAAGCCGTTCCATGCCGCTCTTTTCAGCATCAGGCAGAGGGTGAGCGCCGGAGGTGCCGGCTTCCTTGACCAGGACGCTGGCCTTTTTTTCATTTTCCTTCATAAATTATTTCTTTTAATTGGTTTGGTAATGTGTGCAATTTTTTGAGGCAGCGCCTCCTTTTTCCGCACAGGGCTGTCAATGTGCTCGGTGAACATCCTGCTGCCAGATGTTGCCATGTCGTACCAGATCTTCAGGAATACTGCGGCGGTAAGCAGCAGGTACGCTGAAAAAAAGTACATCGTATAGCGCTGCTGCCTGTGTAAAGGGAGAGCCCGCCAGCGCTCATCCTGGCGGTCAAGCCAGTTGCTTATAGCTGTTCTTATTCTTTTCATGATAGTCCATTTAGCGTTCGATGACTTCGATGTCCCTGTTTTCCACCACGGAGAACTTTTCGATGTTGAAGCCCTGCGGGTTGTTGTCCGAGCGCACGGAATTCACCAGAAAGCAGGACGTCACAAGGCCGCGCTTGGTCACGTTGCTCGAGCGGATGATGTACTGCCTGGCATAGGTGCGGACCGCATACGGATACTTCTCGAAATTGCAGGCCACGCTGTCAATCTCGATGCGCTGCTGCACGTTGCCCGATATGACGCGGTTGTAATATCCTTTTTCCGAGAGGTCCTTGTAATAGTCAAAGGCGCTCCTGTCGGCCAGATTAAAGGCCCTCTTCATGTTGCCCTCGATGGCGTTTTTATCCGGAGCGAGCGTAAAGAACAGTTCGTGGAACCGCCTTACGTGTTCCCTTGCTTCCACAGGCCGGTTGATGGACGCATCCTGCGCAAGTGCGAGCATGAGCGATTTGCCGTTGTCCAGCACATATATTTTCTGGCGCTGCGCTTCCGCAAAGCTGTAGGACCTCCATACCGCATATGCTGCCATGCCCGTGCAGAGCACGGCAAACACGATTGCGTATAATCTTATCTGCCTGAAGCTGTTTTCGATATTTCTCAGTGTCTTAAACTCCATTTTCTTGACTGTTTGGTTAATTTTATCTGTTCAGCAGCCTGCCGCCGATATTTCCTGCCGCCGAACCGGCTCCGGCACCCGTGATATTCCCGGCTTTCATCGCGGTCTGGTTGACATTGCGGGTAAAGTTCCCGGCGCCGCCGGCCTGGATGATCCAGCCTGTCACGGTCGGAATGGTGAAGTAGCCCACGATGCCGATGATCATGAAAATGATATACACGGTGTTTGACGTGTCGGGAATAAATGCCGGATCAGACAGCATCTCGATGTCGCGTTCCAGTATCAGGGACTGGATCCTGGCCAGCATCGAGCTGAAGAGGTCCGCGACCGGAAGCCAGAGGTAGACGCTTATGTACCGCGTAAACCACTGGTTGAGCGTCGACTGGAAACCGTCCCACACGGATATGGCAAAGGCGATGGGCCCGAGTATGGAAAGCACGATCAGGAAAAATGTCCTGATGGTATCGATCACCAGTGCTGCCGCCTGGAAAAGGACTTCCAGCAGGTTGCGGAACCAGTCCTTGATCGCCTTCTCCACCTTGTAGGCCTGGCGGTCCATGTACATGCCTGACATGGTCCCGATGTCCGAGGGCGACCAGCCCAGCTCGTCCAGCTGCCTGTCGAACTCTTCATCCGAAACCATGTAGGCGGTCTCGGGATTCCGGACCATGGCCTCGTATTCGAGCTGGTCTTTCTGCTCCTGCAGCTTGTTGAGGTCCAGCACCTGGTCTTCGAGTATTTCATGCGTGCCTGTCACCACGGGGCTCAGGATTGCATTAATGCTTCCCAGCACGATGGTGGGGAAAAACATGATGCAGATTCCAAGGGCAAAGGGGCGCAGCAGCGGGTACATGTCGATGGGTTCGGCGCGGCTGAGCGCCTGCCAGACCTTCAGCGCCACATAAAACAGCGCGCCCAGTCCTGCCAGCCCTTTTGCCACCGCGGCCATATCGCCGGCAAGCGGCATCATGTCATCGTAGAGCGAACGCAGGACTTCGTGTAGGTTGTTCCATTCCATGGCCTACCAGTATTTTTGGTTGGAAGTGCCATAGAGCTCAAGGGTGCGCCTGGCATCATTTTTCTTCTTGGCCCTGAGGTAGCTTACCGAGATGTTCTTGCTGGTATAGTAGCGCACCAGGCTGTGGTACTGCTTGACTTCTTTGTAGACCCGGTCGATGATATCCATGCGCTCCTTGTCATTCAGGGACAGGTTGGTAGCCGTTATGATCTGCTTCAATTCTTTAAGCAGTTCGGTGCTTTCGCTGAGCAGCGCCGCATAGCCGTTGCCGATGGCAGCGAGTTCCTGCGGGGTGAACTTGGGATCGTTCATCATCTTGCCGAAATTGGTGACGTACATCTCGGAGACGTCCCCGACCAGAAGCACGGTCTGCTGTACCTTGCGGGCGTCTTTCACAAGGCTGCTCACGGCCTTGAGCTTGTCATAGTATTCCTTGCCCTGCTCGTAGACTTTCTTGACCTCGTTGAAGTTCTTGACCACGTTGCTGACCGTGTTGGAAGTCTGCACGATCTCGTTGGCGCTGTTGACGATTCCCGAGGCCAGGCTGGCCGGGTCCGATACTACCATCTGGCCGCTGGCCGGTGCTGCGCAAAGGATGAGTGCTGCGCAGGCCGTAAAAATTAGCTTTTTCATTTTCTATGGTTTTAATTGTTATTCAGTTCTGATTTGATTCCTCCCGCCGCTGCTGGGCGATGTGCTTGATGGCGAGCTCCACATTGCCGCCCAGTTCGGACGCCAGCCGCATCACTTCCATTTTTTCTGTTTCTTCGGTAGTGTAGGCGAGATACTCCTCCAGGCTGACTTCAGTGGCATACACTGCCGAGTCCGTACCGCCCAGGCCGATCCACACCTCTTTGTAAAGGCGGGAGGCATCGTTATCCATATTCATCGACAGCACCTGCGCCTTTTCCTTGTCGGTCAGTCCCAGCATCGCCTGGATGTCATCGAACTTGTTCATGTACTTGCGCTGGTCCAAAAGGATCTTGCAGTCGGAATTGTTGATGATGCTTTCCTTGACGATAGGGGACTGGATGATGTCATCCACTTCCTGGGTCACTACGATGGCTTCCCCAAAAAACTTCCTGACCGTCTTAAACAGATACTTGATGTATTCGGCCATACCTTCCTTGGCTATAGCCTTCCAGGCCTCCTCGATCAGTATCAGCTTGCGGACTCCTTTGTGCCTTCGCATCTTGTTGATAAAGACTTCCATGATGATGATGGTCACGATGGGAAACAGGATCTTGTGGTCTTTGATGGCATCGATCTCAAAAACGATGAACCGCTTGGAAAGCAGGTCCAGCTGCTTGTCGGAATTGAGCAGGTAATCGTACTCGCCGCCTTTGTAATAGGGCTCCAGCACATTGAGGAAATTGGCGAGGTCAAAATCCTTTTCCCTGACGTGTTTTTCCTCAATTACCCGGCGGTAATCGCACTTGGCATATTCGTAAAAGCCGTTAAAGGAAGGATGCAGTTGGTCGTGCCTAATCCGTTCGATGTAACCGCTTACCGCATTGGAAAGGGCGACTTCTTCCGAGCGGGTCGGGGGCTCGTCATCCCGTTTCCAGAGGGTAAGGATGAGCGTCTTTATGCTTTCCCTTTTTTCAATGTCAAATACGCCGTCATCGGTGTAAAAGGGGTTGAAAGCAATCGGGTTGTCTTCGGTATAGGTAAAATAGACCCCGTCTTCCCCTTTGGTCTTACCCTTGATGAGCTCGCACAGTCCCTGGTAGGAGTTCCCGGTATCGACCAGCAGCACGTGCGCGCCCTGCTCGTAATACTGCCGTACCATATGGTTGGTGAAGAACGATTTTCCCGAGCCGGAAGGACCTAGTATGAACTTGTTGCGGTTGGTGATGATCCCGCGCTTCATCGGCAGGTCCGAGATATCAAGATGGATGGGCTTGCCCGTGAGCCTGTCCGCCATCTTGATGCCAAAGGTCGAGGACGAATTGCGGTAATTGGTTTCCTCGGTAAAGAAGCACAGGGCCGGCTCGATGAAGGTGTAGAAGCTTTCCTCGCTCGGAAAATCGCCTGCGTTGCCCGGAATTCCCGCCCAATAGAGCGCAGCCGTGTCGGTGGTATTGTGCCGCGGCTTGCATTCCATCAGCGCCAGTGCGCTGCCGCAGTCGTTTTTCAGCTGCTTGAGTTCTGCCGGGTCGTCGGACCAGGCCATAATGTTGAAGTGCGCCCTGATCGAAGAAAGGCCGAAGGAATGGGCTTCGTTCAGGTATTTTTCGATCCACTCCCTGTTGATCTGGTTGGCGCGGCTGTACCGGGCCAGGGAGTGCATGTTTCTTGCAGACTTCTCGAACTTCTGAAGATTGTCTTCGCTGTTGTCCAAAAACAGGTACTGGTTGTAGATGTGGTTGCAGCTCAGCAGGAGCCCGACCGGTGCGGCAAATGACAATCGGCAGTCGCTCCGGTCGGTAGAAAGTTTTTCATAGCGGTCGTCCGCCGAAACGGTTCCGGGCAGGTCGTCCGTATCGGAGAGGGTATGCAGGCAAAGCCTCTTGCTTCCGATGCGGACCTCTTCAGCGCCCAGCGCGATGTCCTGCAGCGGCGTCCCTGCTTCCCTGGAAAGCGTCAGGTACTGTTCCAGAAAGCCCTGCTTTTCACCGGTGCCGACAATATCTTCTTCACGCAGCCGGTCCAGCCGGATCAGCCCGCTATCGTTGATGCTGCGCTCGAACTGCGCGACGGCTTCCATAAAACGATGGATCGCTTCGGTATCCCTGATTTCCTTTGGCAGGAGCGCGCCTTTGCACAGGGAGGAGAAATTGCTCTGCGTGCGCAGCCGCTCCTTGGTGGTCTTGGTCAGGAACAGGTAGCAGTAATGGTTTAGGAACGGGCGCTCGTTGAAATGGCGCTGGTAGGATTTCGCCAGGAAGCTCTGGTCTTCCTTTTCCAGATCAGGGGCATAGCTTTCCTTGATGTACCAGTCCTGCTTGTGGACCACCGTAAAATCAGGCAGTGTCTTGACAGCCTTGTGCCAGGCGGCATGGATGGCTTCATATTCCGCAGAAGCAACCGTGAACAGTTCCGGAAGCCGCACTTCAAAGCAGGCGGTAATGTCTGCGTCTTTAGAGACGATACAGTTGTGCTCGACTGCCAGCAGCGGAAACTTGCTTTCCAGCGTTGCTGTTTTTGCTGTGTTTCTCATAAGGCATTAGGTTTTGTGGTGGTTTTTAAATAGCGGCGTACCGATCTGCGGCAGATGATGTAGCGGGGATGCCTTTTCCGTGCGCCGATTTTCATCAGCCCGTGCGCTCCGTATTTCCTGTTGAGGGAAAAGGTCTGCCACACGAGGAGCGAAGCGCCGCCAGCTCCGAGAAGCAGGCAGAAATAAGAATTGGCGCCTGCCATGTACAGAATCATGACCAAGATCAGGATCCCAAGCAGCCCGCCGGCAAAAATGAACAGGTACTGCGCTTTCAGCCCCTTGAACTCTACCGTCCTTCCGATGCCTTTGTTGATGTTGTAATTCATAGGGCGCAGGATTACAGGAAGAAGGAGCGGAGCACGGTAGCTGCCACGATCAGGAAGATGCAGGCGCCGAACCAGGAAGCTGCCGTCTTGCTCGTGTCGGGGTCGCCGGAACTGAATTTGTTGTACACCTTGACGCCGCCTATCAGCCCTACCACGGCACCGATGGCATAAATGAGCTGGGTGGCGGGGTCGAAATAGGAGGTGACCATCTGGGTAGCTTCCGTGATGCCGGCCGTGCCGTCTCCCTGTGCGGAG
The DNA here is from genome assembly GCF_042658345.1 of Flavobacterium qiangtangense. Lineage (NCBI taxonomy): Bacteria > Pseudomonadati > Bacteroidota > Flavobacteriia > Flavobacteriales > Flavobacteriaceae > Flavobacterium > Flavobacterium qiangtangense. Next base: position 453,110 of record NZ_JBHSQB010000003.1, read on the forward strand.
GCACCGGTTACTGATAGCATGGCCAATGCTGCCAGCAGTACTTTTTTTCTTTGTTTTTTCATGATTGAAACACTTATGTTTTTAGACTTATCCTGCGCTTTGCGGGCTTTCGGGAGCAAATATCTTAGCAAAAAGAAGCTCTTCTTCGAGATGGAAGCGGTTGGGATTTCTTGGCAGTAAGAGGCATTGCAATGACTATCAGGCATAAAAAAACGCCGGCACTTATTGGGATCGCTGCTTTTCTTTTTGGAGGCACCCTACGCAAAGTCGCCGATGTCAAACTGCTCCAGGTCATCCTTACTCAAAGCGGAAGAACGGTCCTTCGTTTCAGATGAGAGTGTGCTGTCCAAGAGTGCGACAATTTTTTGGGAAGCGCCCGCGACGGAATTTTCCAGCAGGCTGAATAATTCAGTACCCTGCAATCGCTGGACAACCGCTGCTGCTGTTTGCTTTTGGGCTTGTTGCAGATTTTCTTTTTGGAGCAACGCCGCTGCAGCGCTTAGTTCTTCATAGGTAACTCCTTGGGCAAGACTGTCATCGCCACCGGATATTCCGTACCTGCTCCATTCTTCTTCCTCTTCCTCTAAATCAGGCCTATTGCTGAAAACTTCGTCCAGTGCTGACTGCGGCATTTGAATGCCGACGTTTTCATTTTCGTCATATTCAATGTCTAAATCAGCTGGGTTAATCTCTGGTTCCAGAACTTGGCGCTCAGTGGAAGTGACTGCAACTGGAAGTGTTCTTGCGGCTTTGGGCTGCCCCATTATATCAGGGAGGTTCGGTGTGGCTTTTTCCATTGTCGGTTGCTTTTGATCACACCTTTTTTTAATGGTAATCTTGTCCTGTACTAGCAGGATAATAATTATAAGCAGGCAAATCACAATTACTATTTCCATAATCAAATGTTTTAAAAAATAGGCTTAAATTTTTCGTTGAAATCATCCGTAATCGCTTTCTCGAAGAGTTCAAAATGATGCTCCAGAATATTGTCAAGATAAGCGTACAGCGGTATCTCATCCTTTCCCATGACTTGAATGATGCGGGAAAGCCGCTCGTGGTATTCCTGCCGGATATAGATGCTTTTATTTCCACGCCGGGTCATCGAATGGGTTTTTAAAAAATGGTCGCCATAACTTTCACCAAGGTTTTGCTTTGTTCGGCTCTTTTCTTTTTGAACGGGTTTATGCCTTGTAGATCCTTCCGGTTTTACATTTTCATTTTCCAGCTTTTCGGCGGGTTCAGCAGGGAGGCGTATTCCGTCTTTTTTTACGCCGTCCACCATCAGGTTCATCATCATTTCCTCATTGATATCCGGCGCAGCTTTTTTTCTATTCTCTTTCTCCATAGGGCTATAGCTGAATGATTTTCAAAAATTCCGCGACAAATAAGTCCAATTGGCACGCTTTCATCAGCCGTTCCTCTGGAGGCATCAGGGTAGAGCGGAACACCGTCCTGCTGTCCGCTTCGCTTTCCTTGCGGAAGCGGGTACTGCTCTTGATCTGGCTCTGCATCAAGGGCAGTCCCAATTGTTCGATTAGCTGGTGGTAAACGCCATACAGCGGCGTGCTTTCCCTGCCGTCCACCTGGTTCCAAAAGAGATTGATGGTTTTTATGGAAGTTTCCCCTTTCTTCATGATCACGTCCTGCAAAAGCTGCGTAAAGATGAGGGTGCTCTCCATGACCACGCGGTCTGCCGTGATGGGCGTGAAAACGTGGTGCATGCCGGCCAGCGCTTTGAGGATTCCGGGCGTGTTTACGGTTCCCGGCAGGTCAAAAAATACCACATCAATGGGAACGGCAGCAGCAGCAGCAAATTCGTTTGCCGCTTCCAATACATTATCCGCCTTGTGCTGCAATATCGGATAGGCTTTTTTGTTGATGGTAGTAAATTGCCTGTAGGCCAGCTTTTTCAAAGTTTCATTTTCCATGACCATTGCCAGATCTCTTGCTTTCATTTTCACTAGGCTGTGCTGTGGAAAATCCGCATCGAATACAGCAACATTGTAGCCCAATCGATAGTGCATCGTGCTTGCAACGAGCGTTGTAAAGGTGCTTTTGCCGACACCGCCTTTTTGGGAAGAAAAGGCGATAAAAAGCGGTTTCTTTTTTGTGTCCATATTTTAAAAATTTAAAGTTTCTTAGTAGTGGCAGTCCTGCGGGCAATCAGCCGGGCATTCCTGCTTTCGTTCAGGCTTGCTTGCCGGATAGCCGGCAGGCTTTCTTGGCTTCCTGATTGCTCGAGAGCAGGCAGGAATGCTATCCGGCAGGGTAGGCATCTCACTTGCATTCCTATACTCCGGCATTCTGGAGAGCAAGCTAGCAAGCTTGATTGGAAGCCATTACGCTTTTGTTCCAGCAATCTCGGAATCAAGCCGTTAGTATAGCAGTACCGGCTGCCTGCATGCTGTCGGTCTTTCTTTCATGATGGAGTTCCTGCCATCCGTCCAGCGCAAAGAAATAAGGATACTGCGGTCATACTAGCAATGTGGCATGGGTTGGCATTCAGCTGAAGTGTTTGTCCGGGCGCGGTTTTGCAATATTCCGACGGCCAGGCCTTTACTTTGCAAAATGATTTTAACTGACGGATTCATGCAAAATACGATTGGCAAAAAGAACAATAGAAAGAAGTGCGCCGGGGCATTATCCCTGTTGCATCCAATCCGTCCCGAAGGGCGGATTCTTGTGTTCGACAGAACACGGCAAGTTGTGTTTTGAGGCACTCGAAACCGAGTTCGTGCCTCAAAACAACTTGCCCTGCCGGGGGCTGGAAAAACCACTCCGGAGTCGGGGTTTTTTATGGATTATAAATGGATTTGTGATGAAAGAGAACAATAACAGAAAACAGAACAAAGGCGGGCGTAAGCCAAAAGTCCAGCCGAGCATCCACCGCCATGTATTCCGTCTTACCGACGAAGAAGATGCCAGGCTATTATCGCTGTATGAAGCATCGGGAATGCCCAACAAGGCAAAATTTATCATTTCGCTCTTGTTTGGCAAGGAAATGAAATCGGTTAAAATTGACAAGGGCACGGTTGATTTTTATATGCGACTGACTTCGTTTCACAGCCAGTTCCGTTCCGTAGGCGTGAACTATAATCAAATTGTAAAGCTATTGTACAAAAATTTTTCCGAGAAAAAAGCAGGAGCCTATCTCTACAAGCTGGAAAAGCAGACTGCGGAATTGGCAATGCTGTGCCAGAAGATCATTCAGATAACCGAAGAATTTGAAGCAAAACATCCGAAAAAATAGTAAAAGTATGATAGCAAAAATTGGCAGAAGCAGCAATTTATATGGAGCATTGGCATACAATCAGCTAAAAGTGGAGAATGAAAACGGACAGATTTTGCTCGCCAACAAGATGATTGAAACCGCGAATGGTCATTATTCTGTTGCACAATTAGCCCAATCATTTGCACCTTACCTAATCGCCAACCGAAATACCGAGAAACATACCTTGCATATTTCTCTCAATCCCGACCAGAATGATAAGGTAAGTGATGATAATTTCAGTGAAATGGCGGAAGAATATATGCGTGAAATGGGTTATGGGCAGCAGCCTTTTGTGGTTTTCAAGCATACCGATATCGATCGCAGCCATATCCACATCGTATCGGTCTGTGTGGACGAAGAGGGTAAAAAGATTTCGGACAAGTTCGAAAAAATGCGTTCTATGAAGGTGTGCCGTGAGCTCGAAAGGAAATACGGATTGATAACCGCAACTGATAAAGAACACAAGCATAATGACAAAGTTTTCCGTCCGGTAGATTGCAAAGCTGGAGATATAAAAAGCCAGTTAGCTTCTGTTATCCGCCATTTGCCGAACTACTATAAATACCAAACTTTGGGCGAATACAACGCCCTGCTTTCCCTTTTCAAGATTACCGCCGAAAGGGTAGAAAGTGAATTGCAGGGGCAGTTGCGACAGGGTTTACTATACATTCCATTAAATGAAAAGGGAGAAAAAGCCGGCCATCCGTTCAAAGCTTCTATGTTTGGGAAAAGTGCTGGACTTCCAGCTTTGGAAATGCATTTTGAGAAATGTAAAATTGAATTAAGAAATAATCCTGTTCGAAAAACTTTAAAATCTGCTGTAAACATTGCTATACAATCAACAAATGATGAAGTGAGTTTTAAGAAACAGTTAGCCGTACAAGGGATTAATGTAGTGATTAGGAGAACTGGTACAGGAAGAATTTATGCGATAACTTTTATTGACCATAATTCTAAAACAGTTTGGAATGGTTCGCGATTTGGAAAAGAACTTTCTGCCAATATTTTTAATGAGTATTGGAATAATAACATCAAACCGGAAACTAAAGAATCAGTCCAATCACAAGTAAGTTTTCCTATGTCGAACGATATGGAAGATTTGCCTGTGGAAGAAGCTCACCATTTGTTCGACTTTCTGAGTACTAAAAAGGGCGAGGGCGGTGTGTTAGCAGTTTTGGGCTCCTTGCTTCCTGAGGCAATGGGAGAAGATTATGAAGAACAGTACTTTGCAAACAGCATGCGAAAGAACAAGAGACGAGGGAAGTGATGATTGCAACGGATTGGATGTATATCCCGGTCCAATAAAAATTAAATGTATCAATTCCGTTTTTCGGCGTTTAATTATGTTATTTATATTTGAATTAAATTAAATTTGCATTCTAAATTCCACACCCTTGCCGATGACACTTTCGCAAAATAACCCCGTTCGCTTTCTAACTTTTCTTAACAACACTGTTGTAAAATGCCTAATCTCCAGCATGATACTGACGCTTAACGCATCTTACGCTCAGAAACAAAGCAAATTTGATAGTATTTTCTACAATACCGCTGTCAATGTCTCTGGCAAGGACAATGGGAAGGCCTTGCTGATTGCAGATTCGCTATTCCGGCATACAATTGATGGCACAGACAAGGTCAGGGCATTAATGCTGTCGGCCGACATTAACACCAAAAAAGGGGACAGGAACAGCGCGATAAAATATGCCCTCAAAGCAAATGCGATTGCCGTGGAACTGGGAAATCATGAGTGGGTTGCGCGCATTTCCGGCTTTCTGTCTACCCAGTACAGATCCATGGGCCTAAAGCATTCAGGCCTCAAATTCCTTTCAGAGGGGCTGGAGGCCTCGAAAAAAATTGAAAATCCCAGCCTGTCTCGTCAATTTCAGGCTATCGCACTACAGGAGCGCGCCTATTACCAAATGGAAGACAGGCAGTACCACCAAGCAATTACGAGCCTTGAAGCTGCCGACAACCTCTTTCATACGCTGCGCGACTCCCAGTCAAAATTTTTTTTCCTTGCCACCAACCAGGAACTGCTGGGCAAGAACCATATTTCCGCATCGCGCTATGATGTGGCCGAAACCGACTACATGAAAGGCCTTGCCTACCTGGAAAAGGCTTCAGGGGGCGATTCGCCACTGAAAGGGTTTATCTACGATGGGCTGGGCAAGATCTGCATGAGGAATAAGAAACTCAATGAAGCGAAAAACTATTTTGTTCAGGCACTTTCCATAGCAGAAAAGGCAGATTTTGTTGCCTTGAAGCTTGACGTTTATAAAGATCTCTCAGCCTACTATGAACGCACCGGCGACATGGGCAGTCACATGCGCTACAACAAGCTCTACGACCAAACGGCAGCAAGCCAGCTTATAGAAGACCAAAAAAGCGCCGATACCATTGTTATTTCTGTAAAAGAAGAGGCGAAAGGGTCGGAACATAAGAGCAGGGTATATGCCTACGGGGGAGTCGCAGCCCTGCTCATCCTGATTGCGTCATTTTTAGTCTACGGGGCTAGGAAAAAGAAAGAGAAGAAAAAATTTCAAAAAATCATAAAGCAGCTTCGGGAACGAAGAGCACAGGCAAACGAACCTGTGGCAGACACGGCCTTACCATTCCTCCCGGCGGACAAAAAGGATGCTGCCATGATGTCGCCCGAAGTCGAACAGCTCTTGATTGAGAGGCTCGCCAAATTTGAATCTGGCAGCAAGTTTACGGACAGCACCATATCCCTTGCATCTGTTTCCGCGTTGCTGGATACCAATTCGAAGTACCTCTCCTATATAATAAACAACCGAAAAGGGAAAGATTTTAATTCCTACATCAATGAGCTTCGCGTATATTTTATTGTCAATAAAATAGAGAATGACGCAGCCTACGCTAATTACAAGATCAGCTATCTAGCTGAAGTAGCCGGATTTTCTTCTCACAGTAAATTCTCAGCCGTGTTTAAATCAGTACTCGGCCTCTCGCCCTCTATTTTTTTGGAACAACATAAGGCGTCCAAAAAGCACAAACACTCTGAATAGGGTGTTTTTTTTTTTCAATTTTTTTGTTTTTTGGCAGTGCGAACTTCAGTCGCTTGCGCAATTCTTATAGGCGCGGCAGAACGCGCGAGTACCTTGAAATATTGAGGTTTATCGCACAAATTGTGTATTCAGATTACTGAATACGGACAGTGCATGATTGGTTTTCTATGCTTAAGCGGAATACTTTTACCGCCGAATAAAAGAAATAGAACAGGTTGCAATTTTATACCGCCTTGGTAGCATGATCAACACCCTAATTAATCCTGTCCTTTTCAATTAATACACAATACTATGAATAAGAACTACTCTTGCAAGACGGGCCTGTTAACCTGTCGACGCATGAATGTGTTTCTCAGCGGTACCGCGGCGAGAATGAAACATGCATTTGCAGCAAGCCTAATCCTCATGACTGGCTTTTGGTCAGGCGCGTATGCTGACGGAAGTAAAGATTTGTATCCTGCGGGAGCTGCCGGAAACCGAGCCTTCCTGTACAGTAACAGCTACACAGCTGGGGGGACAACAATTAATTCCTGGCCGTTCAAGACCCTGGGAACCCATTATGTATATGCCGGCGCGGGAGAGACAATTGCCGCAGCGTCAAGTGCCCAAAATATCGGAAACGGCCGCATCCGGCTTATCGCCCCAGATGGTGCAGAATATACTACAGCAGCTGGCACGACCGGCCAGATACCCAATCGGAATGGCGAACTAGCCGGTCCCCGATATCCGGGACAAGGATCGGGGGGCAACAGGTATGTTCCCTATACGGTTACCGTAGGTGCGGGACAGGCGGGAATATGGAAAGTAGAATTTTTGCCGACCGGTTCGGCGACCAGCAGTACGACACCCACCGTTTCTGACACGGCTGCCGACGGCGCATGGACGCAGTCCAGCAATACCGAACTCATCAGTGCCTGGGACGTATCCGTCAGAAATGCATCGAATGCAGCCTGGATTCCAGGAAGGGTATACTCAAATGTTTTCAACCTCCACATCCAGGGAAGCTCGTTTTTAAATACAAAAGCCTTTTACGGCAATTTTTTCGTTTTGACCAGGGATGGAGTTGCCTACAGAGTAACAAACAACGGATCCAACGGGGTAGGTTTTACGTTTTTTGTAAATAATAAAGGGTTTTTAGATACTGCAGGAAATTCATCCTACAGCAGCTTAAACATCTCCAACCCATCGAATGCGGACTTCAGGGTCCATGACCCTAGGGCCTTGGACAATGCCAACAATGTCACGCATAAGATATTTTATACGGCGCCATCCGCCGACCTGCCTTCAAGCGCGGCACAAGCTGTCAGCACAACCTCAAGCGTCTCGACATGGTTGAAAAATAACACGGTGACGCCCACTGCGACAAACATAACCTATACGGGAGTAGAAGGAACGCCAAATCTTTCAGGAAACAAGGGAGCATATATCGGCTTTGATTCCAACCTCGCAGGAAGCTATAGAATTGAAGTAATTGGCGATTTTCCAACGAGAACAATTACAGGGAACTGTATTGTCGGAACTAATACTATTCTATGGGACGGTAAAGACGGTGCAGGCAACATTTTGCCTCCTAATACTAATATTGGAGAGATCAGGGTACAGCTTTTTGGTGCCGAAGTCCATTTTCCTTTCATTGACATGGAGATTAATCCGGGAGGTATCATAATAGAGCAATTAGACGAAAATTATACCTTATATTCTCCAAATAGAGATTTGGTCTATTGGGATGATGCTAATGTTGCCGGTGGCAACGCAAATACAAAATCAAACCCGACCGCTTCTGGAAATTTAGGAATTTCAAGTAACAGCAACGGGCACAAATGGGGGCGAAATACTACAGGAAGTTCGGGTTCTGGAAATACAGGCGATGGAGGTTCAAGTTTTGGAAATGAAAAGTCGCTAGATACGTGGAGTTTTGTTCCGGGCGCAGTTATTATCAAAACTTTGAATATTGTAATCGCTTCTGCAGATCTAGAAGTAGAAAGCATCACGCCATCGACGACGACTGTGGGTGTTGGTCAAGCGATCAATTATGAGGTTGTTGTAAAAAACAATGGGCCAAGTGATGTAACTGGTGCTGGTTTTGCGTTTAACGTCCCAGCTGGATTCGCGATTACCAGTGTTACTTATGTAAATGACCAGGGAACGGTAGTCGTAGTTGATGGAACGATTGATCCAGTTACGGGCAATTATACTGCGGCTCTGGATATGACAAACGGTTCTGAAATTGTTTTCACAATCACGGGAACAGTTGGCGCATCATTAGCCGGGCAGCCGCTAATTGTGGAAGGCACCATTATTCGTCCGGCGGACGTAACGGATATTGATGCAACAAACCCCGGGGTAACGCCACCGACAGATCCTCACCTAGAATGCCGAAATGGAACAGCTGCCGAAAATTGTAATAATATTAAAGCTAATTCTTTAGCTGTTGATGCTGCGCCTCCCGTAGTAAATGTTGCGGATATTTCTGTTACTAAAATTGTAAATAATATGACTCCTTTTGGTTTTGATAATGTGACATTTACATTAACTGTCAAAAACAATGGGCCTGACGATGCTCAATCTCTTTTAGTTGCTGATCAACTGACAAGTGGCTACACTTACAAAGGAGATAATGGATCTGGAAGTTATAATGCTACAACGGGTATTTGGACAATTGGTACTTTAGCCAATCAAGCTTCTGTGACTTTAACAATTACTGCAGTAGTAAATACTACTGGTGATTATGAAAACACAGCCAGCGTTTCTTCCGATGCTACAACCGATCCAGTACTATTTAATAACACTTCAACAGTAACACTGACCCCGCAAATATTACCTCCTTTTGATTGTAGTGCCGGAACAGGTTTCATTTTAACGAACGCGGGTCCGAGCAGTAATTTTGTTACCAGTTTATATGGTTTTAATCTTGCAAGCGGAGATGAACAAATCATTAGGCAGCCTTTAATTGCATCTGGACCAAATCAATTTATTAATGGCGTAGGCTATAATCTAATAGACGATTATATCTATGGATTTCGTTATAATACGAACCAAATTGTTCGAATAGGAGCTAATGGAGACGTACAATTGCTTTCTATAAATGGCTTGACAGGTTCTTACCCTGCTGGAGATGTTAGTGATGACGGTGTTTTATATTTATATGGTAATAATAAATTTGTAACTATTAACTTGAATCCTCTAGCTTCTGATTATTTAGTTATGCATGATAAATTATCTTATACAAATTCAATAAACGATTTTGCTTTTAATCCAATTGATAAAAATATTTATGCAGTAACGAGTAATTCTCCGGTTAGTTTGCTAAAATATGATATCATATTGAATAGTGTTATAAACTTAGGTACGGTATCTGGTTTGACAAGTGCATCATACGGTACTTCATTTATGGACAGCGAAGGAAATTTATTTGTTGGTAACAATGGAACCGGCGTTATTTCCAGGATTGCAAAAACGCATGAAATAATTTCTGCTGGCACTATAAATACAACTGTATTTTCGTCTGCTTTAAGTGGCTTAAGTCCTGGTGATGGAGCCAGGTGTACAAGCGCTGCAGTTGCTCCGTTAGCAGTAGACGATGAGAGTTGTGCAATTGCGGGAGGAACTGAAATAAGCATTGATGTTTTAAATACTGATCAAGCGGGTACTTTAGCTATAGATATTACAAGTGTAAGACTTCTAAATGGTAGTGCACCGGTTACTGCTCTAACCGTTTCAGGTCAAGGTGAATTCATTGTGGATACAACTACTGGAGAAGTAAGATTTACGCCTGAGGCTACTTTCTCAGGAACCTCAGTAAATTATTTAATTTCAGATGTTAACGGAAATTTATCTGAAGAAGCTATAATTAGCGTTAATGTTTGTCCTCAGGTATCATTGATTATTGCCGAAGACGATGATAACAGTGCAACTCCATTAGTTGCAGGTGCGTCGATCCCTTCGGCAGTGACTTCTAATGATATTATCAATGGAACAGCTGTTGTTTTAGGATCATCTCCTGGACAAGTTTCAATAACAGGGGTTACAGGTGATACTAACAGTTTGAATCTTGATACCTCAAGCGGGACGGTTACTGTCAGTCCAAGTGCGCTATCAGGACTTTATAGTATAACTTATACTTTATGTGAAAATGGTGCTGTACCTCTAAATTGCGATACAGCCACTGTAACGGTACGTGTTCAAAATTCAATTTCTGGGGTTAGTAATTGTTTTGAAGAAACCGCAGGTGTTAGCTTTACAACTGCAGCGGATCCTAATCCGAGTATTTATTCTTATACTTTTAACGCGCCATCAGCAGATTACGGTTTTCAATTTGATATTTATACCTTAGATAATTCTTTTAACTTACAGGTAAACGGTGTAAATATTACTACTAAGGAAATACAGTTCCAAGCGGGAAATAGCACTTTGCCACAAAATGTCAGATTCGCAGATGGAAGTAATTATGGAACTGGGGGAATCTCCCAAATATATCAGATAACCGGCAGCGCTGCTACCAATCCAATAATTCGAGTAATTATCAATCCAAACGGTTCCATATCTCTATTAGGTTCCAAAACAAGCGGCGGTATCTTAGAACCTTTAGAATTGTTTAATGACAATAGTTTTAATCAAATTATCTGGGATCCTGTTAGTAACAATACGGTCAAAGCGACCCAATTTGTAATCGGACTTACGTATATGACTGGCTATGGATCGGGATTGAATGCTGTTACGTGTCCGATATTAGCAGTGGAAGATAACGATATTCCATATACGTCAGGTCAAACAACGCCATTGCCATTAGTAACTGATAATGATACATTAAATGGCAATCCGGCAATACCAGGATTGGGTGGCAATGTAGTTATTACAGATACCACGGTAGGTGGTAGTCCAATAACCATTAATCTTGACGGAACAATTACCGTGGCCGAGGATACCCCGCCAGGAGAATATCCGTTTTCTTATACTATTTGTGAAACAGCTGCTGTTGATAATTGCAGTTCCACGACAGGTTCAGTTATAATTGCAGGAGTACCTTCGATTGCCGTGACCAAAGACGGAACGTATGCAGATGTGAACGCCGACGGCATTGCCAATGTCGGGGACGTGGTCAACTATGCCTTCACGGTAGCCAATACGGGCAATACGACCCTGACCAATATAATCGTAACCGATGAGAACGCGGTTGTAACAGGCTCGCTGGCTTCATTGGCGGCAGGAGCGACTGACTCGACCAGCTTCACGGCGGTCCATGTCATCACTCAGGCGGATATCGATGCCGGCTATGTCTATAACCTGGCTCTGGCTTCNCGGATGAGTCTGAAGACCCGACGCCGTGCGCTACCTGTCCGGTTGATCCGGCATGTGCCACGTGCACGATCGTTGAGATTGTCCAGGCTCCTTCGATTGCCGTGACCAAAGACGGAACGTATGCAGATACGAACGCCGACGGCATCGCGAATGTAGGGGACGTGGTCAACTATACCTTCACGGTAACCAATACGGGCAATACGACACTGACAAATATCGCTGTAACGGATGATAATGCGGTTGTAACAGGCTCGCTGGCTTCATTGGCGGCAGGAGCGACTGACTCGACGAGCTTCACGGCGGTCCATGTCATCACTCAGGCGGATATCGATGCCGGCTATGTCTATAACCTGGCTCTGGCTTCAGGGAACGATCCAAAAGGAAATCCGATAGAGGATGAATCAAACGATCCGACGCCGTGCGCTACCTGTCCGGTTGATCCGGCGTGTGCCACTTGCACGATCGTTGAGATTGTCCAGGCTCCTTCGATTGCCGTGACCAAAGACGGAACGTATGCAGATACGAACGCCGACGGCATCGCGAATGTCGGGGACGTGGTCAACTATGCCTTCACGGTAGCCAATACGGGCAATACGACACTGACCAATATAATTGTAACCGATGAGAACGCGGTTGTAACAGGCTCGCTGGCTTCATTGGCGGCAGGAGCGACTGACTCGACCAGCTTCACGGCGGTCCATGTCATCACTCAGGCGGATATCGATGCCGGCTATGTCTATAACCTGGCTCTGGCTTCAGGGAATGACCCTCAGGGTGACCCTGTAACGCATGAGTCTGAAGATCCGACGCCGTGCGCTACCTGTCCGGTTGATCCGGCGTGTGCCACTTGCACGATCGTTGAGATTGTCCAGGCCCCTTCGATTGCCGTGACCAAAGACGGAACGTATGCAGATACGAATAGTGACGGCATCGTGAATGTCGGGGATGTGATCGAATATGAATTTACGGTAACGAACACCGGAAATGTTACCATCACGGATATTTCGCTAACCGATCCAATTGTTGCCGTTTCAGGTGGACCATTAGCTTCTTTAGCGCCACAAGCTTCTGATGCAGTTACATTCACGGCAACATATACGATAACTCAGGCAGATATTGAATTGGGAGCGGTTTACAATTTGGCTTTTGCCGAAGGAACTGATCCTAACGGAAATCCAGTAGACGACGAATCGCAAGATCCTTCGCCTCTTGATCCGACAGACCCATTGTATGAGCCGACTTGCCCGGATTGTACTGTTACCATCCTAGAGCAAAATCCAGGCATCGCCTTAATCAAGACAGCAACATTCAATGATGCAAACAGTAACGGAATCGCGGAAGCTGGAGAAACTATTACTTATAACTTTACCGTTACCAATACCGGAAACGTGAGCTTGAGTGATGTAACCATCAATGATCCGCTTCCAGGAGTGGTTGTAATTGGCGGGCCTATAAATCTAGCTGTCGGGCAAAACGACAGTACTACATTTACTGCAACGTACGCAATTACGCAAGCTGACATCAATGCAGGAAGTGTTTCTAACCAAGCGATCGTAACGGGTAGAAGCCCTCTTGGACAAGAAGTCTCTGATGAGTCTGATGATACGGATAATGCAGGTAACGAGCCGACGGTCGTAGCAATTGAAGGATGCACGATAAACGTTTTCAACGCTGTATCTCCAAACGATGACGGAAGCAATGAGATTTTCTACATAGGTGGTTTGGAATGCTATCCAGACAACCAAGTACAGATTTTCAACCGTTGGGGAGTTTTAGTCTACGAAGTAAATGGCTATAATAACAACGACAAGTCGTTCAGAGGTTATTCGGGAGGAAGGGTTACCGTAAACAAATCGGAAGGCTTGCCGGACGGTACCTATTTCTATTTCTTGAAATATAAAAGACCAGACGGTTCTGTCAGTGAGAAAAGCGGCTATTTATATTTAAGCAGGTAAAGTTAAATTTCCGGGAGTCGCAAGATTCCCGGAATAACAAAATTAATCATGAAAAAAATAATTATACTTTCGGTCTGGATCCTTGTGGCGGCGGATGCCTTCGCACAGCAGGATGCGCAGTACACGCAATATATGTACAATACCGTCAATGTAAATCCAGCCTATGCCGGAACCAGAGGGGTCTTGAGCGTCTTTGGGCTTCACAGGACGCAGTGGGTCGGCCTGGATGGGGCACCGGTAACCAATGCAGTATCTATAAGCACCCCGATCGAAGGCACCAATCTTGGAATCGGACTTTCATTTGTCAACGACAGGATAGGGCCGACCGATGAAAATGCAATCTCGACAGACATATCCTATACGGTAAGAACATCAGAAACCTTCAAGCTGTCCTTTGGAATCAAGGCCACCGCCAACCTATTCAATCTCGATGTCAGCAAGTTAAATCCTGCTGACCAGGGAGATCCCCGATTCCAGGACCTGAACAATAATTTTACCCCGAATATAGGGGCCGGCGTCTATCTCCATTCTGACAGAATGTATGTGGGGCTTTCTGTTCCCAGTTTCTTCGAGACGCACCGCTACGACGATAATTCAGTCTCGATAAATAAGGAACGGATGAATGCCTACCTGATCGGAGGCTATGTGTTTGACCTGACCCCGAGCGTAAAGTTCAAGCCGGCTTTTTTGGTAAAAGCCGTAGAGGGAGCGCCGCTCCAGGCAGATCTTTCAGGAAATTTTCTTTTCAACGAAAAGTTCACCCTTGGATTGGCATGGAGATGGGATGCTGCTGCTAGCGCTATGGCAGGATTTCAAATAACCGATGGCCTACTTATAGGATACGGATACGACATGGAAACGACAAAGCTCTCAAACTATAATTCAGGTTCGCATGAAGTCTTTCTTCGTTTCGAATTGTTCAGCAAATACAGCAGGGTAACGTCTCCAAGATTCTTTTAAAAGCAGCAATTATGAAAAAACAGTTATATACAGCCTGGGCCATCTTAAGCGTCCTGGCCGCCCAGGGCCAAGAAGCCAGACTTGCGTCGGCAGACAAGCAATATGAAAAATATGCGTATGTCGATGCCATAAAGACCTATGAAAGAGTTGCTGAAAAAGGATACCGGTCAATAGATTTATTTCAAAAAATAGGGAATGCCTATTATTTTAATGCCGAACTGGACAAAGCTAATAAATGGTATGCCGAGCTTTTCGCAATGAACCAGCCCGTTGATGCAGAATATTATTATCGCTATTCCCAGACACTGAAATCGGCAGGAGATTATGTGAAGGCAAATGAAATGCTGGCAGTTTTCAACAAGAAGAATGCCGATGACCTGAGAGCACAGCTTTATGCAAAACATAAAGATTATCTAGAAGACATCAAGGTAAATTCTGGCCGTTACAAAGTAGAGAACATCGCAATAAATTCTGAGTATTCGGATTACGGGACTGCTTTTTATGACAATAAGCTTGTCTTTGCCTCAGCAAGGGATACGGGCGGTATTTTCAACAGGAAGCACCAGTGGACCAACCAGTCGTTTACAAAAATTTACGCTTCTGAGATCACGCCCGACGGCGCTCTTCTCGAACCTGAGAAGTTCGATGCTTCGCTAAATTCAAAATTCAACGAAGCAACGCCGGTTTTCACAAGAGATGGAAAGACGGTGTACTTCACCAGAAACAATTATAACAATGGAAAAAGGGGAAAAAATAGTGACAGGACAACTCTTTTAAAGATCTATAGGGGCGTCCTTGAAAACGATAAATGGACAAATATCATCGAACTTCCATTTACCAGCAATGAGTTCAGCACTGCGCATCCGGCATTAAGCATTGATGAAAAAACATTATATTTTGCTTCTGACATGCCGGGAACCCTAGGTCAGTCTGATTTGTTCAAGGTAGCAATCCATTCTGACGGAACGTTCGGCACGCCTGAAAACTTGGGAAATAAAATCAATACCGAAGGCCGCGAAACGTTCCCGTACGTCACAGAAGAAGGTGAATTGTATTTCGCTTCCGATGGACAATTGGGACTGGGAGGACTGGATGTTTTCGTGACTCAAATCAGCAGTGACGGAAGTTATGGGGAAATCAGGAACGTTGGGGAACCGGTAAATGGTCCAAAAGATGATTTCGGCTTTATCATTGATGTGAAGACCCGTTTCGGATTTTTCTCTTCGAACAGAGACGGCGGGAAAGGCTATGACGATATTTACAAATTTCAAGAAACGAGAAAGCTGACCTGCGAGCAGCTGCTTTCGGGCTCAATTACAGACAAAGAATCTGGACTGCCCATTGCCAATGCGCGCGTGACCTTGTCTGATGCTTCTTTCAAGGTAATCAAGACAATTTATGCAGACCAAGAAGGGAAATATAGTTTTGAAGTAACGTGCGGCAATTCTTATTATGTAAAGGCAGAAAGCAAAGATTATACTCCAAACGAGCTGAAGGCAGCGATTCCAGAAAAATCGGGTGAGACAACGCTTTCACTGGAATTGGATAAGCCGGTAAAGCAAATTGCAGTGGGAACCGACCTGGCGAAGACTTTCGGAATCGAGATTATCTATTTCGACTTGGATAAGTCAGATATCCGTACAGATGCCGCGATCGACCTGGCTAAAATCGTTGACGTGATGAAAGAGTTTCCAAACATCAAGGTTGATGTCCGTTCGCATACGGACAGCCGCCAGAGCCAGACATACAATAAGCGGCTATCCGAGGCTAGGGCAAAATCGACCATTGCCTGGATGGTGCGCGAGGGAATAGATGCCTCGAGAATATCAGGAAAAGGATATGGGGAAACGCAACTGTTGAACAAATGTGCTGACGGAGTCCAATGTTCAGAAGAAGAACATCAGAAAAACCGAAGAAGCGAATTTATAATCAGCGGGATGTAATGAAAGAAGCAGCTGCTATTTGGCTTATGGGCGGAAGCCTGGTCCTGAACGTGGCCGCCGCCCGGCTGATCGTCAAGGCGTTGGTCGAGAAGAGGCGCAGGGGCTTCTGGCTTGGGTGGATCTTGTTTGCCATCTCGCTAGGTTTGATCCTGTTTGCAGTTTATCAATGACAAGGGGCAGTCCATCGGGCTGCCCCTTGTGTGTTTTAGCGGACTTACAGGCGCTTTAAAAAATGCTTGCCCTGACGCCTTCGATCTTTTTTCGCATATTTGCAACCCAAAACCTCTTATTATGAGAAACTTAAAATCCTGCAGCCGGACCGTCCTTGCGATCGTCCTCTTCATTGCTGCCACTGCGGCTGCACAGACCAGCGAAATCGTATCGCTCCAGAAGGGCCTTGCGCGCAGCAAGGACAGCGTGGCGTATGTCGACAGGCTTAACAGGATAGGGATGCTCATGCATCTCAAGAGTCCTGACAGCTGTGTATTCTATGGCATGCGTGCAAGAGCGGTTGCGGGACGGATCGGGTACCTAAAGGGAGGGACGGATTCAGACAACGTTATTGGGATCGCCTTGGCACTCAAGGGGCTGAATAATGAGGCGCTTCAGATGTTCGGAAGAGTCCTGCAGGACTACCGCAGGTACGGCGACAGCGCAAATGTAGCCCAGGTATATATGAATTTCGCGAGCACAAGCATGCAGCTGGGAAGGGAAAAAGACGCAATAGCTTACAGCCGGCACGCCTTAAGGGCAGGCGCGTCTATCCCAGGGGACAGCATAATGGGAAAGGTTTATACCAATTACTGCATTGCCAACCCGAGGCTGCAGGAAGACAGCGTTCGGTACTACATCGGAAGATCGAACCGGATTGCTGCGGCGCACGGCGACGAGGAGCTGCTGATCGGCAACAGCCAGGTTTTGGCGCTCTTCTACCTGTCCCGCGGCGAACGGGCGGCAGCCCTGCCGCTTTTGACCACGGCACTGGATCAGGCGCGCGCTGCCGGCCTCGAGCGCTTGCAGCTCATAGGGCTCAACCTGCTTGCCATTTACCACGAGCCGAAGAATCCGGCGCTGTCGTTGGAACTTACCGAGCGCCAGTACCGACTTGCCGAGGCGAAGGGTTACGACGAGCTCAAAGCCGAGGTGCTGTTCTCGATGAGGCGCTACGCGGCGCTCGCAGGCCAAAGCGCCAAGAGGCTCGAGATAAACGACGCGCTGGTCAGTGCCCTTTTGGAACGGCAGGCACGCCTTGGTAATTTCATAGGCGACTACGTCAGTTACGGACAGCTTCAGGAGGATTACGAGGGACTGGAGAAGTCAGAGAAGCTCACCAGAAGAACTGCCATAGTCCTAACGTGCCTGAGCGTGGCGGGGATTATCCTATCCCTCTTGCTGCTTAGGGCGCATCTCGCCACGAGACGGGAAGCCCGCCAGAAGGCAGCCATCAACAGCGTTGTCGAGCAGCAGAACAGGCAGCTCCGTACAGCGGACCAATTCAAGACCCGGCTGGTCTCCATCTTGGCCCACGATTTCAGGTCACCCCTCATATCGACACTCTACCTGATCCGCATACTCAAGGGCGGGGAAGCCCTCGAAGAAGAAATGAAGTTCGATTTTTTTGAGAAGCTCGACAGTGAAATTTCGGGGCTCTTGGGACAATTCGACACTACTTTACAATGGATCAGGCAACAGCTGCAAGGCGAGTCACTGCGGCTGGAGCAGCTTCCCTTGCGGGAGCTCTTCCAGGAAGCTATAAAATCGATGGAGGTGTTGCTTTCGGCGCGTGGGGTGTCTGTAGAAAACCTGATACCAGAGGACCTGCACGTCCACGCCGATCGTGAAATGCTGCAGTTTGTCAACCGTAACCTGCTGTCCAATGCCTTCAAGTTTTCGCCTGCGGGTGCTTTGATAACAGTAGGCGCCTTGCCAAAGGACGGATTTCTGGAGGTTTCAGTCTCGGACGGCGGACCGGGAATCGACGAGCACCTGGAGAGACGCCTTTTTCAAATCGGTACGGGAGATGGCTCCACTCACGCAGGGGCAGGCATCGCCCTTTCGCTCAGCCGCGAATTTATCGAGGCAATGGGAGGCACGATATACATCAAGGAGACTGGACCCCAGGGCAGCACATTCGCTTACTCGTTGCCTGTTTCTGGTTCGAGCATACACCAGTAATTTGCGCTTTGCTTTTGGCTGTGCTAGTGTAACCCGATTCGTATTGCCCTCGAGCCTGCGGATCGATTTGTGTCAGAATAGGTGATTTGTCTCGGTTGGCGCATGCGCGCTCCAAGACTCGATGCCTAAGGGCACGCGCGTCCTTTAGGTTTAGGCAGGCCCGAGCCATACCGTACCTCGAGTTGCCATATCTCTGGCTCGTGCTGCCTCGTGCCTAAATTCACGCCCGAACATTAGAGGATATTTGCATGCAGGGAGAAGACGACGTAAGGGGGCTTGCCAAAATTATGGCTTTTATTCGGGCAGTAAGCATCCTTTTGTTATTGATGCATCTGTATTGGTTCTGCTATGGCTTCTTTTTGGAGCGTGGCTGGACCTTGGAAGTCATCAATACAATTTTAGGAAATTTTGAACAGACTGCGGGCTTGTTCTCGCACGCATTGTATACCAAGATATTTGCCTTGGTCTTGCTCGCATTAAGCTGTTGGGGGACGAAAGGCGTGAAAAATGAAAAAATAAACTGGAGTAACATCCATATAGCATCGGCAATCGGGTTTATTTTCTTTTTTCTGAACTTTCCGTTGTTGAAACTGCCGTTATCAACTGCTGCATTTCTATATATTTTTAGCACTGTTTTTGGTTTTATTGCCTTTATGGTAGCAGGAGTTTGGATAAGCCGATTACTCCGCACCAATCTAATGGATGATGTTTTTAACAACGAAAACGAGAGCTTCCAGCAAGAAACCAAGCTTATGGAAAACGAATATTCTGTCAACCTTCCCACCAGGTTTTACTACAAGAAAAAATGGAATGATGGATGGATCAATATTGTCAATCCTTTTCGTGCGACGATTGTCTTGGGAACGCCAGGGTCGGGAAAATCGTACGCCATCGTCAATAGTTATATCAAACAGCAGATTGAAAAAGGTTTTTCGATGTACATCTACGATTTTAAGTTCGACGACCTTTCTACCATTGCCTACAACCATTTGTTAAAACATACGGATAAGTATAAAGTGCAGCCTAAATTCTATGTCATCAATTTTGATGATCCGCGCAAGAGCCACCGCTGCAATCCGCTGAATCCTGTTTTTATGACGGACATATCAGATGCCTATGAAGCTGCCTATACGATAATGCTGAACCTGAACAGGTCATGGATACAGAAACAGGGTGATTTCTTCGTGGAAAGCCCCATTATATTGCTGGCGGCCATCATCTGGTATCTGAAAATCTATGAGGACGGCAAGTATTGCACCTTTCCGCATGCGATTGAACTATTGAACAAAAAGTATTCGGATGTATTTACGATTCTGACGTCCTATCCGGATCTGGAAAATTACCTGTCGCCGTTTATGGATGCCTGGCAGGGCGGGGCGCAGGACCAGCTGCAGGGACAGATCGCATCGGCAAAAATTCCTTTGTCAAGAATGATTTCGCCACAGCTGTACTGGGTAATGACCGGCGATGATTTTTCGCTGGATATCAACAATCCGAAGGAACCCAAAATATTATGCGTCGGCAACAACCCCGACCGCCAGAACGTCTATTCAGCCGCGTTGGGTCTGTACAACTCGAGGATCGTAAAACTCATCAATAAAAAAGGGCAACTAAAAAGTTCGGTTATCATCGATGAGCTGCCGACAATTTACTTCAGGGGATTGGATAATTTGATTGCGACTGCCCGAAGCAATAAGGTAGCCGTCTGTCTGGGCTTTCAGGACTTCTCCCAATTGATACGAGATTATGGAGACAAAGAGGCCAAGGTTATCCAAAACACCGTGGGCAATATATTCAGTGGCCAGGTCGTGGGAGAGACGGCAAAAAGCCTTTCCGAGCGTTTCGGGAAAGTATTGCA
Source organism: Flavobacterium qiangtangense (assembly GCF_042658345.1). Taxonomy (NCBI): domain Bacteria; kingdom Pseudomonadati; phylum Bacteroidota; class Flavobacteriia; order Flavobacteriales; family Flavobacteriaceae; genus Flavobacterium; species Flavobacterium qiangtangense. The sequence goes on from NZ_JBHSQB010000003.1 coordinate 473,596, forward strand.
AAAAAGGCAGAGCCTGAGCATCAATCGCAATGATACCTCTACTTCCATATCTACCCAATTGGACAGCTTGATACCGGCATCGAAAATTTCCAGCTTGACGCAAGGTTTTTTTGTCGGTTCCGTATCGGATAATTTTGAGGAACGCATCGGCCAGAAAATCTTTCATGCTGAAATCGTGGTGGACAATGAAAAAGTTGCCGCAGAAACTAAAGTATATCAAAAAATCCCTGATATTTTATCTTTTATAAATGAGTTGGGAGAGGAGACTATGAAGCAGCAAATTGAGGCCAATTACCGCCAGATAAAATTAGACATTGTTAAGATTGTCGAAAATGAAATGGAGCGTATCAAGAACGATCCTAATTTGCAACACCTGATACAAAAAGAATGAATGTAATTTAGGATCATTCGATAGCTGCCCTGCTTTTTTGCAGGGTCATTTCGGCTTACAATTTTCACTTGTCGCAAAACGCGACTTTAAACAGCTTGATTAAATAAACAAATTATGCAAGAGAAAATTTTCATTACGGGAGTCTCTCCAGGAGTGGGTAAGAAAACTGCTGGTTTATTTAATGCAAAGGGTTAACCTTTATTTTTTCTTTTTCTTCAGTTTAACATACAGAAATATTTAAATCAGCTGGCACAGCTAATTATTAAATTCTGAAATGGATGTTTCAGATATTTTTATATCTTTGCGTCTGAATTATGGCAAGAAATGTAGAATTTGACGAAAATCTGGCGGTTTCCAAGGCAATGGATGTCTTTTGGAGGAAAGGCTATAATGGCACCACAATGCGGGATCTGACGGAGGCTATGGGCATCAATAGCAGCAGCCTTTACAATACTATTGGCGACAAGCACGAACTTTTTATCCGCAGCATAAAGCATTATACCGAGACCAGAATGAATGAGGCTGTAAAGCAACTGGATCCCATCAAATCTCCCATAAAGGCGATCGAGAAATTTGTACAATCGTCGGTATATGTAATTACGAGCGAACCTAACAGTTGCTTGGCTATCAAAACGACTTTTGAGGTCGCTGTTACCGATGAGCAGGTACAAAAGATCATTAAGCGCGATAATGATTTTACGTATAATCTTTTGAACAGTTTGGTGCAAAAAGCGATCCAGAAAGGAGAAATAACGGTTACCGAAGATGCAGCGATGCTGACCGATTATATCATCAATCACTTTAGCGGGTGGCACGAATTTTTCATCATCCACAAGGACAAAAATCGCATCATGAATATGGCTGCTTTCTTGATCAGACAAATCAAACAATAATTTATTGCCAAAATCTGAAACAAACGTTTTAAATTATGAATATACTACAAGAGTACAAAGACTATTTCTCGGCAAATGAAAAGCCAGAAGTAGTGGAAATAAGCGAGGGAAACTATGTGTCTATCCTTGGGGAAGGAAGCCCAGGAACGGCTCTTTTCTATAAAAAGAAGGCTGCTATCAAAGAATTTGTTGCTGTACTGGAGCAACATTATGCTGCAATAGGTTTGGCATTTTCGAGCAGCGTGGTAGAAATATTCTACTGGTTTGATGAGGAAGAAGTGGGATATGTAGATATCGGTAATTTCTATACAACGGTAGATTTAGATTTACTGAAGTACCGTCTTGCGATCCGTATTCCAGAATTTGTGAAAGCTGCGGCCATCCAAGAGTTTGGGCTAACAAGTAATCTTCCTTTCGCAAAAGACTTTGAGCACTTTACGCACACAGCAGGGACTTGTGTACAGCTTTTGCACAAAGGGCCTTTTGCAGGAGAATTGCAAACACTGCCTTTACTCCAAAAATTTGCTACTGAGAATGGATTTAAGAAATCCGGAATGCACCACGAAATCCACTTGACCCACTTTGAACCAGGTCAGAGTCAGGAGCATCTGCAAACCATCCTGCGTGATACGGTAATTAAACAACATTAAATTTTTTTAAATAAATCTGAAACAAATGTTTCAATAACTGCAATCAATAATGGAAAAATCAAACAATGAATTATCAGGCAAGATAGCGCTGGTAACGGGCGGAACAAAAGGGATCGGAAAAGCCATAGCAGATAAGCTTGCATCCAATGGGGCAACAGTTGTGGTAACGGCACGAAAGCCATCCGAAGAAGAAGGCGGGCATCATTTTATAGCAGCCGATCTGACCGATAGTAGCAATATAACCGAGCTTACACGAAAAATCATCGAAAAATATGGAAAGCTGGATATCCTAATCAATAATGTGGGCGGTACTTCCTCTCCGGCAGGAGGTTTCCAGATGCTCGGCGACAGCGACTGGAACAGCGATATCGAACTCAATCTTTTGGCTTCCATCAGGCTGGATAGGGCACTGGTTCCAAAGATGATCGAAAATAGCTCGGGAGTAGTTATCCACATTTCCTCACTAAACGGCAAGATACCCTTGTACGAGTCCAATTTCTCCTACGGCGTAATAAAATCGGCTTTAAACGCGTACAGCAAGACACTGGCCAATGAAGTTGCCAAAAACGGTGTCCGGGTAAATACAGTATCCCCGGGCATGGTCAGAACGACAGCTATGGAAACTTTTCTGGAAAGCTATGCACAGACAATCGGCAAAACCGTAGCAGAAGCTTCAAAACAACTTATGGACAGCCTGGGCGGCGTGCCGTTGGACCGTTTGGCCGAGCCTGAAGAAATTGCCAATATGGTGGCTTTTCTGGTATCGGATGGTGCAAGTTACATCACAGGAGCTAATATGCTTGTTGACGGAGGTACATATCCGGCTGTTTAATTTCATATCAGTTTACAATAGCATGAAAAAACAACAAGATCTAGGAATCGGTCTTGACCGATCATTCAGGTTATAGAGATAAAAAGTTGGTCATCATTTTACGTGGAATTTAAAATTTCGGCGTATTGTCTCAAGGTAAAAGTTTGAGGGACGGGATTTTCCTATTGATAGGCGCAAGAAACGGAAACGAAATAAAAGACACCAAGGCTGTGCTGTAGAAAACAGCTTTCACCTTACGGACTTTTCAACAAAGTAACTTCGGACAGTTAAACAAAGTTCTCCATGCGATGAACTCTTAATTTTGTTTCATCAAACTATTAAAATTAAAAGATGGAACCGTACAATTATCAAGGTGCTTTGCAAAAGCCCGTCAATTCTGGATTTAATGCAAAGTCAACAACCAAGGAAGTCATCAAAGGAATTGATCTTTCGGGAAAAATCGCTATCGTTACAGGCGGCAACACCGGCATTGGTCTGGAAACCGTAAAAACGTTGTCAATGGCAGGGGCAACCGTGATCGTCCCGGCTCGCGACATCGAAAAAGCAAAAAAAAATCTTGCGGGAATTGCTCATGTGGAATTGGAAGAACTGGATTTAGCCAATCCTGGCTCCATCGATGCTTTCGCTGCAAAGTTTCTAGCTTCAGGACGTCCGCTCCATTTACTCATCAACAATGCAGGCATCATGTGGGTTCCGTTACGACGCGACCGTCGCGGTTTCGAATCGCAATTGGCAATCAATTATTTGGCGCATTTTCAACTGACGGCGAGAGTGTGGGCTGCCTTGAAAAAAGCAAACGGTGCAAGGGTGGTACATGTTTCTTCAGGCGGGCATCAGTTTTCTGATTTCGATTTCGAAGATCCAAATTTTATCCATCGCGAATATGAAACATTGCTCGGCTATGGACAATCTAAAACCGCTGTCAACCTTTTTTCGCTTGAGTTTGACAGCCGTGCAAGAACGTACGGTGTGAGAAGCTATGCCTTGTGTCCCGGAGCTGTCGGAGCAACGGAACTGTCAAGAGAGGCGCCCGCAGATTTGTTTCAAAAATTAGGCTACAGCGATTCGGAAGGAAACATTTTGCCAGAAGTTGCCGCTTCCTTAAAAACCATTCCCCAAGGCGCGGCAACCTCGGTCTGGTGCGCCACCAGTCCATTGCTGGATGGTGTAGGAGGTGTTTATTGCGAAAACGCTGAAATAGCAAACCTTAATTCGGATGTATCGGTTATTGGCGGGATCAAAGCTTATTCACTGGATGAAAAAAATGCCAAGCGCTTATGGAATTTGAGTGAAGAAATGACAGGCATTGCATTTGAACCAATTTGATAGTTGTACATTTGCAGGACATGGATTATCAAGTCAATTACATCAATCCGGAACTCAAACTTTCCTGTTACGAAGGAAAATTGTTCAAGACGGAAGCGGCATTTCAAGATCATCTGCTGGTCTGGCTGATTTCGGGTGAAACCAAAATCATTCAGGCTGATGAGCGTTTTGTCTTCGGTGCGGGCAGTACTTTTTTGATTCCGAGAAACCGATTGGCAACCATCATCAATTATCCCAAAGATGAATTGCCGCACAAAGCAGTCGCGATGCACCTTTCTGCAAAAAGGTTAAAAGATATTTTTGAAAATCAATCTGTCAAATCGCAAATTGAAACTGAAAAAATTATCCATTTTCAGCAGCATCCTTTGCTGGACAGCTGTCTAAATTCGCTGATTCCCTATTTCGAAATACAAAATGATTTCCCTGAAAAAATTGCCTCGTTAAAAATCAATGAGGCAATTGCTGTTTTGCGGACTATTGACCCGAAAATCGACGCCGTTTTGAACAATTTTGGAGAACCGGGAAAAATGGATCTGAAAACGTTTATGGAAAGAAACTTCATGTTCAATATGGCATTGGAAAAATTTGGCTACCTGACCGGTCGCAGCCTGACGACTTTCAAGCGTGATTTTCAAAAAACATTCCAAATGACACCACAGCGATGGCTTACCCAAAAGCGCTTGGAGCTGGCGCATTATGAATTGACTGAGAAAAATAAAAAGCCCGTTGATCTTTATTATGAAATCGGATTTGAAAACCTTTCGCATTTTTCATTTGCTTTCAAAAAACAATATGGATTGACACCGAGAGAGGTAATGGGACAGCAGCCAGAGGGCTAAAAAGAAACGCACAAGAGGCCGAAGCGGAAATCAGAGCACTACCGCCGCGAACCCAAAATAAATACCATCTTTCCGAGCGTTCCGGGAAAGTATTGCAGAAGCGCCAGAGCATAGCAATCAATAGCAACGACACCTCCACTTCAATATCTACCCAATTGGACAGCTTGATACCGGCATCGAAAATTTCCAGCTTGACACAAGGTTTTTTTGTCGGTTCCGTATCGGATAATTTTGAGGAACGCATCGGCCAGAAAATCTTCCATGCTGAAATCGTGGTGGATAATGAAAAAGTTGTTGCAGAAAATAAAATATATCAAAAGATCCCGGATATTTTATCTTTCGTAAATGAGCTGGGAGAGGAGACCATGAAGCAGGAAATTTGAGAGCAATTACTGTCAGATAAAATTAGACATTCTCACTATCGTTGAAAACGAAATGGAGCGTATCGAAAATGCTCCTGCCCTGCAACATTTGGCGAGGGGTAAAACGGAGAAGCAATAATGCTGCTTCCTTACTTTGTATAACAGTCGAGCCGTGTAAAAGCTTGTTTAGTTTTTCAGCAATTCGGATCGTTCGAGCTGCAAGGACATCTTAGAACCATCAGGCTTCAATATTTCCACGGTTGCTGAGTCGGCACCCCTTATCAGGCTTAGGAATTTGCACCACGTTTCCTGGGTCATTTCCCTTGCATCCAAACCGTTAACGCTTAAAATAACATCGTTTATTGACATCCCTTTACTTTGAGCCTCTGAGCCTTCCCAGATTTCAACCACTACTATTTTGCCATTTTCAATGAAAGGCGTAAAACCAAAGTCGTATTTTTTTTCTAGGGGCGCCGTTTGCCGTGGGACGTAAATCTTCGATTTGTCCCAAGATAGGAGGACCTTTCCAAATTGCTTCAGAAATTTGTTTCCTATTAATATTTGCGGGCTTGGGCTGACACGGAGCCGCTGTTTCAGCAGCAGTACGTCTCCAAAGTAAAGCGAGTCGGTCAGTACGGCGCGCTCCTCTTGGTTCTTGTTGCCGCTCAATGAAAAAGAGGCCCTTCCCTGGCTCTTGCGCGAAAGAGCCGTTTTAGGCAATCTCGACTGTCTGTATAGCGTGTCAGGAATGTCGATAAAGGTATTATTGCCGCTGTCAATCAATGCAGGGAACCTGATACCTCCCGCAATCAGGGTGACAACAGGACTGTCGGAAAAATTATGTTGGAACGCCACGGTATTGTAGTCAAATCCTGGCTTTATCCTTTCGGAAGAAAAATCGATCGAATGGCTGTTGTAGTCAATCTTCCAGTTGCCAAGCCTCATTATATTGGTGCCAAAAAGGCCGTCGATCTTGCGGCACAATGCCGTGGAAAAGGAATCGAAGGACATTGAGGCGCAACTCACTTTTGAAAAGGTGGTACCCGATACGGCCAGATGCTCGAGCATATAGATTTGCTGTTGCGTCTTTATTCCGGCAGCATCGATTACGTCGTTAGCGGTAACCGGCTTCAATCCTAATTCTGCGGCCAGTTCGGGGGATACGATGGTTACAGCACCGGTATCAAAAAGGAAATTATAAGTTTTCCCATTTATCGTAACAGGTATTATTATTTCATCGTGCACATAGTCAAACTTAACCGTTCCACTAAATTTTTTTGGACTGGCTTCGACTGCAAAGAGGAACTTGTCGCGCCTTTCCCTTGCTTCCTTGATATCCTGCTTGGTTTGCGAAAAAGCAATTGAAGTAAACAGTAATGCGATCAATAATTTTGTCATTTAATAAAGTTACTTAAAATTTTCTGGATAAAATGAAGTTGGAGATCAAAAGTGATTGCACGCGGACTAAAATAGCTTTCGTTAGGGGATTTCGTCAAAACCGCTTATGCGGATCGTACTCTCTGGATGAAGCGGCTTTAATATCTTGCCTGTCAGCAAGTCCTTTTCATAGGCAGTTGCGCTTTGCTTGTTTTCCTAAAAGGACTGTAGGAAAGAGCCGTCGCCTGCGGCCGGCTCGAGGAATTTGTCGATGCTCAGGCCACTGTCGCGCAAAGCTGATAAAAAAGGATTTATGAGCTGTGGGGGGCGTATAAAAAGCCGTCCGTACGGAACTTTTCACGCTGTCCATATACCTGTGGTATTGCTTCTCGTCTCCTGAATTTTCTTGGAGCAGCTGGTGCAGTTCGCGGGTAGACGGAAAAAGGTCCTTTTCTGTTCTTCTCCACTTGTGGACGTCTATTTCGTTCGCTATGGGGTTCAGCATGAATGTAAGACCGCCAAGCCGCTGTAGTGCATCATCAGCAGCCTTTCGCCTGCGGCGGCTTGACGCTGCTCTTTTTCCATTTGGAAAGCAATTCTCAGGGCATCAAATTCTGCTGGAGGTGCTGCCATTTACTGAAGCCCATTTTCCGCTATCCATAATGCGACGGTTCCTGTCAGTTCGGTAAAGAGCAAGTCAAACTCAGGACCATTGGCGAAATCATCGGTCAGCTGATAGCGGCTGAAGACAGGCTCGCAGACAGGGAACATCTGAAGTGCGAACGGCCTCAGTTCCTCATCTGCCATCAGGGTATCAAACTCATTGCATACCACCTGAAACACGGTGTCGAATTTGGAGAAATGCAGTCCCTCGAAAAGGATATATTCCGCAATGTAGTCGCATTGCTGGGGGCTGTTCCCGGAGCGGCACGCGCATTCGTAGGCTTCGGCCGCCCAGGAAGAGCGCTCTTGGATGAATTTTTGGTCGTGCGCTCTTTCTGGAAAGCTGGAGTATATTAATCCCTTCAGGCGCAAGTTGAAATACGATAGGTCTTTTTGCTGTGTATCCATGCTATAATTGTTTAAAGAGTAAAATTATAGCAGCAGATAGGTGCCTGCTTAAAAGTGGCAGGATTTGGGTTCGGAAAAGCACTATTTGGCTGAAATAGGATAGGTTATTCAACCTGTTAAAGATAGTTTTGATTAAATTACGATAAACAATACACAGTGGAAGATGGACAACACAAACTGCTAAAATAAAAGAATTTTTAAGGCATTTTTTTGAAGATAGCTATAGGTTTAAGCCTTCCGTTTTAACCATGCCAAGCTTCCAGCTTTTGTGCAGCATCGTGCATTTTGCTGGCACTAGAAATATGTTCAAGACAGTGCGACGGGTTGACAATTAGAGGTTCGTGCTCTTTACCATACAGCTTCCCAACTCCATTAAAAACTGGAGGACATAACATAAAAGTTTTACAGTAACTCTAGTACAATCGTTTTCATTTCAAAATATTCTAAATGTATCTGGAACCCATCTTTGTTCGTTTATTTTAGAAGTGTACTGAGATTTTTTGTAGTATTGTCGGACGAAGAAACGTCCTTATTAAACCTTCGTGCAGGGTGGGTTTGCGGATGTCAGTTTCTGATACTGGTCTGTTGCAGGGAATTTTTAGAAGAGTACACATGAAAGATGATCTAAAAAAGATAACAAAATTCATTCTGTACAGACGACAGTATTTATAAAGATACAAATGAAAAATACATTGCATTTTCAACTCATAGAACCGGACAGATCGCTTTCAGATTTTGTCCATTGCTTTACTTCCTTGCAAAATTTTCCCAATCAGCGAGAAGCGGTAATAGTTCCAAATGGGAAAATTGACCTGATATTTTCAAAGACTGGCGGCAATCACCTGGTCGCAGTGCTTTTGGGCTTGGAGACAAAACCGAAATACACGACTAAGGAAGCCGTCAATTTTTTTTCCGTCAGCTTTAATCCGCTTGCCATAGAATATGTTTTCAAGCAACCAGTCGCCGATATCCTAAATACGGGGAAGATATTGCCCACTGATTTTTGGGATTTCAGCGTGAGTGACATGAACGACTTTGAAGGGTTCTGTGAAAAAGCGACGCGAAAAATCAGCTCTCTCTTGCCGGAAAAAATAGATGAGCGCAAGCGCCAATTGTTCCAGGTGCTATTTTCCTCGAACGGTGAAATTTCAATCAGGGAGCTTTCCGAAAGAGTGCACTGGAGCGAACGCCAGATCAACCGGTATTTCAATCAGCAGTTCGGACTTTCAGCGAAAGCCTACTGCAAGATACTCCGTTTTCAATCTTCGCTTCCCCATATAAAGAACGGCGAGCTTTACCCGAAGCTGAATCTCACCGACCAGTCCCATTTTATCAAGGAAGTCAGGCAATTTTCGGGCGTCTCGCCCAAAGAGCTCCATAAAAATGAGAATGACCGTTTTTTACAATTTTTAGCCTATCCTGAAAAGTAATTTTGGAAAATAAAATTCAAAATGATGCTGATACAAAACAAGCAGGTAGCCATCGTCGGTGGCGGTCCAGGCGGACTGACACTAGCCAGGCTTTTACAATTGAAAAACGTGAATGCAAAAGTATATGAGAGAGATCTAGACAAAAATGCACGAGTGCAGGGAGCGCCTCTAGATTTGCACGAAAGTTCGGGGCTGGCAGCCCTGCAAAAAGCCAGCCTGCTTGAGGAGTTCAAAATGAATTACATGCCGGGAGCGGACAGGACTACCATCACTGACCATCAGGCAAAAGCAGTCTTCAGCGACCACGAGACCCAAAAAGAAGAGAATTTCGGCCACGAACATTTCCGTCCGGAAATAGACCGTGGCGTGCTTCGAAAACTATTGATAGATTCCCTGCATCCTGAAAGCATCGCTTGGGACAGCCACTTCTTATCCCTGGAAAAGCGGGGCGAAGGCTGGCTGCTGCATTTCAAAAATGGAAAAAGCGCTTATGCGGATATTGTCATTGCCGCAGACGGCGCAAATTCAAAGATCCGCCCCTACATCACAGATATCAAGCCTTTCTATTCAGGAATAACGATGCTCGAGGGAAACATCCATGAGGGAGAAAAGGCTGTGCCGCAGGTTGCCGCCATCCTTCGGGGAGGGAAAATAATGGCTTTCGGAAACGAAAAGAATATCCTGATGGGACAGAAGGCCAATGGAGAGATCGGATTTTACGCCAGTTTCAAAACAGCAAAAGATTGGGTTTCCGCAAGCGGATTGGATTTTGCGGATCCCTCGCAGGTGCTTGGGTGGTTTAGGAAAGAATATTCCGAGTGGAGTACGATCTGGGACGAACTGTTTGAAAATACGACAATGCCTTTTATCCCGCGTCCGATTTACTGCATGCCCCTAGACCAGGCCTGGAAAGCACAGTCCAACTTGACCATGCTTGGAGATGCGGCCCACGTCATGCCGCCATTCGCCGGCGAAGGCGTAAACATGGCGATGCTTGACGCTCTGGAATTGAGCGAGTGCCTGACTGCCAGGGAACACGATTCTATTGAAAAATCAATTTCATCCTATGAAACTGCCATGCGAAAACGGGCTTCACAGATTGCGCGGGAATCCCTTATAAATGGCGAACTGATGCATAGCGAAAATGCGCTGGCGGCAATGACCGAATTTTTTAGTGCCAATAAGCACGAATAAGTAACCAGCCTTTTACCGGTTGCTGCCTTCAAAAATTTTAAAAATCTGCTGCAATTGCCGGCCGGCCATAGGCTGTTCACATTAATTTTTTCAAAGCAGTGAAAAATAGAGGCAGTTGCTATGCGTCTTTTCGCCTCTGTGGATGCGTATTCAAGCTGCAATACCAGCTGCCGGGTCGCACCGACACAGGACACAGGAAATATTCATGGCGTTGCCATGGGCGGCAGGAACACGGGATAGCTGGCGCGTTCCGCCGTAATTAAAACTTGAGGTTCCGATCTGGGACCCCGAGCGCTGTGCCTCAAATTGATCTTGTCCCGAGTGCAGGCGGCAATCGTAGCGAAAACGGTACCATGCCTATTTGGGGCAGGGACCGTAAAATTTGGTGCTGTCGGATGAATTGCAGGCGGGTCGGTAGCGGCTACCGATTGCTCTGCGCTGCTGCCATGCATTCGACGCGCCGTCTCCAGTCCCGGATGCGCTTATTTTCGGTCACTCTGGCCTGCTTTTTTCAAATTCAAAAGAGGTCGGACCAGCCGTGATCCAATTTAAATTCTGTTTCTCAATATTTTTGGGAGAAATTCTTAAAATACCACTCCCTCAATTTTTCAATTTTTCGGAAGGGAACACTCTTAATATTTAAGTTCGCAGGAAAGTCAAGCCTAGCGACGCCGTCGGTTAGATTGATGGAGTGGGAGTGTTTGTGGACCATCAGGACGTAGTCATTTGAGCTTCCATCTGAGCCAGAGCTGTGCGACTTCAATACGTATCCGAGTTTCAAGAGATCTTCTTCTTTTATCATTTTAGCGCTGATTTGAGTATTTGAATGTTTCAAATATATATAAGGGCCTGTTGCGTTCTTTACGGAAAACCGTAATAATAGAAAATATTTTCTGTTACCATCGTCTAAGACGCGCTTTCCTTTTTTTGAGCAAGTGGTTCAAAAAGGGGACATGGGCAATTATCACAGAGAAAAGATAGCCATCATATTCGTGCTTAAAATAATCGAAAGACGGATCGATGTTTACGATGGCAAAAATTCCCAGCAAAACCAATGCTGAAAATAACAAAGAATAAAATTAGAAGTTCATCATAAGGGGGATTTTGAGAATTCAGCTTATGCGGCTTCGTGCCTATGTAGATTGGGGACGGCAAAAATATAAATATTCCCGACATTCCGGATAGTTTCCATGTTAAGTTTTGAAAAACATATTTAAAACACTTGCCAGCCTGATTCCGGCTTTCTGGAGTTGCTTCCCAACTATTTTCGAGCTGTTCGTTACATAGGTTTCGGAAACTTTTGGATTGCCATAATCGTAAACCGTATCGAGAAGCTCGCGGGATTCTTGGGCCCAGCCAACAACATTGAGCTTTTTGATTCCCTGCAGTTCTTCAGGCGAATATTTAACCGCGTTGATGCAGTCGCTCAACGAAATGTTCTGGTCATGGATAATAACTGTATCCCAAAAGGAGTGGAGGTTGGTTCCCCGCGTCTTGTAGTTCAATTGGACAGTATTTCCGCCTTTGTCATTCCCGTAACCGACGTGAAGCGGCTGGTGAAGATCTCCGACAAGATGAAAGAGGAAAAGGAGATTCGTCTTGATTTCGTCTCTCGTCAATTTGTCTTTTCCGGAAAGATCCAGGATAGCAGTATTTAAAATGCTTACAATGTTTCCTCCATCATGATCTGCTGCTTTCGTTCCTTTTGGAAAGTTGGCATAGTGGAACGGCTTCATGAAAGCAGTCTTCTTGTCGCTCTTGATATCGTCCATCCAGTTCGCAGCTTCTTCCAGAGTCATTCCGTCCAGGTAGGTGTTTATATTGTTTTTAGTTGCCTCGTCAAGGTAGCTGTAGGCAATCTGGGCAACCATCGTGTGGCCTTTGCGACCCCATGCGAAGGAGCTTGATGTTACAATTAATAACAGTAAACCGGTCAATATCTTTTTCATTATTTTTTTTCCCAAATATAGTCAAAAGAATGCTTTAGGAATCTAAAATGGCAGCAGACAATACTCCCGCTTCAGGCCCAAACCGTTTTTAACATTGCTTGGAAATTCAAAGAGCGCCACCTTATTGCGAATTTTAAAAATATTTTACACCATACGCAAGACCCACCCCGCAAGCAATCTGTTCTAAAATAGAGAAAATCAGTAATTTACGTCCGATAATTGGCACAGTGTTTGGAATTAGGCGGAAATGAAGATCAAACATCTAAACGGTTGCCCGATTTTAAGTTTAAATCTGGGATACCAAGAAAACTTTTTTTATATTGCCACTTGTTATCCTACTAACAGTAAACAGTCGCCCCAATGATCTGTAAAAGACTTTATGAATCCATCCTGCAAACTTGCACGGACATGGAACAAGCTATGTTTGATTATGGCCTTGATTGCGCAAAAAGAAAGAAAATAAATTTCCGGAAAGTATCGGATACATTTGACGTCTTGAAATTCGCAGCCGACGATAAAGATTACAATACGAAAATAATTATGAGGGGCTTCTGCAGAGGGCTAAACACTGCAAGTCTGACGCAAATTAAATTATGAATAAATTAGGATAAGCCTTTGGAAATATTTATAGCTTTACATCGAAATTTGATTATTTGTGATAACTTTTGCAAAATTTTTTAAATATCCTAAATGATAATTTCGTTTACGCTATAAATTAAACACAATGACACCATCAAAAACGCAACAAAAAGATGTGCTGATGCAATGGCAGCTTTTTGAAACTTCACTTTCCGAGCATTTCGGGGACAGTAGTTATAATCAGATGATTAGGGAAAAAGGATTGGAAGTAAAGCATATGTATTTCGAGAAAAACAAAATTTTGTTCAGCATCATCACGACGCATTTGATATTAATTCCCTATACGATACTCGGCGGCGGGTACAACAGCTGCATGAATTATATAAAGGAGGAGATAAGCTGCCATACGAGGCTATTGGAGCCACAGGGTGAAATAATTTAACTGGTTCAAATTCCGCTAGTTCCCATTATCAGATTAGAGTTTGCACAACCCGAAATATATAGAAAAATTTTAATAAATTTATTGGAGTATTATAAATTTATATGAAAATTCTGTAAAGTCCAAGCCGTGGAAATTTCACAACTTGCGGTCGCGAGTCGGGGGGCTTGTTTAGGATATGTTTATGTAGGAAGGGACGCATTAATTGGCGTCCCTTTCTTATTGGTATGGAATCGACGGGAACATGATTGGTCCTAAATCTAAAATTTAATCCTATCGCTTCGGTTTGCTGCGCTTATTTCAAAAACTTAAGGCATTCAGCATTTACTTTTCGTGCATTACTTTCTGGGTAGCGTCCTGGGATAGAGCTTGCTTGTCCAACCTGCAGTCCCTGATAGCCTACGCCGTCAAATATTCTCTCGAAGACCGCGTACTCGTAGGTTACATCGCTTCCGTTTTTAAATACGACCACAGCCATAAAGCTTTTTCTTAAGGGCACGCCATATTCGTTATGTACTACAGTATAGTCCTTATCGGTCAAGATTACCCTGTACGCATCCGTTCGCTTCTTAAACAATTTTAATGCTTCGGTTTGCAATTTAGGGTCAGACCATTGCTTTTTAGGAAAGCAGTCACTTTCGGTCACCTTAATCGTGTTAGGAATCACCATGTTGATCTCTCCGACGGCAAGAATTTTATTTGGCTTGCTGTTTTCAGAACAACGTTCACATACAGGAATCATCTCGACCTTCATTTTATGATTTCCAGGAGTCAGTAATTCGGGATGGCTTAGAAGCTGTGCATAGAGTTCTTCGCCGAATAAATCAGCGCTCGTACCGTCATTTATGCAACTGTTGATTTCGAGTGAGTGGAGCACATACTCATCATACAATTCCCCATCAACAGTTTTAGAAACTTCTTTTCCGTCCAGGTATAGTTTATAAACGATGTTGGCCGTAGTCATTTCACTGCCCCTGTCATTTATCACTTTCGCTTTTATTCCTTTTTCAACCATTTGCATCAAGATGCTATTGCCGATAGAATTTGCTAAAAAACTTCTGGTGTATAATTTATCCCCGAAGGTGTACGAAGTAATATATTTGGAATCCGGATCATTGTCCTTAATTTCAGAATTGGCAAATACAATTTTTCCCAGATAGTTACTGTTGGTGCTGCCTGATTTCTGCTCGTCGTAAAGTTGCAGTTTGGCTTTTTGCTTTGCAATTTCTTTCGCATCCTGAGCATTGCAGACTGAAAAAAACAGCCCAAAAGTTAAGAATAGTGCCTTTGTAAATTTCATAATTTTAAATAATTTTATAGGTTGTTATAAGCTTGGTTATTTGTTCATACGGCTTTGCGGCATTTCTGCCAATGTGTTGGCGCTTTGCGAGAATACGAACTTCGCAAACGCTTATTTCCTGCTAAGATAAAATTTCTTACAAAATGTAAAAGTAAATTTTCTAAAAAATTCGCAATATTGCCAAAACGCATGTTTGTAGCAGTACCCACATATAATATTTAGCAATTAGTGCCTCTAACGTCCACCAGACAAAAATTGAAATAGAAGTGAAAATGGCATGAAAGATTCTAGCCAAGTCGATTCTTTCGCTTCTTGATCTTCCAAACATTAAATCTATGAGTATCATTAAAACAAATATGTTACGATGATTTTTAACTTTTAAAATAGTATAACTCAGAGAGTTTGACAAATCGAATGTATCGTATTGAAAAATTTCTACATTGAAAAGGCGTATAATAGCAGAGAGAGAATGGATGGACACGCAAATAAGTAGTATATAAGAGCCGGCTCTGGATTGGATCCAAACCTCTCGCACTGAAACCTGCAGGGCTGGAACAAACGCTTTGGTAGTGAGCGTTTGTTTGTACACTGCCAGGCCTATTTTTTCTCGCCTTTGCCAGCAAACAGGAAGGAACTTCTGGCCTGGGCATCCAGCACGATGTACGCTTCGAATAGCTTTCCGGATTTGCTTTTCATTCCTTTTATGAGGGATGTTTTCCCTTTTTTGACAAGGCTTTCAATATCGCCTATGTCGATCTGTACGCCGCAGATGTTGCGGAATTGTACCCAGTTGCATAATTGATCGGGACATTTCACAAGTTTATCTCGGATAAGGAGCTGCTGGCTTTTACATTTTGGACAATCCAATTTAGGCAGGTTGTCTTGCTCAATAGAAGCTTCGAGCAATTCATTGGTAATAGAGGAGGCGTAAGCTTCCATTTCTTTTTGAAATGTCCCGGCATCCGCTTCGCTGTTTTCGATTTTCTGCAATGCCAGTTCCCATTCGGCAGTCATGGCAACGTCCGCTATTTTTCGGTCTTTTACCAGTTCGTAAACCTGCAGTCCTTTCTCAGTCGGTAGTAAAGATTTCTTTTCCCGCTGGATGTAATTGCGGGCAAGCAGCGTTTCGATGATGGAAGCCCTTGTTGCCGGAGTGCCAATACCTATGTTTTTCAAAATCTTGCGTTCGTCTTGGTTTTCAATCTCCTTGCCGGCACTTTCCATGGCAGACAAGAGTCCGGCTTCGGTATAAAGAACAGGCGGCCTGGTTTTTTTTTCGAGAAGGGAAGCCTCTTTTATCTTGAGTTCATCGTCCTTGTTCAATTCGGGCAGGTCCTGTAAAATTTCGGAATCATCATCCGAGAAATTCCCCTTGATGGTACGCCAGCCAGCTTCGATAACCTTGCACCCTTTTGCCATAAAATCATAATGCAGCACCTGTAAATTGACATCCGTTATTTCCTTGATGCAGGCCTGTGATAGCGCTTCGAGCAGCCGAAAGGCAATCATTTCATAAACGGCATTTTCTTTAGCCGATAATGCGGACGGGATTTTATCCGTAACGAGCAGTCCGTGATGGTCGGTCACGCGCAGGCCGTTCACGATACGCTTATTGAAGCGTCCCCATTTCATTTTTGATAGGGCCGACTTACAGTTTTCTTTGTCCTGCAAAGCCCTGACGAGATTCGGAATTTCCGCCCACATATCTTCCGGAATGTATCTGCGTCCGGTTCTGGGATACGTGATAAACTTTTTTTCATAAAGGCTCTGGGCAATGTGGAGCGTCTCTTCGGCAGAAAGGTTCAATTTTTTGTTGGCTTCCTTTTGCAATCCCGTCAGGTCATAAAGCAGCGGTGGCTGTTCTGATACGTTTTTGGTTGCAACGGATACAACTGTTGCTGTTCCGCTTCGCTGTATGACTTTCAGCGCAGCATCGGCAAGCTTTGGGTCTTCCCATTTTATTTGTGAAAGGCTCTTGAAATCAATGAAGGCCTTGCTGTGGGCCAACTGGAGCTGCCAGTAGCTCTTGACTTCAAATTTTTTGTTGTCCAGATAGCGTTTGCATAGTAAAGCCAGGGTCGGGGTCTGGACCCGTCCAAGGGAATAGCTGCCGTTTCCAGCGGCCAGGGTCAAGGCCTGCGAGGCATTGATGCCCACCAGCCAATCGGCACGACTTCGGGCCTGCGCGGCATGGAACAGCCCGTCGAAATCCGTGCCGGGTTTCAGGTTTTCAAAGCCCTGCCGTATGGCTTTTTCGGTCAGGGAGCTGATCCAGAGCCGCTCAAAGGGCTTGTCGCATTTAAGGTAGCCGTAGATGTAGCGGAAGATCAGCTCGCCCTCGCGTCCCGCGTCGGTGGCCGCAATGATGCTGTCGCTTTTATTAAAAAGCTGTTCGATAACCTTTAATTGCTTTACGGCTCCAGTATCGTCAGAGTAGCCTTTAACCGTTTTTACTTTTCGGACAGTGAGTAAAAAGGGGTCTGGCAAAATCGGCAATGCGGTTTTGTCAAATCCGCTAATGCCGTAATCTTCGGGCATTCCCAATCCGACCAGGTGGCCGAGTGCCCAGGTGACATGGTAGCCGTTGCCGGTCAGGTAGCCGTCCTTTTTTTCGGTGGCTCCCAGCAGGCGTGCGATCTCTCTTGCCACGCTTGGTTTTTCTGCAATGATCGTTTTCATACTTTTTTATCTTTTTAATCCTTTGGATTTTGCGGGAGCTGGTGCTTTTTCCTGCTGCTCTTGCTGTTTCATGTCTTTCGGAGACTGCTGGCCCGGCTTCAGGGGCTCTTTGATCTTTTTGGTCGATTCGTTGGTCTTGCCATCCGAATTGACCTCAGTCTGCGTTTTGTGCGCTTCAGCTGGTTTTACCCTTTCCTTGTATTGATTGGGAAATTCAAAATTTGTTTTGCCGTTTTCATTATTAAAAGTGATATAGCCTTGGTAGGGCTGTCCTTTTTTGTCTTTCAATCCGTCAATGTAGACGGTCTGGCCGTTTTTGAAATCCTTATGCTGCTCGTCGGTCAGTTCCTTGCCGCGGAACGTTTTGGGAGCTTCCTGTGTTTGGTCCTGTTGCTTGCCCTGCTCATTGGTCTGTCCGTTGCTTTGAGCTTGCTTGCTGGTGTTGCTCCTGTCAAACAGAAATTCAACATAATGCTTGTCTGCATTGAACTGGACCGTTGCCGAGAATTCCGTTCCTTTTTTGGAAATCATGCCCTCCAGGTAGAGGGGTTTTCCCTCCGCTAGCGCCTGTTTCTGGGTTTCGTCGAGCTTCACGCCCTTGATCTCGTCTGGAATCTTCATGAATTCGGTGCGCAGGGCGACCAGCTCGTTGGTCAGGCGGTCCACGCTGATGATCGAGGGGATCCTTTCCCCGGTCTTGGCATTTTCCAGCTCCACCACGCGGCCCATGTTGCCCGTCTGCAAAAGGCTGGCCTTGTCTTCCGCGGTAAACTCGTGCCCGAAGAAGGGGTAGCGCAGGTTGGGCTCCTTTCGGACGCCGTGTATCGCCACGGTGACCTTGCCGTCCTCGTTGGCTTGCAGGGACAGCCTGGCATCGGTGCGGCTGACGGCCGTGCCCAGGTTGATGGTAACCGGAACCAGCCCGTTGGTCTTGTAGCCCTTCAGCAGGGAGTCCATCAGGTTCATTTTTTCCAGCCTTTCCTGGCTGAGGCCCATGCTGTTCATGGTGGCCCAGTCGATATCCTCCGCCTTGTAGCGGTAGCCTCCGCTGTCGGGGGCCGTGTTCTCATTTTCCATAGTATTTAGGTTTTTGTGATTGCGTGTGTTGTGAGTCCCGTCGCGTTCTTTCAGGTGGGGCAGTCGTGCTCCCGCTTCCAGGGCGGGCCGGTCGGCCAGCCGCTGCAGCTGCGCCGCCTTTTGCGCGGCCCCGCTGGAATGTGCCAGGAAAAAGGCGAAGCGGGTCGGGTGCTTGAGCTGGCCCAGGAAGTTGGAAAAGAAGTTGGAGAAGGCATCCCCGTGCGGGTTGATCCGCAGGAACTGGGACTGGTTCTTGGCCTTCGGGCTGACCGTTTCCAGCCTGCCTTTCGGGCCGATGCCGGTAACCGCGCGGATCGTGTTTTTCTCCATGTCCCTTGCCAGGAGCATGTCCGGCTGGGTCTCACGGTTTATTTCTTTTTCCTTAGGTTCTTTTTCCATAGCGCATCAGTTATTCATCGGGTTCAAAGTAAACAAACTTCTTTTCGGCCAACCTGCCGGTGCCTTCCCGTGGCCGTCTTTGTCACCCGGCGTCCTTGCGGCGTCCCGCGCTGGTGAGGCTCTCACGGATGAACTGGTGCACGTCGGTCAGCTTGTAGTAGAGCTTGCCGCTGATGGTGTAGTAGGGAATCCTGCCCGTGGAGCGGTAGCGCTGCAGGGAGCGGGAGCTGACCTTCAGTAGCTGCATCACGTCCTGGTTGTCGAGCAGCTCTTCCCCGTCGATTTCGGATCTGGCCTGCTGCTGCTTTCTGAGGTGTTCGCCCAGGAGGTCGAAGCGCTGCAGGAGGCGCTCCATCCAGGCGACAAATTCGGTTCTGTCTATATTCATGGCTTTAGTTTTTGCTGGCGTTCCCTGATTTCGTGGCACAGGTGCCGGAAATAGTTTGGGATCGCAAGGCAAAGTTGCGAAGGTTAGGGAACAGCTAAAGCCAATGGATGCCAATTGATCATGACGTTTTTTTAAAATTTAACATTGTTGGTGGCAAGCCTGCCAATAATGCGACCCCTATAAGAAATCAATTCGGAAATGACCTCGTGCAGCGCCGGTAAGCGGCCCGATGTCAATTGGCAGGCATGGGCAAAGGCAATGATAATTTCAGCTGGGACTTTCACTTTGTCATTATTTGCTGGAACAGGCAGTGGGGCAGCGATAATTTTATAGGGAATCTATCTGTCGATTTTGATATCTGGCATCCGTTTGCAAAGTCTCGTTAGCTTGTCGCTTTTGCCTCCCGGAGGCCGCAACCATGGCATAAAGACAAATATATCTTATTGGTTAAAGTATTGGTAATTAAATGATTATAAAATAGCTCGTTTTACCTATATATTGGCCCGTTTTCGCTACGTCATATCAATTTTAGGAGTCTAACTTTGACATTAAAATAAATAACAATTTGATTATTAGTGTACTAGCAAAAGGAGCTTGTCTTTGTATTTTGCCTAGGATTTCAGAGTGATAGTCAAAATTGGCTTAAATAAAGCATCATGAAATTAGCAGTGTCAACAAGGGAAAGAATAATAATTGCAGTATGTCTGTCATACATGTTGCTGTTTGTCTATGCTGCTGTCAGCAAGCTGGCAGACTATCAGGTGTTTCTCCGCCAGCTGGGAATGTCGCCTGTGCTTACCAGCCACGCTTCGTGGCTGGCTTGGGTTGTACCTGCTGCCGAGATTTTGCTTTCCTTGCTGCTTGCGTTTCGCAGGACCAGAACTGCCGGACTGTTCGGGTGCCTCTGCCTCATGGCCTCTTTCACGATGTACATTTACCTCATTCTAAACCATGCGTCCCATGTGCCGTGCTCCTGCGGGGGCATACTTGAAAAGATGGGGTGGATCGAGCACTTCTACTTTAACCTTGCTTTCATGATATTGGCGCTTCTGGCCCTGATTCTTGATGCCCCGCAAGACAGCCAGTTCAATATCATGAAAGGCTTTCAACTGCTAATCTTACTGGGGGGTGTTATGCTAAGTTCAGGCCTTACGCTGTCACTTTTCATAATTTCCGAGCGAATCGTGCATTATGAAAATCGCTTCGAGAGGAGGTATCCGCATCCTGCAGTATCAGAAATTGCAAGGGAACCGCTGCCGCACAACAGCTATTACGTTGCCGGATTTTCCAAATCTCGTGTCTATCTGGGCAACGTGACTGCGCCGCTGCACGTGATTTCCTGCAGTTACAAGCTCAAAGATTTCGAATCTTACGAAATTAAGCTGGATACAGCCGGGATGAGTTTCAGCACAGCGCAGGTGCGCGTCCAGGATGATAAATTCTATCTGTACAATGGCACCGTTCCGTACGTTTTTGACGGAAGCGTCAGGGACTGGCTTGCCGTGAGAAGCGAAGGTAACCCCAAGCGTTTCACGCTGGCGGAAATTATGGGCAAGGAAATGGCAGTGCGTACATTTTCCGAAAGCGGGGAGCATATCTTAGGTGTCCAGCGGCTTTCTTCTGAAGCGGCGCCCCGCTATAATGAGGCAATGCTGCATAAGCAGGCCGATGGAATATTTGATACCGACGGCGTGCTGCTCTCCGGGGACGGGAAATTCGTGTACCTGTACTATTACCGCAATGAGTTTCTGGTTTCGGACGCTTCCCTAAAGATTGCGCTTAGGGGAAACACCATAGATACGACCAGTCGCGCGCAGGTTACCATTGCCGAAACATGGCAGGGCCTGAGACAGATGGGGCAGGCGCCGCTTCTTGTCAATCGGAGGGCTGCGCTTGAGGGCAGCTACCTTTTCGTGAATTCCCAGCTTCCCGGAAAGGGTGATTTTGGAAAGCTCTGGAAGCAGGCCAGCATAATAGACGTGTATGACATACGTGACGGCTCCTACCGCTTCAGTTTTCCGCTCTACGATATTGATGGACAGAAGCTGGAAAGCTTTAGGATTATCCGCAACCATATATTTCTCATCAATGAAAAATGGATCGTTCGCTATGACCTTGAGAAAGGGCTGGTGGACGGACCTTAAATATACCAAGGCCTGGTACAGGGATCTGATCGAAAACCTGAAATAGAGTAGATCGCAACCATTAAATTTTTTTATCATGAAAAGTTCCATTTTAAAATTGATCCTGCCGGTCGCAGCGTTTGCACTGGCATCGGCAGCCGCGGTAGGCACTTCAAAGGGAGATGATGCTGCCGCTCTGTTTCGCGGACACCGCTTGACGGGAAATCCGTCACAGCCCTGTGAATATGTCAAGATGTGTTCTGATGTCCCAGGGCAGATCTGTACGGTAAACGGTACGCCGACCGGACAGAGGCTATGGCGCCAGGCGGCTGAAGGAAGTCCCTGCAACATTACGGTTTACGAACCATAAGTTAATTAAGACGGCTCCCAAGGGGAGCCGTTTCTTATTTGATCCAGTCTGTCTCAGATCCTTTGAGATAATGGTCGAACCACTGCTGCATGCGCAGTGTCAGGTCCCTGCTGGAGTCCCCACCGAAAAAGGAATGGTCCTCATTGGGATAGACCAGCATCGTGCAGGGCTTGCCGAGCCTGCGCAGTGCCAGGTGCATGGCATAGGATTGTGCAGGTTGCACCTGCCGGTCTTCCGCTCCAGTCCAGATCAGAAGGGGCGTCTGAATCTTAGCTGCCGAGAGGACCGGGGAATTCTCAAGATAGTTATCGAGATCTTCGAAAAGGCTCTTGCCGATGCGGGACTGACCGTTTTCGTAGCGCCAGAAATTGGGCATAGCGTTGTTCGTATTTACGCTAAGATACCAGCTGACCGCGTCCGACATGCCGGCACCCATAACAGCGGCCTTAAAGCGGCTGGAGTAGCCGATAACGGCCGCGGTCTCATACCCGCCAAAGGAATGGCCCACTAGACCGAGCCTTGCCGGGTCGACAGGGTAATCTGAAATGACCCTGTCCAGTACGGCATTCAGGCTCTCGGCCGCATCCTTGCCCGGGTTCCCGATTCCGTGGCGGATGTCGGGCAGGAGCACAAAGTAGCCACTGGTGACAAGATTGGCGACATTGAACCCCGCGCCGTTATGAAGGCTTGGCAGGTGGGTCTTGTGTAGCTTATCACTCTGGATCTCGTAGATGTGGGCGACCAGCGGATGCTTCTGCTGATCGTCGGCACTGTCCGGGCAGTAGAGTATGCCGCGCATTTCCTGTCCCCTCACGTCATATTTCACGAGTCGCGCTTTTCCCCATGCATACGCTTTCTGGTGCGGGTTGCTGCTGAAGAGGGTTTCCCGCTTGTTATTTCGCAAGAGGTTTATGCTGGCCGGAACCGAAAAAGATTGCGTTACATAGGCGACACTGCGGTATTTGCTGTCGGTAACCAGATTGGAATGGCCCAGCGGACCGAACGCAATATCTTTTACCGTACGGTTTGGGAAGAGGACTGAATAGCCCGTGCTGCTGCCGTCAACGCTGCTGGTCTGCAGTATGATGGGCTGTGACAGATCAAAAGAAGGCAGGAAGAAGGTGGAATAATTTTTGCCGTCAGGGTTGATTTTTTGGGGCAGGTGGTAGGCCATTCCCTTTTCCCGCCCGAATGTCAGCCTCGTCTTTTTGCCGTCTGAAGTGCTTACTTTCCAGAGGTCGGTTCCGTCGGTGAGCACCAGGTACTTTCCAGTTGTATCGGAAAAAGGCGTCTGTTGTGCTTCCAGCCTTTCGTGTGGCTGCATAGGGGCGATTATGCCGCAGTCCAGCACAGCGCCGCTGTCCGGATTGAAAACCTTCCAGCCGTTTTCCTTATACAGGATCTTGTCGGTGGCGACCAGAGGATAGAAGGAGTCCGCGGCTATCTTGGAAAGCCACTTGCTTTTCTTTCCGGTTCTTGCATCCAACAGATACAGATCGGAAGGGCCTTCAAATTTGTAGTGGGGTTCGTAAGCCAGCCTATCCCATACGATAGCGAAATCTTTATTGCCGGTCAATGCTGCACTGGGCGTGTCGGTATCCGACAAGAGGAATGCCTTGCCGGTATTCAGATCCCAGCAGGCCAGCAGGTATTGCGGTACTGCGTCTCGCAGCCGCTGGAGCGGATATACGAGCTTGTCCGCGGAATTCCAGATTTCTACGATGCTGTCTTTTTGCTTATGGGCTGTTGCTGCACCCACGGTGAGAAAGAAAGCGGCTTTTCCGTCCTCGCGGACTGACAGCTCCGTCGCATCGATGGTGGCAATATGCCTTTTACCTGAAAGCAG
The DNA here is from genome assembly GCF_042658345.1 of Flavobacterium qiangtangense. NCBI lineage: Bacteria > Pseudomonadati > Bacteroidota > Flavobacteriia > Flavobacteriales > Flavobacteriaceae > Flavobacterium > Flavobacterium qiangtangense. The sequence goes on from NZ_JBHSQB010000003.1 coordinate 497,110, forward strand.
ACCGGTTGTACCCCCTTCAAATGCAGTGGTGCTGCCTGTCGCGGTATCGAGGAGGTAGAGCCTGTCTGCGCCGTCTGCCTTTCCGGATTTCGCAAATGCGGCAAACCTGCCTTTCGGATCCCACGCGGGGAGTTCCAGCGTACCGGCGGCTGTGGCAACCTTGGTCAGTTTCAGGTCGGAAAGCCGCAGGACGAGGCCTTCTGCATTTTCCCCGCTTTCTATAACGAGGGCCATCCGGCTTTTTTCGGGGTTGCTTTTCCAAGTCCTTACATTCTTGAGGGCAAGCTTCTCGGTGCCGGACAGGCTTATGAACGAAAGATCAGACAGTCCATCCTGTGCTTCAGAACGCAAGAGCAGGAGGTTGTGGTCGCCAAGGATTTCGTAGGACCGTACCGGGCCGACCTTTGCCTGTTTGCTGTCTTTAAGATCTATAAGCGTTACCATATGGTCGCGCGTAAGATAGGCGAAGCCGGACTCGCCGATAAAATTTTCTTTTGAGGTTCCTGCCAGCTTGAGGATCTTATGGCCTCCAGAGGCCTCGGCGACATACAGGGTATCTACTCCATCTTCATACCGCATCCGCCAGCTGACATGGGTACCTGCAACATTCATAGTTCCCATTTCGAGCGATCCCCAAAGGGCGTAATCTTTGGGTTCCAGTATTTTTTTTGGGTTATCCTGCCCCAAGACGGGGCAGGAACTACTACTAACCAACCCAAAAAGCAGGGAAAATAGTCCCGCTCTTATATTTTTATGCCAATTTTTCATCTTAATAGCCGGGATTTTGAGAACCTAGGTTCGGGTTGCGTACGAGTTCATTTTCAGGAATGGGAAGCAGGACATCGGTGCTTTGCCAGTTGGGCTTTACGGGACCCAATACCGCGTCTGCAGCTCCGTAGCGCTTGAGGTCAAAAAAGCGGTGTCCTGCTTCCGTGAATAATTCCACGCGCCTTTCCTGGAGGATGGCGTCAAGGAGTTCCGGTTGCGATGCTGCAGTCGTAACTGGAAGTCCGGCGCGAAGCCTGATGGCGTTCAGGTCGTCTTTTGCAGCGCTCAATTCTCCCTGGCGCGCACGCGCTTCCGCACGGATCAGGTAGAGTTCGGCGGTACGCAGGAGGATGGAGTTCTCGGTAGAGGAACTTCCGGGCCCCTGCTGCCGGTACTTATAGGCGTGGTACCACGTCTGGTTTTCGCCAGGCACTGCCTTGACCCATTCGGTACGCCTGGCATCTCCCGGCTCGAAGGCATCTGTCAGTCCTTGCGATAGCGCCACGTTTGGGGGCGGCGCGGTCACGAAAATAAAGGTCAGTGCCTCGAGGGAATTTCCGTTACCCGCTTCAGGCTGCAACTGCCAGATTGTTTCCGGACTCGTGTTCAGAAACACTTGGCCAAGATCCGGGTTAAGGGAGAACAGGGCCGCATTGTTGAGCAGCGCAGATGCGGCATTGGAGGCTGCCGCATAATCGCCTGCATAAAGGTAGGTCCGTGCCAGCAGGGCGTAAGCGGTCCATCTGTTGGGCTTGCTTCGGCTGAACGTGAGGTCTGTTTCCGGCAGCAAAAGCAATGCCTGCTCCAAGTCTTCAATGGCCTTGGCGTAAACAGTGGCTATAGGCTGGCGGGATACGGCGGAATTGACAGCATGGTCGGTGGTGGTGACATACGGGATGTCGCCATAAAGCCCGGCAAGATAGAAGTGGAGCCAGGCGCGCAGGAAAAGCGCTTCGCCCTGGAGGCGGTCTTTTTCCTGCTGCGGAATGGGAGAAAGGCTTCCCGTGCTTTCGATTACGGCATTGGTGGCGTAGATCTGGGCGTAGCTTTCATTCCAATAGGAATTTACCTGCAGGTCCGTTGGAAGCACCGTATTGGAAAAGAAGAATGCCGCGCTATTGCCGGCAAGGCCATAATAGTCCAGCTCGTCGGCATAGCCCCCCATCAGGCAGGCGATGCCTGTCGGGCTTCCGGAAAGCGGCCCGTTGTCTCGGACAGAGGCGTAGATGTGGGCCATGGCGGCATTTGCCGTGGCCGTAGTCTGGAATACGGCTTCCGAGGTAAGCTGTGATGCGGGCATGTCCACGTCCACAAAGCTATCGCACCCGGTGAGCAGCGGCAGCAGTCCTGCTGCCAGCAGCTTGAAATAAAGTAGCGGTTTCATATGATATTGATTAAATGATTATAAGGTCAGGTTGAGCCCTGCGGTTACGATGCGCAGGGGCGGGGTAAAGCCCAATGCGGTAAATTCGGGATCGGCCCCGCGGTAGGACGTAAATGTCAAGAGGTTCTGTGCCTGTATGGACAGCTTGATGGCCGCGCCGCCTGTCCAGCTTTTGGGAAGGTCCCAGGCGAGCGAAATATTTTTCAGGCGGATGAACGAGGCGTCGCTGATGGCCGCGTCGCTGGCAATGTACCTTGAAAAGGGCAGCAGGGCCGCAGGGTTTGCTCCTGAGGTGTAGGCCTGATAGGGTCCGGCATCGCCGGACTGCGTCCAGTGTTCCGCTACTTCGGAAGGCTGGTTGATCATCGTGCCCGGCTGGCCGAAAGCCGCAATGGAATTGTAGTTTTCCTGCTTCACGAACTGGAATAAGAAGTCCAGCTGGAACGAGCGGTAGCGCAACTGGTTGCGGAGGCCTCCGTAGTATTTAGGGTTCAGGTCTTTTACCGTCTGGCGGTCGTCAGGCGATGAAATGACGCCGTCGCCGTTGGTATCCTCAAAGGTATAGGTTCCGGTTTCCGGATCCAGTCCCGTGTAGTGAAATACCTTGACGATGTTCAGGGGCTGTCCGATGACGTAGCGGTTGGCATAGCTCGAGCCTTCAAGCCCCGGAAAAGAGAGCAGCCGGTTTCGGGAGGCCGAAAAGTTGATATCGGCAGTCCACGAAAAGCTTTCGGTCTGGACGATGGAAGATCGGAGCGTCAATTCTACTCCGGAATTTTCCACAGTCGCGTCCAGGTTCGCCTGCAGGGACGGAAATCCGGTGGTGGCCGGCAGCGGGATGCCTACGAGCTGGCTCGACGAGCGGTTGCGGTACCAAGCCCAGGTCAGGTAGATCCGGTCGCTTAGGAATCCGGTTTCCAGGGCAACTTCCAGCTTCTTATTTTCTTCCCATCCGAAATTGGGATTGAAGAGGCGCGTAGGCTGCAGGGAGGTAATTCCTCCGTAATTGGTTCCGGTTACGGAGTAGGTGTTCAGGTACTGGTAGTTGCCGATCTGGTCGTTGCCAGACGTTCCATAGCTGGCGCGCAGCTTTCCGAAACTGAAGATGCCGTTGTCCTGCATCCAGCGCTCGCCTGTAAAAATCCAGGCGGCGCCGACGGCTCCGAAATTGGCAAACTGCCTTCCCGGCCCGAACCGGCTCGAGCCGTCGCGCCTGCCCGTAAGGTTGAGCAGGAACCTGCCGTCCCAGTTCAGGTTGGCGCGGCCGAAGAATGCCTGGTATCTGTATTCGGATGCATCATCGAGCATTACTTTGGAGAACGATGCCGAAGCCATGCTGTAGATCAGGCTGTTGGAGGGAAAGCCGCTGCCGAGCTGTGCCAGCTGCGCGCCGTCCTGCTTCTGGAAGGTGCTTCCTGCCAGTAGTTCGAGGCGCGCTTTTCCAAGCTCCTTTTTCCACTGCAGCTGGGGTTCTACGATCCAAGACTGGCGGGAGGAACGGCTGGCATAGATCGAGGAAAATTCGGGACCGAAGCCATAGGAGGGATCGTAGATGGTATGGGGGGTCGTGCTGGACTCGCGGTGCTCCAGGCTGGTATAACCGAGGTTGGCTTTGGCCTCCAGTCCCATGGGAAGCCGGTAGGACAGGACCATATTGGAAACCAGGTCGTCGGTATGGGCCAGCGAGCGGCCGTTCAAGACGGCAATCGGATTGCTGAAGGTGCCGTTTTCCCAATTCAGCGCGCCTGTTTCGGTATAGAGGGAAGGGGCGTTGGGCGGGGTGCTCCAGGCGGCGGCGGTCAGGTCCTGCGAAGGCTGGCCGTTGTCCTGCAGGGTGTAGCCGGCCGTGAAGCTCATGGCAAACTTCTGGTCTTTGGACGCGTGGTTGATGCTGGCGCGCAGGCTGCGTTTCTTGTATTCGAAATCCCCGGGGAAGACGGTGGTCTCCCTGCTGAAGTTGCCGCTGATAAGGAACTGGGTCTGTTCGCTCCCTCCCGAAAGTGACAGGTTGCTGCTGGTAAAGGAGGCAGTTCCCCCCAGCAGTTCTTCCTGCCAGTCGGTGTAGCGGTTGGGATCCCACGTGCCGTTGATATCATAGGCGAAGGAAGGGTATTCGGTGATGCCGTCATTGGCGAAGGCCTCGGCGCGCATCGCCAGGTATTGCCGGGTGTCCATAAGCTTCATGAAGCGCGTCACGCCTCCCGCACCTTGGCTGATGCTGGCGCTGAAGCTCGTCTTGCCCAGTTTTCCTTTTTTGGTGGTAACTAGTACCACGCCGTTGGCGCCCCGCGACCCATAGATGGCCGTGGCGTCCGCGTCTTTTAGTACTTCCAGGCTTTCGATGTCGCCGGGATTGATGTTGTTCAGCGGGCTGGTTACCGTGGGATGGATGGTGTTGCTCGGGCCGGTGCCTATGGATTCGGACGAATAGGGTACCCCGTCGATGATGTAAAGGGGCGCATTTCCGTCGCTCCTCAGGCTGTTGGTGCCCCGGATCTGGACAGTGAAGCCGCCTCCGGCAGTACCGGTGGTCTGCGTGATGCTGACCCCGGCCATCCTGCCCTGCATGGCGGCAAGGGCATTGGCCGTAGGCTGGGTGGCGATGTCTTTGGCACTGATGCTGGCGATGCTCCCGGTGCGCTCCTTGTCTTTTACGGTATAGTAGCCTGCATTAATGGTGATCTCCTGGAGCTGGCGGCTGTCTGCTTGCAGGACAGCATCGATGGTGCTTTGGTTTGCAATTGGGATTTCTTGAATTGCATAGCCAAGGTAGGAAAACACGAGGGTATCGGTTTCGTTGGCTTCTATCTGATAGGTGCCGTCCGAGCCGGTCATCGTGGCAGTGGCTTTTCCTTTTACGGAAACGGTGACGCCGGGAAGCGTGCCCGAAACGTCGGAGACGGTGCCGGTAATGGTTTTGGACTGCTGGATATAGGAGGCGTGTGCCTTGGTTCCGGCATGTGCTGGCGGGTGAAGCAGCGGTGCGATTAGAAAAATAAGGCACCAAAAAGCGTTCCTGCCCTTGAGAAATGAAATAGTTTTCATAATTTTGGGTGGTTTAGTGAGACAAATGTTTTGCTGGTCTGGTCCTCTAGCTGTTTTCGACGACGGGTTAGAGGGCTTTTTTTTGTTTTGTATAATTTTAGGGCATAGGCAAATTGTTTTTATTTAAGGAAAGCGCGCTACCATTGCCTGTTGCACACAGGTGCAGGGAGTGCATTTTCGAACTAACTCATTTCCGAAATCGTTTGCGAACTATACTAAAAAAAAGAAGAAGGCCTTGAAATAGCTGGGAGTGCCTTGGTTAATGGCCATAAAAAAGGCGCGGAACTCAGCTTACTGCATCAGAGGTACTGGTATACCGTGCAACAATAAGTGAGCCCACGCCTAGGTCGTGAGCATCTTACTTATCCTCTCGTTGCTTAAAAATTACCAGTTTTCTGATACGAGAATCAAAGCGAAAGCCTCAAATATTTTATATGAAGAATCGCAAATTTAAGAAAATAATGACAAATATAAATAAAATATTTTACAAAGCCATATATATGTTGCCTTTTTTCATTGCATAAATCTCGACTTTTATCAAATGGATAAGCCAATCTTTTTAGCAGAGCGAAAACTATTAGGAAAAAGAATTACGCAATTACGAAATAATTGTTTTGATGAAAAAACTGGTAAGAAAATTTCTCAAGAAGAATTAGCCTTAAGACTTGGGTTGGCGAAAAATCATATTGGACTAATAGAGCGTGGACAAACAAACACAACAGTGGATGTTTTGTATGGAATTGCCAGAGAATTTAGTGTAGAAATTATAGAATTGTTTAATTTTAGTAAATTAAAAAAAGATGCTTAGGCGTCTTTTTTTAATTTACTAAAATTTTTTAAGGATAGTGAAGTAAAGACATTTAATAATATTAAGGACGATTTCCACTAAGCAAAACAGAAGCAGTTGCTATTTTTTTAAATATTAAGAAAGTAACATATCCGTCAGATTCGTTGAGCTCTGAAGAAAGCATTTTATCTACAGGATGATTGAAAGCCGTTCACAGCGATCATCTGGTTTGAAATTCGCCACAAGGGATTATAACGTTTGAACTTAAAATTTGCTCGAGTGCATCAAATAGCGCCGAAAACTTTAGGGCTTGCTTGTAATTCACTTATTTCCTTCTTCTCCAACACCAAACAGATCGAAAAATTCATTCGTAACGGATTTTTAGGTGTTGCTGGTAAATCATCTTTTAGTAAAGATTTCGCTAAAGGCTTGATTCAAAAGAGTATTCTGTTAATTTTATAGAGTAACATTATACCTGAGGAATTTCTAATTGCTACATATAGACGAGATAAAATCCATTAACTTTATTAATATAAATTCAGTACATTTGATTAAATAGAAATTTATGAGTAAACTTAAAAATTATCATGTTTTAAAAAGTTCTGATGGATGGATTGCAAAGGCATCAGCTAACATCGAAGTTCGAGGAACTACAAGAGCCGAAGTTGTTAAAAAAACTACCGATTTAGCTAAAAAAGAACCTGCTGCTACTGTCCACATACATACTTCGGAAGGTACTGTCCAATACGCCAGAACATACGTTCAGGGCGCTGGACAAATATCAAAGACAACTGCAAATTTCAGAGCTGCTATAAAAAATAGAAACAACAATTTACATTCTAAACATTCAAAAAGGCGTAGAAAAGACGACACAGATGACAATGGACCACTAAAATATTAGAAAATGAAAATTGAAGATTATAAAAAAGCTAAAGATAATTTAACGAAACTTACAAGTGATCTCGCGAGACAATTAGCTTTCGCCGGAATTGCTGTCATATGGTTGTTTAAGTTGGAGAATAACAAGGGGCATATTTTTCCAGAAGAACTAGTGCGCCCTCTCGAATTTTTAGTACTTGGACTTATTTTTGATTTATTACAGTACTTATTCTTAGCGGGAGCACATATTATACGTTATAGAAAAAATGAAAAAAGTGTTATTATGCTAGAAAATCCTAAATGGATTCCAGATGTTGGTTATGTATTTTGGATTGTGAAAATAGTATTTTTCATGATCGCTTATATTCAGATATTTAGTTTTTTAAGTTCTAAAATTTAAATTACATTTAAGATTTTTCATTAGTTTTTCTGTTGACGATCTCTATTCGTTTTATATTTTTTATACCCATTATTTTTTCAAATGCAATTGATAACATTATACCAATCGTAAAATTATCTATTACGAAACGATGAAAAAATACAATGATATTTGTTAGCGTAGATGCTGGAATTAGATTACCAGAAGTTGTAATATTTAAACAGTGAGGTATAAGATATTCATATTTCCATATCTTATTATTTAAAATCGCAAGTAGCTTCTTATTATATATTTCAATTTTTTGATTTTTTTGAATTTTTAGCGACCGAAAAAATTGCTTAAGATTTAAATCCATAAATTCAATATCTAGAGAATTAAAGGTTACAAATCTTGCAGATCTATCAGATCCTTTCGAAAAATTAATAGTATAGTTAAAATCTTCCCGTTCCTTACGGGGCCTAGGAAGAACACTAGCATGTAGCTTAATATTAGGAGTCGATGATCTCTGCATAAAAACAGTGTAGCCATTCATATAATATAACTTACCAAAAGATAAACTATCTAAGCTGATCTTGCTCAAATTCTCACTTGATAAAGAATCTATAAACAAAATTTGACGCTTTTGCTCCAATGGATGAAATTCATTTTTTATATCTTCTATATATTTTTTTTTGGTTCTTTCTTTAAGCTCTTTATTAATAATAAAATCGTCCGGATTATTATTTAAGATTGTAAAGTACACAAATGGCATAAATATAATTTGAAGAAAAGAGAACCAAAGAACAGCTATGGTTAATTTACCACTTTTAGTTATATATACTACTACTGCACCTACAATTAGCGACAAGATAAGCAAACCCTGAAAAATTACTACAGATTCTTTATCAGAGAGCATCAAACATATTAGATACAAAGAACCGATTGGAAGAAATGCGTACTTTATTAAGCCTGTGTTTAAAAATAACAAAACTTCCGCGCGAGTTCTGGAAAATGAGAATTTTATTTTCATGCGTGAATTTTTTCAGCAATAATATGAATTTATCTGCTTAAAAAACGCTTTCTCCAAAAAAAATCTCACGCTTAAATCTCCATCTCCATCAGAATTTAGTAAATAATAAGTTCTTAGTTTGGAATCATTTGTTTCTACTCGATACCATTTTTTTAAGAAACTCAGATAACGCTAGAATAAATAAACATACAGTTGTTACCCTTTGAACTATTATGAAAATTGAAATCGTAAGTTGCTGCGAGAGGAATAGATTTGTCAATCAATTTTTGTAAATTCCTGTTTTCGCACACTATTCTGTTTTTTGATGAAAAGCATCAGAAAGATAATTTTCGCAAAAGGGGACATATCCAAAAGAATGAGTGTTGCTGTATTTTCGGATTGCAGAAAGCTCTAGTTTTTTATGATATACTCCATACGTTGAGAATAAGTAATTTTCGTACGACGAATAAGTTTCTTCTACGGCCTCAAGAAAAATAACTTCCGGATTTAGTTTCTTGATAATTTTACGTAACCCATCAGCGTTACTTTTTCAAATCTCCTGATGTATTGTACTAATAAAAATAATGTTGTGCATAAGTTTCTGCTTATTTCATGTAAGTCAGTCACGTCATTTTCAACTTTGCACAACTTATATATACTTTATAGAGCATGTCTACCTCATGATAGAGGTATATACACTACGTAATTAAGCACAATGTTTTACAAATGAAAGACCAAGGATTTGAAAAAGTTAAGGATGAATTTTCTCTTAACTTTATTCTTTATTTGGGTAGCATTTCTAATTCGAAATCATTGTTTAAATAGAATCATAATCAAGAAATATCTAATTCTGTTTTAATAGATGCTCTTTCGAAAATTCCCGTTTTTATAACTGCTTTTTTAGCAGCTTCAGCATTATTAGTAAATAAGATTACAGCCAAATCTGTCAAGGCTCGAGAGCAGCAAACATAGAATAGCCTGCGTGTTCTATCCAATGACGTTTCTCTCCCGCCAGCAGCATTTTCAGTATCATTATCAGAAGGTGATCTAATACCTAAAAGCTTTTCATAAGAGTAAGAAGTAGATCGTCTCCCTTCTTCATCATCTAAAATAACTGCTACTCGATTAAATTCAGCTCCCTTAATACTGTGTTGAGTCGAAAATGGAGATTCTTCGTTTATGTATTTATCATATCCCCAAATTTGTATAACAGGACAATTAAAAAACCTACCTATTACCTGATCTGTTATCCTTGTCTCTTGATCCTCTAGAGCATCTGTTGAAGTTTTAGTTAATCTTGATTTAAGTCGCTCATCAAGAAAGATTAAGTTCTTAGAAGTCAAATAGGTAAGAAGGTCTAATACTTTAGCTGTGCTTCCAGCTTTCAGAAAATTTTCAATTGCTTGTACGTGAACTTTCAATTCAGATAATACTTTACTTGGCTCTATGCCTGTTGCTGTGAGATAATTTTTTTGTAAGAGTGGACAATATTGACGAAGCAAATCCACTACCTTAAAATTATCAGCATTTCTATAAGCTTTAATTAAAGGTAGAATATATTTTAGAAAAGGCATAAGTGTCCATGATGTTCCTTCGCTAAAACTCATATTCAAACTGTCTGTAGAGTTATCTTTGAAAGCGGAATACAATTCAGAAAAATTTAATCGACTAGCCGCCATTCTGTGTTCGATAACAAGTACCTTCACATCTGCTTCCTTATGATCTGATATCCAATGCTGATCGTTAAGATGTTGGGCAAGATATTGGCGTACGAGATTGATTTTTTCAGATCTTTGATCATTTGCTTGCAAAATAAATATTTGTGCACTTCCGATCACTGGTTGCATTCCTTTACCAATTAATATTTTCCTTCCCCCCGTTTGTCTTAATCCATCACCCAAGGCGCGAACTTTATTTAGAACTTCTAAAACATTTTTTGAACATCTAAAATTCTCAGGTTTCCTGATTTCTTCCCATCCACTTTCAAGAGTAATAGCTCCTGAACCAGTATGATAAATTTTTTGCATTGGATCACCAAAAAAACCTAAACAAAAGTTGCTTACATTTTGTTGCACAATTTTGATTGCATTAACAAAATCAGGTATTGTATCCTGGCTTTCATCAATGAAGAAATATGGATATTTATTAGATAGTATGATTTGTAAAAGAGGATTAGCAATGATCATGGTTGGGGCCATCGAAATTACATCGCTATGACCTAGGATACCTTCCAAATATTTGCTTCCTGTCTCATAGCTAAACTCATGGACGGTGTGGATATTTTCTGCTATATGCTGATACCGGGCTGTGTCCAGGGTATTATTTGCTCTAGTTGTTTGTCGTGTTCTAGTGGTAAAAGCTAATCTTGTTTCTTGTAGTTCTTGCAGTTTAGATTGTATTTTTGCGATCACCCATTTTTTAATATCCATTTGAAAGGGTCTTATCAGTTGCCACAGGAAGCTATGAATAGTTGATACATGAAAAAAACTGTCATGACCGACATCGTCTAATATTTCTTTTTCTGCTGCAGTGGTATAGGTTATACACGCAATTTTTTTACCTTCTTGACGCAGAATGCCTCCTTCTTTTTCTTCAATAAATTTCAACGCTTTGATAAGGGATGTTGTCTTACCCGAGCCAGCTCCGGCAATCATTATAAAGCTTGTTTTTTTCATTAAACAAGACCGCAATTCAATATCAGCGGCTGTATCTGGTTTATTTATTCTTCCACTCATATTTTAGGCTTCTTTTTGCTCATTATTTACGAATGCATCTTCAGGTTTTTCGTCAACTGCCATTAATTTGGATATTACAGGAGTCTCGGACAACTGCTTTTGCAACCATTTTAAGCCAGAATCAATATACGAAGGAACATTCCATTCTTCAGGATTTTTCATCATTAACCCAAGAGCAAAATCCGTTTTAGGAAAATTGCTTACGTTCACACGTTTATACAATCTATCTTTAATTTCATCAAGTGAACGTTGATTAGTAAGGGTTATGACTCGTAATTTTAGGTCTTTCTGCGCAATTTTCTGTGTCCAATTAAGATTCTCCAATGCAAAAGTTTCTTCAATCGTTCTTCCAGATATTGTTTTAGTTTCACCTTTCCAAGTAACGTTCTGAAGAGATTGGTATGCTACATAAACTAGAGATTTAGAAGTCGCACTTGGAAGTTGGGTTTTTGTGTTTTCGTTTGCTTGAAACAATTCCGAAATTTTTGATAATTTCGGTAGCCATTTTATCAGGGTTTGGTTTGACGTTACTGCGTTAAGAGTATCAGTTGGACATTTTCCGCTTTTTTTATTGTTTTCTACACCATCGTCATCGTCATCATCATCATCATCCATCTCAATATCTTCTTCATCTTCATCTTCATCTTCATTTACAGGAGCGGTATTTAGTTCAATCGAAGTTTCATTAGTTGTAATTACAACGGCAGGATCTAATGCAGTAGGTTCCTCGGTTCCTTGCATACTATCTATATCTGTGATTATCAAACATTTTAGTCCTAAGAAATTTATTAGACTTTTAAACAGATGTGCAAATGCACCTCCAACTTCAATAATGCTAATATAAGATGCATTGAGCTCTGGGGCACTTTTACTAATCATTAATGGTAAAAGCAATCTTTCAACATTTCCTTCAACTAGAATGGCTCCATCAGCAAAGAAAAGATCACAGTGGGTTAACTTCATATATTGCTGAAGAAATTTTCTAGTCTTTTCTTTTGAATTATCATAAAATATAGAAAGGTTTAGAACGTTGGACTTTTGGTGCCCCTCAGCATCTATCTCTCTTTGAAAATATCGTATAGGCTGAAATCCACTTTCGTAAATTATATGTGGGGAGTGAGTAGAAATCACAAGTTGGCTAACAAAGAATTTTGTGGTTTCAACTTTTAAAATTACTTTACGTATTTCACGTATAAAGACCTGTTGAAGTTGCGCATGTAGATGAACTTCGGGCTCTTCAATAATTATTAGATGTAGTGGCGCACGATTTTCTTCATCATCCATCCATCTCGCATGAAAGTCTAAAATTTCAATTACCATGTAAATCAAATTCTTGAAGCCTAAACCGTTGTATTGATCAGGTAAAGCCATTAACTCAGGATCATCATTTAGAGAATAATGTAATTTAGTTTGACTTGCAATACTATCGCTATTTAGAGCAGCTTTTATAAGGAGTTTCGGGTCATTAAACCCTCTGTATCCTAGGTTATTAAGACTCTCTAAAGTTGGAGCAAAAACTTCAGATAAATGTGCGGTCAATTCCTTTTCAGAGTTATCCAAAGCACGCATTGCTTCATAATCATTTTCTTTTTTCTTAAGATTACGCTCATAGAATCGATTCATTCTCTTAGATAGATCTTCGGACCTAGCAGAATTATTATCCGTAAGATGTCTTTGAGCATTTAGAATATCAACTCTAATGATTGATTTTATTATTTTACTGCCTGGTCTGTCTGTATCATTTCCCAACGTCAGAGGTTCGTAACCTTCAATAGAATTAAAGTTACTATCAAACTGGCTAAAATCGAGGACGTAGAATTTAAATCCAAATTCTTGATTAATATTTTTTAGAAGATAATCCGAAAGTGTTTTTGGCCATGGATGATAATGCTCCTTTTTATTTGCGACTGCTTTATTTTTTGCTTCTTTATAATTTTCAAGAAGTGTGGCTACATCTTTCACGCTAAATTCAATTCTAGTACCTACAGGTGTCCCTTGCCAGTCCAAACTAGGCAAAAGATCCAGAACTCTATGTAAATCTGAACTTTGGATTTCAAACCATAAATCAAGAGAAATAGAAGGAAAGTCAGAAATTTTAATTGCAGATGTCGAATCGCCTAAACCATCAAAAATTTTCCAACAATGACTACTAAAGTCATGAAGAGAAAATTTTGCTTTTTGATCTTCTAAAAAGCGATATAAGAGATAAGTGGCTGAAGTTTTACCACTATTATTTGCTCCAACAAAAATTGATGTATCTTTGTCTAAATCAATATGAGTTTGCTTTAGTCGTCTGAAATTTTTTGCGGTAATTGATTTTAGATGCATAGAAGATAGTTAAGAATATAAAATTACTGCAAAACATCAAAGAATATACTTTATAGTATTATAATTTTTTAACAATAAATTCATTAGATATATATTACGGAATAGGGAGGCATTACGCTAGCAAGCATTTGCATGCGGTAATTAAGAATCTATTTGATTTGAGTCTTTAGTGAAAATAGAAGGCCTGAAAGAAGAAATTCTTGGTGGTAGACTGTAAACACAAATCTTTTAGCGATGCATATTATGACTTTGAATATTTATTAAAAATAGTTTTAGAGAGAATTAATTCAATGAAAAGTTAGGCTCTCTAAAACTGTAAAACAAAAATTAGCTTTTGATTTTTTTGTAGATTCAAAAAATTATTGCTCTTGATAGTCCAATGCCTGCTGAATAAAATCCATTATTTTATTTATGTCATCTATAGAACTAATACCAATTTCCACATCTCCATTGCCCCATCTTCCCAAATCAGTAACATCTTTGCAGAGCTGATCAGGATCAATTAGTTCAGAAAAGGGCATATTTAATGATAAACGTAATCTTGATTTTTGAGGAACGATATCTACAAAATTAGTAGATGTTTTATAAGCTATATATAATTTTTTATACTCTTCTTTCACTGATCCATCGAGTTCTAAAATCCTTTTTTTTATTTCCTCAAATATCGTCAGCATTTCTCCATTTAAATAGTCATAATGATCAATAGTATATTGATTAGCTTCCTGTTTTTCTACATCTTTATATAATTTGAGTTTTTCCTCAGGTACATTAGGATATTGCCATATAAGAGATGCTTTCTCCGATAACTCTGTGGCTCTGTTTTGAATGTGTGATTCATTCCATTGATCATAAGTCCTTAAATAGACATTTAAATTTAATGGAGAACTGTTAAATCCTCCTTCATGCATCTTTTTATAAGAAAATGATTTGTCGCTTAATTCGGAGTTATATCCTGTTAAGGTAAGATTACCTAGTGTATGTAGGTAAGTACTTTGCAATTCTTTCCAGTTTTCACCTAGCATTTCTTGCCACTCGGAGTTTAAATTCTGATTTTGGGGCATTATATGTTCTACTGTATATTCAGATATTGAAACCCATTCTTTACGTTTATGGTTTTCCATTTTACTTAAAAAATAACTTTTGGAACGAAAGTTATAAAGGTCTTTAACTTTTATTTCCCTCATAAATTCATTGTCAGGTGGGAAACTTTTATACCCCCCAAATAGTTGCATAGTAGAGGCAAGACTTTCTATGTATTGTTTTTTATTTATTGATTTATAAAGTATTAAAAAAGTTTTATTAAGACTATTAGTTGGTACCCCACATATAGCACGTCGGAAAACATAATTTTCGATTAGTTTTAGTACTTCAAGAAATATATCTTTCGTTATAACCTGTTTTGAAAAGTCATTATATACTTATAATAAAAAGGGATATGCAACATCAACTCTTAAAACAGATAGATTTTTAAAAGCATGCAGTAAGTTATTATCCTTTTCCTTGTGTAAAACCATATTTGCATAGTAGGAAGAATATTCGGTAATATTAGCAACAATATCTTCAATCAATAGTCCATTTGCAAAAGATTTGAAAGCATTATAAACATTATTAATATTAGGAATAGTACTAGTTTTTGCAGAAAGAAAATCTCTCATAAATCGATCGAAATGCGACACATAATCATTTCCAAAATTTTGCTCCATTGGGAACCAGTATTTTTCATAAAGTAAATTTTGTACTTTAATTTCCTGTCCCATCAGAATATAGTTTCGTATCAAATCTGCCTGAGATAAATCTAATCCTGTGGAGTTCATACTTTCAAAGATTAGCTGTGGATTATCTTTTTCCTTTTCAAGTGTTACATCCACAACAAACAAATTCATGATTCCATTATATACAGAAGTAACATTTTCACTATTTATAGTATCTACAAAGTATTGATAATTTTCAGTAATGCGTTGTGAATGTTTTTCAGGTTGTGGATGGTCATTTAATAAATTTACATATGTTTCTTTATCTTTTCGAGTTAATAGTAATTTATATCTCAAATCTCCATCTTCATCAGAATTTAGTAAATAATAATTTCTTAGTTTGGAAGCATTTGTTTCTAATTCGATATCATTTTTTTTAAGAAACTCAGATAATGCTAGAATAATTAAACATACAGTTGTTACCCTTTGTTGCCCATCAATTATTAGTAATTGAGGAACATCTGTAGTGTTATAAATACTTTCTTGAAAATAAACAACTGATCCTACAAAATGCCCGGAGGATGACTTACTAGTTCCAATTTTTAAAATATCAGAAAACAATTGTCTGCATTGAGCTAGTTGCCAGCTATAGGTCCTTTGATAAATTGGTATTACAAATTGTTTAGGGCCTTTTATCACAGATAATAAATTTGCTGAAGTTGCTTTCATATGTGCTTTTAAAAATTTTAAGTTGAAAAATTAAATTTATTTTCTGTTTTGCCTTCTATTAGACATCTTAAGCCAAATGCTCCTAAACATCTTAACCTGAGTTGGGGAAAATTTTAATTGTTTTATTAATAATTCCGCATCTATAATATCCAGGACTTCCTCAATTCTTCTTTCTCTCATAAGTTTATCAATTATGTCAAAATCTATAGCAGAATTTTCATTTAATAATGGTAAAGGGATTTCTCCTATTTCGGTAGGTTCAAAAGTTAATACGCCTCCTCCATAACTTCTACCTGTAATTTCTGAAAAAGCAAAAGTTAAGGAGTTTAGAAATGAAACTGCAATTATGTTTGGACTTATATCAGTTTTAAAACGTACACGATGAATCGTGTCTGTTGATGATGCCTCTGTTTTATTAATTATAATTTTAGGATAATCTCCAACTTGTCTCAAAGCAAATCCGTCGGGAGTATATATAGACGGAGTTATATACCATCGTTTTCTTATTCTACATTTATATCCTTTGTGAAATCCCTTAGATTCCCCAAATCTTATGTAATTTTTGCATTCTTCTGGAAGCTCGTTAAAGTCAACATCCGGCGGGAAAAATAAATATCCTTCAATATTAGCTTCTGCGTTATCTATAAAATCAGAGTTATTGAAAAATATTCCTTTAAAATGATTAGATCTGCTAACAACTTTCTTTGTGTACTTTTTAATATTCCATTCTGTAGCAGTTTTTTCATTGATCATGAAAAATTCATTAATCCCGGTTACTAATCCAACATTAGTAATCATGAAATCCCCCGCCAATCTAATTCTAGGGTCAGCTTTAACTTTTCTTAAATATTGAATTTCTTTTTCCTCTAAAAAATATTTAGTCCATTTTTCCGAATTGTGCTCTAGGACCTTGACTTGTTCTTTCTGAATAGCATTTATATCTAGATTTTTAAGTTCGTCTAAAGTATTAACCTCGACAACTCTAATCCCTTTATTATCAGTAATGTTTTTTTCGCAAAGGAGCAAAACAACTTCCTGTTGTATTTCTTTAAAAACTAACTTTTTGAATGTTACAATTGTTATTCGAGGAAAAAATTTAGATAAAAATATTCTTGTTTCAGATGCGTATTTCACTTGAAATAATTCAGCAGGAATTACCATCCCAAGTTTTCCATTTTCGTTTAGTAAATTTGATGAAAGAACAAGAAAAGGTACCCAAATATTTGTCAATTTATTTGGTTTTAGGCCTATTTCATTCATCATCTCAAACGCCTTAAGTCTATGTTCTTCAGGAAAATTTTGGTAACGGATAAAAGGAGGATTTCCTACTACAACATCAAATTTTTTGTTATTGTTTAGTTCATTTAAAAAGGTAAAAAAATCGGAGTTAATTATAGTATTTGAATTTAATCCAAAAGCTCCTGCTCTTTTTTTTGCTTTTTCTGCTTCTTGAGGCATCAATTCTACTCCTTGGATCAGACCAAGTAATTTATTTTTAGGGACATCTAATTCTAAAAATCTTTCAATAGCAGCTTCAATAAAATTTCCGTCGCCACAGCTTGGTTCTAATATATTCTGTGTAGGTTTATCGATAGCCCATCTGCAAATAAATTCAGTAATTTCTTGTGGTGTATAATATCCACCTCTAAGTTTTTTAGAATCTAATTTTTCTAAAGTTAATGTTTCCATGTATTAAATCTCCTTTAAATCTGTGGTAAAAATTTCATCTGTTAGTACTGTTTTAATATCATTTTCATCAATATCATACATTTTGTTAACAGCATGATGTAATTTTCCTTGTAACACTGAAAGCTTTCTCTGCAAAATATTTTTATTAGAATTAATGTGGGTATTATTATATAAATGTTTAGTTGTAATAATTGATTTTACAGCTGTGACAATATTATCATGTTCTTTTTTATGTAATGGATCTGAAAAATTAATTTTTTTAATCGGTATATTTTCAATGAATTGTTTCCCATGTGAATAATATGCTCCTCTGAATTCACTTGCTCCTGATTTAACCATCGCTTCAAATAAGGGGTGCGAAAGTATGGCTAAAAAATATAATGGGCTATAATCTTCGCTAGAAATTAATGAATAATATGGACCATTTCCTCCTCCGGTAAATTGTAAATTACTATTGTCAAAAATATAACTTGAACGAGTGGATAGGACTGGCCAAATCAATTTCTCATTATTATGAAATTTCGTTAAACTTTGAGACCTTCCAAATTGGTACCATCTGGGATCAGATCCATTTATACTCCTTTTTAATAAAATATCTTTAAAAATATTTAGGTATCTCCATGCTAATGGGTATTTTTTTTGAAAATAAATTTCCTCCAAAACTTGTGCTTTTTCTGAAGTCAGGATATAGGGGAAAATCATTTGTGAATTAGGTTGGACAGTATCGAACTCATCAAAAGAAAGATCAAGAAGACAAGGTTTACAAATATCTTTTTCTACTTCATATTCAATACCATTTTTAATGAATTTAAAAGTAGTCTCTGTTTGAGATGAAACTGTAAAAATATAAATCTCGTCCTTACTTGTTTGTAATCCAACAGTTATATTTGCTATTTTATTTAGCTTAATGGTATTGCTATTGTTAATTCTGTCAAAAATTGTTCTGGTATTTTTTGATAAAAATATCCATGGATTTTCAGAAAAAAAGGTTTTAGAATACTCAATATAATTTAAGTTTCCGGCTCTTAATTCGTTTTGGATATTTTTTATTCTAATAAATTTGATATTTTCCCTAGTGACTTTATCAATAATAATAATCGCGGTATATGTACTTCTGTTAGGAAAAACTTGAGTAACACCAAAGTGAATAATTTTATCAACACTTGCATTTGTTGCTAAAAGTAATCTTAGTGCTTTTCCTCCTCTAGCAATAAAAAATTTATTAGGAATTATGTAACCAACAATACCAGTTGGCTTGATTAGGCTAATTGCTCGTTCAATAAATAGGTAATATTTATCAAAACTATCAGCCTTTGCAACACTATAGCCGAATCGCTTATCTTTGTAATAACCTATTCCCTCGGCCATATATTTGACCATGTTTTGAATACGAACATATGGAGGGTTTCCAATTATAGCATCAAAACCCATATTTTTAGAAAGAAAAGGAAATTCATTGGTCCAATTAAATGGTCTTATTTTGAATAACAGTTCATTATTGTCAAGTGCCATCGGATTAAAATCAAAATATTTTTCATCAATTAATGAATTTCCATTTTTTATATTATCATCTAAAACGGGTAAAACCTTTTGATTATATTTTAAAAGAAAATTGTTTAATGAAGCCTCATTTTCATTTTCTAATAATTTTAAAAACAAACTAAATTTAGTTACTTCTACAGCATAAGGGTTTACATCAACACCATAAATATTTTGTAACAGAAATTCTTGTTTTGTTTTAAGGGTAAGATGAAATGTACCGTCAAACGTTCTATACATAATTTCATCATCATTTATTCCTTCAGCAATAAATGCCAACACAATTTTTTCAATTAGAAAATCGTATAATGATATTAAAAAAGTACCAGACCCACAGCAAATATCCGAAATTTTTAAGAGCTTAATATCGTTAGAAGTTTTATTGGTTAGGAGATTTTCAAGTGTTTCACGGATTATATTTTGAACTATAGTTTTTGGTGTTGGAACCACACCGCTTGAAACTGCTATTTCAGGTTCTTCAACTATTAAAATTTCTGTCGAGCCATTAATTATAATTTTACTACCTAAGTAACGCTCGTAAATTTGGCTTAAAATTGCAGGGTCAATAATGGCAAAATTATATGGACTTTCTGGGTAATATAGCTCATTAAAAATTCCTATTAAAATTTCTGATTTAAGATTTATGTTTAGAGAAAAATGGTCTTCAATAAAATCAAATAATCCAGAATTATATTTTTTATCTGAAACAATGAAAATTTCTTTTAGTTCATTGTAATCTTTAACGGCTTTTAAGGTTTCAAATTTTTCAATTTCTCTGTCTTCGCAAATTCTAAGAAAAATAATTCTGTTTAATAATCTCTGTATTAAAAAATTCAATTCTTCTTCAGAAAAACCAGAATTATTCTGAACAATATCTGTTGCCAGTTGGAAACGCCATTTTTCAATCTGTGACAGAAAATAATCATCAAATGTGCTTAAATTATTTTGAGTCAAAGAAAAATATTCTTCAATATAACCAGAAGAAATAGATTGAATTGAAAGTAAATCATACAGTTTGTCAAATTCCTTTAAAAAATCGGTGTAGTTAAAAACTTGATATTTTGCAATGCTAGGATCATCACTAGCATTTGGTTTATACCTACAGTCGTAAATTATAAGCTTATCAAAATTAGTTAAAATTGATATTCCTAAATTAGCATTCCAGCCATATCTTCTTACCTGAAAAGCTGATTGTCCTGACTTTTCTATATCAATAGAAACTTTTTTTGCTTCAATAAAAAGTTTTCTACTTCCTTCTAATCTTAAGGTATAATCTGGATTTTTTTTCTTTATTGATTCATTTTCTTCAACTTCAATTGATTCCTCCTGTAATACCTCTCGAAGAAATTGGGAACGATTATTCTCATTATCAACATCCCATCCAAAAGTTTTGAGTAATGGATTAATAAAATCAATACGTAACTGAGCTTCACTATATTTTGAAGTTTTATATATAGCATATTCCTTTGAAAATGCATTAACTAAAGCTTCTAGTTGTTGTTTACTCTCTTCTTTTTCTAGTATAATTTTATAAGCCATTACGTTTTTTTATTTTTGTGAAATGTATTTAATTCCCTCTCTGCTAAGTGTATTGCGTTTATAGCAAAAGCTTCATTAATTACGACTTCAATTACCTCGTCTGTGAACCAAAGAGTAGTATTTTACTAAATACTAAAACTTGTTCTTTTCTCGCTTTACGCTCTCCTCTTTCAATTTTGCTTAACATTGGAGTATCTATATCCATCTTACTTGCAACATGTCTTTGCAATAATTCAGAATTTTCTCTTAGCTGCCTAATTTTTTCCCCAAACTGGTTTGCCATTGTACATTTTTTGACTTGTCAAATATCCGCAATTACATTTCATTATTGATTAAATAACAACTGTTTTTTTTTCACAATTAGAATGTTATCATTTGTTGATAAATGTAATTACGTGCCTTATTTATATAATCTTTTTTTTCTTGAACTAGTATAGAGTATTGTTTCTAAGTAAGTTTTAATTACTATTTACAACACTTTAGTTATTTCGTTCATTTCCCAATCGTGAATTACAACCCGTCAAACTATATAATTTTGCACTATAACAATCTAAAAATTATTATTATGGTAATAGATCTTATTACCCCTGAAGATTTAAACGAATTCAGAAATCTTCTTTTGAATGATTTAAAACAACTGATTAAGCCTCAAACGCAACAGGGAAAGCAGTGGCTAAAATCTTATGAATTCCGAAAAGCGCTGAATATTTCTGCCGGCACTTTGCAAAATTTACGGATCAATGGCACACTCGCTTTTACTAAAATTGGCGGTCTTATATATTACAAATATTCGACATTGAAAAAGTCATGAATGGAAATAGTAACTAATTAAAAAACGACTTTGGAGATTTTTACTGCTTCCTGCAATGGCAAGCGGTTTTGAGCTACGGAAAGGATTTCGAGCAACTCAAAACACAACGTGCCGTTGTCCCGAGACAACTTTTAGGAATGGATTTACCATTAAGTAAAAATAAAGAAATCCCGTATGGAACAGGATTTGACAGGAAAGGCAACATGGCCATTGACCGTGTGCTGACAAATCCTGTTTATGGAGGACTTGTAAGAGTTGGACCTTTCAAGGATCTACCGGGAGGTCTTTTTATGCTATTCATGAACCGATAGTTGATAAGACTACTTGGACAATGGTAAAATCCAAAATGAAGAAGGTCGATAAGGTAAAAGTAACCTTAGACGAAGAAGTACCGTTGAGAGGTGTTGTAAAATGCCACTGCGGAACTCCTCTCACAGGTGCTCCTTCTCTTGGTAAATCTGGAAAATATTTTACTATTATAAATGTAAGCATTCGAAGCGTAACAACATAAGTGCCGTAAAAGTACATGAGCAGTTTTTAAATGCATGCAATCTTATGAGTGTTTCTGAAAGGAAAATTAAGAAAATAAGGGTTGCATCTTGCGCTTCAATTGAACAGGAAGTAAAAGCAAACAGGAAAAAAGTAGCAGCAAAAAGGCATAAACTTGACGAAGTACAGCAGAGATTAAATAAGGTAGAAGAAAAATGGTTTAAAGATAAATTAAATAAAGACACTTACGAAAGTGTATTTTACCTATAGTGATCATATCTTAACGCTTACTGCATCAATAGAAAAATTCAGTACAAATCAAGTAAAGCTTTTGAGGTTCTAAATAACAACTTGGATTTAATGGGTGATATCAGGCAGTTTATACAAAATTAGATGTTTTGCAAAAAACGTCAATTTGTAAACATGTTGTTCAATGGCAACTTGTACCACCAAAAGGGTATATATCGAACACCTGCAATGATGGAGATATTTTCTCATAATGCCATTAAAATGGAGGAAAAGGGATATCTTATATATCAAAAAAAGAGGATAACATAATTGTTATCCCTCACAGTGGGCAATTGGAATTTAGAACACCGCATGTCCATCTTTTAAAAATTCCTACGATTTTATTATCCTGTTTTAACCGAAAGATTGTTTTTCTAGGTTGTTGGGAAGCATGAACTGTCCATCGCCATCGACGGCCCTCGGTTTTTGGGATACCAGTCGGCTGGCGGAAAATCTCATTTAGCTTATTTGCTTGTCTGGTCCGCCTTAAAAAAGTTCATGCCGCACCGGATGCTTTCTTTAATTCCTCGATAAAATATTTCGGGGATATTCCCGTATTTGCCGTAAATGCGTTGACGAACCGCCGGGTGCTGCTGAATCCTGCTTCGTCTGCGAGCGCCTCGTGCGTGTAATTTCGCAGCGTCTTTTCATTTTTGATTCGCTGGGCGATGTGCTGTACTTTCAAGCCGTTGATATACTCGTTGAATTTTTTGTGCCGCTGCTTGAGGATGATCAGCGAAAGGTATTTGGTATTGGTATTGAAATGGCCGGCCAGCTTGGTAAGGTTCAGGTCCTTTTCAAGGAACTTTGTGCTGTTTTCAAATTTCGTAAGGCTGTGCAGGACCGCTTCTTCGACGTCACGGCTCATCCCAATTTCAGCATCGCTGGTTTTGGCTTTCGCCTTGGAAATGGCATCAATCTTTTGCAAGAGTTCCCCATATTTTTTTCTTGCTTCCTTTTTATTTCTGTAATACCGCAGCATCCCGTAGGCTACAAGCAGGAGAAGGGCGCCGATCACCGCGGAGAAAATCTTGTCATTGTATTTCCTGTTGCTCAGGGATTTTTTAAGGGATTGTTGCTCAGCCAGCAGTTCCTTGGTTTCGTATTCTTTCTGTATTTTGCCTTGCAGGTAGGCGTGCGTCTGGTGCAGCTTCTGGTCTATTTCCAGCAGTTTCTCTACGTACAGCAGCTGTTCGGGGAGTTGGTTTTTTTCCTTGTAGTAGGAAATGAGCACCTCGTAGGCTCCTCGGATGTCGGGGCGCATATAACCGCGCCGGAGGTAAATCTGGTCTACCTTCTTGAAGTAGGCCACGGCTTTTTCCTGCTCGCCCAGGCTCCAATAAGCCTTTCCCAAATAGAAATAGCCGACCATCTCGTTGGAAAAATCCTTGTTGGCCCGGATGCCGATCATTGCCGCCTGCAATTTGTCGACGGCTGTCCTGTAGTTGTGGACCAGGCACTGGTTGACGCCTTCCGAGAATACAAAGTAGGGTTCCATGTCACGATTGCCCGTGCGGATCCCTTCGGCCATTCCAAATTCGTTGGTCTCGGTGCACAGCCCGTGGTTTCCGACTAGTTTGTAGCAGATGCCTAGCGAATGCAGCGAATTGAGGTAGGCCCTGGTATGGCCTTTCTTAAAATAACCGCAGCATTCCCTGAAGATGGAAATTGCCTCGTCGTAGTACCCCAGGATATACTTCATCTGCCCGATATGGTATCTGGTCTTGTAGATAAGGTACGGGTCGCCTGTTTTTGCGACATACCGGTCTGCTATCAGATAGGTGTCCATGGCCTCGGCCAGGCGCTTCTGTCCGTAGAAGGCGATGCCTTTTGAAAGGTAGGCTGCTCCGATTACCTCGTTGCTTTTGGAGCGTTTCGCCGCGGCGACCATGCTGTCGGCGTAGGCCATCTTCAGCGCATCAGGAGCGTAATGCACGTAATTCTTGTAGCCGTTGGAAAGTTCTTCCCAATTTTCTTCATTCTTGGCCTTGCTCACAAAGGACCGGAGGTAGGCCGATCGTGCCGCGTGGCTGATGTCTTCTTCGATACGGTCGAAAAGGTAGTCGTAGCTCCGCTTTTGCAGCGAGTCGGGAGTATGCGCAGGGCGCGCGCCGGCTTCATTTGTCGGGGCGGACCACAGCACGGATGCGAGTAGCAATCTTACCATCATAGGCGGGTGTTAAGAGAAGTTGTGCCAACTTCGGTGTTAGGTTGATTGGCGGCACCTTGAAAGCAGGGGTGGTTATCTAGGCGCGCGGGGCAAATCAAAGTTAGCCATATTACCGGTAAAATCCTACAGGGCAGGAAGCAAAAGCTGTGTCGATTTTCGGAAAAAGTGCAGTGGAAATGCGGTAAACGTGCAGGTAATGGCTTGCAGGGGTTGTTTTTTGCTTTTAGTTTTGGCTCTGAATTCAAAGCATACGTTCTGGGATATTCCAGGATGGTTCGGCTTTCCCCGGGTGAAAAATGAACTGAGAAAAAACATTCAGTTACCATTTAACACAAAGCAAAATGAAAAATGTAAAAGTAGTCTTGGCGGTACTGCCATTTCTTTTTAGTGCCTGTACGGATGAATACGCAGGAAGCAATCCTGAAAGCACTGGCTTGAGCGAAAGCGCCAGAATGGGAGAGCTCGGTCCCGAAAATCCTTCCAATCCTTTTGACGCCGCTGGGGCCATCTGCGACGAAATTACTGAATTGGTTGTCGAGACCAAGCCCGGAGCAGGCTCTGTAGCAGCTATAGCGGCACGGGTTGATGCTGCGATGGAAAGCCATCCAGAGTGGGGACTTTCAGCGGCCAGTTCGCCACTTTCAGGCAGGATAGCTGCGATTGCTTTATTGCTTGACAATTCTGATCCGCTGGGCGACGCGATGGCGGGATCCGGAATGGGAGCAGGGGCAAAATCCGGCCTTTCTGGGTTTGTCAGCCTGCTGTCTACTAGTGAGGTGGCGCCTTATGAAGATATTCACGCTCTGGCAGTTATCTATGAGTCCGATATGATGAGCAATACTTCCTACACCGGTTCTGAAAGGAGGCGCCTGCTGGAAATTGCCTCAATCGCCCGCTATTCCCTATACAGGAAAAAACGCAAGGACAAGGATTGGGAAACTTCTGTCAGTGTTGCCGGAGCCATTTCCGGCAGCAGCGATGGAGCATCGCTTGCCATCCGGATGGCAGTTGTAATCGGCATCTGCAAGAGGCAGGGCATTACGCAGTAGAAATTTCATTTTGAACGGATGGGTTGGGAGCACCTACAATGTAAACTAAAAAATAAGGCACGTGAAAAGGAAAGCCGTTAAAAGTCCATGGCGGGCAGACTTGAAGATAACGTACAACGCGAAGTGCGCATCTGTTCCCAAGTGCAACTTGGATCTCGAGCCCCGATGGTTTTCAATAGTGCTGGTAAGCAGAGGCATGCTCGAATTCAATATGTCAGGGGTCCGGATTGCCGTTGGGCCTTCAGAAATCTATGGCTTTACCGACACCACAATTCTCTCTAGATGTATTGGGCGGCCAAGCTACAGCTTTGTGTCATGTACCTTAGCGCTTCTGCTGGACAGCCGAATTGCGAGATTTCCATCGGGATACCTCGAGGCAGTCCTGGCACGGCCTGCCAACGTGATGCAGGTGTCAAGAGTAGATTTTCGCCAGCTGCTGCGGCTTGTTGCTATGCTGCGGGAGAAAGTGTACCGTCCGGTACACCCAGAGTTTGAGTCCGAAATCATCAGTCTCTGTCTCAGCCTCCTTTTCTATGAGTATGGTGCCATCTGCAGCAGGAATTTAGCGGATGGGGCGCACTTGTACAGCCGGCCAGAAAAAATAGCGGCGTCCTTTGTAAGGCTTATCGACGAGCATGTGCGGGCGCAGCACGGGGTCAGATTTTATGCAGACCGTCTGTATATCACCCCCGGCTACCTGCGCAAGTGCATTCGCGTGGCGACCGGCATGCCAGCTAGATATTTTATCGACACGGGCCTGCTGTCCGATGCGTATGCCTTGCTGTTGGATGAAAGCCTGTCGGTCGATGATGTCTCGGACCTGCTGCATTTCAGCACGCCTCTTGCCTTCAGCGCATTTTTTAAGAAATATGCAGGACTCACGCCCTCGAAATACAGGTCGAGCCTCAAATAACTGCGGACTGGTGGGAGCGACTGCTTTTTTGCCTATAAAATTATAAAAAATGAAATCACTGAACGTACTACTTTCAGAAATCCGCCTGAAGCAGGAGAGGGTTTCCCAAGAGACCTCGGATCCCATTGAAGAGGCCTACCAGATGACGCTGTACCTTACGGGCATTCTTCAGGAGGTGCGCGAAAGGATACTGAAAAATGGATTTGCGGCTGCGGACCAGGAGGTGCAATTCTTCCGTTACATAAAGCCTCAGATCCTTGGGCAGCTGATGTACTACAACAAGGTGTTTCGGATCGAGGCTGCCTGTCCGGTACATGAGGGGAAACTGTACCATAAGTTTTTTATGGGCCAGCTCCAGGAGCTGAAGCAGGAATTTAAGGACTACGTCTGCGGTTCTGATTTCTACAGGTATTACCGTTCGGGGCGAAACGACAGGGATGCAGAATATTTCCTTCGCGGCAGGATTAATTTCAGCGATGGCCTCAGCAATTTTGTGTTTGAAGTAGACCCGCAATTTTCCACCTATTATGATTCTCGGGTAGCGCGTATCATAGCGAACGACTTGATCTATGTCTATCTGACCCGAAAGATCAATCCGGACGAATCCTCTGAACTCTTGCAGCAGAGCGATGCCGCCAAGGAAATTTGCTGGACGGATTCTAAAAACGCGCTCATTGAGCTTATTTACGCATTGCATGCTTCCGGTGTAATCTCTCACGGAAAGATCGGAATCCGTAAGGTCAGCTTGGTGTTTCAGTTGCTTTTCAGGATCCCCCTGGGCGATATCCACCATTCCTTCCACCGGATGAAGGACAGGTCCGGGACACGGACTTCCTTTATAGACCATCTCAAGCTGTCTCTAGAAAGCTACATGGATAGGGGGCTGTAGCGGGCAGTTTGCAGAACTGTAGCTTTAGCACCGCAGTTCCATACTGGAAAAGCTGGCACCAACCTGCCAGCTTTTTCTGTTTCCTATCGCAGTGTTTTTCTTATTTTACGCTTCGTTAAGGAAGGCTAATGTTTTCTCATCAGGAATTCCGTCGAAATATTTATCCAAGACCGCCCTAAACACGGGATTAGTTTCGTCTGCTGAGGCAAACAGTGTCATGGAAGAGCGGAGCTTCAGGTCGTCAGGAGATCCGAATATGTCGTTGGCAGACTTTCGCTCAATTTTCAGCAGGGCCTCTGAAATATTTATCAGGTGCTTGCCGAGGACAGGGTGGGCCAGGTATTCTTCGGCTTCTTTTAGGTTTTCAATACCGTAAAATGCTGCCATGTCGCTTTTTCCCAGGCCTTTGAGCTGGGGAAAGATGTACCACATCCAGTGGGAGTTTTTTTTTCCCGATGTGATTTCTTCGAGCGCTTTGAGGTAGGTATGGTTCTGGGCTTCCAGGAAGCGGGCTAGTCCTTTGACGGTATACATTGGTGTTGTTGTTTTGCGGTGTAAATTTAAATAATTAATCGAAATTTTCAAAATTTGCTGCATTTAGCGGGATGGCTTTTTTGATCGGCTTGACCTTCCCGGGATGCCGGGCAGCGAAGCTTGCGATCAGCTTCATGACGTAGTGGCTGCTTTTGTACGGATCGATGTATTCTTTCAGTTCCGAGAGGTCTGATACGGTCGCATCGGATGGAAAGTAGCCCATGCCGCAGAAAGCGCCGTTTTCGACATAGACGCAGCTGCGTTCCTCGGCATGCCTTCCCTTATCCAGGTAGGCATAGCTTTCCTGTCCTTGCTTGAGCAGGTCGAGCGCTTCCACGATGCAGGCGTTGTGCACGCTTAGGTCTGGAAGCGATGCTGTAGTTGGCTGGGGTGTAAATTCACCCGCTTCGGGCCTCCCGTAGCAGCAGAAGCGTGGGTCGATTTCGAATTTCTGTGCGAGCTCCCGAAGCGCGTCCATGCCTTCGTGCTCCCTGTCGTAGGCCTGCACGCAGAACTGGAACTTGGGCAGCTTTCCTACCGCCAGGTACCTGTAGCCGTTCCTGGCCTCGTAGCTGTAGAGGCCGAACTTGGGCTCGAAGCGCTTGAGCGCCCGGTTGTACTTTGGCCAGAGCTTCTGGATCTCGGAGCATTCCAACAGGAGCGCCATCAGCTCATTGGCGCATTCTTCAAAAGAAATGCCGTAGATGTCCTTCAGGAAATTCTGGCGCTGGGAGGAAATGCTGTTGCCGCTGAAGTGGGAGGCGACCCGTTTTCTGATATTGACAGCCTTGCCCACGTAGATGACCTTTTTTTCGTAGCTGTAAAAATAATAGACGCCTGGTTTTTCGGGAAGGCGCTCGAAGTCTTCCGGAGGCAGGTGGGGCGGCAGGCGCTGGTCCTGGGCGGTCTTCTTGAGCATTTTTTCGATGTCACCTTCGGTATCCCATTCCATCAATCTGGAGAAAAGGATGGCGGTGGCAGCGGCATCGCCTCCCGCGCGGTGGCGGTTTTCCAGCGGGATGTCCAGCGAGCGGCACAGGTTGCCAAGGCTGTAGGAGGGAAGCCCCGGTCGGATCTTCCTGGCCGCGCGCACCGTGCAGAGCTTTCTGGGCGACCACTTGTAGCCTTCCTGGGCCAGCTGGTGGCGCACGAAGGAGAAGTCGAAGTTGACATTGTGGGCCACGAAGGTGCGCCCCTCCAGCATCCGATGTACCGTGTCGGCCACCTTCTCGAAAGTGGGCGCATGGCGCACCAGCGCGTTGTCGATACCGGTCAGCGCGAAGATCGGGGCGGGGATGTCCTGCTCGGGATTGACCAGGGTCTCCCAGCGGTCCAGTACTTTTTCTCCGTCATGGATCACGATCGCGATTTCCGTAATGCGGCTTCCCCTGGCGTTGCCCCCTGTCGTCTCGATATCTACGATGGCATATTCTGCTGCTTTCATCTTTTTAAGCTTTGGTTCTTATTTTTTGTTCTTCGTTCTGTTACTGTCGTGGATTCATCTTGTAGCGGGGCAGGTTGATCTCGTGTTCCTGCGGGTAGGGCTTGCGCTGGGTCATGCTGACGTCTTCCTGTATGTTCTGGTGCGCGGTGAACTGCCTGTCGTTGGAATTGCTGTACCTCGGGTCGGCGATGAAGGGCATCTTGGCCATCTTGCTTATTGTGACGGTCGGGAAGTGGTAATCTACTTCGACCGTCCCGAGCAGCAGGTAGCACCCGCCGCCCTGAAAAGGGTACCTTGTGACGCAGTCCGCAAAATGCGCCGTATCGAAATAGTTCCCTTCATGGTCCACCCAGGTGCCGAAAAACATGGCACCCATTTTGGTGGGCACGTGCTTTCGGGAGATCAGGTAGGCCAGCATCCTGACCGTTTTTTTGTGGTGGGCCAGCAGGTCCCTCGCCATCACGTCGCCGCGGTAGTGGGTCTGCAGGAGATCGAACGGCGTCTTAGAGACTGGAAAGCTCAGGAGCTCGATCTCATCGAAGGCGTCCTCGAATTCCGAGCGCTCCAGCTTGGGCAGCTCGTACTCGACGGCCGGCTCCCGGATGAGAAGCATGTCTCTGTTCTCGGGCCTGAAGCTGGCCAGCAGGAGCCGTGCGGTGACCAGCAGCTGGTTCTTGGTCTTGCCCGTGAAGCGGAAGGCGCCTATGAAGATCAGCAGCTGCAGGCCCTCGATGCCGATCGGGATCCTGTTGGTGAAATCCTCCAGGCTCTGGAAATCCCCGTTCTTTTCCCTTTCGGCCTCGATAGCGAACGCCGTCTTGGCATCCAGGCTCTTGAGCTGCTTGAAGCCCAGGTAGATGTCTTTTCCATAGACCGTAGTCTCGTACCCGCTGCGGTTGGCGCAGGGGCAGTGGATGGCGGCGCCCGACATCCTGGCCTCGTGAACGTAGACCTCCGTGCGGTAGAAGCCCCCGTCGTTGTTGATGGCCGCGGTCATGAACTCGATCGGGTGGTACACTTTTAGGTACAGGCTCTGGTAGCTCTCCACGGCATAGGAGGCGGAGTGCGCCTTGCAGAAGGAGTAGCCCGCAAAGGACTCGATCTGGCGGTAGACCTCCTCGCTAAGCTGGCGGGGATGGCCTTTTTTTTCACAGCACTCGAAGTAGCGGTCCCTCACGGTCTGCAATTCCTGGAGCGAGCGCCCTTTGCCGCTGATGGCCCGGCGCAGTATGTCGCCGTAGGCGGGCTCCAGGCCTCCGTAGTGCTGGGCGATCTTGATCACGTCTTCCTGGTAGACCATGATGCCGTAGGTCTCCCCGAGCTGTTCCCGGAACACGTCGTGGAAATACTCGAACTTATCAGGATGGTTGTGGCGGAAGATGTACTCCTTCATCATGCCGGACTGCGCCACGCCCGGGCGGATGATGGAGGAGGCGGCCACCAGGGTCACGTAGTCGCTGCACTGCAGGCGGCGCAAGAGCCCGCGCATGGCCGGGCTCTCGATGTAGAAGCACCCGATGGTCTGGCCCCGGCTCAGGTAGGCGTTGCACTTGGCCTCGTTCTTGGAAAGCGCGATATCGCGGATGTCTACCTTTATGCCCCTGTTTTTTTCAATCAGCTTCACGGTATCGTCTATGGTCCCGATGCCGCGCTGGCTCAGTATGTCGAACTTCTCGAAGCCGATGTCCTCGGCCACGTGCATGTCGAACTGCACGATAGGAAAGCCCTTCGGGGGCATCTCCAGCGCCGTGAAATTGGTGATGGGCTCCTCGGAGATGATGATGCCGCAGGAATGCATGCTGCGCTGGTTGGGATACTTCTCGAGCATCATGCCGTATTCCTGCACCAGCCTTACGATCGAATTGGCATCGTGCAACTGCATCGGGTTCAGGGCCAGGGCGTCCAGCTCGGACTTGGGCAGGCCGAATACCTTGCCGACCTCGCGGAAGATCGAGCGGTACTTGAACTCCACGTTGGTGCCGCAGAACGCGACATGCTCCCGCCCGAAGCGGCTGAAGATGTATTCCAGTATGGTGTCGCGCTCCTTCCAGCTCCAGTCGATGTCGAAGTCGGGCGGGCTCTTGCGGCTCGAGTTCAGGAAGCGCTCGAAATAGAGGTCCAGCTCGATGGGGCAGATCGCGGTGATGCCCAGGCAGTAGCTCACGATGCTGTTGGCGCCCGAGCCTCTTCCCACGTGCATGAAGCCCATGCTGTTGCTGTAGCGCACGATGTCCCAGGTAATCAGGAAGTAGCCGCTGAAGCCCAGCTCGTCGATGACCTTGAGTTCTTTTTTTACCCGTGCCTGGGCCTCCTTGTTATCCCTGCCGTACTTGGCAACAAGTCCCTGCTCGGCAAGCCTGGTCAGCAGGGCGATGTCGGATTCCCGGCTGTCGGTATAGTATTTCTTGTTGCGGGGCGTGTCGAATTCAAACTCGAAATTGCAGGCATCGACAAGCATCTGGGTATTCTCCAGGATTTGCGGATAGTCGGCATAGGCGTTTGCAAGGTGGTTGAGATCTGGCATGGTGTCGGTCTTGCGGCAGCAGTCGGCCTCATCCAGCCTGGAGAGCAGGATGTTGTTGTCCACGGCCCGAAGGATGCGGTGCAGGTTGTACTCCTTTTTGGTACGGTAGCTGACAGGCTGCAGCACGACCATGTCTTTGATGAGGCCTTTCCATTCCTGCTGTACCAGGCGCGTCAGCTCTTCGGGGCGGACCCCGATGTACTCGTTTTTATTCAGTGCCGCTGGCGCATTTTCCATGGGATAGATGACGGCGACGTTTTCAAATGCGGGGGCGCGCTCCGGCTTGTCGGTGCCCTGGAAATTATGGTGGGTCAGGAAGCGGCACATCTCGCCGATGCCCTGCTGGTTTCTGGCCAGTCCGATATAGAGCTGCCTTCCGGCGTTGCGGAAATCGATGCCGACCAGGGGCTTGATGCCGTTTTCGAGGCACCCCTTGGTGAAGTTGTAGATGCCCGTCACGGTGTTGATGTCGGTAAGCGCCATGGCAGGAATCTGCTGCCGGGCGCCGAGCGCTACGAGTTCAGCCAGCGGGATGGTGCCGTAGCGCAGGGAATGGAAGGAATGGCAGTTGAGCAGCATTTTTGGTCTTGCTTGTATTTCTTATTGTCTTGTCCTAGGGTCTTGTTTTTAGCTGTGCGCCAGCGCACCTTGCCACGGCGTCCGGGCCGAAGCGGTTCTTGATCCGGTCCATGGCCTGGTAGAGGGAGAGCATCTCCTCGGTGTCCTCGAACAGGTTGATCTGGTAGGTGCCGCGCACCAGCCCGCTGAAGCGCAGGCCGACCAGGCGCAGGCGCATCCGGCGCTGGTAGAGCTTCTCGAAGAGCTCCTTCACGTGCCTTGCCAGGGCATGGTCGCAGGAGGTGTAGGGGATCCGGCACTGCTTGGTCTCGGTATCGAAATTGCTGTAGCGGATCTTGACCGTCACCGTCGAGGCCAGCCACTGCTCGGAGCGCAGCTGGTAGGCAAGCTTCTCGACCATGCCGGAGAGCAGCGCCCTGAGCATCGGGATGTCGATGGTGTCCTGCCCGAAGGTGTGCTCGGTGGAGATCGACTTGCGCTCGGTGTAGGGCTCCACGGGACTGGTGTCGATGCCGTTGGCCTTCTTCCAGATCTCGATGCCGTTCTTGCCGACCATCTGCTGGAGCACCGGGGCGGGCATCTCCGAGAGCGTCTGTATGGTGCGGATGCCGATGCGGGAAAGCAGGGCGAAGGTGGCATCGCCGACCATCGGTATCTTCTTTATCGAAAGCGGGTTCAGGAAGGGGCGCACGTTGTCGGTCGGAATCTCCAGGCGCCCTGTCGGCTTGGCTTCTCCGGTGCCGATCTTGGAAACGGTCTTGTTCACGGAAAGGGCAAAGCTGATGGGAAGTCCCGTTTCCCTGGTGACCGCCTGGGCCAGCTCGCTGGTCCACCTGTAGCTGCCGTGGAAGCGGTCCATGCCGGTGATGTCGAGGTAGAACTCGTCGATGCTGGCCTTCTCGGTCAGCGGGGAGCGCTCCTCGATGACCTCGGTCACCAGGCTGGACATCTTGGAATAGAGCTCCATGTCGCCCTTGATGACCCGCGCCTGCGGGCACATCGCCAGGGCCATCTTGATAGGCATGGCCGAGCGCACCCCGAACCTTCGGGCTTCGTAGGAACAGGAGGCGACCACCCCGCGGTCCCCGCCTCCGATGATCAGCGGAATGCCGTGAAGCTGTGCGTTTCCTAGCCTCTCGCAGGAGACAAAAAAGGTGTCCAGGTCCATGTGTACGATCGCTCTTTCCATATCTTTCTCATTTTATACCCGGCAAAATTAGGACAGATATTCCCAAAGTTTTATATATTTGCTGGGATAAATAATCCCAAAACGAACATGTCCTTATTCTCTGACAATATCAGGCACCTGCGGATGAAAAAAGAGCTCTCGCAGTCGAAAGTGGCGGAAAGCCTAGCCATATCGCGTGACAGGCTGGCCAAGTATGAGGAAGGGAAGTCCCAGCCGCCCCTCGAAATACTGGTGCGCCTTTCGCGCTACTACCACGTGAGCACCGACCTGCTGCTGACCGTGGACATCCGAAAGGTCGACATGGACGGCCTGCTCCGCCTGGAGGACAACCACATACTCTTGCCTGTTGCGGTGGACGCCCGGGGCGAGCACGCCATCGAGATCATCCCGCACCGGGCCAAGGCCAGCTACCTGGCCGGCTACAGCGATCCCGAATACATAGAGTCCCTGCAGCACGTGTCCCTGCCGTTTCTGGGCAGCGGGAAGTTCCGGCTGTTTGCCATCGACGGGGATTCGATGCCCCCGCATAAGGACAGTTCGTATATTGTCGGAAGGTATGTCGAAAAGCTGGAAGAGATGAAGGCAGGCAGGAGCTATATCGTGATCACCGCAGACGGAATGGCCTACAAGAGGCTGGGACGCAGGGAGGCTACCGCACTGGTGCTGGAATCGGACAATACTTTTTATGCCCCGTTCGAGGTACGGGCCGCGGACGTCCTGCAGGTATGGGAATACGCGGGAAGCATCGCTACCGAAGAGTTCGATGTTTCGGAAATGGCCCCGGAAAGCGTGAGGGAGATGCTGCAGGAAATAAGGAAGGATGTGGCTGCCCTGCGTGGGCCTAAGCTGTAGCTTGCAGCACCTTACATTTCTCTATTGCTGGAAACAGTAGAAAATCGCAACTGCGGCCTATTTTATTTTTAACTTTGCAAAAAAAAAACATGAACAGGATATTTTCAATTTTATTGGTGCTGCTGTTTTCTGCAAGCGGTTTTGCATGGGGGCGCAAGGGCCACACGATGGTGGCGCAAGTGGCCTTCAGCTACCTTGATGAAGCGACCAAGAAAAATGTGCTCGGCTATCTGGACGGCATGTCGCTGGAGGAAGCCGCCAACTGGATGGACGACATCAAGGGCGACCGCAGCAAGGACTTCATGAAGCCGTACCACTATGCGAATTTCCCGAAGGGGGCGAAGCCTGCCGACAGGGAGGGAAGCAACATCGTGCGTGTCTTGAACAATACCATTTTAGAGCTTGGCGGAAAGGACAAGCTGGACCGTGAAGAAATAAAAACAAAGCTGCTCTTCCTGTTCCATCTGGTAGGCGACCTGCATCAGCCGCTCCATGTCGGCTATGAGCACGACAAGGGAGGCAATACCGTGCAGCTCAACTACAGGGGGCAGGGCACCAACCTGCATTCGTTCTGGGACAGCGGGATCATCTCCACGCAGAATATCCAGCTTTCGGACTGCATCAATGCCAAGACATATGTGCCCGAAGAGCTTGCTGAGATCAGGAAGATCAACGTGGTAGGATGGAGCGAGGAATCCAGAAGCCACCTGGCCCACGTCTATGCCTACGGCAATCCGAAAGTACAGGACAGGTATGCCTCCGAAAGTGCAAAAATTATTGAATTGCAGATCCAGAAGGCCGGCATCAGGCTGGCAGCGGTACTGCAACTGCTTTTTAGAACTGCCTGATTGCACTATTATTTTATCCACAACACCATGACACCCATAGAAATCAAATCCTATTTTGAGAGCAACCCGCCGCCTGAAATTTTTGGCTTCAAGCCCTGGGCGAAGATTAGCGACTACGGTGTATTAAAGATCAGTAACGGTGACGTTAGGCAATACTTCAAGCAATTCTTCTCCATAAGCAGAACCAGGAGACTGAAATCCTTTCATAAAGTTTCCTTCTAAAGTGCGTGATGCAATTTCAACGGCTGAAAAAACGGTAGGGGCATAGCCTGGCTCCATTTCTATTTTGGAACGCACGATCCTACCGTCGGCATCGGTTACCTCAGCAAGTATTGCGCTTTTGTCCTGAATTTCGCTCGAATGCTTTTCATTTCCAATTAGCAGGGATCCATCTTCAGGGGTAGCGGCGGGAAGTGCCATTTGAAAAAACTCTTCTATATTTTCGATTCCAGTAGATTTGTACGACAATACTGAACCGCCCAGCGGCGTCGGCAGGCATTCTGCCATGCCATTGCCGAAGTCAAACTCGGCAGGTTCGCTCTTGCTTAATTTTACAAGCGTTCCATTTTTTCTGACCAGCAGGCCTGCATTTATAATGTTAGCGCTGCTTGCTATCGAACCGGGGGTAAAACCGCCTGAATATTTAAATGCCACTCGCAATCCGGTCGGATTACTTACACGCTTGGCCGTATGCATCACAAGCGGATCGTAGCTGACAAACAAGCCTGCGCCGGACAATATCATAATTCCTGCTCCTTTAGCTGCTTCGTCTTTCGATTCTGCCAGACGGTAAATATCTATCTCGGCAGTAATGTCGATGTAATGTATCTTGTTTTTGATACACGCATCCATGGCCAGCGCCGCAGTTGCGCTGAAAGGACCCGCCACGTTAAGCAGGGAGTATTTTCCCGACAGGCTTTTTTCCCAGCCCTGTTCCTCATCCACAGAAAATACATGGCAGGAAACGCCAAGTTTTTCAGCCAGCGCCTCAAGCAATTCTTTATTTCTGCCTGCAATTTCAAAATCCAAGCCTCTTCTGGAAGCTTCTTCACAAATCAATGTGCCCGTATAGCCCGTTGCTCCGTAAATTAGCAATTTGGGATTTGTACTGTCTTTTGTTTTCATTTCTATTTCTATGTTTATGATTGCCTGACATCTAAAGATACAGACTGTATTTATTTGATTATATGAGATCTGCTGACAGATGCGTTATCTTTCCTTCCCCAAAAATAAACTCAAAAGAGCCCCGAAGCTTTCCTTCCGGAAAATCGCCTGAAAATTCTACTTCTAGAGACGCCCTGTCCGGATCTTTTATTGCAATGCTAATTATTTTAGTCTGCGTCTTGTAGCCTATAAAATAGCTTTCGTAATATTCCATTATGCCTTTCTTTCCATTAAATTTTCGACCTACAGAGGGATCATCCAAAACTGCGTTTTCATGATAAAAGTCAAGGTATTTTTCGGTATCGTAGCTATTGCCAGCTGTAATCCATCCTTCAATAATTTTTTCTAAATCCATGTTCAATATTTTCGTTATGATCCCGTTTTTTAAATACAGCAACAGTCTTGCAATCAGGCTTTGTTTGAGCTATGATGCACCTCATCGGTTGCAGATGCAAAATTGATACATTAAGTAAGATATAAGTTCGCCGAAATTACGTTATGCGTAGCCATTTTGACGTATGTAAATTTAATAGGGATTGCCTGATCAGGCCGATTATTTTAGCCGAGAGTGGCATATGGAGTATAGGCAACTTCCAAAATTTGCCCGTCAGGGTCATAGAAGTCCACGGTATAATATTGCTCAGAATAGGGCATCGCTATTGGACCGCGGATGAATGCGGCGCCTTCGGCTGCCAATGCATCATAGACCTGATCCACTTGTTTTTTTTCCACAGCCTGAAAGCATAGATGTCTCATGCCAAGAGATGCCGTCTTTATATCATTCTTTCTTTCTACGAAATAGATAACCATGGCGCCATTAGAAAACGAAGCGCCGCTTATCTGTTTCCAACCAATCAAGGTAAGGAAGCTGTTATAGAATTTCATGGCTGCAAACAGGTCTGATACCCAGAATTCAATGTGGTTGATTCCCGGCGTTAAGGTTTTTTCCATAATTTAATATTTGGCCTGCCATATGACTGCCCAGTGCTTGATACTCCGGACGCGCTGTCTGGCGAAGCAGATGAATTTGTATTGATTGCTAATTTAGCCTTCTGCCTTTTTCTTGGTTGCATGCTTCTTTCTTGCTTCCAGGATAGCAGGCATGCTTGCAGATGCCCAGTTTTTTAAAACTGCAATTGCTGGCAACAGGGTTTCCCCGAGCTGGGTCAGCGAATACTCAACCTTTGGCGGCACTTGCGGATAGACCTTTCTGCTGACAAGGCCGTCGATCTCCAGGCTTTTGAGCGCAGAGGCGAGCATCTTCTGCGATATGCTTTCGATCTTATGGTCCAGTTCGCTGTACCGCATCGTTCCCTCGCTTCTCAAAATATCCACTATCATCAGCGACCATTTGTCACCGACGCGATCCAGTAGGCTTCGTATCCCGCAGTCTTCTGCATCAAAATCTTTTTTTATTTTTTTTCTGATCATAATCTTTTGATTTACAGCATTACAAACTTGGCGGTTAGTCACAGGTATTGGCGTGCGTTCTTGTTTGGTGCCCATTTACACGGTAGCTTTGTTTCTCCAAAAGTAGGCAATATAACTTAAAGAGGAATGCCAGAATCGGCTTTGGACCGGTTCTGAAATAACAGCAAGAAGGGTATTTTGAATGCAGAAATTGGGATGCATTATATTTTAAAATACATCTTGCGAGTTGAAAAGAGTTTCTAGAAATGAAAATCGGAATGGCTGGCTGCCATTCCGATTTTTTATTGCTCATTTCAAATTAATAGCCGACTCCTCTGGCACCGCCCGATGCCCTTATAGATTCGCCAGTGACCCAGTGTGCATCGTCAGAAGCTAAAAATAAGGCCAGCGGTGCGATATCTTCAGGCTCTCCAAAACGTCCAAGAGGAGTTCCCGCAATTAGTTTCTCTCCCAGTTCGCCATCAAAGTTTCCTGCGGTAGCAGGTGTATTTGTGTGTCCGGGAAGTATGGAATTTACCCTTATTTTACGAGGGCCAAGCTCTCTTGCCAGAGCCAGCGTAATTGTATCTACGGCTCCTTTAGTCGCTGCATAGACGCTTGATGCCAGATAAGGATCGGTACTCAAGATAGAACTGATATTGATTATGCTTCCGCCTTTAGCCTGCCTTGCAAATTCTTTTGCCGCCAACAGGTATCCCAGCACATTTAAGTTGAACTGTTCATGAAAAGCTTCTTCCGTCAGGTCATCAATCATTTCAAAAACCGCTTTTCCTGCATTATTTACCAAGATGTCGACGGTTCCAAATTCTGACTTGACTTTATCAAACATCAGTTTTACATCGGCTGACTTGCTCATATCTGCCTTGATTGCAATTGCCTTGCCGCCCTTTGACTGTATTTCGCCTACGATCTTGTCTGCGTCATCCTTGCTTGACGAATAGTTGACTATTACAGTGGCTCCTGCTTTACCAAACTCTTTCGCAATACCTGACCCGATTCCTTTTGACGCGCCCGTTACGATAGCTACCTTATCTTTAAGTTTCATAAGTATTTTTTTTAAATTATTATTGTCCAAAGGTAAAATATAGTAACTTTACTTTTGATATGGGTTTCCTCAAGTAAAGTGGGTTCTCGATAATAAATATAGAAATGGAAAAAAATAGACAGCTGGCTGATGAACAGGGCGACTGCTCCAAAATACTTTTTGCCATACAGGATACGCTTGACCTGATAAGCGGCAAATGGAAGATCAAGGTGGTGAGCGTACTGCTTTACGGAAAAAAGAATTTCACAGACCTGCAGCGCCAAATAGACGGGCTGGGCGCGAAGATGCTTTCAAAAGAACTTCAGGATTTGGAAATCAATGGGCTGATAACCCGAACTGTCAACGCTACCAAGCCAATTACGGTATCGTACGAGCTGACTGATTACGGGCATACTCTGGAGCCGATTATAAAAGTACTTGCCGAGTGGGGCACGGAACACCGGCACAAGATTACTGGCAGGTAGCCTGATTCCGATTCTATAGAATTGCAATCGCTTCCGAACTTATCGGTTTTTTTTAGTTGAAAAACGTCAATACAGGCAAGTCCCGTGTAGCATTGGAAGATAAAGATGTCTCTCACTGTGGCATGGCTTTCGGTATGGAATTTATGTATTTGAAGCTTGTCAAGTTCGCTGGCGCTGAGAACCTTTTACAGGATTTTCGCCTTTTTTTCAGCTCAGTCAGGAAAGGGCAAAGTTATAGCAGCTGTTTCCTTAAACTAGTTCAAGGTTATTTCTTGCATTTGTTCATTGGCATTTTGATTCAGATTGCCGCAATTTTGTGAAAATTACAGGGATCAAATTAGTGAATGCAAAATAATAAGGAAGCAAATGATGAACGAACAAGACGCACTGCTGAAAGAACTGATTGCCAATTATGCGAAAGCTGTCAATTCGCGCGATATCGAAGGGCTGCTGTCGCTTTACGCCGAAG
Organism: Flavobacterium qiangtangense; assembly: GCF_042658345.1. Classification (NCBI taxonomy): domain Bacteria; kingdom Pseudomonadati; phylum Bacteroidota; class Flavobacteriia; order Flavobacteriales; family Flavobacteriaceae; genus Flavobacterium; species Flavobacterium qiangtangense. The sequence continues at coordinate 536,742 of NZ_JBHSQB010000003.1, forward strand.
ATGCGTTTTTTATGCCTGACGGGGTGCGGACCCTAAAAAAGGGGCAGATAGGCAGATCAGGCCTGGAGCAATTTTCCAGAAAAGCTTTTGAAATCGAGTTTTTTGACATTAAGATTGAAGTGCACGGCAGCACCGCATTTGCTGAGGCTGTCGCAAAGACTGCCGCAAGCAGGCCTGACAGGGCCTCGAGACTTGAGGCGACGAGCAGGGATCTTTTCGTGTTCCGACACGAAAACGGGCGATGGAAAATTATCAGATATATTTTTAACAGCGTAAAAGTATCAAGCGCTGAAAATTCCTAGTTTATGAAAGCAGCTGTATTATATCGTCCTGGGGGACCCGAAAATCTGCTCCTGGAAGAAAGGGACATGCCGCCGCTTCAGGGGGATCAGGTCCTGGTAAAGGTGATGGCTTTCGGGCTGAACCGATCGGAGATAATGACAAGGAAGGGCTATTCTGAATCAGTTCGGCTGCCAAGAATTTTAGGCATCGAATGCGTAGGCGAGATTGTTGAAGATCCAGAAGGAGAATTTGAGCCGGGGCAGAAGGTCGCTGCATTCATGGGAGGCATGGGCAGGGATTTTGACGGGAGCTACGCGGAATATGCGCTACTGCCGCGCTCGGTTCTTGCCGCTTTCCAAAGCGGTCTTCCATGGGAAATTCTTGGCGCCCTGCCCGAGATGTTCCAGACTGCCTTCGGATCACTTCATGCTTCCCTCAAGGTAAAAAAAGGCGAGACGCTTCTCATCCGCGGCGGGACATCCTCGGTCGGGCTCCTGGCGGCCCAGATTGCCAGGTCGGAAGGACTGAATGTGATTGCGACCACCAGGAACAGCAGCAAGATAAAACTGCTTCTTGAGAACGGCGCCCACGAGGTGCTGCTTGATGACGGATGTCTTTCCAGCCAGGTTAAAGAAAGCAATAAAAAAATTGATAAGGTTTTGGAACTGGTCGGTACGCCGACCCTGAAAGATTCCCTTTCCTGCATTTCGGCAGGGGGCATCGTCTGCATGACAGGAATGCTTTCGGAAGAATGGTCCCTGGAAGATTTTGCCCCGATGGAATCTATTCCAGCCGGCGCCTACCTGACGGTTTACGACAGCGGGCAGATCAGGATCGGAAGCCGGGAATTTCAGGATTTTATAGACAAAATCGAAAAGGCAGCGATCGTACCCAAGATACAGCATATCTTCAGGCTCTCGGAGATTTCCAAGGCGCATGCGCTGATGGAAGGCAACAGTGGCGGCGGCAAGATTGTCGTAATCCCCTAAAACCGATAATAAAACTATGGATACTTCCACAAATACAGCATTCCAAACGCAAAAGGCTTTTTCCGAGACATTTCTCAACGATGTTCTGGATGGCCTGGGCGGCAGTCCGAAACGGCTATTTTCTAAATATTTTTACGACCAGGCGGGCGACCGCCTTTTCCAGCAGATCATGGAAATGCCGGAATACTACCTGACCGACTGCGAGCTTGATGTCTTTAAAAATAAGACCAGGGATATCGCAGCAGGCATCTTGTGCCAGGATGGGCCGTTTGACCTGATAGAAATGGGCGCTGGCGATGCTATGAAATCAAGTTTTTTATTAGAATACCTGGTAAAAAACAATGTCGATCACACCTATATTCCAATCGATATTTCCGGCAACATACTGTCCGTTTTGACTGATAAGCTAAAGGATGCGCTGCCGCAGCTAAAAGTTGTCCCTCTGGAAGGAGAATATTTTGAAATGCTGGACAGGGCCGTTTCGCTGTCGGGCAGCAGGAAGGTCGTCCTGTTCTTGGGCGGCAACATTGGCAACATGGAAATGGAAGAAGCTTTCCATTTTTGTGCCGCACTGCGAAAAAGGCTGGACAAGGGCGATATCCTGCTGGTCGGATTTGACCTGAAGAAAAATCCGCATGCCGTATTGAAAGCCTACAGCGATCCTGCCGGAATCACCGCGGCATTCAACCTGAATCTTCTTTCCAGGATCAACCGCGAGCTCGATGCTGGTTTCGACATTGCTGGATTTGAGCACTACCAGACCTACGATCCGGTCTCGGGCGCCTGCCGAAGCTACCTTGTAAGCCTTTGCGAGCAGACCGTGACTATTTGCGGCAAAATCATTAACTTTGAGCAGAGCGAGCTTATAGACATGGAAATCTCTCAGAAATTTTCCCAGCAGGACATCGGCAGGATGGCAGCGGATTCAGGATTCCGCATCCTCGGGGAGATCAACGATTCTAAAAATTGGTTCACAGATTCCATATGGCAGGCGGTATAATTAAAAGGATTTCAATGATAGACAGTTACCCAACAAAAGTGTCAGACGATCAAGCTAGGCGGGCAGTGCGCTTTGCCGAAATTCGCAATCATTCTGTAGAAATCTGCGAACCTCTGGAAATCGAGGATTACGTCGTACAGCCAATCGTGGATGTGAGCCCGCCGAAATGGCATCTGGGGCACACGACCTGGTTTTTTGAAACCTTTATCCTGGTTCCGAGCGATCCGAATTACGAAGTTTTTGATGCGCACTACAATTTTGTCTTCAACAGTTATTACGAAACGGCAGGAGCAAGGGTGATCCGTACCGACAGGGGGAACCTGAGCCGTCCATCCGTTTCCGATATTTACAAATACCGGAAATATGTCGATGAAAAGATGCAGGATTTTCTTCAAGGCGATCTGATGGATGAAAGCATTGGATCGTTATTGGAATTGGGCCTCAATCACGAACAGCAGCATCAGGAATTACTGCTGGCCGACATCAAATATATTTTAGGGCACAACCCGCTTTTTCCGGTTTATAAAAAGGAAATTAGCGAACAGATCGAAATCGAAATTGGTACAGGAATGATAGGTTTTTCAGCAGGAATTTACGAAATTGGCTTTGCAGGCGAAGGATTCTGTTTCGATAACGAACTGGGCAGGCATAAAGCGTACCTGAATGATTTTGAAATCTCAAACCGGCTCGTTGCAAACGGCGAATATCTGGAATTTATGGCTGCAAAAGGCTACTCCGACTTCCGGCACTGGCACGCCGAAGGCTGGGACTGGGTGAGACAGAACAAGGCAAAATCTCCTTTGTACTGGCACTTTGTCGATGGAAAATGGATGCAGTACACCTTGAATGGCTTGCAGGAAATCAATCCCGATGAACCGCTTTGCCATATCAATTTCTTTGAAGCTTCCGCTTATGCATCCTGGAAAGGGAAGCGCCTGCCGACCGAAGCAGAATGGGAAGTTGCCTCCGGCCATTTCGACTGGGGAAGGCGCTGGGAATGGACCAATTCTGCCTATCTGCCGTATCCGGGATTCAAAAAGGAAGCGGGCGCAGTTGGAGAATATAATGGTAAATTTATGGTCAACCAGACCGTTCTTCGTGGCGCGTCGGTTGCAACGCCAAAAGGGCACAGCAGAAATACCTACCGTAATTTCTTCCCGACCGATCTCAAATGGCAGTTCACAGGAATCCGATTGGCTAAATAATGTACCATGATAAAGTTTGAATCAGTTTCTAAATATTTTGGCGGCAGGCCAGCGGTCGATACTGTTTCCTTTCAGGCAGATGACAGGGAAATTTTGGTGCTTCTGGGAACCAGCGGCTGCGGAAAGACGACAACACTGAAAATGATCAACCGTTTGGTAGAAGCTGATTCTGGAACTATTTTCATCGACGGAAAAAATATCCGAGACCAGAAGGCAGAAGTTCTACGATTGGGAATTGGTTTTGTGATGCAGCATTCCGGACTTTTTCCGCATTATACAATTCGGGAGAACATAGCAACCGTTCCAAATCTTTTGAAATGGGACAAAAAGAAAACCGAAAGCAGGACGCAGGAGCTTTTAGGCAAACTCAATCTCCCGGCAGAAATCCTTTCCCGTTTTCCAAACGAATTAAGCGGCGGCCAGCAGCAAAGGGTAGGAATCGCCAGGGCTTTGATAGCCAATGCTCCTATTTTATTGATGGATGAGCCTTTTGGAGCTTTGGATACTATTACCAAAGCCGATATTCATTCCGAGTTCAAATCTTTGGAGGAATTGAAAAATAAGACTATAATTCTGGTTACGCACGATGTTCAGGAAGCCTTTGAACTCGGTCACCGGATTTGCTTGATGGATAAAGGAAGAATCATCCAGGCCGGAACGCCGAAAGAAATGCTTTACCGTCCAAAAAATGATTTCGTGAAGGAATTTTTCGCAGCAAGCCGGCTTTTGCTGGAATACAAGGTCACGGCTTTAAAAGACCTTTTGCCTTTCCTTTCTGATTTCAAGACAGATTTTCCAGAAGATTCTGATATTTGGAAAATTTTGCAGAAGCTGAGCTCCGAGCAGCAAAACACAGCGGATTACGAAAAGATACTGAGGGCGTTCAACGAGTACCGAAAATTGCAGATCGTATGACACAGCAGAGTCTTTGGCAGTTTGTTTCAGAACAGCACGAAAAATTACTGACCCAGATCGCAGAGCATCTGGGACTGACATTTTTATCTTTGCTCTTGGCAATCGTCGTCGGCTTGCCCGTGGGAATCCTAATCGCCAGAAGAAGAAAATTGTCCGGTCCCGTTTTGGGCGTCGCAGGAATTTTGCAGACCATTCCGAGCATTGCCCTGCTGGGTTTTATGATTCCCGCTTTTGGAATCGGTGCCGCTCCGGCAATCGTGGCCTTGTTGATCTATGCGCTCCTGCCAATCATCAGAAACACGTATGCAGGCATCACAGGCGTAAATCCGGCAGCCATCGAAGCGGCAAAAGCGATGGGAATGAGCCGCAAACAGCTGCTCTTCAAAGCAGAACTCCCTTTGGCCATGCCCGTTATCATTGCGGGAATCAGGACGGCGGCGGTTATCAATGTCGGGGTGGCGACCCTGGCTTCGTTTGTTGCGGCAGGAGGTTTGGGCGAATTTATTTTTGGCGGCATTTCATTGAACAACACCAATATGATACTCGCAGGAGCAATTCCCGCAGCGCTATTGGCTGTTTTGCTGGACAAGCTGATTGCTGTCTTTCAAAAAATAAAATATAGGGACCTTCGCAAATTCTGGCATGTTTTTCCTTTGTTCTTGCTGGTTATCGGCGCAGGCTACTGGTCTTATACTAAATCGGACAGTAAACTCAAGGCGGGATTCACGCCCGAGTTTATGGGAAGGTACGACGGCGACCTCGGCCTGCGTTCCGTTTATGGCATGAATGTCAATCCGAAAGTCGTGAATGACGCAATTATGTACAAAGCGGCCTATGAAGGCGAGCTCGATCTCATCAGCGGCTATGCTACAGACGGCAGAATAAAGGCTTTTGACCTGTATGTTTTGGAAGATGACAAGAAGATTTTCCCGCCGTATTTTGCCGCACCGATTATCAAGACAGAGACTTTGCAGAAATTCCCCGAGCTTGAAGATGCGCTCGACTTACTGGCCGGGAAATTTAATGACTCGATAATGACGGGCCTCAATTACCGATCAGATTATCTCAATCAGACGCCTGAAAAAATTGCGAGCGATTTTTTAATCGAGAATAAATTGTACAAAAAACCGCAAAACGGGAATTCGGGAACAGTAAGAATCGGTTCCAAGATTTTCGGCGAGCAGTATATCCTGGCTGCGATTTACAAGATGCTCATCGAAGGTCACACGGATTACAAAGTGGAAACAAAGACAGGATTGGGCGGCACGAAAATCTGCTTTGAGGCCCTGATGGGCGGCGCCATCGATTTTTACCCAGAATATACAGGAACCGGACTTCTGGTCTTGTTAGCGCCTGACGGAAAAACACGTTCAACGGTTGCCAAAAGTGCAGAAAGCACCTATGATTATGTCAATTCGGAATTTCAGAAACAATATGGAATCCGCTGGCTGAAACCGCTCGGATTCAATAATTCCTATGCATTGGTGATGCGCAGAAAACAAGCGGAAGCGCTGAAGATAAAATCAATTTCTGATCTTAGGGACTATCTCAATTCTGACTGATGCCTGTTAAATCTCAAACTGCCTGATGGATATCCGTTTTTCATAAGGCAGAATCAATCTTTCAGGTATATTATTCTTCCCTTTGCATATTGCTTTGCACATCCATTCTTCGTAAATTTGTTAGGGCCAGGGCATTGTTTTGAGCCTTTGCGGTGGCAAATAATAATTCTTCCGGCAAAAGTGCAGTGCTGCCTTTCATTACGTACAAATCAAATAAATAATAGGTTATGAAAAAAGTAATAGGAATTCTTGCAGGAAGCCTGCGAAAAGAATCATTTTCAAAAAAAGTCAGCAGGGCGCTGGTCGGTTTCGCACCGGAAGGATTTGAGTTCAGAATAATTGACGTAAGCAATATCCCAATCTACAATCAGGATTTTGACGACGAAAATCAAGTTCCACAAGCGATTGCAAGATTCAGGTCTGAAATGGCTGCTGTCGAGGGCGTCATTTTTGTAACGCCGGAATACAACCGTTCTGTGCCAGGCGTGCTGAAAAATGCGATCGATGTCGGTTCCAGACCCTACGGGAAAAGCGTATGGGACAAAAAACCCGCAGCGATCTTCAGCAATTCACCAGGAAATCTTTCCGCCTTCGGGGCCAACCACCACCTGAGACAGAGCCTCGTGTTTCTGAATATGCCAGCTATGCAACAGCCCGAAGTCTATATTTCCCATGTCAGCGATCTTTTTGATGACGAAGGAAATATGAAGGACGGCACAACAAAAGATTTTATTAAAAAGGCAGTAGAATCCTATATCGAATGGTACAGCAAAAATGCATTATAGGATGTTCTTTCCGGCATTTTCTTAAACAAGGTTAACCGCATTTCTTAAACTTGTTTATGGGTAGGATGTATTTTTTAGACGGAATTTTATAGACGGCAAACAAGCTTATAAATATACATATGAAAGTCAAATCCTTACGGCATAAAGCTCTTTTTTTCCTGTTCATTCTGTTCTCTTTTTCATCATTTAGCCAAGAGGCAAGCAATCTGCGCTACTTTATGCAGGGCAATGCAAAAGCGAGTCCTGTCCCCTATGGAAACAATGCTGCGGCCGGTGCTTATGTACGGTCTGATGACGCAAAGATCTATTATGAAATCTATGGAAAGGGAAGCCCGATTGTCGTGCTTCACGGCGGGATCGTAGGTTCTCCTTTGGAATTGGGCCAGCTGATCGACAGCCTTTCCCAGAAGCACCAGGTCATCTCCATCGCTACGCGCGGACACGGAAAGTCTGAAATGGGCACCAAAATCCCTAGCTACGAGCAGAAAGCCAAAGACGTGAATGCGGTGCTCGCGAAAGTGACCAAAGATAAAGTGACGGTTTTGGGATTTAGTGACGGCGCCTATACCGGCTACTACTTTGCTAAAAACTACCCTGATAAAATTGAAAAGCTGGTAGCCATCGGGGCGGGAGAGTGGAAGAAAGGGTTCCGTGAGTTTAATATGGATTACAAGACCCTTTCGGCAATGGACGAATCCTACTGGAAGCAGCAGATGGGCATACGGCCGGAGCCTAAAAGGATTTATGAATGGTTCAGCAGCCTGAGCAGCTATTACAGCAACGTAAATATTGATGAAACCATTTTGGGACAGATCAAATGTCCGGTCTTGGTGATGGCTGGCGAGAAAGACCAAAACGCGCCTTTCGACACCGTGATCGCAGCATACAAAATGATTCCAAATGCGCAGCTGTCCATCATTCCAAATGCGCCCCATCCTGCATTTTTGGTAAATTTTGATGCTGTTTGGACGAGCATGAAACCTTTTATAGATCAAAATAATCAATTTAAATAGATAAAATCAAAATGGAAAACGATGTAGGGCAGCTACTGGTGCATCATTTTTCAGCTTCTGGCAATAATGATGCGGGCGATATCGCATGAGATTATGCAGAAACTTCTGTCCCGTCTGCATCCAAGAGAACTGTTACAGTTTTTAATAATACCGTCGGTTTTTTGTGGAATTCGTTGCAGTGATCCCAACAGGTTCAACTTTCGGAATGGATCAGAACTAACTGAGGAAGTTTAGCATACATCCTCTGGAACAGCCATTCAGACCTAGATCAGATTCCTGTAGGAAGCGACACTTTCGTTTTTGAGGGAGGCAGAATTCAATATAACGCTGCAGCAGATTACAGGATTGCAAAATAAACACGCCCGATTAGGGCTTTTTAATAATAGTAGTATGAAGATAAATTTTAAAAAATTATTTCTTGTAGCAACAGTTGCCGCAGGATTACAAGTTAGTGCACAAGAATACCGTTCGGCAACGGGACATCCAGTACTAGGTAAAGCGCCAAAAATGAAAGTTAAACTTCTGAGCACGGTAGGTGAGGTGAAAACGTATGCGGTTATTTTTTCCAAAGGTGATGATGCGGTTTCCGGACTGACCGAATTTGCGGAGAAATATAAAGTTAAAAGCGGGCATTATCAAGCTATTGGCGATGCCATGAGCATTGAAGTAGGCTGGTTTGATTATGAAAGGAAAGAATTTCTTGTGCATAAATTAGGTGAAGCGGAAGTGACCTCCTTTACAGGCGATATTGCCTGGATAGACGGTAAACCGGTTGCCCATACGCATATGACCGCATCTGTTAAGGATGGTTCTGTAAAAGGGGGACATCTCTTTAAACTTATCGTTGGGCCAACTTTGGAGGTGATTGTTACTGCTGAGCCTACGCCGTTATACAAAAAGTATAATGAAGAATTTAAGGCTAATTTAATTGATCCGGATTTAAAAGAATAAATTATGGAATCACAATACAAATCCATCAATACGGAAGTAGAATCAGGAAAAGCGCCAGGGTTGAAAATAAAACTTCTAAGTGAAGTCGGTGGTGTTAAAACCTATGTGCTTGTTTTTTCGAAAGGAGATGAAGTAGTTTCCGGACTTACAGATTTTGCTTCAGAGTATGACATTCAAAGTGCCCATTACCAAGGTATCGGAAGCGCTTTCGAAACCGAATTGGGCTGGTTCGATTTTGACCGTCAGGAATATTTGGTCAATACAATGGGAGTTGCAGAAGTGACCTCAATTATTGGCAACATCACCTGGTTTGGGGGAAAGGCAGCAGCACATAGCCATACGACTGTTTCTTTAGGAGACGGAAGTGTCAGAGGTGGACATTTATTGAAAATGGCAGTAGGAGCAACCATAGAAATTGTGCTGACCGCGGAGCCAACTTTTCTCTATAAAACATTAAATCCGGAGTTCAAGGCTGCAACCATCGATCCGGAATTATAAAGAATAAAACTATTAAAAGACAACATTATGGAAATTACAGCAGCTATAGTCAAATCAAAAGGCAGCGAGTTCGAATTGGAAAAAGTAACGCTTGACGGGCCGGGCGCTGAGGAAGTGCTGGTAAAAATCGTTGCGACGGGAATCTGCCATACCGATATGGTGGCCCGCGACTTTATTATGGGATCGCCCAATTTTCCCGTAATCCTGGGTCACGAGGGATCAGGGATTATTGAAAAAATAGGTAACGATGTCCATCATCTCAAAGTAGGAGACCATGTGGTCCTGACTTACGGCTTCTGCGGCGAATGCGAGATCTGCAGGACTGGAAACCCGGCGTACTGCTACGAATTCTTCGACCGCAACTTCTCGGGTGCCGATATCGAAGGGCGCCACCACCACCATGACCACGAAGGAAAGGGCATCAATGACAATTTCTTTTCGCAGTCTTCTTTTGCGACCTATTCGATTGCGCACAAAAATAATGTGATCCCAGTGCCAATGGATGCGCCTTTGGAAATCTTAGGGCCGTTAGGGTGCGGCATCCAGACTGGTGCAGGAGCCGTAATCAATACCCTTAAGATCAAAGTAGGGAGTTCTATCGTGATATCGGGAACGGGTGCTGTCGGCCTGTCAGCTGTGATGGCAGCAAAAGCTTCTTCTGCAACAACTATCATAGCAGTGGATATCAATGACGAGAGGCTGGCTTTCGCCAAAGAATTGGGAGCTACCCATACGATCAATTCGGTTAATGAAAATGTAAGGGAAAAGATCCGCGAGATCCTTCCGAACGGCGTGCAGTTTGCGGTGGATACGACAGGAAGAAGCGAAGTGATCAACAACTCTTTGAACAGTCTGGCGCCAGTCGGTGAAATGGCAATCATTGGTGTTGCCACTAAGCCATTGGAGCTTGAAACCAACATCTTTCTGACCAAAGGATATAAAATCAAGTTCGTGAACCAGGGAGACAGCGTATCTGAGGAGTTTATTCCGAAATTGATAAAAATGTACCTTCATGGGCAGTTTCCTTTTGACAGATTGATCAAGACGTATGCTTTCGAAGATATCAACCAGGCAGTGGAAGATTCTGAAAAAGGAAGAACCATCAAGGCGGTCTTGAAAATCGGAGAATACAATAAGTAATCTTAAAGAAATTAGCAAAGCTTTACACCTGCCTATCAACAGCTCGTGTAAGGCTTTGCCGTTCTAGATGCTGTCCAAATGAAAAAAAATTGTCGAGATGCCAATTTTTATCGCAACCGCCGGAGATGATGATTTTGGCTTTGCCAGCAATTCCGCCAAATTGTACGAAAACTGCAAATAGAAAAGGCCGCGCTGTGTCCCAGAGCCGCCAGTAAACGCAAGATCGAGGACTGAATGCTACGCCTGAGCTTTTCTAAGGGAGTTGTAAAAATAGTAAATATAGGTTTCGACTGTTTAACCAAGCATAAGTTCATATAACAGCTGACAGCCTTGCGGCGGCAGGAATAAAACGGGCCTAGCGATCGGTTACTGCTTTCGGTAATTATTTGGGGAAAGCCCGGAATACTGCTTGAAAAAGCGGCTGAAATGAAACTGGTTTTCAAAATTCAGATGGTCTGAAATCTGTTTTACGGGCAAGGCCTTATTATCGAGCAGAACTTTTGCTTCCAGAACTACCATCTCGGTGATGAATTGCCGCGCCGTCTTGCCTGTTTTCCTTTTAAGAAGCTGCGAAAGGTATTTTTCGTTGATAGAAAGCTTTTCTGAGTAAAAAGTAACTTCCCTGCTGCTAAGGTAAAATTCGGACAATAAATGGATGAATCTGTAGATCAGCGTGTTGGAATAATCCTGGTCTGTTTCCATTTCGTCATAGTATGGCTTTACTTCCAAAAGGATGGATTTGAAGATATTCTTGATAATTTCCGAATGGGTTTCCTGTCTGTCGTTTCGATCCTGTATCTCAGTTATGATGCTGATCATCTTTAGCACCAACTCTCGATCATTTTCCTCCATATTCCGGTAGGAAGCGATTCCTTCCCTTAAAAAATTGGCAACATTGAAGTATTTGCCGAGTATTCCCGACACCTTTAAAAAGCTTGAGGTAAACAGCAGGGAAATAAAGTGCGTATTTTCATTTTCCCAGCTGAACTGGCGAATTGCCGAGGGCGGTATTATAATTACGCCGTTTTTGTTCAGGCCGTATTTTAGCAAGTTGACTTTCAGGTCCAGGGTTCCCGTTAAAACAAAAATAATTGAAAAGTGCTCGGAGCGGAATGGCTTGTTTCTGAAGGCTTCCGAATCATATTTTAAAGAGTCGTAAACTACAAGACCGGAGTTGTCAATCCCCATTCCGATATTTTTGCTGATCTCTGAAAGTTCGAACTCCTTAATTTCAAGATTTGATAGGGCTGTTTTCACACTTTTGCTTTTGACAAATATAAAAACTCTTTTCTTACTTTTAGGTATATTTTGGTTCCTTTCTTCTATGGCATTGCTGGAGTAGCAATACGAATTTTGTAGATTCAACAGCTGATTAAGATGATGATCAGTAAATTTAAATTATAAAAAGGATTTAATGTCAGTAGCTAAAAATATCTCAAATGGAAAAGTGACCGTTCAATCTTTCAGAAAAATGAAAGAAAAGGGACAGAAGATAAGCATGCTGACCGCTTACGACTATACGATGGCAAAGCTGGTAGACCAAGCGGGTATTGATGCAATCTTGGTCGGTGATTCTGCAGGCAACGTCATGGCGGGTTATGAAACCACGCTGAGCGTCAGTCTAGACGAAATTATTTACCATGCAAAATCGGTAAGGCGAGCGGTAAAGAATGCGCTTCTCGTAGTCGACATGCCTTTCGGTACCTGCTCGGGCGATCCGATAGCTTCGCTGCACAATGCCATAAAAATCATGAGAGAGACGGGTGCTGAAGCACTCAAGATTGAAGGCGGGGAAGAATTGCTTCCTGACATCAGTAAAATCATTGTGGCGGGTATTCCCGTGATGGGACATCTCGGGCTGATGCCTCAGTCTGTCCATAAGTATGGAGGATTTGGACTGCGCGCAAAATCAGATATGGAAGCACAGAAACTAAAGGCTGATGCAAAATTGCTAGAGCAGGCCGGATGTTTTGCAGTAACCTTAGAAAAAATTCCTGCGGCACTGGCTGAAGAAATAGCTTCCTCCCTGACTATTCCGGTGATCGGGATAGGTGCAGGACAAAAAGTCGACGGGCAGGTTTTGGTCATCCATGACATGCTGGGACTGAATCAGGATTTCCTGCCCAAATTTGTACGCAGCTATGCCAAATTGGGAGAAACTGTAACAAAAGCGGTATCCGAGTATATCACGGATGTCAAAAACAGCGACTTTCCCTCTGCCAGCGAATCATATGAAAGACCCGCCCAGGAAGCAGTTTGATTATGGAATTTTTTCATTGCTTAAGATCACAACGATTTTTCCGATAAGTGTAATTTTCCATCCCTCTTTTTTCGGAAATTTGCATCATTAGTAATCAAAAATTATAAAAATGAAAAAATTAAGTATTATCGTTTTGGCAGGGATGGGATTGCTGCTTGCTTCCTGCAACAAGAATGCTACGCCAGCGCCAACGGAAGAACAAGAAGTAGCCGAACAGCAAGGTGCTGTTTTTGCAGTAGATACGACATCTTCTGTAGTAAACTGGAAAGCTTTCCACAAAGGAGGATTTGCTCCAAGATGGGGAACACTTTCCGTGACTTCTGGAGAATTATCTTTGGCTGACGGGCAATTGAGCGCAGGTGCTTTTGTAATTGACATGAAATCGCTGAAAGTAGATCCTGCTTCTGTGACTGAAAAAGATAAAAACTATGCTGAATTGGAAGGCCACTTGAAGAGTGCTGACTTTTTTGATATAGAAAAAAATCCGACTGCCGAATTTAAGGTGACCAAAGTTGCTGACTTGGCGGCAGGTACGGCTGATGCTGTAGAAGGCGCTAATAAAACAATCAGCGGTAACCTGACATTGCAAGGCAAGACGCTAAACGTTTCTTTTCCTGCCAATGTTACGGTTGCGGACAAAACAGTTTCTGTTAAGGCTAAATTTACCGTAAACCGCACAGATTGGGGAATCAAATTCGGAACAAGCGAGGCAGATCCGGCAGAATGGATGATCAGCAAGGATATCGAGATCGGCGTTGACGTAAAAGCGTCTAAACTTTAAGACTGCATTTTTAATTCACGCAGCACATCTTGCTTTAATTATAAAAGGTTTGAAAGGCATCTGTTTGACAGGTGTCTTTTGTGCTTAAGTGAAATAACTGCAACATCTTTTAGGCCTATCTTTGCCTATTCTCAGATGAAGATGTCGAAAGCCGTCTTTATCAATAATTACAATCATATTCATTTAAAAAAGTAACTCTTGGATCGTATAGAAATTAAGAAAAATATTCAGAAGCCTGAAGACCAGAACTTGTCTTTTCGCGTATTTGAACTCACGGCTGAGAATTTAGAAGATTACGCGGCGCCACATAAAAAAGACCATTTTTGCATAGTGCTGGTTGAGTCTGGGGAAATCCTGCTTCAGATCGAAGAAAGGCTTTTGAAACTGGGTTCGGGCAAGATATCCATTGTCTTTCCTGAGCAGATTTCTTTCGTATCGAATTTTTCTTCTAATATTTCGGGCAAGATTATACTGTTTGAGGAAATCCTGTTCTGTTCCGATATCTTGAAGAATGAACTGCTTTCCTATAATGTCGACCTGGCCGGCCATCTCAACTGCGTCTTTTTGTCTCCCACGGAATTTGACCATTCAAAAAAGATTGCCCAGGACATCCAAAACATATACCTGGACCCGAGCCTTGTCCGAAAAGAACAGGCGCGTTTTTATATCAAAATTTTTCTGTTGGGACTTATCGAACTGGTTCATGGCCAGCATCCGGTCTTGCAGCACGAAAGCGATAAAACGCAGTATATCCGATTCAAAAAAATGCTGAACGAACGTTATAAGACAGAGCGGACTGTACAGTATTATGCGTCAAAATTAGCAATCACTACAAAAAAGCTGAACAACATTACCAAAAAGCACTGCGATGAAACGGCTATCAATGCCATACATAACCGTATCTTGCAGGAAATCAAAAGATTATTGCTGTTTTCTGATCTTTCCCACAAGCAGATAGCGCTTGATCTTGGATTCAGTTCTCCGTCAGCGCTCAACAAATTCGTAAAGAACAAATTACAGGAAACGCCTACTGAACTGCAACAGGAACTGGCTCAAATTTATACCAGATAGGCCCAATTATATAACACCGCCCTTGCTGTCTGCAATACATTTGTACTATAATTTCAACGTAAAAAAAAGTACAAAATGAGCAAGTTATTTATTGCAGGAGAGGTTTTCCACGGTGCTGGAAGTCTCGAAGAATTAAAGAATGTAAAAGGGAAAAAAGCAGTATTGGTTACTGGCGGCGGTTCCATGAAAAAAAGCGGCACTTTGGATAAGGCAATCGCTTATCTGAATGAAGCAGGAATCGAGACCAAAACATACGAAGGCGTAGAAGAAGATCCATCATCAGAAACCTGCTTCAAGGGTGCAGAACTGATGAAGGATTTCCAGCCAGACTGGATCGTTGGAATCGGGGGCTGTTCGGCTATCGACGCTGCAAAAATGATGTGGGTATTCTATGAGTATCCTGATGCCGATTTTGACGCCATGATCAAGCCTTTCAGCGTTCCGGTATTGCGCCAGAAAGCGAAGTTTGTCGCAATTCCATCTACAAGCGGCACAGGAACTGAAACTACAGGCCTGGCCGTAATTACAGACCGTGAAAAAGGAGTAAAATATCCAATCGTATCTTACGAACTGACACCAGATATTGCAATTATTGACGGAGAAATCTGTGCATCTATGCCAGCTCACGTTACATCAAACACAGGATTGGATGCCTTGACACACTCTGTAGAGGCTTATGTCTCAAACATCGACAATAATTTTGCAGACGCGCTTTCTAAAGGCGGCTTGAAAATCGTTTTCGACAATCTGAAAGAAGCTGTAAAAAATCCAGATAATATCACGGCACGCCAGAATATGCATGATGCTTCATTTATGGGAGGATTGGCTTTCAACAATGCATGGCTGGGAATCGTGCACTCGCTATCTCACCAAGTTGGTGCTTTATTTGGCGTTCCCCATGGTGCCTGCAACGCAATTTTCTTGCCGAATGTTATCCGTTTTAATGAAAAAGAAAGCAGCCGTTTTCCAGACCTTGCAAAAGTAATCGGAAAAGAAACTGCTGAAGACTTGGCTCAGGCCATCGAAACTTTAAGATCTGAAGTAAACAACCAATCTGCCATCAAAGAATTTGGAATATCTCGTGAAGACTGGGATAAAAACCTTGACTTTATGGCAAACAATGCCTTTTTGGATCCTTGTACAGGTTTCAACCCTAGAAAGCCTACGGTTGAAGAATTGAAAGAAATCTACAATGCCTGCTACGAAGGCTTGGTTTACACGGAGAGCAAAGTTCTCGACGCTGCCCTGTAATCTGCCTGAATCTCCTTTTTTTGAATTTGAAGAAGCCCTTAAACTAGTTTAAGGGTTTTTCTTGTGCTTGTTTATGAATGCTTTTTAGGCTTAAGCAGTAGTTTTGTACAGTTAAACTCTATACCATGCTTTCATGAAACAAAAAATTATAGCCATTCTGATGCTTCTGCTTTTAGGCACACCGAGCATTTACGCTCAAAAAATCAAGCTTGAGGAGAATAGACTGACAGCTGTGCAGACCTCGGTTTCCATAGAAAAGATCAAAGGCAAGAAAGCAGTCAGGGTTACTAAATCTCCTGAAGTGATCAAAGACGATGAGGCGACCTATGCCACTATAAATGATTTGAAATTCAAAGATGGCGTGATAGAAGTTGAGGTGCTCTCCAGACTGCTTCCGAATGCTCCAGCTCATGCAAGAGGATTTATCGGATTGGCCTTCAGGATTAATGATGATAATTCAAAATTTGAAAGCATTTACATAAGGCCAACGAACGGAATGGCAGAGGACCAGCTGAGAAGAAACAGAAGCATACAGTATTTTTCTTATCCAGATTTTAAGTTTACCGATTCAAGAAAATCAGCGCCCGGCATTTACGAAACGTATGCTGATGTGGATCTGGACCGCTGGATAAAGCTAAAGATTGAGGTAAAAGGCAAAGTGGCAAAACTATTTATAGACAATGCAAAACAGCCTAATCTGATTGTAAATGACTTGAAAATGGGCGCTGACCAATCTGGTTTTGTCGGACTGTATGTAGATATTGGAACGGAAGGTTTCTTTAGAAACTTAAAAATAGTTCCACTAAAAAAACTAAACTAAATTTGCACGCTGGAACTGCCCCTCCAACAATGGCGCTTTCCATTCTAATCCAATAATCAGATGCATGAAAATTTTAAGAAAAAAATAGAGGTACATGGAAAAATGCTGTATGCAGAATTCTTCCACAATCAAAAGGATCGGCCTACGCTGGTTTTTTTGCACGATAGTTTGGGATGCGTGCAGCTTTGGAGGGATTTTCCTGAGAAACTTTCTGTGGCGGCATCATGTAATGTTTTGATCTACGACCGTCTAGGTTATGGAAAATCGGATGCTATGCCTTCTTCTAAAAGAAATGCCGATTATTTGGAAAAGGAGGCTGCAGTTTTAAATGACCTGCTTTCCAACTTGAATATTACCGGCGCGATTCTTTTTGGGCACAGCGACGGGGGCTCAATAGCTTTGCTGGCAGCTGCCAAATATGCAGGCAGGGTCGCTGGCTTGATATGCGAAGCAGCCCACATATTTGTTGAGGATGTAACTTTAAAAGGAATTTATGGTGCAGCGGAGGCTTACAATACTACTGACCTGCCTGAACGCCTAAAGAAATACCATGGCGATAAGGTAGATGCCGTTTTTAAATCTTGGGTGGAAACCTGGTGCGGTAATGACTTTAGAAATTGGAATATCGAATCTTTTTTACCCCAAATTACCGCTCCATTGCTTTTTATCCAAGGAGATGCAGATGAATTCGGAACCATGGCCCAGGTTGACAGAACCATTTCTCAGGTAAGCGGCAATGCTGAAAAATTTATTTTTTCAGATGCCGGTCATACGCCTCACAAGGAATTTCCTGAAAAGACGGTTGCGATTGCCGCCGATTTCATAAGGAAAGCCTTTCCATAAAAGCATAAAAAGCAGGATCAACAGTACTGTCGATCCTGCTTTTTTTATTTATAAAATCAGAATTATTTTGACTGATTCGAAAGCCACTCAACCACATCGCCGAGCATCTGCTGGTTGATCGTGTGGTCTTCGGGATACTGATGAAACTCAGGCTGCAGGCCTTTACTTTTTAAATAATCCACAGCATCAGTTGCGTAACCGAACTTCAAAACCGAATCATGCGTTCCGTGGGAAACAAAGATATCAAGCTTTTTTAAACGGTCATCTGATGTGATTAAAGGTTTTACTTCCGAAAGCAGCCGGCCGCTCATGACCGCGATTCCCTTAATTTTTTCAGGTGCTGTCAAAGCTACGCTGTAGCTCATAATGCCGCCCTGGCTGAATCCCATCAGGTAAACCTGATCTGCATCAAAGTCCTCCACATTTTTCAAATCATCGATGAACTTTATGATCTCTTTTCGGGAACTTTCGGCTTGCTGCTCATTGATAATAGAGCGGTCTGGCATAATCTGCGCCTGAAACCACGCATAGCTGTTTGGTCGCAAAGTCAAAGGACCCCGGGCAGAAACTACCAAGAAATTATCGGGAAGCGCGTCCGCAAAAGAAAACATATTCTGCTCGTTGCTTCCAACGCCATGCATCAAAATTACTAATGGCGTTTTTTCCGCTTTTATTTTAGGCTGTCTTGCAAGGTAATGCAAGCTCGGTTTTTTTTCTGTTGTATTCATAGTAAAACTTAAGCTGATTGAGATTAGCGCCACCAGCAACGATGCCACCAAGGAATATTTTATTTTCGTCATGCCCTGTCAATCTTAACAGACATCATGTTGAGCGAACCCGCCACCAATCCGTCATTGAAGATAGTTGCCCTTTCATCTTTTTCCTGCAGGCCTAAAATGTAGAGCAGCGGAAGGTAATGTTCTGGAGTGGGAATCGACATCTGGATTTCTTTTCCGAGCTGGTCATATCGTATCAATGATTTGTGGTCGCCGTCTGTTATCAGGTGCTTCAGTTTTTCATTTGCGGTCGTTGCCCAGTCAAAGGCATATCCGGGAACCATCATCTTGTCCCACGCCGCCAATCTGAGGTTGTGGACCGTATTGCCGCTTCCGATAATCAGCACGCCTTTTCGCCGCAACTCCGAAAGTTCTTTTCCTAGAGCGTAATGGTATTCTGGACCTTTTGTATAGTCCATGCTCATCTCGATGACAGGAATATCGGCATTCGGATAGAGAAATTTCACAACGGTCCAGCAACCGTGGTCGAGTCCCCAGTCTTCATTCAGTCCGACTTGCGCGGAAGAAACCAGCTTTTGGGTTTCCAAAGCGAGGTCCAGGCTTCCGGGCGCCGGATACTGTACGTCAAACAGCGCCTGGGGAAATCCTCCAAAATCATGGATGGTTTTTGGGTGCTCCATTGCAGTAACGAAGGTTCCCTTGGTTTCCCAATGCGCTGAGATGCAGAGAATGGCTCGTGGCTTCGGCAGCGTCTGTGCCATCGACTGGAATCCTCTGGTAAAGACGTTGTCATCAATGGCATTCATCGGGTTTCCGTGCCCAAGGAACAGGACCGGCATGCGTTCTGTGGGAGCCAGACTGTCGGTCAGGCCGTGCAATGTGTTCAATTTCATTGCGGCGGCTCCAAGCGGTAAGATTGCGATAGCTTTTAAAAAATCTTTTCGTTCCATAAAAAATTACCGGACAGATTACTTAAACATTATCTGGTCCATATACGATTGGTTGTCCCAGAAGAGATACTCTTCACTCATCGTGCCGTCTTCGTTCCAGATGCCGATTGTTGCCATCTGCAGCTTGAATTTTTTTCCAGTCGGCTGGATGAATGTTCCGTCGCCAAGAGGCATCGGTTTTGTAAACGTACCTTCCATATAGCCCATTACGGCAGTCATGTTGCCGCTGCCTAATTTAAGCGGGTGCTGTTTGATTCTAGTATCTGGAGCGTAGACAAACATGGCATCCAATGTCTTGATGTGCTGCTCGATCCCCTTTTCAGTATGGCCGTCAGGAAAATGTACCAAGATATCTTTTGAATGGCTTTCATGCAGCCTTGTCCAGTCCCTGTTGCTAAAAACCGTATAATCTAAAGTATCGAATGTTGCCAGGTTTTTTGAAATTACTGCGTTTGATGCCGCCAATTCTTTGATTTGTTTCAGGGCTTTGTCAGATGCAACTGATTTTTTATTTTGGGCTTGGGCAGTGAACATTGTCAAAAATGCTGCTGCTAGTAATCCTCTTGTAACGAATGCTGTTTTCATTTTTATTTGTTTAAAATTAGAGTACAAATTTCAGAAACAAACAGCTTCAAGAGATAACACTAATCAGAAGAATAGTTGTGATTTTAGGAAATAATCTTGGCCATTTCCTTTCGGTATTCAGAAGGCGTGAAGCCAGATTTTTTTTTGAAAGCGTGCGTGAAGTAGGTCTTTTCGTTGAATCCGAGATCATAACCGATTTCGGCAATCGTCTTGTCTGTAGTGATCAGGAGATTTTTGGCTTCGGTCAATTTTCTCGTCTCTATGATTTCAGAAACGCTCTGGTGCAGGATGTCCTGGCAGATGAGGTTCAAATTCCGGGTGGTCATGAATAGCTTTTCAGCATAGAAATTTACGTCTTTTGCTTCCATAAAGTGGCTATCCAATAATTTTAGAAAATTTTTGAAGGTATTGCTTTGGATTTTTCTCGATTCATCATCATTCAGGTTTAGCTTTTTTCGTTCCGATTCGATGATGCTAAATAAACTGCTGAGCAGTTGGCGGATAACGGAGAGGTCTGGATTTGGCTGACTGTATTCCTGAAAAATAATTTCACAAATGACGTTCAGCCTGTCAAAACATTCATCGGTTTTTAAGCAAATATTTGCCTTGTCGTGATAAGTCGAGTAGAGCTGGAAAACAGTATCAGCAATGAACTCGCTCTTGAATCGGATGGCCCAGATGTCGCATTTACCATCTTTCGCCAAAGGTTTTACCCGATGCACCTTTCCCTGTGCTATGAAGCTGATGAAAGGCGCATCCATCACCTGAGATTTAAAATCTATAAAATGTTCCAGCTGGCCACTCCTTCCAATCAGCAGCTCTTCGAAATCGTGGTTGTGCGGCTCGTTATCCAGCTGGCTGATTCTCTGGGATTCCGCCAGATCTATCTTGAACATTTTAAAAATATCGGTCATAACTTTAAATAAGCACTAAAATTAATGAAAAGAGTTGTAATAAGGCTTCACAATATAGCGAAAATTGATACAATAGAGCCACAAAAATTATTTGGAAAACCCTGTAATTTATCCCTGTCCTGATAATTATCGGCTTGGTATCGCTATGCATCTATTTCTTATCTTTACGGAAGGAATTCTTTTTGGAATCCCAAGAAATAATTTATCAGGAAATTGTATGGAAATAGGAATTGACAGTTTTGCTTCTGCCATGTATGGAAGCAGCTCGCTGGGAAGCGCAGAAGCCATGGAACAGCTATTAGACCGGATCGTGGCAGCCGACAAAGCAGGATTAGATGTATATGGCATAGGCGAGCATCATAAAAAGGAATTTTTAGATTCGGCAACAGCCGTGATTCTAGCCGCCGCGGCCGCAAGGACAAAGAATATTCGTCTTGCCAGCGCCGTCGCCGTACTGAGTACTTCCGATCCCGTGCGCGTTTACCAAAATTTTGCCACGCTGGATATCATTTCAAGAGGGAGGGCTGAAATTGTCGTAGGGCGAGGCTCCGCGATCGAATCCTATCCGCTGTTCGGATTTCAATTAAACGATTATGATGCGCTTTTCAAGGAAAAATTAGGCTTGTTTCTTCAAATACGCGACAACGAATTTGTTACATGGTCAGGAAAATTCAGGCCGGCGATAGAAAATCAGCCCGTTTACCCAAGGGCTTTGCAGCAAAAACTTCCGGTGTGGCTGGGTGTAGGCGGCACGCCAGAATCTTTCGTGCGTGCCGGCCAGCTAGGGTTGCCGTTGATGGTTGCCATCATCGGCGGGGAAACAGAACGCTTCCGTCCGCTTGTTGACTTGTATAGAAACGCAGGACGCCAGGCAGGTTTTTCTCCAAAGGAATTAAAAGTAGGACTGCACTCTCCAGGTTATATCGCGGCAACAAATGAGCAAGCGGTTGCTGCTTATTATCCAGGCTATGCTGAACTGTGGACAAAGATGGGCAGGGAGCGGGGCTGGCCTCCAGTGACGCAGGCCAGTTTCAACTCACTTGCCGGACCAAGAGGGGCGCTTATCGTCGGAAGTCCCGAGCATGCTGCAGAAAAGCTGCAAAGACACAGTGAGGCTCTTGGCGGCGTTGATCGGTTTACCTTCCAGATGGACAATGCGGGGCTGACACATGGGCAACTTTTACAGTCCATAGAACTTATCGGCTCAAAACTGATGCCATTGCTAAAATAATCCCGAAGCGTGTCTTTTGCAGACGATTTGCAAGGTCCTGTATTAAAGCTGGACCTTTGCTTTTGGTATTTTAAATTTAAAAATTAGGCTATCGTGACAAGACCCTTTATCTTTTTATGGAAAGGCTGTGCCCGTCGCCGCCCAAGTAAACTACGAATACTACAAGTTCAGAATCCTGCTTATTGGTTCCTCTGTGGTATAAGCCGTATGATTCTGCAAAACAGCTATTTTCTTTAAATTCTGTAACGGTATTGTCTTCCATTTCGACGGTAAGCGTTCCTTTCATGATATAGGAGAATACCGGAATTTCGTGCTTGTGCCATCCCGTGGTTTCGCCAGGCGGGAAGGTAATCTTCACCATCTTGACCTGGGGATCCTTGAAGTCTGGATATTTGATCTTCTGGCCGATACTGTTTACATCGGAGTCCAGCATCTTTTCAATTTTTAGGCTGCCGCTGTATTCCTGTGCGCTCAACACCATACTAAAAAGGCACAGGATCGAGGCGATCGCAATTTTTTTCATTCACGTAAATTTTAGGTTGCAAAATTAATGCGCGGAACTAAGAGCGGCGCTTAACCTAATTTAATAAGCGCTCTTAATCTAGTTTAAGACTATTTCTTAAACATGATTAATCTAAAACAGCAAATATTTTTTAAACTTTGCATTCTTTGAATGCATCCTCAAAAGCGGAGCTGCATCATTACCCATTAATTTAAAATAAAGAAGACATGCCACACATTGTAGTGAAATTCTATCCTGGTACGCCAGAAGAAAACAAAGTAAAGATTGCCGAAGGAATCAATAAGCTGATCCAGGAGCAGACAGGAAAACCAGAAGAATACATTTCAGTCGATATTCAAGAAGTCGCTGAAGATGCTTGGATGGATGAAGTATATGACAAAGAAATAAAGCCAAATTTTGAAAAGCTTTACAAAAAGCCAGGCTATTAAATTACGAATAGACGGAGCCGAAGTGTCAACCTTCAGCATTGATTATTTTATGTTTTTAAAAATACAGCGGTGAATCGAAAATATGCCGCTGTATTTTTAAGAATGAATAATTGCTTAACGAAGGAGTATTGCGAGTGTTTTGCACCAAGAGCTAATTAAGAGAGGCATGACGGGCCGATCTTCCAGATGAAATCTGAGGAATCGTTTTCTGATGAATCATGCACATTCCATGTTTCTATTTATTATATTTACTGCTCGAAATACTAGATAGAATCAGATGGGAAGATCGGAAACCGCACTTGCGACAGAGGTACTGATAGGCTTTTTTAATAAATTTTTTCCGCTTGATGAAAAGGAGCGGGAAGAGGTACGCAGGCTGTTTTCCCAAAAAAATGTGAGAAGGAAAGGTTATCTGCTTCAGGAAGGCGATGTCTGCAAGCATTATTTTTTTATTATTTCAGGCTGTTTCAAGCAGTTTGCCGTGGATCCTTCGGGAAAGGAGCACAACCTTCAGTTTGCGGCAGAGAACGATTGGATCAGCGACCTGCACAGTTTTTACTCTGAAGAACCCAGCCGCCTTTACATTGAGGCGCTTGAGCCCTCTGTAGTATTGCAGATTCATCATGATGACCTGCTCTACCTATTTATCAACTATCACAAGTTCGACCGTAATTTCAGGATCATTACGGAGCGGAAATATATCAATTTCCAGAACAGGATACTTCAAAATATAAGCTCCACGGCAGAGGAGCGCTACACCAGTTTTCTGAAGCAGTTTCCGGAATTAGTAAACCGCCTACCAAACACCCAGATTGCTTCCTACCTTGGAATAACGCCAGAATTTTTGAGCAAGATAAGGAAAAAGATAGTTTCCTTATGATACTGTACGGAATCAATTATCAGTTTATTCGTTTTGCAATTGCTAGCAATCGCTATGATGGCAGCGGTGCGTTTCTTCAAATCTCTATTTTGCTGTAGGAAATACGGATGGTTGCTTGTCGTCATGCAGGCAGTGAAACGATATGGCTACTCAAAATCTTAAACTAAGTTAAGGGTATTTCTTGTAATCGTTTAGGGTGGCGATTCGAAAGGATGTTGCAATTTTGTATGTTGGCAATAGTGCTTCAAGCCAGCAAATGCTGTCTATATTCCGAATTAAAATGAAATCACACCGGCTGTCAGATACTACAATCAAATGCCTTTTATTAAATTATGAACACAAGATGCTCAAGATTTTTCTTCATCCAGACGAGCAGGGAGAGATTTTCTTCATCCCTAGTTCCAATCTAGACCCGAAGCTGTCTCTTGATGAAATGGTAAGCCGTGCAGCATCCGTGTATAATTACAGAAGCGCTTTCTTCGAGCAGGCAAACGTTTATTTGCGAAGCAAAGCATCTCTGGATATGACCATTACCTATTACCTGCTGGGTAATGAAAGATTATGCGCAAGTCATTCATGTGGTTCGTGGTTTCCCATAGAAAGTCTTCCAGCTCTGATTGCAGGCGAAGAGGAAATGGTATTTCAGCTGATGAAAATATTGCAACGCGAAATGCCATTTAAACCTATCGCTTCGCATCTGATGCCTAAAAATTTTACGATGCAAGAACTGCAGGGGCTGTATGAAAACATTAGTAGAAAGACGCTAAACAGAGGCAATTTCTATCGGAAAATGATAAAACTTGGAATCCTGGATAGGCTTCCCCCCGCTGCAAAGCCTGTGGGAGGGAGAACTGTTTACCACTATCATTTTAACCAGAAATACTATTCTAACCTAGAGGAGAACTTAATCGAGATTTGGTAACACAGCTATAGCGGTAAGTCTATGATAATTTTTTTAAAAAAGAAGGCCGCCCGTGTTATTGAGGCGGCCTGTTGTTTTTTATATTGTATTGTAGATTCGTATATCCAGTTCCTTGTCGAGATTTCCTTCAAGAAGTTTTGAGAACTTATTGAAGTGCTGGCTTGCACCGTGCAATTCCAGGCTTGCCATTTCATCCCAGATTTCATAAACGAAAAAATTCTCAGGTGCATCCTGCTGTTGGTGGAACTTATATTCGATACAGCCCTTATCGGTATTCAGCGAAGCATTCTGAAGCTCAAGTGTCCCTGTTTGGAATTCTTCGATTTTGTTCTTTTTAACGGTAAATGTTCCTGTAACTGTAATCATGTCAATTGAATTTAAGATTGTGCAAGCAAAGTTCCAAAATTTCAAGGTGCCTTCGGTATAAAAATAGTTGCAATCTCCAATTGTTCATCATTATTGAATTTTTCATTGATAACCCTGGTGGCAATTAAAAACGCTTCGTCCATCTCCTGCATTTTGAATCTGTAGGCGGGACCAGAAATGCCCAGGGCGGCGACTAGCCTGTTATTGTAAAATATGGGCAGCGCGACGCAGTTCAGGTCTTTCTCAAATTCTTCAAGATCAAATGAGCGACCATTTGCCAGGACGCCCTCAAGCGATTCATGGATTCTAGCAGCGCTTTCGATGCCCTGGTTCCTGCAGAGCGTATTTTTAAGATGTGAGGAATGCGCCATGAAAATTTTGCCCACCGCCGTCTTTAGCATATCAAATTCCTTTCCAAGCTGCAGGGAAATCTTCACGGCGCGCTTGGGCTCGCATTTTAATTCATGCCTGAAATAGGATCCCATCTGAACAGAAAGATAAGTTGTCTCGCCTGTCAGGCTGCTGATTTCTTTGAGCAACGGCCTCAAATGCCTTTTAAGGATCACGATATTGCTTTCAGTGCTGTATAGGTAGCGCATCTTTTCAGTTACCCGGTATCTGGGACTCTCATCGTCCTGTTCCACGTATCCGATCTCTTTAAGCGTATTGAGAAAATTGTGCACGGTGGTGTTTTGCAGTTCCAGCGCGTCTGCAATATCGTTCAGCCTGACCCTATTTCCATTTTGGACAATATACTCGAGAATATCAAAGGTCCTCTTGACGGATTGTATCATATTTTAAAAATTGATTGTGCAAAAGCTGCGCACCTGGTGCCAAGCCCAAGGTTTTAAATACAATGCAAATTTACGACATGATAATTTAATGACGCGAGATATTACAGATATTGTTAAGGAACACGGGCTGACCTGCGCGCATCTTTTCCTGACATACTTCAGTACAATCTTCAATAGAACCGGTACGCCTGATCCATCTGAAAGATATCTTAGTCGCCCCGCTTTTTTTCGTCAATAATCTTGGTATAGATCTGATTGGTCGTTATGTTTTGCGCCCCAGTACTTTTGATACCATAAATATAGCGGTGCTCGATGTGCTTTTGCTGGAAATAACGGAACAACTGCGAATGCCTATTGTTTTATTTCTAGCTTCACAAAAAAAAAATAGGAACAGGATATTTTCAATCGTATGGTGTCGATGTTTTCTGCGAGCGGTTCTGCTTGGGGGGCCAAGGGCCGCGCGATGGTCGCACAGCTCACCTTCGGCTATCTGGATGAGGCGACCAAAAAGAACATTATCGATATGGAAAGATTTCTCCGTGGAGCTTACAGCGAGCTCTCAAACTTCAACGGAGATTATAACGATTGTCCTTCATGCTGGAGATTGAAGGACTTGCATTAGGAGCTGACGAAGAAATCCGAAAAACACCCAACTGTAGTTTAAATTTTATAAACCCAAAAGTGAATTTTATAAAAAGCAATCGATTGAGAATTTAGAAATTGCCGTCGCAAGTTGGTGAACTTGTATTAGATCAATATTCATAAGTGAAAAGAGGCGTACCCTAATTGCGCCTCTTTTTTTTTCAAAGGTTCAATCCTTTGAGCTCATCAATTACCTTCTCGAGCCTGGCCTTGTTATAGTTGGACCTGTTATGGCAATAGTCTCTCGTTACACTATCATAATGCATTCGAAAGATTGACACTAGGGAGTCAGAGAAATGCGGAAGCTGAAGCGAAGTGTTTAAGATAGTCTCGCATATTCGGTGTGCTTCATCAGCGACAGCGTTAAGAAGTGCTTTTAGTAGTTTTAAGTAGTCGGTTTCCATTGCAACTTGACGTTTCTGCAAAAATAATAGGAAGAGCTGAATCTTTGATTGCGGTTTTCCCACATTTAGTAAAAAATTCACAGATTGAAATTCTGTAACTCCCTTTAATAAATATGTAAAGTAGGGAAAGCATGAGTTTGCTAACTTGCATCTTGTAGCCGGGGGGCTTGTTTAGAATTTATTTATTTGTGGAAAGGGACGCATTGATTTGCGTCCCTTTTTTGTGTAAAAATCCAACCTAACTTCCTATTAAGCCAATTGCCCAAATTGCTTGTAGCGTGTGTCACCTGTCGTTTTTTTTATTTATGTATGCTTTTGTAATTTCTAAAATTAATTTTGGTTCGTCCATATTTCCTACGAATTCAATTATTTCCGAATCATTAAAATTAGCTATCAAAAAGTTTCTTCCGCTTTCAGATATTTTATAATTTTTTGCTGTTCCGTTGTCAAAATTTTCGAAAACTGTTATTAATTTATTTTTAAGTAATTCATCCAAATTCGATGAAATATTTGAAGGAAAATCGGCTCTGCCAAACAGTTTCATTAATGAGCTTATTCCTTTTATTCCTCGTTCTGATGATATGAGAAATAAAATTAGAATTTGTTTTTTAGTCAGCATTTTAGAATAATTAAAAATTTTATTAATCTAGTCCTTCAATTATTATATTTAAATATTCACTCCCAATATGTAATCCTAAAAGTAGATTTAGTAATTCTGAATCTGCATTAACAACTATGAGTTTATATTTTTTGGATTCGCTTGAAACTTCTACTTCTTCAATTGATTTTATTCGAACAGTTAATGATAGAGATTGGTTAAATGGAATATTCAAAAACAAAGTCACTTCAGCAAGACCTTCTCTAATTTCGCCAATCAAATAGAAATCATTTCTACTTCTTATTGCAAAACTATCAATAACTTAAAATTCTCCTTTTATTTCTTCTTTTTTCCACTTTTTGGTTTTTCAAAATGACAGGTAACGTTCCTATGCTTGGCGTTAGTTGCGAACTTCGGAACTGATTATTTTCTGTTTAAGATAAAATTTCTTGCGAAACATGAACTTAACTTTACCACAAAATTCGCAATTGCACCAAACGCCTTTTAGCAGTAGCCTTTATTTCTCGTAGTCCAAATTTAAAAAATTCGGTATTTTTTCATCATTTTTATTTTCCCAACTTTTGAATGTGAAATTTTCAATTCTTTCAATTACATCATTATCTAAATTTAAATTTGTTTGTTCACAAAATGCTAAAATTGTAGCAAAACCTACAATTGTTGCATTTGTATCTGTGGCAATTCTACCTTCCACTTTTTTTATTTTGACTTTCCATTTTTCGGCACTTTTTGAAAAGGCAAATTCTAAACCATTTTTCACAGCTTTTTTCCAATCTTCATAACCTTTCATTGAAACACTTTCGATAACACCTTGTCTTAACCAACCTTCACCGCAATATTCTTCAATGATTTCATTTTCAAAATCACTTTTATAAACTTCAAGATTTATTATTGCAAAAAATGGTTTTCTATTCTTAACTTTTAATAATACAAAATCTTGCTTATCGTCACTCATTTCTGCGGCTTTCTAAAAGGTTACTGCTAACGGTTTACGGCTTGGCGATGTGGTGGAAATCAAAGCGCAAAATTTCAACTTTGCACAAAAGTTGGACCGAAGAACAACTGCTGAACTTTGCACTAAACCCGTCATTTTGCCAAACTGATTTTATATGCCGTTTTATTCATACATCTCAAGTGCATATTTTACGTTGTCATTATCTAAATCTTTTAATTTCTCTAGAGCATTATTAGAAACGTCAGAGTTAATTGTCTTTAGTACATGAACACATTTTCTTAATGTCGTTTCCAGCTCGTCATCATTCCATCGAAAACGTTGTTTATTAAATGCAATGTTTACAATTGGTTCTACAAATCTGTCATCACACAAATTATCTAAATAAATTGTGTTCATTAGGTCTTCGTGTTGACTGTGCCAAGTTCCAATCAATGCTTTTTCAATATATTCAAAACTATCAGTCTCAAACTTATTCTGATTTGAAAAGTCAAGACATTTTATAAGACCTTTTTCGTCTTCGTTTTGTACAGCTAGTTTTATTTCATCTTTCATTTTTATTCGGTTTTTCAAATGGCATATAACGTTCCGCCGCTTGGCGTCAGTTGCTAACTACGGAACTGATTATTTTCTGTTAAAGATAAAATCTCTTGCGAAACGAAAACATGAAGTTATCACAAAATTCGCAATTGGGAAAAACGGCTGTTGGTAGAAGTGTTTTATTTTTTAATAAATTTTACGGTTTTAATTAAGCCTTCTTCAAAATTAATAATTACTTGATACATTCCGTTTTCTAGTTTTTCAACATTTATGGATTCAAAATTTTTATTTAAAGTGAAAATTTCTTTACCAACCATATCTATAAAAACAATGCTTGTTATTTTTTGATTGCTTTTATTATTAATTGTAACTGTTTGGTTTGCTGGGTTTGGAAATAACTGCACTGCTACATCACTATGAAAATTTTCTACGGAGAGTAAGCAGTTGTTTGCCATTTGTATGGGTGTGGTGACAATAGTGGCTGGTAAAATACCATGATTAGCTCCCCAGTGATAAATACTTTTATCACTCTTTAAGGCTTCAACGTGGCTACCTCTAGGAGATATGCTTTCCCAGTTGGTTTCATTATTGATTTGAGAAGGAATACTTATATTTGTTGTTGTTCCATTACCCATTTCATAATTTGTATTACTACCCCAAGTCCACAATGTACCGTTGTTTTTAATGCCATAGCTTGAGTAGTTAGTCGCATAAATATTTAACCAATCTGTATCTGTTCCAATTTGTATTGGTAAGTCTTTATTAATGTTGGAATTGTCTCCTAATTCTCCATAAGAATTATTACCCCAAGCCCACATTGTTCCATTTTGTTTAAGTGCTAATGTATGATAACCCGTTGATGCCTCTTTCCAATCCGTATCTGTGCCAATTTGAATAGGGGACAAGTAATTACCTGTAAATCCTCCAACACCTATTTTCCCATATAGATTGGAACCCCATGCCCATAATGTGTTATCCGTTTTTATCGCTACCGTTATATCAAAACCTGCATAAATATTTTTCCAATTCGTTTCGGTGCCAACTTGTGTAGGAATAGTTATGTTTAAACTATAAAAACCAAGACCAACATTACTTATGTTATTTTGTCCCCAGCCCCAAAGCGTACCGTTGTTTTTTATTGCAAAACTCGTAAATCCTTTTGTAGAAATTGCTCGCCAATCATTGTCTGTACCAATTTGGATAGGTGTATTTTTCTTTACCGTAGTGCCGTCTCCTAATTGACCAGCAGTATTACTACCCCAAGACCAAAGGGTACCGTCTGTTTTAATAGCTATTGTATGCTCGCCACCAGTTGCAATTGCTAGCCAGTTGGCTGCATTGCCTATTTGGCTAATTGTCGGTCTAATCTGGTATGTGCCATCTCCTAATTCGCCATTATAATTGGCTCCCCAGCCCCAAAGTGTATTGTCTGTTTTTAGAGCTAAAACAAAAGTGTTTCCTGCATCAACAAGTCTATGACATTGTGAATATGTTATGGACGTGAATAAAAAAGCAATAAGAAGTAATTTTGTTTTCATAATATTTTATTTATAGTTTCTAACATTCCTACCAACGTTCCCGCGATACAAGCAGTTTGGGACTAAATTAAACCCGTTATTCGGATTTGACAATCTTCCAAATATAAGCTTATTTCAAATTAAGCCCAATACCCAAATTGCTTGTAGCGTGTGTTAGGTGCCGGCTTTCTTTTTATTGTCTTAGCTTTGTAAATATTTTAGGCATCGTTTCACCGTCTATTGCTTCCATATCAATAAGCTTTAATGCTTTGACCATTTCTAGTGTTGTCGTTTTGTAATGTTTAAAATGTGGAGTTTGTAAATGAGCTTCATAAGCATATTTGTCCGCGTAGATTTCTAATATTCTTATTTCATTCGGTTTCTCTTTTTGTA
Source organism: Flavobacterium qiangtangense (assembly GCF_042658345.1). Lineage (NCBI taxonomy): Bacteria > Pseudomonadati > Bacteroidota > Flavobacteriia > Flavobacteriales > Flavobacteriaceae > Flavobacterium > Flavobacterium qiangtangense. Next base: position 567,502 of record NZ_JBHSQB010000003.1, read on the forward strand.
ACATAGGATAAATAGATACAACACCTTTCTCTAATCTTACAGACGCTTCTGCTTCTTCTTTGAGTATGGAAATATATTCGTCAAGATAATTGGGGTCGATTTCTATTTCCGATATTCGGATTATCATCTTGTCTGAACTTACGTTGATATTTTCTTGGGCTTTTTGGGCACAAGAGCTAAAAAATAAAATGGTCAAGAGAAACAAAAATTCTGTTTTAATAAATTTCATACTGTCGTTTTTTTAAGCTTGCAGCTAACTTGTTTTTATATATTACAAAGTCATACGTGTTCATCTAAACTAGCCGGACATGCACAACAAATTTACTTCCAATTTTTCCTCTTCTTAAAAGTCAAGAATATCAATCCGAGGAAAGTTACCAGATAAATCACTCCCAATCCTGGATTCTTGAAAGAGCTATTTTCGAAGTTATATTCTCTTGCCAGAGCCATGCCGACTGGAAAGGCAATGATCGCAAATAGAAAGTTAAAGCCGATTTTGTTTTTCATGTTGTGCTACTATTATAATTTAAGCTTCATCATTATATCGGTCTGCTCATCGTCGCCAAGTTTAAAAATATGCTTGTCAAATTCAACAAATCCGTTTTTCTTGTAAAAGCTGATGGCCCGCTGGTTTTCCTCCCATACGCCAAGCCAAACATATTCTGCGCCGAGATCGTTTGCTGTGTCGATTGCTTTTGCATATAAAACCTGAGCGATCCCTTTGCCGTGGTATTCGTTCACGACGTAAATTCTTTCAATCTCTAAAGCGCTGCTATCTTTGAGTTCTGTCTGAGAATCGCCAAAATTAACCTTCAAGTATCCAGTAATCTTGCGATCTGTTTCAGCAAAGTAAAATTGTGAATCGGTATTTGCCAATTCTTCCCAAAGCTTTTCCTTCGATAGGTTTTTCTCCAGGTAATTTAGCAAGTTCTTTTCAGTATTGCTTTCGGAGAAAGTTTCAGAAAAAGTTTGTTTGCTGATTTGCTGCAGTTGATTTATTTCAGATGGAGCGACTTTAGTTATCTTGGTGGTATTCATGTTTAGAAAATTAAGCGTAAAATTAAGGTGTGGGGTTAGATATGTCTATTGCGAACTTGGGAATCGTTTATTTTCCGTGAAAGATGAAATTTCTTGTGAAACTGCGAGTGAACTTACTAAAAAGTCGCAATTGTGGGGAGAGACACTGGCGGTTGTTTTATTGGTTTTTTTCTCTTTTGAAAAATAATATAACCTTTCTGGTAAATCCATTTAATGCGTAGTCAATAGAATTTACAAGTTCCCATCCTTGTTCACCCAGATTATTCAAAATTTGTTCAATTTCAGTTGAATCTATATGCATTGATTTCGATAGCTTGCTATCATCTGCTTCAAATTCTACTGTCTTATATTCGTATTTTTTCATTTTCTAATTATTTATAACATTTATAATTTACTTTTTTTTTTTATTTTTTTCAAATACAATTCCTATCGCGGCGGTAATGCTGTATAATGTTCCGGAGCATGGCGGGGTTGTGGAATAAAGGTGCGAGATTTTTCGGTTAAATACAAATTTCCAGTAAGCCAAATGCCCAGATCCGTTGTAGTGGCTGTTAGCGGCTGTTTTTCTTTTTGTTATAAATTAGTATGTATTTTTTCTCATACTTAATTCTCATTTCATCTTCATTAATTGAGATTATTTCGTCTGTTGAGGTATTTATATAATTTCCATCTTTATCCAAATCCCATTTTACATCAAGTAACTTTTGAGTTCCGTTTATCAATTGGGCATTTTTTGAATTTTTTCGAATTATCATTTTGTATATAATCATATTATTACTTAATAATTTCCAATTTCCAATTTCGGAATTTATTTCAGTAAATTTCATAAGATATGTGTGGTCTTGATTTAGGTTTAGTTCAGGTCCAATTGCGGCTACTTGAATATCTTCGCCAAAAGCGTTTTTATAGTCTTTGGTTATATATTTAACTTCATTGTTTTTTCGTCAACTGTTTTTATAAAATTCCATTCTCCAATTAATAATTTTTCAACTTCAACATTTTCATTTAATTTGCTTTGAGCTTTCCCAGACAAAGTAATGAGGGTAATTAGTATGGTAAGTAAATATTTTATTTTCATATTTTGGTTTTATTCTACTTCGGTCTTTGAATTTAGCGCTATTTTCGGATTTGCCAAATCTTCCAATACAAAACCAATTTCAAATTAAGCCTAATGTCAAAATCCGTTATAGTGGCTGTTAGCAGAGGTTTTTTATTTAATTTGAATCATTTCGATAAGTTTATCTGTTCTGTTTTTTATCGTGATTGTATCTGTTTTATATTTGTCTTTTGAAATTATTATTGTTAAATCATTATCACTCAAAGCAAAGCTGGTGATATGATGTATTTCAAAAACACCATTTTGATCAGAGTAATTTATAAAATCTTTATTTAATTCTTCTATAGCTACTTCATTTAATGCTTTTTTGGTTTCGGAGTCAATAATTTTTCCATCGCAAGAATTAATTAATATTAATAAAATTAATAGAAGCGAATATCTCATAAAGCGCTGATTAGTTCTAGTCTTCTTTATCATAATTTGATTTTTAGTAATTGCAACATTTCTGTTGTAAGAATTTAAAATTTTAATTTGATTGCCAAACCTATTTGTATTACTATTCTTCGAAATTTCGTCCAACATCTTGCACTACAGCGGGTTTATGATTAAATTAATCCCAATCTCCGGATCTTCCAAATCTTTCAAATACAAACTAACTTTTGATTAAGCCAATTGCCGAAATCCGTTGCAGTGGCTGTTATGCATCGTGCCTTTAGTCAATCCTGCTTTTTATAACTTCAACAATTTCCCTATAATTTTCAAAAATATCGGAAGAAATAATTAATGCATTACCATTTTTAAGATGCAAGGTAGTATAATGATATCCATCCGATATATTGATACCGCGTGTACTTCTTAATCTTGTTTTTTGTCCCTCTACGCTTGAAATAGAATCGAAGGCAATAAATTGTTTTGTTCGGAATACTAAAGAATTTTTTTCAATACCATTTTCCGTAATTTTCAAAGTAAAATCTTTAAACACACCTATTGAAAGATATATTATAAAGAACAACACAACAAATGCTAGAATTAAAGATACCTTTGTGGTTTCGACAGGATTTCTCAATCCATCTACGCAAAAAGATAAAATTAACAAAAACAGGAAAAGTCCAATTCCTATTCTGATGGAAAACAATTTTCTGAATTTTGATTCTATCACCATTTGATTTTATCTATTCCGTAGTTTACTGTATATGCATGACGTCCCGGCGCTTGGCGAGGTTGTGGAAAATCAATACTCTTTAATAATTACAATCTTGCCGTCTTCATCAAAAGTCTCACGCTTATAGATCTTACCGTTTGTATGGTAGTATTTCGATTTTACATTTCCTGATGGATAGTTGAAGAACGAACTACCTTCTGCCTTATCATCGACGTAAAAGATCTGTTCCATTAGTTTGCCGTCCTCAAAATATTTTCGCTTGTAGCCGTGCAATTTCCCGTTAAGGTAGGGAACGAGCCGTTCAATTTGTCCGTTGTCGTAGAAGTTGGTCCAGTCGCCCGAGCGCAGGCCATTACTGTAGGCGTATTTTGCTTTGAGATTTTGGTTGACATAAATCTCATATGCGCCATCTGGCAATTTTTCCTTGAGCGAATATGCAGAGCCGAGGCCCGCTCTTCTCGTTGCATCCGTTATAAATACATAAGAGGTATCTGCTTGATCCAGAAGTCGAAAATATCCCTGATCATCTTTTGACATCATGATTTTCTTCGCTTGTCCGAAACAAGAAGTAACAACAAAAAGGAGGGCAGTTATAAGTAATATTTTCATAACGGGTTGGCAGGGTTCCAGCGCTACTCGAGGTCGCGAACTTAGGATCAGTTTAATTTCGGTTAAAGATAAAATTTCTTGCGAAATGTAAACTTGAATAAACCACAAAATTAGCAATCTTGCCAAACGCGTGTCGTGCGTTCGGATTTCTTCTTTTCTGTATTTATGAGTTTTGGAATATTAAGACAGTATTATCGAAGTTTCGTTCTTTCAGATCTTTATCCTTTATTCCAAAATATCCCATTGAAGAAATATAAAAGTTATCAAAAAATTCTGGAATTGAATTTTCTGTTGAGAATTGAAATAAATTGATAAACTCATTTCGGATACTATCTATTTTTTCTTGATTTGTTTCAAGTCCATCTGATGAAAATTCTATTCCTAAATGCTCAAAAGCCCATTCCATTTTTACGTCACCTTGCATTGGATAAGCGTGTCCTAAAATTTGGTTGTTTTCATAAGTGAAGAAATCTTCTTCAATTTCATAATAGGAGGCTACATCATTTTTACTTAAGGTTTCTATTTCTAAAGTTTCAACGGATGGAAATGTGTAAATTGTATCGAATTTCATTTTGAAATCTCTAAAGCGGCAATCTTCATTCAGTTCGGCTGGAAAAGGTGTTTCGGTTAAATCATTTTCAGTCGAATACACAATTTTATGTTCTAAATTAAATTCAGATGGATTTGCGATAAAAAAATATAGCATTCCAACATCCGGTAAGGTTTTGTCAATGTCAAACTCGCTCACTTGTTTTAAGTTTAACTGCGCTAAAAAAGTCATTGGTTCGTTTTGGCTTTTTGGCCATTCAACATTCTTAGGTAAATCTGGTTTTCCGCCAAATTTTGAATCTCCGAGATTAATTTCTGATTGCTTTGCTTCAGCTTCTATGTTTATTGCTGGAATCAAAAAAGATTCAATTTCTTTTCCTTTTTCCCATTTAATCGCATTAAGCTGTTTTAAATATTCTGCTTTTGTTTTCATCTGTCAATAAGTTTTTATTTTGGTTTTCTATCGCTCGAAACTGATGAACAGCTTGTGTTATATGTATTACAAGGTCATACATGTCCATCCAAATTAGCAAATTAGGCGCAACAGATTTATCTATTTCTAATTGCCTTCTTCTTAAGCGTCCAGAATACCAGTCCAACGAAAGCTACCAGATAAATCACTCCCAATCCTGGATTCTTGAATGAGTTATTTTCAAGGTAATAGTCTCTTGCCAGAGCCATGCCGACCGGAAAGGCAAGGATCGCAAATAGAAAGTTGAAGCCGATTTTGTTTTTCATGTTTTAAGAATAGCGGATATTGCGTTAAAGATAAAATTTCTTGAGAAATGTTGACGTTAGCTCACCCCAAAAATCGCCTTTTCTTCTAATCGCTGTTATCACTTGGCGTGGTAGAAGTGCAATGCCTTGAAACTATTGCATTGTAAATTTTTTTGTTGAAGTTCCATTTGCACTGATGGCTGGCTATTTTTATGACAGTTGGGCAATCCAATACGGAGTCAAGCCTTACCTGCGAATTCTATTTCTTTTGCTTTTCTTCCGTATTTTTTTTTTGGAGACCATCACCTTTTTCACTGCACGAAACAATGAAGCATCTGCCATCCTATAAGGTTGTGTTTCCATAAGTGGTGTTTATAGGTCGCCGCCATTGGCAGGCAGTGCCTTTTCATTTGATGTACTCATCAATTTTGATAGTCCTGTTTTTGTTATTGGCTTCTTCTATCGCTTTCAGAATTGTCGCGATCTGAACCTTATCGATTGTGCTTTTGTCAGAGAAAACATATTCTATTGTTTTTGTGTTTTTCATGTCCTCTAATGGATTTTCTGAAAGCAGTACCAAATCCGAATCATATCCGACTTTAATTTTCCCAGTATTTGTCTTCATCCAATTACTCGGTTCAACAGTTGCTGAATAGAGTACCTGCGAGTTTTCCATGCCCAATCGCGATAAGGACTGCAGTTCATCATGAAGTGAAAATCCTGGAACGACCGTTGCAACATTCGCGTCTGTTCCGGCCATAATCGCAACCTTATGGTCAACCAGGGCTTTTGCCATGATATGGATCGCTTCCGCATAAGTTTTCCAATAAATCGATGATAATTTTTTTGCCTCTGGATTTTCGTCACCATCGTATTCGTACCCATTTCTGGTTGGCAACCAGCCTAATTTGTACAGTGGCGTCCCTTCGATTATTTTAGGGTTGGCATATTTCAGTTCGATTTCCCTGAGTTTTGATTTTAGATCAAATCTTTGGTTCAAAAAACTCTCACATAACCAGACAGTGGACGTAACGCTGATGTTGTTTTCTTTTAGATTTTTTGCTATCTGAACCGAACGCGTTTCAAAATAGCTGAGAAATTCCTTTGGATTTTTTGATATTGATTTTCCGAAATCATCCATAGCTTTCACCGTTAGTTCTTCCACATGCGCCACTTCTATCTGGCCTGATTTGTAAAATTTGCCTAAGCTGACCAATGGAATATGCCCGATAACAGGAATATTGTATTTTTTGGAAATATCCAGCGTGGTCTCAAACATTTCCGGATTGACAAAACCGTACATTTTGACCGCGTCATAACCTTGTTCCTTTATCTTTTTCAGCTCTTTTTCCGCATCGCCTTTCGTTGAATAATTGATTGACTGCCTGGTCCAGCTGTAGTAATGGCCCATTAGTCTGCTTTCGCTGAATATGGGTGGAGATGCGATAAACATTCGAGGCCCAATACCATTTTTTTGTATCTCTTTTCTCCATTTCAGGGCAATTGGTCTTCCTGCCATTTCTCTGACGGAGGTTACCCCGTTGACTAAATATAAAAACAAATCGTTTTTGCTTTCTTTTAGGTGCACGTGAGAATCAATTAGTCCAGGAATCAGATATTTATCTGTCCCGTTAATAATAACACTGTTTTTTTCGATAAGTTGATTTTTTCCTAACCGGATTATTTTACCATTTTTGATAACGACATCTTGATTTTTAATAAAATGCTTGCAGTCTTCTGAAAGTACATTTGTGTTTTTAATTTGAATTATTTCGGAGGACTTGACAATGGTGGCGACATCAATCACTTCAGTCGATTTGCCTAAAACCTCATGCAATTCATTATCTGCCCAGACAAAGACACCTATTAAAATGCCCAGCACTACGATAGTGACGTAAAGAATCCGCTTGAACCACAATTTTCCCATAATTTTTTAATTTTGTTTTGAGACAAAAATAGACTCAGACACGCTATGGTTCAACGTGTAATGAGAGATTAGGTACGAAGTGGGCTGTTTTAGGGATGAAAATTATAAAGATAGTAGGTGCTCCTTAAAATTTTTAGAGACCGGCAGCTCCATTTGAGTCAGGGCTATGGTATCTTGATTTTTCCAAGCTTTAAAATGCGTTGGATTTATCAGATGCGATCGATGAATTTGAACTAGAAAATCAAAATCTTTTTGAACTTTTTTAAGTGTGCTGCGAATTAGCTTTGTTTTTATTAGGCTGCCTTCCGTATAGAAAATTTCGACATAATTCTGAGCGTTGGATACACAAACCAGGTCGTTTTTTCTTATTTTTAATATGTCCAGTTTGTTTTCTCCTCTGATGGTAATATTTTCGTCTTGAATTGGAATTAGCTTGACGGAATAGATTCTTGCCAAGACAATAATTGGAGTGGAGATTAAAGCAGATTTGAGAATAATTACCTGCAAGAATTTCAAAAAGCCAAACCCTCCATTAAGGATAGGCGATTTGTAATAGGAATAGGTCAGCACTAAAAAGAACAAATGAAATAGTAAAAGGATTGCTATCTCAAAAAGAACATTCCATTTTAATGCTTTCTCAAATAGGCTTTTTTGAATTACTGCAATAAAGCCATAGCATAGAAATGCAATAAAACTAAATCCAGCACTTATAAGAATCCATTGTTTTGAACTTATTGTTCCATCATCAAAGGGTCTGATAAAATAAGCGAAAATGAAAAGCCAAAAACTGATAAAAATTCCGATTAGTAGGTGATTCTTTATCGAAGGATTTATTTTTTTCATTATTCGAAAGCGATGATTAAATGGTTGGTATTGTTCGTTTTACCGTGTTTTTTGGGTGTATTGCTGCCTAAATTATAGCTTTACAACGTCATGGCGCATGTCAGCCTGGTTATGGCTACATATGGGCTGCTTGATTAACATTCTACAATGCTACGAAAAAAAAACAATTCAATTGTCATCTCTTGGCCCATCAAAATTTATTTTTGAAGAAATAGTAAGTGCCTGGGCATCTGTCAATTTGTGCTGACCGCCCTCGACATCTTCAACAAAGAAAAAAACGCTGCCATATTGGTAGCATTTTCTACACGTTATCGTATGAATTTAATTCAATACCGAAATCCAGTTCTGAAACCGAAAAGTAAGCCGTAACCGGATTCTCAACTCCTTTGGTTGCAACTTTCCAGCAATTGCTGAACCAATCATCAAAAATTTCATATTATCATCGTTGTATTCCTCTAATGCCTCTTCAATATCTTCAATACCCTCATCATCTTCGATGTCTTTTACGCGATCCCAAATAGTTTGAGGCAGAAATTTTGCTGACCTCTCGCATATCAATAGTCCAACGTCACCGGTAACTTTAATGCCTTCCTTGTCTGTCCCGAAGAATGTTGTGTCAAGATAGTCATGACGGTATTCAAAATTAAAAGCTGCTACATCGCTTTGTTGGATGCCATCAAATAAACAAATGTTTTCGCCATTGATGAGGCTTTGGAAATCAGTGATCAAAAATGGGCTTATCGATTCAAGGTGCTTTTTTAGTTGCTCATTCAGTTTTTCAAGGGATTCCATAAAGTTTTAACAGGTTAAAGTTTTAGTTTTTCGGCGATGGTCTCGGTCATTCTGTTCGCTACCACCAGATCACAGAAATTAAAATAGACAGGGCTGTCCATATCGGTAACCATGTATTCAAAGCCGTACTCAAAACGTTCGGTAATGACAGGAGCTCCCAAGCCGTATTCGTTCAGTTTTTGCGCGACAGAAGGTTGCACTCCCGCTTCGGCTATAGCCGTGTAGAGCAGGTGATTGATGTCCTGTTGCACCCCGTCATATTCTCCGGATGACTCATATATTTCCATATACAGGCCAAAGATAAACTGCGAGACCTTTCTGAATTTCTCCGACTTACAGGTACTGTACTCAAAAATGCTATAAAACTCCCAGTCGCCCGGACTGTACATAAGTGTGCGGTCTTCGCTAAACGGGTCCATGGTCAGGTAATCGGATTGTTTTCGAAACGAAATCGCAGCGTAGTTATCGCTGGGTATGATGTCGAATGAAATTCCGTTTATCCATTCCAGCTCCATAAGCTCGTCCTTGTGCTGTTCGAAAAGATCTGTCAACGCTTCTTCGAGCATCGGTACAATCTGTTTTACTTTAGGTGGTAATTCGCCTGTCATTTTTTTCTGATAAGGATTATTGCTATGTACATTGGAAAATCTGCGAGACCAGTTGGTGCTCGTTTATTAATAATTGTATCATAGCTTACTTTTTAACGCCTACCCAGTTCCTGTCCAGGTCGCTATAGGGGTAAATATTTAGCATCTTCAACATTTCTACGAACCCTTTGTGGCCAAAGTTTCCTACCGTGACCAACTCTTCTTCGAATATCTCAATACAGAGCAACAGGTGGTGCTTGCTGCTGCCAATTTTAAATTCCTTGTACACATCAAAAAGGATGTACTTGTTTCTGCCGTCATCGCCCTTCAGCATGCAAATTTCGTAGGGGTTAAACGCTTTGTCCCGCGCGGCACCCGCAATCTGTGTGAATGTATCGCAAATTCGTCTCTCGATAATATTAAATGGGGCAGGAGGATCCTGATTGATATCATTAAAAGGCTGCCTGGTAAAAGCCACCAGTTCATACGTTCCTTTTTTGTTTGGCTTCGGTCCTTTACCATCAGGCTTTATAAGTTCCATGGTTGTAAGCCCGGTTCCGGGAATGTGATTTGGGAAATAATGCATATCAACCGACCCAATCGTTATTCCGCCAATTATGCCAAACGGAATTACAGCGTGGCCTACAACAGCTGCCGATATACCTAGCACACCCTCAAGCGCCTGCTGTTTCGAATTATAATGTGCCGCGAACCGCTCGTTAGAAACTTCATTATCAGGGTTTGGCTCATCGCCGCCTCCAAATAGCTTATTGAATATCCCCATGATTTTGTGTTGATTAATATTATTCGATTACCAGCCTCACGCGGGTAACACCCTGCTCATCATCATATTCTTGATTGTACACTCTTTTTCCGATTATTTCGTTGATGGCTTTCTTAACATTATCCAGATTTCCGCCCAGTTCCAGGGTGACGTCACTTGAGTTGTTATAGCGGTCCTCATCTATGAAGTCAGAGACGTGCAGGTAATACCTATCCAAAATATCTTCAAGCGGATATTGAGAGTCCTCTTCATCTTCCAGTTCGTAGCTAAGGGCAAATACATAATGATCTTCTCCAAGGTCTTTATATATGTTACCATCAAGCAATTCGAAATTATTATTGCTGTTGTATTTATCCAGCGATGCCAATTGAATATTCTTCATAGTCGGTTTCTTAGATATTTTTCTTTGCTTTTGCTGCACACTTTCCGTTAGGAAAAATATTCAAATACTGTTGCGACCACCTGGCGTTGTCGCCGTCTGCCTTCATCAGTTTTTCGCAAACCTCCCAAATGTTGAAATCTGCCATCTCCTCATCATATCCTGTATTATATGACTTTATGTAAAATTCCAACGCCTTTTCATAATCGCCTAAAAAGAAATGGCATACGCCGATCTGGCTTTCACAACTTCCTTTCTCTACGGTGTCGGTGGAATTTTCGGCAATTGCAGAGAACAAAGCGATTGCCTCATTATACTGTTTCTTAGGGATGAGCCTGCATGCCTGGTTAAAAACCGAATTATAGGTAGCCGCATCCATATTGTCTTTCAGCGAAAGCTGAATCTTCTCAATATCTTCCATTGAAAGCTGTCCTGAATTCACTGCCAGTCCTTCTTTCTTTTTAAAAATTCCGCTAAAAATTCCCATGTTTATATTTTTTATTTATTTTAAAATTAATACCTTCTCAGCTTTGCGTATTCATCATAGAAGTCCATCCACTCGGTAAACTTTGCATTACAGTCCTCTTTCGGCAATCCTTCATAAGGGTCACTGCCTTTGCCTCCAGGTGATAAAGCTTCGAGCCAGTAATGCCTGTCAATATTTTCATGGCTTAGAGCATCCTGAAGTCTGACGGTCTTAGCCTTCAAATCATCGTTGGTGCAATTAATGTATATAGTCATGCATTCGAATTTGTGTGATTATAATTTACTAAGATTAGGTTTGCTGCTTCACAAGCGCCTTACTATTTGATACCTATTAACTTTCTCCATCATAACTACTGAGGAACTTCGCGACTTCTTTCGAGTCGGCAAGCTCTTCAAATTCAATCAGCATCTTTCAAGTCAATCATCTGCACCAGCATGCTGTTTAAAATGGAGTGCCTAAAAAGTTCTAAATGAAAGCTTATCTCCAAAAGTGAAGCTGTTCATATATCCTGATTCAGGCAGTTCTCTAGTGGTTACTGCATTGGAATACAAGACTTTCCCAGCATATTTCGTTGCAGATTAGCGAATTCCTCAGTAAGTTTCTATTCTTCAAATAAGCTGCGTTTTGCTTCTTGTTTTTCAATATCTTGCGCTTGTCAAACAGTTAAAGAAAGACTCAAAATAAGTAATAATAGGCGTGCCGATCTCATAAATTAATGCTTATGGTGTTTATTGATTTGTTAAAAACTTCCAAATATAAAAAAAATACTGTAAGATTTTTATGGTCGGTAAAAATTAATAAAATGTTGCTTTTTCTGAGGCAATTGAGACAGAATACGCGTAGATTTCGGCTAAAATCGCCACCAAACCGCGGACGACGCGGCAACCGATGTTCTTTAAACGACCCGAAAGAGGTTATGGGATCAGAAGGAAAGTCAAAATAACGACTTGCATTTGAATCCTTGGAGCTAGCCAAAAACCAAAGCGGGCTTCAGTCCGGATTCAGTTGCAAAGCCAGCACCAGCGCCGGAACTTGACACGCAAAGGTCATACCTTATCAACATGGATTTTGTAAATGGAACAAATCGATTGGAAAAACCAGATCTTTGGTGTATACGGAATGGGGCGCGGGTTTTTGCTGGTAGAATAATTTTATAAAGATAGATTGGAATTTTATAACATGCGATTTGATGCGTAGCTTTATTTTTGCCCCAGATTATATGAAGTGGTATTCTGAATTCTAAAATTTGTGGAAAAGAGATGAGGAAACTTGTCTCTTTTTTTATGTGACTGCGCGACCCAAAAATATCTTAATGTGCTTTGCAAGGTGGAAAATTATTGTAAATTTATGGTTCTAAAATTTACTTATGCTAGAAAAAGGCGATAGACTGAAAGTCATATTGGTAGACGACGATCCCGATGACAGGATGCTTTTTGAGGAAGCATTTTCTGAGTTGAGGATTGAAAGCGCCCTGTTTTTGTTCCAAAACGGTTTGGAACTGTTAAATCATCTCTATAGTCCCGAAACCGCAGTTCCTGATTTGATCTTTCTGGATCTGAACATGCCGATAATGGGAGGGATGGAAACATTGGAAAATATCAAGAGAAGCGAAAGGTACGCGAAGGTGCCGATTGCCATTTACTCAACCTCAAGTCACGAACGCGACATCGAGGACACGCTCGCGCGCGGGGCGAACATCTACATCACCAAACCGGCGGATTACAATAAGCTGAAGAAAACGCTGGACGAAGTTCTCAAGATTCAGTGGCAGTATTCGACCAGCCACTTGAAGCTTGAAAATTTTGTTATGGTGATTGAATAGCTTTTCGTAACTTTAGAAGTCTAACTGATTTTGTATGTGCAACAAACGGAAAGCCTATTCTTCTGATGAACTCGTTTACGAAAAAAGGTACAACGCCAGCCTGCTGTTTGACTTTTCCGATTTTGAGTCCTATATGGATGCGTTCACGCATCCGCCTGCGCCAATCCTTTCAAATGACGATCCCGAGGCAATTTCCTTGCGCAATTGGGGCGTTGTCCCGCCGAGCTGGAAAAAGCCCAAGGAAGCGATTTGGAACGGTACCATCAACGCGAAGCTGGAATACTTTGCCAAGCGGTATGCTTGGAAGGAGATCACCCACCAGCGATGCCTGGTCCCGACTTCCGAGTATTACGAGCACCATTGGAACGACGCGAAAGGCAGGAGCAAAACGCTCTACAAGGTGCGGCATGCCGAGGCGGCACTGTTTTCCATTGCCGGCCTCTGGTCCGATTGGGTCTCGCCGGAAGGGGAGGTGCTAAAGACCTACACGCTGGTGACAACGCAGGCCAATGAGATCATGCGATTCGTCCACAACAAGGATGCCCAGAAAGATTACCACAGGATGCCGCTGATGCTGAACCCTGAAGACGAGCGGGAGTGGCTCGATCCGAAAAATGACTACAATGATTTCGCATTTCCGAAGTACCAGCCCAGATTATCTGCATCACCGATGGAACCGCCTGTTGCGACGCAGCTGCGCCTGTTCTAGCTATTTTTTCTTTTTCTTCTTGAATAGGTCCAGCTGCTCGCGCTCCCTGTTTTCAATTTCTACGATATTTTTGGTCTCGTCCTGGTCGAATGAAAACTGGTCGTCGATATACCCGTAGGATTGGTACAGGTCGCCGTCCAGGTAATAGGAGTAGATTTCAAAGTTGGACTTCTCGAGCAGTTCTGAAACTTTGCCCATGACAAATTGCCCATTGGCTTCATCATCCCTCAAAAGAAAATCCGTTTCGATGAACAGGTTCCCCTTAAAATCCTTGTCCCAGTCGGCATTGATCTTTGTGACCTCCACCGGGAAATCAAAGCCGTTGTAATCGTCGTCGCGTTCCAGCACCGTTATTATTGCCTTTCCATCCTTGACGAGCTGCTTCACCTTATTCCAGACTTCGCGCTCATCAAAGTGATTTAATAAGGACGGCACGTCCTCCTTTGCTATTTTTGCCTGTACTTTATAATTTTCCATCAGTCGTAGTCTTTTATGAATGCTAAAAATGTTTCGTCCTGGTTTTCCGAATGGTGGGCGATGTGGAGCGCATCCGATTCGAGTTCGTCAATTACCTTCTGGACTATCAGGTTGTCAAAGGTCTTCCAGTCTTCCCGCTGGTGGCGGTCAAGCAGGATGCTCACAATGGAGTACGTGCCAGGAGCCTTGATTTCATTTTCGAAATCATATACAAAATTTTCCAGCTCGCCGATGTGCTCAACGACAGCTACAATTTCTCCCTGTCCTTCGTTCAGGAACGACCGGAGTGTCAACGCGATGTCTTTTGTTACGGACGCGGTCAGCCGCTCTCCTGTCAGCGGAATTTTTACAGGAACCTTGAATTCAACCAACGCATAGCTCATACCATGATTTTTTTTAGTCAAAATAAACATCTATATCTTTTCTTCTTTCGTCTACTATAATCCTGCTCTGGTTTTCCTCAAAATGTTTTTTCATGTACTCTAGTATTTCTTCCCTGGAAGTTCCGTACGCCGGCGCATTTTGATCTTCAAACTGAAAGGTGATGAAACAGCTTTTGAAAAGATGGGTCTTGAGCGTCTGGTCAACGTAATCCCATCCGGAATCCAGCTCGCAGCCGAAATAGTCTATCTCGGTTCGATCGCTGGCAAGCCTTTCCGCGATAAATTCCCGAAGGTTTTCACCGTCAGGAATGGGGCAGGTTTCATATTTCACTAGCAGCGTGTGGCAGTTGTCGGGCATAATTTCATTTTCTATACTAAAATTACGACACCAACCCGCCAGAAAATTTATACTTTTCTGATAAACAGTTACATCCTGAGACCATTCCCGAAAATTTGGCGCCTTTTCGATGATCTGTTTGCTATTTTCTTCCTGTGAACCCTTTGCTTGTTTGTCTGAGATCAATCTTGAAGGGACGCTATCGAGCTCCAGGAATGAATAAAGACTGTATGCGGAAAATCGTTTTCCTTGCAACGAGGTACTTCTATAAATCTACATCTGCAACAATTCCAGCTATTCGGCCAGAATCTGGCAAAGGGTCGGCGCAATAGAGGCTATCTTCCGCTGGAAAGAAACCGGGACCTGGTGCTGCGGCTCGAATAGCACAGCCGCCTGCGCGCATGCACTGATAGAAAGGGACATGGATAATTAGGGAGCTCAAGAGCATACAGCTCATCTAGCAGAAACTTGTTTATCCAAACGGTACTGAGTCTTTTGCTCTTTGTGGTTCTTGGCGGTATGGCAATGAGGTTTCCTTCAAAATTGAAATCTTCGCTATGGAACGACTCCTAAAAGTAGCTTGCCTGCAGCTTTGGAACTATAAGGGAGATTGCAATAAGCGTCCTTGCCATTGGAGATTGGCGGATGGGCATGAGCAGCTGTCCTCCAGCAGATTTTAATCGGCCGAATTATTTATTTGGTGATTATTAATGCAAATGCAGAGGATATTATGGCTACCTTAGCTAATAAGAGGAATCATGGCATGATTGAACTTTATCGAAAACCTTGAAAAATCGAGCATGGATCGCCAATTGGAAATGTGTAATTTTATTGCAGATTGCGGTTCGCTCAATAGGATTGATTTAGAATTGGTGGGACACGCTCCTGTAGAACAGGCGCCGCAGCAAGAACAGGTTGAAATTTATCTCGGCATATTGTAAGGGTTCAGGAAATGAAACGCACGTTATTGTCACATAAGAACGATGTAAAATTATTCCTCTGGAGTTTCTAAATTGCATTGAGAGCCTTGGGGGCTCTTGACAATTTAGCAAGCAAGAGGCGTTATTTGATAATGCCTCTTTTCTTTTTGCTTAGAATTCGCCAGAGATTTACAGCAAGTTTGCCGGTCGCTTCAATGCCGCGATAGAAGGCCTCGACGAAGCGAACATTTAGCTTCTGACCGGGCGGATTCGACACATACCGGATTAATTAGTGGATTAGATAGTGGATTTGCTATAGCCCTGATAGTTTCCTACAATGCCCTCCGCTGCATTGCTGCTCATGTGAACTGAAAGCTTCGTAGTGTAGCAAAAAGTTGCAGCCGGCAAAAGTGCATATTCCCTTACGAATGCCGCTAATCCTATATTTTATTGTTAAAGATCTGGGGGCCTGCTTGCTTAAACCATTCCGGCGAGCCCCGACGCTATGGAATAGAGCTTAATTTTTAGGATGCATAAATAGGGAAAATAAAACAGCGACTTTCTCATGAAATTAATCGCCCAAAATTGCTTGCGCGTGCGCTGGAGGCTGTGCGCTGTACCGCTACAGGCTTATATTTTTAGTCCACATTTTTTTGGCGTACTCCCTGAAATAGCCAGGTGCGTCATTGAAGGCTTTGTCGAAAGTGTAATTGCCACCATCATATTCTGTTTCAGAAATTTTTACACGACTTTCACCCCGCATTGCTGCTTTATGTTTTCCTTCATACCTGATGATTTTCATTTCGGAAGGGCTTACATCACCGGTGCAGGCCAGTTTATACATCACCCAAATTTCTCCAATTCCGTCATTATCCAAGTCTGTTACATGCAGCGTGTTAGTTAAGAAACTGGCTTCAATGTCAAGTGGGCAATCTTTGACGTAATCGTATAGTTTCCAATTCTGTTCGATAGTGTTGTTTGATCTGATAAAATGATAGGCGTAAAGTGCGGCATCTCGCCCGCCATTGTCAGCGGCCTTAGATTCAAATTCTCCAGTTTCACTGGTCACTGCAAAATTTTCACCTAATCTGTCATTCCAGGTTATCCCGCTTTTAATGTTTCCGCTGTATTTAATTTCCTTAGGAATTTTGCCTGCGTCAATAGTTGCAATTGTAATTTTATGCTGTCCGATGCCTCTTGAAGAGAGAAAAAAGAAAAAGAGGATAGGTGTAGTATATTTTAAAGTTGTCATAAGTGCTGCTTATTTTTTCGAGTTGGCCGGGTGCATAACCGCTGCGGACTTTGCGCGTATTTGACCTTAGGGCTCATTATTTTCCAATAGCGATTAAATTGCTTGAAAAGGCAGGCTTTAAGCTCATATAACAGTGCCTTTGGCACCGGTTTCCTAAGCAGAAATCAAGCAGTCTGTAGCATCCCGGTCAGGATTTCGCCATTTTCGGCCTTCCACTAGATCTTAGCATAAGTTGCGGTCAGGTCCAGCAGCATCCATTGCTTGGTGTTGAAGTTGAACATATGTTTTTTCAAGGCCAGCGAGAAATGCGGTTCGCTATCTCTGGCAATTCCAATAACTTCGCCGAACTGGGCATTAAATGCCGGATTCAGATCGATTACCTTTACGTGTCCGTTTTCCTGTACAGCATAGCGGTAGGTCTTCATCGATGTCGTATACTCGAGCAGCAGGGGAATATTTAAGGCCATATCGAAGTTTAGGTAGGAGATTGTCTGCTCCGGAAAATTGAAGCTCAGCAAGCTGTCGCCTGCTCCGTGCGATCCGGCTCTGGCCTGCGCGAAATTTTGGGGGCTCTCCGGATTATAGAATCCTGAGAAGACGCCATCCAGGGTAGTATGCGGACTTACCAATTCCAGTAGTATATCCGTCGATTCGATGCCGTCGTTATTAAGGTCGACAGCTGCCGCCGCCTGTATAGCCGTAATTTTGTAAGTGCCAGCGAAGTCGTCACGATAGTTTTGCGCGTCGTCGGAACTGCAGGATGCAACCGCGAGCACTAGAAAAGATGCCAGAATTTTTTTCATGATGGATAATTTAGTTGTGTAGGCCAAAGCCTGCATTAGAAATTAGGAATATAAATATAAGAAACTTTTCGACAACTGCGTATTTTCCTATAATTATTTGCTGGCTTCGTATTGAATGGTTTAAAATTTAGGATGAATATATTTCTGTTTAGTACCGATAGCAGTAACCAGGAATACGCATGCAATGTACAGGAGGTGGCAATGCGGTAACAGTGAGACGCAATAGTGTAACGTGGAAGGACCAGTATGAGCTACCTTGCTGGGACTTAACCTTAAACAATCGCCCCAATGATTTGTAAGAGACTCTACAACACCATCCTGCAAAATTGCAAGGAGATGGAACATGCTATGTACCGATATGGTATAGGCTGCGCGAAATTGAAGAAACTCGATTTTTTTGCCATAGCGAAGACATTCGAAAAATTGAAATTCAATACAGAAGATAAGGACGCCAATACAAAGATAATAATGAAAGGCTTTTGCAGAGGATTGAATAGCGCAGTCCGGTAGGTTATAACACTGCCTGCAATTTCCATTCGAGAGTCTGCGCGCGAAACATTGCCGTGGGTGCGCGCAATTTATTTAACCCAGTAAAAACGATAACCATGGTATATTCAGAATTTTGCCAGAAACTTAAAGAGGACAGCCTTGACCGCGAATTAGATATGTACAACTATGGCTTGAGCTGCGGCTTGCTTTGCTGCATTAATTTGAATGGCGTTCGAGTGGCATTCGAAGGCCATAAGTTTACAAAAGCAGAAGTGGCGTCCTTTGTCAGTAAAATAGTTTCGGGTTACTGCAAGGGAGCCAAGGCATAAGAACATGAAGCCAAAATTGAATCCTGTAAAAAGCATTCGGCACACAATTTTTGACTTGCGCTTGCGAGTCGGGGGGCTTGTTACGATATGTTATTTGTAAGCAGCCAGGGACGCATTGGCTTGCATCCCTTTTCTTATTCTTTTACAGCTCATTACGCTAAACACAAATTATCCTGCCTTTTAGTGTTTACGTGCCTGTTGTGCCCTTTGCACTATTTTGAGAACGCAAGACAATCTAGCCTATAGCGACAAAATTAATCTGAGAGCCATCACGATAGTCGCATCTTCAATTGTTTTCCTTTTAATTTTCGGATAGATGCATTTTCAACGAGGGGGAAATGTAGTTGCTTTTTCGAAGGAATTGCCACATTTTCAAGACAAGTGCCACTGGTATCTTCATCATTCCCGTATAAAGGTCCAAAATAATCCACTCTGCGGCGCTTTCTCTGAAATTGAAAAAGATATAGGCCAATCTGGAAAAGAAATGGGAGGCAATTTGGTTACAAAATTCGAATGTAATTGTTTCTCGGAAATGCCTTTCGGCCTTAGCAGACTATTTAAACGGTACTGGCAACGGTCAACATTGGCTTGAAGTTATAGGTGCATTTAGGCGCTTACAGCTGTGTGGGTTTCCTGTAGCTTAATATTGAGCGGTAGCTATTTTAAGTTTCTGAAGTAGTGGATGCTTCGTAGCAGTGGGGGTAGGCTTTGGATCCAGCCTTTTGACTTATACGGGCGGACGCTTTGTAAGGGAAAAATTTCTAGTGCCCCGAACAGGGTAGACTGCTTGGGATTATTTTTTGCGAGAAGCTCGCGTGCGATTGAATCGCATCTATGGGGTATCTAAAGTAAGGCACAATGGACTATATGTCCCAACTGATACTGCCCAGTGCCCTGTTTGTTACTGTCGAGTTAGATAACGGATGCGTTACACAACTTTGAAACTGGTAACAGTGGCGAGTAAAGGGCAAGGCTGCAAATTAATCCATCAGCTCTTCCATTAGTTCAAAAGCTTTCTGCGTATTGGACCTGCCGGAGGTGTTTTTCTTAGGCAGCTGGATATCAGTTGATCTTACGATGCCATTTTCGTAAAACACAATCTTGAAGAAAGAATGGTCCCTGCCAATTCTGCCGCCGGAGTATCCCGCAGAAATTATGTCCCGCTTGTTGATAACCTTGACCGAGGAGGCCTTGACCTGCAACCGAACCAGTAAGCTGAAAATAAGCGCAAAAAGCAAGTGCAGTGCCCAAAAGGCAAGGTGGTCATCGGAGAAAAATTCAAAGCTTGCATAGGCTAGCGAGGCGACAGCGCATATCAGGAAGATGCCGATCTTTACGCGATACCACCATGACATGGTGAAAGCGTCGCTTATATCGATCTTTCTGTCATTCGTAATCACGATGTGATCCTCCAGGATGTAGCAGTGTCCTTTCTTGGTCTTGAATCTCGAGCTTTTGGTTGCGTGGGAAATGTCTTCAGGATATTGTTTTCCTGTTAAATTCATTGGAGGCTTTGGATTTATGATAGCGTGCAAATATAGGCACAAAAACGAGAATCCATATTAAGATGCTATAAATCTATATGCAAATTTTGTAAAATGTATTCTGGAAGGATTTTGCAAATTGCGGTCGCAAGTTGGTGGACTTGTGCGAGATCAATCTTAATAGGTGAAAGAGGCGTATTCCAATCGCGCCTCTTTTTTTATTGATTCGATCCAACTAATCCAGAAATTACTTCATCTAGCGCATAGCTGTTAGAGATTATCTATGGGACCAGTAATTCCCGATGATGTTGCCATAGCACATTTGGAAAATTGATACTAGCGAACCAGACGAATTCGAAAGCTTGCTCGAAATATTGAAGAGCATTTCGCAAATTTGCTTGGGGAGCTTCGTAAGCCTCAAGAAGGGCTTCATCCGCGTATTACCATTCCATTGCAAAGTTACGTTTTTGCAAAAGATAACAGGAAGAATCGAATCGGGATTGCGATTTTCGCGCATTTAGCGTAAAATTTACAGATTAAAATTCTGTAACATTCTTCAGCAAAGGTATAAGAAAAGGTTTTTGTGACTTTGCTAGCTTCCAGCCTGTAGCCGGGGGGCTATGTATTTTACAGTAGTACGGTTGGAGGCGCATTTTTTATGCGCCTCTTTTTTTAGCTTCTATTTGATGTTATTTGGAGACACGCATCTTGTCCAATAGTCGATGATCGATTTGATGGTAGCCAGCAATTCCCTGTATTCGGTCGGCTTTATGAAAAAACCTTGGATTGATTTGGAGTAGGCATCGATCACGCTCTGCTGTTCGGCACTTGTCGTGAAGAACAGATAGGGGATTGACTTTAACCGCAGATCTTCGTTTTCGTGAACTTTGTTTCTCAATTCCATGCCGCTCAGCCGGGGCATGTTGATATCGGAAAATATGATGAAGGGCTCGATTGCTGTTCCGGTAAGGTAGTCCAGCGCTTTTTCGCCGTCTCCGAAAAACTTGACCTCATTCTTGACGCCGAGCTCTTCGAATACTTCAGCAAGGATGTACTGATCATCCAAGTCGTCTTCAATGATAATTATGGGGCCGCCTTTGTTCATGTGTGTGCTTGAATATTTAGTAGTAGTTGGGTCTATTTATTTCTTCTCCCGGGTGCGTGATTCCTTGCGCTTTTTTCACCCGTGATCTTTTTCGCTTGTCCTGGGGGTATGCTGCCGTTCGCAGCCGGGCTTCTCTTGCTGGATTGGGTAGCGGTGTGTGAGCTGCAGCCTGCAAGTGCGAAAATGGACAGCAGCGCTATTACCTTAAAGGTCGTTTTCATGTTTTCTTGTAAATATACGCAATATTTATTGAAAAGGATACTGGCAATATCCAGAATTATCATACCTTTCCGATTGGCTCCATTCACCATATTGAAGATTCCGGGCGTAGATAGAAGATTAAGGTACAGCGGTCGTTAAATTACGCCAAGTGTTCCGTGAATTTTCACTTATATACCTTGACAAAGGTGTCCATGCTTAAAGACGAACTGTTGTACTGCCACTGCATTCTCATCACGTTTTCTAGCACTTCTTTAAGCCTATTGTAGTCGTTTGGCTTTACTATGTAAATATTCGCACCGCGGATAAGGGTATCTTGCATATCTTTATCAGAAGAAGAAGTGGAGTAAATGGCAATGGGAACGTCACGATATTTGCTAGTCCTTCGGAGCATTTCTACTATTTCCAAGCCATCAACGATAGGCATGTTAAGATCCAAAAAAATGATGTGTGGCACTCTAAAATCTGACTTTTCCAACTGCTTCAACGCCTTTGATCCGTTTTCGAACAGCAATAGCTCGCACTTTACTTTTAGCTCACTGAATACTTCTTCAAAAAGCATCCTGTCGTCCTTATCATCATCAACTAAAACTACAGTCATTCTGTCGGGGTTTTCCATGCTTGAAAGCTACGCCTAAAATAACACAAATGCCGACTTTAATGTTTTTAATTTCAGTGTATTTAGAATTGGAATTATAATACGTCGGAAAGAGAGCATCCAGAGAAAATAGTACGGAAGGCAGGATATGCCCACAGCAAATCCATAACCACTCTATTCATAAAATTTTTAGGACTAAAAAAGGCAATAGATAGAACTTAACAGCAGGCCAAATGCAAACAGGCAATGGAAGCACAAAGCTCCTGTGCCGGTCCAGATGTTAAGATTGTGAAAATGGAAGCAGGCTATAGAACGAGATCCCTCCTGCTAATTGGATCCACACATATCGTGACATCAGGGAAGAATTTTGGGTAAATTATTTTGCAGAACCGCGATCTATTAGTGTCGCTCCTCCAATTATGGTTGGTCAAATAGAAGTAATTTGGCTATATTTGTTTGGACAGTCCGGAGGGACCGCGTAAAAAATTATTAAGCAGGCCTTGCATCCTATAGCGGCACTTTGGAAAAAGATGGCGCTTGGGGCGGGAAAGGGCAACGACTCGGTGGAAATGCCCGCAGATTGCATCCGTTTCCGCTTTTCTGGCAGCAAGCCACTACCGATAGAAGTATGGAACATTTTAAGGAAACAAGGGAGCTGCTGGACAGCTCCAACCTATTTTACATCATTACGACGGGCATGGACGGAAATTACAGCTACGTTAATTCCAACTATGCTAGGCAATTCTCCCATGTTCATGGCGAACTGGTCGGCCAGCCCTACTATATTACGATGCATCCCGACGACAGAAAGACCTGCGAAGAGGTTGCCGCGAAATGCTTCGAGCATCCCGGCTCCCTGTTTCCGGCGACCATCCGCAAACACGACGGCAAGGGCGGCTACCTGTATACCCGGTGGGACTACCGCGCAATGCTGGGAAGCGACGGAAGTCCTGCCGGTGTTTTCTGCCTGGGCTACAACATCACGGAATACGTGGCGGAAGGGATCCAGCTCGAGCTGGCCAATCAGGAGCTGGACAGATTTTCTTCACGTATGAAGGACATCCTGTTCCAGCAGTCGCACCTGGTCCGCGCGCCGCTGAGCAACATACTGGGCCTGGCCAATATTGTGGATTTGGCTTCCCTGGACAGCAATACCCGCAATATATTCGAGATGGTCACCGAAAGCGCCCAGAAGCTCGACGGCGTGGTCAGGTCGATCGTAAATGCGGCGCATGGAAAGTAATATCGCAGTGGGATAATTTGGCCGGCAGGCAACTTATCTCATTTCAGATGACCCTACAGATAGGAAACCTAATACAGGTCGGCCAGTTCCCTTGGCTATAAAGACACTCCCTGCTTGGGGCGAGCCGTTTTCATTATCTGTGCCGCCTTCAATCGGCAAACTTGAAGATGGCCTTTGCGATCCTTGATCTGAGTATTTCTCAAGCGACTGCCAGCGCAATATCGCAATGGCGAGCAGACCCATCGCAACAGACTTACAACTTAGGCGTCGCAGCGATCACAATGTTAGTACAAAAAGAGTTGCGAAGGCGATCCCGCAGCCTACCTTTAAGAGAAAATCAGACATTATGAAAGCAAAGAATGAAAAGAATTTCGGGGTATGGATGGATACCCGCAGCGCTGTTATAGTAGGAGTGGACGATGAGGGCACGTTTTCCGTTTTGGGACAAATTGATAATTCAGGCCCCGAGGGCAATTCGAATGAGAATGCGGCAAACAACCACGAGATGGCGCTCACCCAGAAATTTTTCAAGGAAATAGCGGCACAGATGACCAATCCGGAACGGGTACACATTACCGGCACCGGGCAGATCCAGGAGCAGTTCGCGTCGTATCTTGCAGGGTCGGCGCAGTACAAGAATGTTGAGACAAGCCACAGCACCTCAAACAAGATGGGCAACGAGGCGCTGCTGTCTTATTTTGAATTTTGAAGTCTTTTTCAACTAGCGGCAGTGCTGTTGGAAAGCCCGCCTGGCAGGACGGATTTTCTTTGCAGGCGCAGTAGAGCGGGGAGTGGCATCGCAGGAGCTGCTCCTGATCAGGGAGCGGGAAAGGGCAATAAATGAAAGAAGCACCTGCTTTTGGCAGGTGCTTCTTAAATTAGCCCTATAGAGTGTTACGCAAGGACCACGTTTACTGCGTTCGGTCCCTTGCGGCCTTCTTCCACATCGTAGCGTACCGCGTCGTTCTCACGGATGTTTTCCGAAAGCCCCGAAATATGTACGAATATTTCATTTCCTCCATCACTGGGAGTTATAAATCCGAAACCTTTTTCTTCATTAAAGAATTTTACTGTACCTTCTTGCATTTTATATATTTAATTTGCTCAAAGATAAAAGAAAAATGACACAGCGTCTAAAAAAATTGGTTTTAAATCTGCAGGCATGCCAATGTCTGCAGCCTTAAGTTATTAATATACGTTATTTTAATCGAATCCCTTTCCGTGAACTTTGATCGTTGCCGCTGTCTCTACCATTGCTTGTTCGATGTGGCAGTGCGACGGGACGCTGTCTCTAGAATTTAGTGTACGGCACAAGCAAGTTCGATGGCGTCCGATTGGCCAAATCCGCAGGATTATTCATTAAAATTTCAGCGAGCTTTGAAGTATATCTTGATTGCGGTTGCTGACCCAGATAGGCATGCTACCGTCAGCTTTCTTGTGGAGGCAATCCAAGTAGTCAAAATGAGGTAAAAAAGTATTGGAAAGGGTATGGTGAAATTCCATAATTTTATATATTCGCAAACTAAAATTTTGGAAATATGGGCATGAGAATTATAGGTTCTGGCAGTTGTATTCCTGAAACAAAGCTGTCCAACGAACATTTTGAAAACCGCAGTTTTCTAAACGAGGATGGAAATCCCCTCAATTATTCTACAGAAACGATCATATCGAAATTTGCCGCGATCACGGGAATCGAGGAGCGGCGTTATGCAGCTCCCGACCAGGTGGCATCCGATCTCGGAGCTGCAGCGGCCGCAAAAGCTGTTGCAAGCGCTGGAATAGACCCCGAAAGCATCGACTATCTCATCATGGCGCATAACTTCGGCGACGTCCGCTCTGGGAGTTCTCAATCCGATGCAGTCCCGAGCCTGGCATCGCGCATCAAGAATCGCTTGGGCATCAAAAATCCAGATTGTGTCGCGTACGATCTGCTGTTCGGTTGTCCCGGCTGGATCGAGGGAATGATTCATGCGAACGCCTTTATCAGGTCTGGAATCGCAAGGCGCTGCCTGGTGGTTGGCGGTGAAACGCTTTCCAGGGTCTCCGACGCCTTTGATCGAGACTCGATGATCTATGCGGATGGGGCCGGTGCGGTCGTAGTCGAAGGTTCGTCGGTTCCCGGCGGAGTGCTCTCGCACTGCAGCGCAAGCTATACCCAAGAACAGGCAGGCTTCCTTTATTTTGGCAGCTCTCACGAGCGTAAAAGGGGCTCTGACGTGCGCTACATCAAGATGCAGGGGAGGAAGATTTACGAATTTGCCTTGAGCCGCGTGCCAGAGGCGATGAAAAAGTGCCTTGACAGGGCGGGGATCGAAATAGCGGACGTGAAGAAGATACTCATCCACCAGGCCAATGAGAAAATGGACCAGGCCATCGTCTCGAGTTTCTACCGACTCTACGGAATGGAACCGCCTGCAGGCATAATGCCGATGAGCATCAGGCTGCTGGGAAACAGCAGCGTGGCCACCGTTCCGACCCTCTACGACCTGATTGCCACTGGAGCAATGCCGGACCATCGGTTCGATCCGGGCGATATTATCCTGTTTGCTTCTGTCGGGGCAGGGATGAACATCAATGCCATGGCGTACCGGATATAGCGCCCGCGTCGCAATTTTCTTAAAAAAGTCTTGTAAATAAACGTCTTAAATTGACTTAAATTTCATATCTTGCGGCCATTAGCCGGGGGGCTATAGATTTTACGATGAATACGATAGGGGACGCTTCAACAGCGTCCCTTTTTTATTGCATGATTGTTCCAGAAAGGCAAGCGGAAAGCCAGCTCCTTAATTGTAGCTTGCCAAAATTTTAGCTTTCATGCTTATCCTTTTTACATGGCTAAAGTATTCTCTCTAACTAAAGCGGTTGGTTTGGGCGCGCCACTAATTATTCGCAGCTGTTCCGTGAAAACATACAAATGCGGTCATCGCTCCTTAGTCAGTCGCCAGCAATGCAGTGCGTAGTGCTTCTACGGCATCGTCAAGCGTTACTGCCATCTTGTGCTCGGGATTTTTGACGTTCTCGATCAGGTCAGAGAGAATGGCCTGGACGCAGCGCCCGTATACCGTGCCCTTGTCCTGCGCTATCTCAAAACTTCCTTCCAGTAGCTCATCAGCTTCAAAGGACCCGCCTTGCAAATGTACTTCTGGAGCAGGTACCGCAGCTCCCCATCCTTCCGGTCGGGAATTGTCGGCCGCGCTCCCGATTGGCTGGGAATGCGTGATCCTCCATCCCGGAATCTGTTCAAACACGGCCTTGGTATTTGGATCTACCAGGGCTTCAAGCTTTCCTTTCAGCGGCATCCATCCCTGGATTTCGACCCTCGCCCGATCGTAGGCCAGACTGATGGTGGTCCGCTCGAAAAAGCCAGGCCCGGAAAAGGCATGGTAGTAGCTCGCAATCAGTCCCCCGTCATACAGTACCTGCGCGCCAACGCGGTCGCGTTGCAATTCGTTGCGCTTGTCCCAGACCCCGCTGACCTGAACGAAGCGTTGTTCCCCGAGCGCATTGATGATGTCGAAAAAATGAACGCCGTGCTCCACCTGTATGCCGCCCGACTGCTCCTCGTCCCAGAACCAGTGGCTGGGAGGCAGGGACTCGTCCTGCGCATAATTGCTGACCACGGCATGCCGCAGCTTTCCCAGCGCTCCGGTGCGTGAGATCTCGATCAGGCTGCGGATGATGGGGTTGTAGCGGATCATGTGGTCGACCGTGATGGACCTGCCGGTCTCCCGGGCTACGTCAAGAAGTTCCTGCGCCCCTTCGGCAGTGATTGCCGCCGGCTTTTCAAGCAAAACATGCTTTCCTGCGCGCATCGCGGCGCAAGCCATCTCTACGTGCAGTCCTGGCGGGGTGACGATACTGACGATATCGATATTGGGATCTGCGACCAGCTCAAGCCAGTCGCTGTAGATCCTGCAGCCTGTACCTTCTTTGGGACGGTGTTCCAGGTAGGCAATTGCGGCCACTTCGGCGTTTTCCATCTTGTCCCACCAGTGGTGCAGGAAGCTTCCGAAGCCTCCGTACCCGATAATTCCGATCTTGTATTTTTTCATAATATTCCGTATTATTTTTAAGGATTTAATTTAATCAGATCAGCCGCGTGTCGTTTTCCACTGCACCTTGCGGGCCGCATAGCGCGGCTCGGCCTCCGCTTTTTTCCACGACTCGTAGAAAATGGATGCCGCTGCTGCTTTTTGCTGTTCGCCAGTTCCCTTTTCCAGTAGCTTATAATCCTGAGCGCTGTCGTATTTCCTGCCTCCCTTGTAGTTGGCGTACCGCCGCGCCCTGGTGAAACCCATCTGCAGGTACTTGCGCGCCATGTCGGCACCCACAAAATCACCTTGGTCCAAATATTCTAAAAAAAGCACGAAGATAGCGCCGCTGCTCCCTCGGGCTATTTCGGGAGTACGGAAGCGCCAGAACTTTCCAATCTCACTCTTGTAGGGCTGGCAGATCAGTACGCCCTGTTCGCCTTTGCCGACCCGGTACTGCTCGGGATGCTGGCGGTAGTCAATGTCGGGCTTCCATGGGTAGCCCTCAGGATCGAAGTTCAGATAGCTCGGTTTTTCCATTCTTTATGTCTTGGACTGCATGTTCCCGCTTGCGCAATGCGTCGGGAACGGAGCGGCGCGACAGTTGCGATGGCAACTTGCCACGTCCTTTATGATTTGCAACATCATAAAGTTAGTAAAAACTGCCCGTGTTCTGCTGCAGAATTTAGGGTGGATATTGCAAGTATTTCAGGTTTTCCAGTCTTTGGAATTTCACTGCCGGTTAAGTTCTGCGTACATTTGCAGCAAACGTACGTCGGCTACCGATTCTGCCTCACTAGCCTCAATTGAGAGGCTGCGGTCGCCTGCGGGGGCGCACTGTTGGGACTACAACTTTTAAAAAAAAGAATATGATAAATGTAAGGCTAATCAAGACATCAGACAGGCTTTATCCGCTGGAGCAGGAATTGAGAAATAAAATTCTGCTCAGGCCCGTGGGCATCCCCGACCACGCTTGGGAAATGCACGATGAAAAATCGTGGCACTTTGTCGCTGTCGAAGCTGGGCAAGTGCTGGGCTGCGTGGTATTGGTGCCGCTTGACGGACCAGAAATGAAAGGGCAGTTGATCCAGATGGCCGTAGATGGCACACAGCAGGGGAAGGGAGTCGGTAAGCTACTGGTCAAGGAACTATTCGCGTTTTGCGAGTTGGAAGGAATCCATGAGGTTGTGTGCCATGCCAGGGACAGCGCCGTGCCATTTTACAGAAGCCTGGGCTTTGAAGCCTACGGCGAACCTTTCGAAGAAGTAGGGATCAAGCACATGCACATGCGAATAGTGCTATAGAGGGCAGCTGGCGTTTGGACATTGGCGACTGCCTTAAAAGGATGTTCGTGCTTGTACCGCTGCAGACCCGTATGGAAATGCGATCCAAAGCACAAGTGTGCAGCAATAAGGATTAAATCTGTATGCATGCCACCCTGCGACAGAAGATTCTATTTGGAGCGAATGAGGAGATGACGCATCCGTCGCGGTAATACGTGGCAGCTTTGGGACAATAGGTGCGGTTGCAGGGTCAAACGACACCAAACTAATTTTTTCACTGCGCCCCGTTTTTTTCACGCACGTGTACAATAGGACGGAATTTTAAGGATCTTTTTGAAAAACATGCGGGTGCATGTCTGGCAGTGCTGCAAAAATAGCGCCGGTGCCTCAGTTCTCATACAGACATGTAATGATTTTGAACAATGCTGGGATAACGCTAGGCAAAGTTAAAAAAAGCCTGGTGCAGGCAAGCACCAGGCGGAACTAAAAATTAAGAAGTAACAAGTTTCAACAATCATCACAACTAACTATTGCCCAGCTAAGATACAAAATCTAGCTGACAGGCGAAGGCCTGCAGGAAACTTAAAGGAACGATCGTTTGATATCCATCGCAACAAGGCACTTAAATTACTGCATCTAGATTAGGATGTAACCACAGAACTTGATAAACATCGCATATTGCGAATATTTAAATTATTTGTATATATAGCTGTTTTTTCTTTAATATTTTCTTCAATTATTGGTAATTTATAATAACTTTCACAAATATTACAAAATATTGGCAACGACCAAACGTTCTTTTATTTAAAATTCTAGTATAATGGCACCAATTACCGCACCGAATAAAGAGATCATTCAGCAGTGGCAGTTTTTCGCAGATTCCCTTTCGCTTTACGCAGGCGATAACAGGTACGATATGTTGATTCGGGAGAGAGGATTTGAGGTAAAGAACATGTATTTCTACAACGGCGAAATATGTTACGGTATCGTAACCACATTTGCGGTGCTAATTCCCTACACCATACTTGCTGGAGGATATCCGAGCTGCATGCATTATATAGCCGATAAAATAAACCGTCTGGAAAGGATAGATGGGTGCGCACGGTGAAGCAAGTGATATTATTCAAATTCTTCAACTTCGCGGATTGCATTTTCTAGAATCCGTCTGTTGGCATCTGACCTGGCTGGACGTATTATCGACAGAAGAGTTTTTAAAAATTAAGGTATGAGAAAAATAATGATAATGGCATTACTGATTTTTGTTTCTTGCAAAAAGACAAAAACAGTTGACGAAAAACCTCGATGTGAAGTTATTCAAGAATTGAAAATTCAAGCAGTTACAAAAGGTGACGAATCTGCGTATGGCACGTATCTTGATTTTACAAGTCAGGATAGAAATTATTATGATGTCCTAACAATTTCTTTGGTAATGAATCAGAAATATAAAACTGAAAAATCTTTCTATCAAATTTTTCGTGCTATGCTGGCAATCAAAAATGAAGGTATATATGAGTTAAAAAAAATTGAGAACCTAAGTCAGGCGGACAGAAACTACGCGCTGCATTACCTTACAGAAGGTGCAAAATTGAATATTGTCAATTGTCAAGTCGCCTTGGAAAAAGTCTATAGAAATGGCTACGGTGCAAAAATAGAATTTAACAAGTCTGATAGCATTTATAAGATTTTAGAAAACAATAAAGCCATTGGCGATTTTTACAGAAGCAATCGAGAAAATAAAAATAATGTTGACGAAATTAATTAACAATGTATCCACGGTAATGTTTTGTGGTAATGTATCAGATGTGTTGATGAGTAATTATTTGAACTAAGATTTGCAGATAATCAATGATTTATATTAATATCGCAAAGAAATTAAAACAGCCTTCGGGTTGTTTTTTTATTTTATAATGTCTTAAATCGAAAAAAATGGGCTTAAACTCGACTAGGTGTTACAGATGTGTTGGTGAAATTAAAAACATGATAAAATATGGCAAAACAAAGTCAGGCATTCAAAGGTATGTTTGTAAGCTTTGCAAGAAAACAAGGGTTGGAAATTATACTTATCAAGCGTACAAAACTGATATTGATGAAAGTATCATTCAATTTACAAAAGACGGTTTAGGCATAAGAAGTACAGCAAGAATATTAAAAATTTCAACTACGGCACTATTGAAAAGAATTGTATCAATTGCTAGAAATATTAATCATCCTGTTATAAGTAAGGGAAAAGCCTATGAAGTTGATGAACTATGTACTTATATCAGATACAAAAGAAATTTTATTTGGCTGGTTTATGCTTTGGAAAAGAATTCTAGGAATGTTGTCAGCTTTAATGTTGGGAAACGAACCAATAAAACGCTGAGCCGTGTTACTGAAACATTGAAATTATCAGAAGCAAAAAGAATATTCACTGACAGGTTGAAAAACTACAGGTATCTGATTGATGAGAAAATGCATTCCGTAAAGCGTTTTGGGACTAATCACATTGAAAGAAAGAATCTGACGCTTAGAACCCATCTCAAAAGATTAAACCGTCGAACAATCTGCTTTAGTAAAAGTTTAATGGTTTTTACTGCTGTTTTGAAGATTTATTTTTGGATTTGAATGATTAATGGTAAGTTTATCTTTTAAATTACGTTCTTAGAAAATGTTGCCGATTACTATAAGTATAAGTACAACGGAAAGGAGTTCCAGGACGAGCTGGGGCTGAACCTCTACGACTACGGGGCTAGGAATTATGACCCTGCAATCGGGAGGTGGATGAATATAGACCCGCTGGCGGAGAATTCTCGCAGATGGACACCTTATAATTACGCCTACAATAATCCTATCTATTTTGTCGATTCAGACGGAATGCAGCCAGATGATTGGATAATTTACTATAATGATAAGCTTGGAAATAGTCAGTCGTTTGTTTTCAATGGTGGGCATACGGCGTTACCTGACAGCCAATTTGTAAGAGAGTTTGTAGAAGCATATCGTTATGATGTAGGTAATGGTGGCGGAGACGGTTTGCGGTCAGTAGCAGAAAATCCAGCATTAATGATTGATGTTCAAGAAACATCAGAAGCTTCTTATACAGACCAACCTTCCTCATTTCCAAATTCAGGAGATTACAATGTTGTTAAGTGGAATCCAAGAATGGGATTAGAGACCACAAATGGATTTATTTTATCACCAGCTACAGTATTAGACCACGAAGCTGACCACGCAGGTAAATATGCAGCAGCAGGTAAAGTAAGTATGAATGGGCGTGTTGAAACACCTGATAAAAAGTATGATAATAAAGAGGAAAAGAGAGTTATCACTGGTTCAGAACAAAGAACAGCTAGAGCAAATGGAGAAGTGCCACCTGGTAACGTTACAAGAACAGACCATAAAGGATTACCTGTAGTGACTACATCTCCAACTTCAACTAAAGTTGATGCCGACAAGACTGTAAAATATAATGAAAAGTTGAATAGTCAGAAATTATATCCTACTCCATCGGCTGATAAATATAAAAAACAATAAAACTAAATCAGATATGAAATTAATCTTATTTTCAATATTTTGCATTTCAATATTGAATTGCTCGAAAATTAAAAAAGACAATCAAAGTGATAAATATTTAGAGGTATTTTATTTAAAAGAAGGTTTACGGTATCCAATGCAACTTGGCTGTAATGTAGTACATGGTGAATTATTGAAAGATAAAGTAAAATTTAAAAAAATTGATAATGTGGATTTTATAAATCAATTCATAAACCAATTTAATCAATTAAAAACTTCAAAAGAGCAAAGAGACATAGATGTTAGAATACAGGTTGTTTATCATAACAAAAAAAATATTGACACCATTTGCATGGGCGAGCATTTTGACATTAAGGTGAATGGTATTAATAAAGAAGATTCAAAATCTTTTTTAAAGTTGATTAAAGACGAAACATATTATAAGAAGTAATAAACTTCGATTTTAGAATCGTACCAAAACTTTGGAGCGAACAAGCGCATAGTTAGCTATTGAATTGGTGATATATCAGATGTGTTGGTACTCTTGTTTTATAATTTATTAATTTGAAAATCAATGATTTATAATTTTACAGCTAAAAAATAAAACAACCTTCGGTTTTTTCTTTATGGGATATAGGTTTTATTCACGTAAAAAGACTTTAAGTAAGGTTTGTTGTTGCAGATGTGCTAACTAAAAGCTTTGAATATCTTTCTCTTAGAGAAAAGTTGACAGCTGTTCTCAGACAGTTTTTGAGATTTACGGAAAACCGTAATTATCATATTCGGTAAGCTCGTAAATTTGCTTTTGGCGAAGTGCCAAAAATAATTTTAAAGCAGTATTATGGAACAAATTCAAGCTATCAAACCTGATCCGAAGCCAAAAAGAAGATGGAACACCACATTAGAGAAGACGAGTTAATTCACCTAACAAGAAAAGCATACAGAGTTAAAGCCTCACAGTTATACGCCTAATTACTAAATTTTATTTTTAGATTAGAAAAACAAAAGACAGTCATTGTGCTGTCTTTTATTTAAACACTTTTCCAAATCCATCTAGCACGAACAAAAAAACGCAACCAACGCCAAAACCATTTGAAAGACTGCACCAATCAAATTGAACATAATCTCCACAGACGGAGATTGAGGTGTTTAGCATTTGACTTATGTGATTGAGGTATAAATTAACGGGAAAGAATTTCAGAACGACGTGGCTTAATCATTACGACTGCGAGAGTAGGAATTAGACCTGCGATTCGCTAATCATCCCAAACTCGTTAAATTACTCCGCCGAAAAATGGGAATCTTGCTAAAATTTATTTAATAAATGTTGCTACAGGAAATCCAATCAGACTATCATCTATATATTGCCATTTGGACGTTTATGTAAAACAATGTTAAGCCTCCGATTTGGAGGCTTTTAAGTAGCACTCAATAGATTTTTTGAAAACGGCTCTGTATTCTGGTATCTTTGTTTCTCCTGTGTTAGGCGCCTCCTTAACTATCCTAATGTCGTCGCTTTTGTCAGACAGTTAAAAATAAATCCTCTTATTTTCAAAAAAGCTTTTATCAAAAAGGCTATTTTGATATTTCTTGGGCGCAGAAAAGCTAGAAAATAGTACCACTATAAATAGGTAAATTAAGATAAATTTTTACGCATTTTTCAGTTTTTTGTTTCTGCGCATGTCTTTTCGCATCGCTGTAGTTAGAAAAATCAAAGATAAATTTCCTATGCTGTTATATAATTTCTTCATGAAAATAAAATGTTAATGTTCCCTATTTTCTTTTCTTCCACACGCTCTCGATTACCGAATCGATTTCCCTCTAGTAAGCCGTGGGTTCATCTTTCGGTTAACGCATCTGCAAGTGCTCTTAAGATGGGCTTTCCGGCTCCGTCATTGAGCAATGAATATTGGCTCATGAGGAAAAAACATGATAGTGTTTCTCTTTCCCTGCTCAATCTTCATCGGAATGAATGGGCTACATATCCATATCTTCTCCTTAAAGATTCTGTAATGGTCATCTGCAAATTCATTTTGGAAGTAGTCACCAATGCACATCTCTCAGTTATCAATCGGTTTGGTACGATGCTGGCTTGCCTTTCCTTGAAATCTCTTTTGGCTCTTTTTACCAAGTTTTCGAGCTTTACACGCCTAAAGGATTGCTGCTCCGATTAAAACGTTCCAGTGACGGCAAATGCAACTATTTTTCCTTCTCGCTATAATCTTATTCCAAGGGATCAGGTGGCGCCTTGCTAAATATTGGTTGCTGTCAGACTCGCGGCAGCTTCCAATTGCTCCGTGGCTGTGCGACATGCAGTACAGGCTCTTGGTATTGGCAAATCCCCGCACAAAGTTCGGGCGCGGATGCGGTTCGCCTGCAAAAAATTCCCCCATAAATGCAAGGCACTGCGTGCTTGCTTTATTGCGTTGCTTTTTGCGCTCGCTTCCCATTGCCCGGTCTTGGCGCTATTATTAACCATTAAGAATAGCATCATGGAAAAAGCAACACACAGCAGCAACTGGGACAGGGTATCAGAAATCGAATTGGTATACAGGTCGAAAGTAAAGGCGTCGGAACGGCCGAAGATACAGTCGTCCAGGGACGCCCACGAAATAGTCCTCGCATCTTGGGACCCCGGCAAGATCGAGTTTTTTGAGCAGTTCAAGATCGTCCTGCTGAACCAGGCCTACCGCGTGCTCGGCATCTATGAGCTCTCTTCGGGAGGAATCACCGGAACTGTAGTAGATGTGAGGCTGGTATTCTCGGCAGCGCTGAAAGCGAACGCGACGGCGCTGATGATGGTGCACAACCATCCTTCGGGCAACCTGACCGCATCTGAAGCAGACAGGAACATTACCCGAAAAATAAAAGAGGCGGGAAGGCTGCTTGACATCGCGCTTGTCGACTCGATGATCATTACTCCCGAGGGCTACTGCTCTTTTGCAGATGAAGGCCTGCTGTAGGAAATGCCAGGACCGGGCATCTCGATTTGATCTTTAAGATGTATCAAGCTGCTCCTGCCAAGCAGCGGAGGCTATTCCTTGATGATCTTGACGGTCTGCGTTTCGTGGCCACTGGAAAGCCTTAAGAAATAGATACCGGCTGCGAATTGGGAAACATCTAATTCTGTTTGTGGACCCAGTCCGCTGCCTGCATGAATTTCCTGGCCGGCCTGGTTGTAGACTGACAGGCTTCCGATGGCCGCTTTGTAGGATATGGTAACCGTATTTTTTGCAGGGACGGGATAGATGGATAGTGAGGCCATATCAAAATTTTGAGTCCCGAGGCTTCCGACGCTGAGACTTAAGTCCACCGCCTGTCCGTAGCCAGGAAATGCGCCAAAGCCGAAAGCGTCAAAGGAGATTGCGCAGGGATCGACGATCGCGACCGACTCCTCATCGGTATAGGTCTTTGTAATTCGCACGCGCACTGTCCCTGCGGCGGCCGTTGCCGGCACCGCAATGTCTGCAGTCACAAAGGTTCCGTCGCTTCCGTCGGAATCAGTAAGCGTTCCGACCTCGTAAATTTCCCCTGCATCGTCCAGGATGCCGTTGCCGTTCCAGTCGATAAATGCCACGATGCTGGTGTCAAAATTTCCGTACGTATTTCCGAAGACCTGCAGGGTGTAAGCCTGCCCCGGAACTACAGGAACGACAGTGCCGGTAAAATCAACAAGAGGGTCTGCTGTATTAGAATTGATAATTGTCAGGCCGTTAATATTTACCGCAGAGATTTCTTCTACAGAGACCTCGTCAGCATCTGCAATTGCACAATAAGGGGCGGGGAAGCCCTGCGCCTGAGACGCGACGCTTGAAAAAAGAACAAGGAGCAAGGTAATTTTTTTCATGATTTAAAGTTTTAGCAACATACAATGTACGACAGTTGCATCAGACTAAAGTCATTATTTGTAATCTTTTAACTATAACCAGAATGCCTGCGAAATCGGCCGTTGTATGTCCAATTATTGCTGTACCATTGTATTGGAGCATGCGAACGTCGTATTTCGTTGCTACCCAATGAAGGAAAGGAAGTGGAGGCTGTTTCTAAAAGCCCAAAAATTCTTGACATACGCTTTTCTGGAAGGTATCTTTTTGGGAACAGGTGGTTAAAAGGTGCCGTCAAAAATTTAATTGGGAAACAATCCGGCCCCTAATCTTCGAAATACCAAAACAGATTAAGAAACAATCCGTTACCTTGGGAAAAAACGTCCTGACCTATATCCTGGCTCTCCTTCTCCAGAATACTTTTTTGGGAATATCGTCACCCAGCAGGTAGCCCCAGGGCCTCAGGTTTTCCACGCGGTCAAAGATAATTTTCAAGATCGCAATGATCGGGATGGCCAGGAACATTCCTGAAATGCCGCCCAGCAGTCCTCCGATGATGATGCCCACTATCGAGGCAATGGCGTTTAGTTCCACCTTGGAGCTCACAACCATCGGCACCAATATGTTGTTGTCCACGAACTGAACCGCTACATTGACAGCGATGATCCCGACGATGATGGTGGCATCGGTATCGCCGGTAAGCGAGGCGACGACGGTAAGCAGGCCTGCCACCACGATCCCGATGTACGGAATCAGGTTGAGCAGCCCCGTGATCACGCCAAGAAGGATCGCGTACTTGATTCCTATGATGCTAAGCCCTACAGCAGTAAGGACCGAAACGATCACCATTTCGATGAGAAGCCCCACGATATAGCTCCTGACTGAAATTTTTACCGTAGCCAGGATGTCGCGCAATTTTTCATGATTTTCGACCCGAACCAGGTCGCGCAGGAATTTTACGAAATGCTTCTTGTAAAGCAGGATCAGGAACATGTAGATCGGAATCAGTACCAGGTTGAGAAGCGAGTCCGTAATCGAAGCGAGCGTAGCGCCAGCCAGCTGCTTGCCGGTCGATGCCGATTCGCTGGTTGCCTGGGAAATGGCCTGCTGCTGCTGGCCTTTGGTTATGCCGAATTTGGTCTCGACAAACTGCTGGAGGTTGTGGTAGTGCGTATCCAGGTTGGACTTGATTTTTCCCCAATCGTCTGCCATCCCCACGAGCTGCAGGGAAATGAAATAGAAGAGGATAAAGAAGACGGCAATAAAGAGCACTACGGCCACCGAGGTCGCCACCGTGTTGGGAAAGCGAAGCCTTGCCTGAAGAAAGGCCGCTATCGGCTCAATGAGTATGGCGAAAAGCATCGCAAGCAAAAGCGGCGCCAGGACTCCCTGCCCCAAGTACAGCAGTGCGATGACCGAGATAATTATTATAAGTATAAAAGCAAATTTTGCATAAGGTGGAAATGAGTAGTTGGGCTTCATGTGTACGATATCGGTTTGAGATCGAAATTAAGCAATTGCAGCACGTAATTGTTGCAGAGTTGCAGTTTAAGGCTGCATGATTTAGTAGTGCCTCCGTTGAAAATGAGGAACTCTGACTTCAAATAAGCTTCGTCTGCCTTAAAAGTCGCCATCTGTATAGCTCTAGGTCGTCCTTCACAGAAAACGACAAAAAAAAATGTATAAGCTATATTTAAGAACTTCGCCTGAGAAGGGACAGATTGACAAGCGGGACACCTTAGGTTGTGCAAATCCAATTTTAGATACGTACCCTTCGATAGCTTCCCGCTTTGGGGTGGCGCCTACTTTTTGGCCATCCGAGCAAAAAGCAATTAAATTCCCCGATTAGCATTATTGGATTTTCGGCCAATTTATCCAATTATTGGCATACGCTAACATTAATACGTGACTCCAATGAATTTATTGGAAAAATGAGGCAGCGATATCTGGTCTTTTTTAAGGATTCATGAAAATATTGAATTTTACTTAGTCATTGGTGCAAAATGATAATAATATATTAATAAAGCGATTAAAAATTACAGTTTGCATAATTTTTTCGTAATAATTTAATCATAAATGAAATTATATTTTTTTTACTAAAACGTTTTAGTATGTTTGTATCGTCGACTAACCTAGTATCAAAAAAATAACCATCCACAATGAAAACAAAAAATTACTTAAAAAGTTTACCGCCAGGAAATGGTAAGATAAAAGTGTTTTCGTCTAGATTTAATAATCTCGGACTTACAATTTTATTGTTACTGTTTTTTTGCAACGCTTATGCGCAAAACGGTTCTAAAACTGTCATAAATGGAACTGTGTTGGATGAAACGGGATTGCCGCTTCCTGGGGTTTCGGTATCAGAAAAGGGAGCGGGTAATATTGTGCAAACTGATCTTGAAGGAAACTTTTCAATATCTGTTGCAACGCCTCAATCGGTCATCGTTTTTTCTTATATGGGAATGAAAACGATTGAGAAAAGCGCAAGCGCAGGTCAAAATCTAAAAATCGTACTTGAAGACGCGGCAGCAGATTTAGAAGAGGTAGTAGTAATTGGCTACGGAACTCAGAAAAAGACCAAAGTAGTAAGTTCTATTGATCAAGTTAACAGCGAAGCTTTTAAAGATCGCCCGAGTGCAAACACAGTTTTAGCTTTGCAGGGCAAGGCGCCAAGTTTGACCATTCAGCAAACTAATGGCGAACCAGGCGCGGGAGTTAACATTAACATTAGAGGTGTCAGCACACTTGGTAATAACAGCCCATTGGTGGTTGTCGACGGAATCGTTGGCGGCGATATCAATGCGATAAATCCGGCTGATATTGAAAGCGTTTCGGTGTTAAAAGATGCGGGAAGTGCAGCGATTTATGGATCGAGAGCAAGTAACGGTGTTATTTTGATTACAACAAAAAGAGGAAGCAAGAAAACACCAATGACAGTACAGTTCGGATCTCTCGTTGGGTTTAACAATCCTCGTTATTTTACAGAACCTGTCCATGGTTATGAAAACGCTATGCTGCGAAATGAAGCGGCTTACAATTCAGGTGAAACCAATGCTGTT
Organism: Flavobacterium qiangtangense; assembly: GCF_042658345.1. NCBI lineage: Bacteria > Pseudomonadati > Bacteroidota > Flavobacteriia > Flavobacteriales > Flavobacteriaceae > Flavobacterium > Flavobacterium qiangtangense. The sequence goes on from NZ_JBHSQB010000003.1 coordinate 606,292, forward strand.
TTTTCGGCAGAACAAATTGCAAATTTTAGAGAAAACGGAGATACAAAATGGTTTGCCAAAGAAATCGTGAAACCCGCTTTGCAAGAAAATTATAATTTATCTATTTCTGGCGGAAGTGAAAACTCAACTTATTTGGTTTCAGTTGGATATTTAGACCAAAGAAGCACTTTTGTTGGTCCAGAAAAAGGAATGAAGCGTTACAATTACAGAATTAATCTTGTTAACGATTTCGAGCGATTTCGATTGACTTCAACTTTGGCATATTCAAAACAAAGAATTACAGATCATTCTGCAAGTACCGGAAATCTGATGGCAGATGCCTTCAGGGTTCCGTTGTATTACAGACAGGTTGATGAAAACGGAAATTATCTGACAAACGATGTCTTGCAGCAATTCAATTCGCTGGGAATTTTAGAAAAAGGTGGTTTCAGGAAATATGATAATGATGATGTTTTTGGAGCTTTAAACGGAGAATATAAAGTGACTGATGACTTAAAAATCAAAGGTATTTTTGGCGGACGCTTATGGTCAAATACGATGTTTACGAGAGTAAAAGAAGTGCAGTTTTCTCCACAAGGAGTTTACGGTGCAGACAGAGACACGAACGATGAAAGTCGCAAAAGCTTAGATTTAAACTTGCAATTGATGCTTGATTATAACAAAGTTTTTGGAAGACACGCAGTCGGAGGTCTTATTGGGGTTTCAAACGAAAACCATTCTGATCGAGGAATCGGAATTTTCAAAAAGTTCACGGATCCAGATTTAGGAACGCCAACGAGTGAGACGGTAATCGGCGAAAACTCTTATAATTCAAACGGAAGCTCTTCTCAAAGTAGCTTAAACTCATTATTTGGTCGTGTGACTTATGATTTTGATAGCAAATATTTTGCGGAACTTAGTTTTCGATATGATGGTTCTTCAAAATTTAACAAAGAAAGACGTTGGGGATTCTTTCCTTCAGCAACGGTTGGTTATGCACTTACGAAAGAAAATTTCATGGAATCGTATAAAGAGAACGTCGGAAACATAAAAATACGTTCTTCTTATGGAATTTTAGGAAACCAAAATGTGGGTAATTATCAGTTCCAAACTACTTATTTTACGTTCCAAAATGCTTATGGTTTCAATAATACGGGCGTCAGCGGAACCGGCTTCAACTTTGCCAACCCAGATATCCAATGGGAAAAAGCAGCCACGTTTAACGTGGGTCTAGATATGGATTTTTTCAAAGGAGCGCTTGGATTGTCATTTGACTTCTTCGATAAAGTGACCTCTGATATCCTTGTGCCACCGCAGGTTCCAGGTGTTTATGGAACTGGACTTCCTGATTTTAACGCTGGAAAAGTAGGAAATAGAGGCTGGGAAATTACCGCTACCTACAGGCATTCTGGAAAATTATTCAACCACAACCTGACGCTTACTTTTGGTGATTCTAAAAATAAAGTCCTTGATTTTAATGGACAGGAAAGACTCACGGGTGTTGAAGAACTTCAAGTTTTGCTTCGCGAAGGTTTGCCATTTAATTCTTACGTAGGACTTATGACTGACGGATATTTCCAAAATATGGACGAAATTCAAGGAGCTGCAGTGCCTGTGGGAGTAACTGTTCTTCCGGGAGACAACCGCTATGTGGATCTCAATCAAGATGGAAAAATAGACGATAAAGATAAATTTGTCTTCGGAAATCCATTTCCAAGATACACTTTTGGAGCTACTTATAATATAGAATACAAAGGGATTGACTTGAGCGTTTTTGTGCAAGGAGTTGGAAAAAGAACGATGATGATTCGTGGAGAATTAGTTGAACCTTTTCACTATAACTACGGAATGACGATGTACACGCACCAGTTAGACTATTGGACGCCTCAAAATCCAGATGCAAGATATCCGCGTTTGGCAAACAATGGGACGCCTTCAAACACAAATAATTTTAGAAGAGGTTCTAATATGTATTTATATGACGGCGCTTACGCAAGGTTGAAAAATGTGCAGATTGGGTATACGCTTCCTGAAATGGCCTTGAAAGATATCGGAATTAAAAGCTTCAGAATGTATGTGTCAGGACAAAATTTACTCACATTGTCAAAAGTGAAATTTGTCGATCCAGAACTATCTGAATTTAATGGAAATATGACACCGTCTGGAGCAAACAGCGGCAGAGCATACCCAACGCAAGTTTATTATGGATTAGGTTTAGATGTTACATTTTAATAAGATAGAAAATGAAAAATAAATTTGTTACGAAACTGAAGATGTTGCCTTTTCTGCTTTTGTTTTTTGCAATAAGTTGCGAAGACCTTGACTTGGCACCAGAAAACCAATTTACAGATGAAAATTATTGGACGAGCGTTGACAAAGCGCAAACTTTATTAAATACTGCTTATTCTCAAATGCAGAATAGTCAATACTTCTTTTATAATGAGGCATTGTCAGACAACGCTGTTAATTCGCGAGGAGACAACGCTGGAGCCGCATCAATTGGCGGTGGTTTATATGATGCATCGCTACCCAGAATGAAAGAGGAATGGAATAACAGATACGCGGGAATAAAATCTTGCAATTTGATTCTTGAAAATATTGATAGAATCAACGGCGCAGACCCAATTGTCATTGCAAGAATGAAAGCGGAGGCACGTTTTATTAGAGCCTTTCAGCATTTTCAACTAACAACATGGTTCGGCGCAATTCCGCTTATCGCGAGTGATCCTTCATTGGGGGAAGCCAGCACGGTTAGCCGTACTTCGCACGAAGAAGTGGTGGAATTTATAGTAAACGAATTAGACGAAGCTGTGACCGACCTGCCTGCAAGTTATGGCGCTTCAGAAAGAGGAAAAATTACTTCAGCTGCAGCGATGACCTTAAAAGCCAGAGTGCTGTTATATGAAGGGCGCTGGAGCGAAGTGATTGAAACTACTGATGCAATTATGGCGGGAACCTTTGGAACATATAGCCTTTTTCCGTCTTATGAAGGTATTTTTCTTCCCCAAAATGAATACAACAGCGAGGATATCTTAAGCTTGCAATATGTGCCGCAGTTCAGGATGTGGGGCGAATTCTTTGACATGGCGCCAATTTCTGTAGGAGCGAGGTTAAACGCCTTGGCACCAACACAAGAATTGGTTGACAGCTATTTAATGCTAAACGGAAAAAAAATCAACGAATCAGGGTCAGGTTATGACGAAAATGATCCGTACACGGCAAGAGATCCCAGGCTGACTGCCACAGTGGTTTATCATTTATATGAATGGGAACAAGAAGATGGCACGATGCGCACGATTTACATCAAGCCTGGAACTTCGCCAGGTGAGCCTACAGACGAATATGTTTCTGGTTCTTCATCGACATCCACAGGATATTACACTCGAAAGTATTTTGATCCGCAGCACACCACGTCATTGCAATCAGGACTGAACTTAATGCTTTTGCGCTACGCGGATGTGCTATTAATGAACGCAGAAGCAAAGATTGAATTAGGACAATTTGATGCAACTTCTTGGGCGGCAACAATCGGAGCAGTGAGATCAAGAGCTGGTTTCACAGATCCTGCCGCGCTGAATTTTGACGGTTCATTGTCTCAAGACGGGCTTCGTCAAGTTTTAAGAAATGAAAGACGTTCAGAATTTGCAATGGAAGGCTTGAGAATTTTTGATATCCGAAGATGGCAGATTGCCGAAACGGTATTAAACGGCTGGGCTCACGGAGCAAAATTTGGATCAAGCTCAATTGACAATGGTTACCTGAGAGTTAATCTGAGAACTTTTGATCCGGGCAAGCATTATTTATGGCCAGTTCCAAGAGATGAGCGTTTGATTAATGGCAATCTTTCTCAAAATCCGGGTTGGTAATTTTAGAAATAACAAACTTTTAAAAAATAAATATCATGAAAAATAATTTTCCAAAAATTTTACTGATTCTATTTTCAGTATTTGCAGTAAGCTGTTCAGATGATGATACGCTTAGCCACACAAATGTAAGTGCAGTAAATGCTTTATACGCGCCTGCTGACAATACTTTTTTTGATTTAGGAGCGCAAAGTTCTGCTGTTTTTGAGTGGGAAGCAGCAAAAGCAGAAGATAACGGTGTCGTGCTTTATGACGTTGTATTCGATCGCGAGGGCGGCGATTTTTCTAATCCTGTTTATGTGATGCCTTCTGATGGTAACGGATTTCAGAGAACTTTGAACATCTCTTTTTCTGATCTTAATAAAATTGCTGGCCTTGCCGGAATTGAGACAGAATCTATCGGAAAATTGATTTGGACGGTTAACAGCTCAAAAGGAATTAATATACAGAAATCTAGTGTTTCAGGTATTTTTGAAGTACTAAGACCGGGCGGTTTCCCAGTTCCTGACCAATTATTTATTTCAGGAACGGGCTCAGAAGGTGGAACAATTCAAACAGAGGCCGTTCCATTCAAGAAAACGGGTGCAAGCACTTTTGAAATTTACACGAAGCTTTCATCTGGAGACTATCAGTTCATTACAAGAAAAAACGGAACTCCAGAAGTGTTTTATATCGATGAAGGAGATTTGCAGGAAAATGGAGCAACCGCATATTCAGGAGATGATAAAGTGTACAGAATTAAAGTTGATTTCAGCGATGGTTCTACAACAATGACTGAAATCAAGAAAATTGAATTGTGGTTTGCACCAAATGCAGAATTTTCATTTGAATACGTTTATGCGGGAAAAGGAACATGGAAGGCTGAAAATAAGTTGATTGTTTTCAGACAAGAAACTTGGGGAAGAGACGAGCGTTACAAATTTAGATTTACAGTAAATCAAAACGAAACCGACTCCTTTGAATGGTTAGGAAGTTCAAACGCAGATAATAATAGGCCAGATGGAAATGTGCCGCCAGCTTACTGGTATATGTTTGCTGTAAGTAGCGATCAGTGGTCAAACTGCTTCAAGTTTGCTTCGGCGGTGGACAACCACAACGTGAATTCGTTGATTGATTTCAGCGGTACAGCCCCAGCTTACACGCATAATTTTACAGTTTTGTAGCTAATTAGACCTTTCTGAATCAGTTTTTGATACCAGAAAAATTATAAATTTTAAAAAAATGAAAAGATTTATTTCAATACAACAAGGTGTAGTTATAGCATTTATTACCAGCCTTGGCTTTAGCGTTACATCTTGCAGCGATGATCCAGTTCCGTTGACAGATCCTGGTGCTAGCGGACCCGAATTTGACTACACTTGGGCGCAAACCGCAGATTCGTTGCAGAATGCGACTTATAATTCCTACTTAGGATCCAATGGAACTTTTGTTCAAGACAATGCAGGAAACAGCACCTTCCACTATTGGCCAAACGCGCACGTTCTTGATATGCTAGTCGATGGCTACCTAAGAACTGGCGACGAAAGCTATTCTCTAAAGATGAAGGCGCTCGTTCAGGGCATCAAAGTAAAAAACGGAAACACCTATAATAATGTCTTCAACGATGACATGATTTGGCTGGGTAATTCATGTTTAAGAGCTTTTGAAGCCACTAATGATCCAGAGTACAAAGAAGTGGCCGATCTACTATGGGAAATTATCAAAACCAGCTGGAGCGATGATGTTTTTAGCGGAGGAATCACTTGGAAACAAGACACACCATTCCAGAAGAATGCCGTTTCCAACGCTCCTGCAGCGATATTGGCCATGAGATTATATGAAATTGACCAAGACCAAGATGACTTGGAATGGGCAATAAGAATTTACAATTGGCAAAAAAATAATTTGGTTGATCCAGTTTCTGGGATCGTGTGGGACAATATTTCCATGGTAAATGGAGTAGCGGTTACTAATAAAGATTGGGTTTTCACCTATAACATGGGAACCTGGATAGGGGCAGGGCTTAGGCTTTATGAAGCAACTAACAATCCTGTTTATTTGACGGACGCTGTAAGGTCAGCTAAAAGTTCAATGACGAGCATAAAGTTAGTTTCAAACGGATTATTAAGAGACGAAGGTCAGGGTGACGGCGGATTATTCAAAGGTATTTTTATCAGATATTTTACTGAAATGATCGAGCAGCCTGCGATAAATTCTTCAGATCGCCAGAATTTTGTGAATTTCTTTAAATTCAATGCCCAAACTTTATACAAAAGTGGTATTCAACGGCCGGTGATGTTTGTGGGGTCCAATTGGAGCGCCCTTCCTGGTGGCACTACTGACCTTACCACACAGATAAGTGGCGTGATGCTAATCGAAGCCGCTGCAAAACTTGATGAAGAAAATTTGTTAGAATAATTGAGTTAGTAAATTTAGTGAATTGCCTGCAGGCGAAGTCTGCAGGTTTTTTTTAACATCAAATTATCTTCCTTGGAATATAGAAAACTCCCCAAAAAATGAAAAACAAACTAATCCTACTTTTTTTACTAGCCAACCTATCCGCATTTGCACAATGGAAACCACAAGGCGATAAGATTAAGACAAAGTGGGCTGCAGCAGTAGATTCACAAAATACACTTCCAGAATATCCGCGACCGATAATGGAGCGCTCGCAATGGAAAAACCTGAACGGATTATGGAATTACGCCATACAGCCAGTGGGAAATGCAATTCCGAAAAATTATGATGGAAAGATATTAGTGCCTTTTGCAGTGGAATCGAGTCTTTCGGGCGTGATGAAAACTGTTGGTGCTGAAAATGAACTTTGGTATGAAACTTCTTTTTCAATTGACAAGAATTGGAAAAATAAAGATATATTATTACACTTTGGAGCCGTTGACTGGAAAACAGAAATATGGCTCAACGACATTAAAATCGGCTCGCATACGGGCGGATACACGCCTTTTAGTTTTAATATTACGCCGTTTTTAAATCAAAAATCTCAAAAATTAGTGGTAAAAGTCTGGGATCCTTCAAGCGACGGAACACAGCCCCGAGGCAAACAGGTTAAAAATCCGGAGTCAATTTGGTACACGCCAGTCACGGGAATCTGGCAAACAGTTTGGTTAGAACCGGTAGCTAAAAAACATATAGAGCATTTAAGGATAACTCCAGATATTGATCAAAAAAAAATTTCGATTTCCAGTGATATTCAAGGTATTTCTGAAGGAGATATTGTTGAGGTCACTGTATTAGATGGTACAAAAGCCGTTGCTTCCGGGAAATCAGTTGCGGGACAGGCTCTCGATATTTTCTTAGATAATCCAAAATTATGGTCTCCTGAAAATCCATTTTTATACGATTTAAAGATTAAGTTGTTAAGCAACAGAAAACCAGTAGATGAAGTGAAGAGTTATTTTGCAATGCGAAAAATTTCTTCAAAACGAGACGAAAACGGCATCGTTAGAATGCAACTCAATAATAAAGATGTTTTTCAATTTGGTCCTTTAGATCAAGGTTGGTGGCCTGACGGTTTATACACAGCGCCAACAGACGAAGCTTTGAAATTTGATCTTATCAAGACAAAAGAATTAGGTTTCAACATGATCCGCAAGCATGTGAAAGTTGAACCTGCGCGCTGGTATACCCATTGTGACAAGATGGGATTTTTAGTTTGGCAGGATATGCCAAGCGGTGATGCGGGGCCAATCTGGCAAATGCACGAATATTTTAGTGGCACTGAATTAAAACGAAGTGCTGAATCGGAAGCTACTTACAAAAAAGAATGGAAAGAAATTATCGACGAACTTTATTCTTATCCGAGTATCGTGGTTTGGGTTCCTTTCAACGAGGCTTGGGGACAGTTCAAAACGGTTGAAATCACTGAATGGACAAAAAACTATGATCCAAGCAGATTGGTAAATTCATCAAGTGGAGGAAATCATTTTCAGACCGGGGATATTCTTGACATCCACCATTATCCCGGACCAAATTTAAAATTATATGACGCCAGAAGAATCACGGTTCTGGGAGAATATGGCGGTATTGGATTGCCGGTAGAAGGGCATCTTTGGCAAACGGATAAAAACTGGGGTTATACCCAGTTTAAGAATGCTTCTGAAACCACTGCCAAATATAAAGAATACGCAGACGAGTTGATAAAACTTGCAAAAGTCGGTTTTTCTGCAGCAGTTTATACCCAGACGACTGACGTTGAGGGCGAAGTAAATGGCTTCATGACCTACGACAGAAAAGTCGATAAAATGGATTTTTCAGAAGTAAACGAAATCAATAAAAAGGTTATCAATTCAATAAATAATTAATTTTTATTCAGAATAAGTTCGGAACAAATCTAAATTCGGAACCCAATATCAATATATTATTTCCAAAATAAAACGATACAAAATGCAAAGAAGAAAATTTTTAAGAAACACAGCAATGTTTAGCGGCCTGACATTAATCAATCCAATGGAAATTATTGCTGGAACTCCAGTAAATTTAGGTTTCCCAACGGTTAGGGTTGCTAAAAACAAAAGGAATTTTGAAAGTGATGTTATTGAAAAAACCATTGCAGAATTTCAGAAAAATGTAAATGACAAAGAACTGGGCTGGCTTTTCAACAATTGTTTTCCAAACACGCTTGACACAACAGTTACCTATAAAGAGAAAAAAGGAAAGCCCGATACCTATGTAATTACAGGGGATATAGATGCCATGTGGCTGAGAGACAGCTCTGCGCAAGTGTGGCCCTATATGGCGTTTACAGGGAAAGACCAAAAATTAAAAAACCTAATCGCTGGTGTAATTAACAGACAAACAGAATACATCTTAAAAGATCCTTACGCCAACGCATTTTATGACGATGCGAATAAAAAAGGGGAGTGGACAAGCGATCTTACCGACATGAAACCTGGCGTTCACGAACGAAAATATGAAATCGATTCGCTTTGCTATCCAATACGATTGGCTTACAATTATTGGAAAAACACCGGCGATACAGCTCCATTTGATGAAAATTGGGTAAAAGCGATCGACGAGACGCTGAAGGTTTTTAAAGATCAGCAACAGAAAGACGGCACCAATCCATATACTTTTCAGAGAACGACACAATTTGCAACGGACACAAGGCCTTTAAAAGGTTACGGATATCCGGTAAAACCAGTTGGTTTGGTGTGTTCTGCGTTCAGGCCGAGTGATGACGCTACGGTATTTTCATTCCTAATTCCTTCTAATTTTTTCATCGTAGTGAGTTTGAGGCAAGCCGCAGAAATGATGGAAACCATCAAAAAAAATAATAGCAAAGCAAAACAATTGAGAGTGCTTGCTGACGAAGTTGAAAAAGCAATTAAGAATCACGGTATCGTGAAACATCCAAAATATGGCGATATCTATGCTTTTGAAGTAGACGGTTTTGGCGGCCATTTATTAATGGATGACTCCAATGTACCTTCTTTATTGAGCTTGCCTTATTTAGATGCGATCGATGTGAATGACCCGATTTACCAAAATACCAGAAAATTCGTCCTGTCAGAAGACAATCCATTTTTCTTCAAGGGAAAGGTGGCAGAAGGTGTCGGCGGTCCGCACGTGGGCATGAACATGATTTGGCCGATGTCATTGGTGATGAGAGCTTACACGACTTCAGATCCAAAGGAAATCAAAGATTGTATTAAGATGTTAAAGGCATCACACGGAAACACTGGTTTTATGCACGAATCTTTCCACAAAGACGATGCTAAAAACTTTACAAGATCTTGGTTCGCTTGGACAAATACGCTCTTCGGAGAATTACTTTGGGACACCTACCAGAAAAATCCAAAACTGTTGGAACTTTAATAAACAGCCTAATTTATTTATTATGTTACAATTCAAAAAAAATATTGCTATCGCTCTGTTTTCAATCGCGCTTTTTGGAGCTAATGCCAAAGCACAAGAAACTGGCGGTGGTTTAAGCACCGGAAAATATACTGCTTTAGTTAACCCATTTATCGGGACTGCACCCTTGCTTGATACAAAAATAATCGGTTACACGCCTCCGGCTGGCATGCGCGTTTGGGCGGGATTGGTTTTTCCAGGTTCATCGGTTCCTAATGCGATGGTGCAATTAAGCCCAATGACAAAATACAGATCTGGCGCGGGTTATGAATACGAAGACACAGAAATTTTTGGGTTTACCCACACAAATAAAGGGCATTGGAATTTATGCCACATTCCGTTACTTCCCGTTTCATCAGGGGCGTCCTATCCTTTTAAATCGGCTTTCAGCCATGATCAAGAAAAGGCAAGTCCGGCTTATTATGAAGTGTATTTAAAAGATTATGATGTTCACGTTAAGTTGACCTCCACTTTACGTTGCGGCGTTCACGAATATACCTTTAAAAATAATAAAGATAGAAAAGTCCTTTTTGATTTGGGCAAAGCCAATAATAATGTTGACGATTGGCAGATTAAGCAAGAAGGAAGCAACGCTGTCAGCGGTTTTCAGCGCACAGGTGGTGAAAAAGTTTTCTTTTATGCTACATTCAGCAGTGCGATTGAAAAATTAGAAATCAAAGATTTGGCAAGAAGCAACGGATATGCTTTGGTAAATATCAAAGATGGAGACAATAATCCGGTAACGGTAAAAATTGCCTTGTCTTTTGTGAGCACAGAAAATGCAAAAGAAAATCTGCAAGCGGAGGCTGAAAATAAAACGTTTACAAAAGTTTTTCAGGAAGGAAGCAGTTCCTGGGAAAACTTGCTTTCAAAAATCGCAGTAAAAGGCGGAAGCAAAGAGCAAAATGTCATGTTTTATAGCATGCTGTACCGTTCATTTCTTTGGCCAGCCTTGCGAAGCGACGTAAACGGACAATTCACAGACGCGGCGGACAAAGTGAGAAAAGAAAATTATATGTACTATACCCTGCCTTCTTTTTGGGATGATTATCGCAATAAATTGGTCTTGTTAAGCATTGTTTCTCCAGACGTGACAAACGACGTAATCAATTCGGTGATTGACGAAGGAGAAATTAAAGGTTTTATTCCAACATTTTTCCACGGAGACCACGCGGCTTCGTTTATTGCAGGTTCTTATTTAAGAGGAATCAAGAATTATGATATCAAGAAAGCATACAAACTACTGCTAAATAACGCTTATAAAGAAGGTGGCACAAGGCCTTACATTTCAGAATATATTGAAAAAGGATTTATTTCTGACCCAGATATAAAAAATCCACAGGTGGAAACGAAAGCGCGTGCTGGAGTTACAAAAACACTTGAATATGCGTATGACGACCACGCGCTGTCATTGCTTGCAAAGGAAATGAACGACACGGAACATTATAGCGATTTGAAAAAACGCTCTAAAAATTATGCAAACGTATTTGACAAATCAACAAAATTCATGAGAGGAAAATTGGCAGACGGTTCATGGATTACGCCGTTCAATCCAGAGTTTCCGTATTATGAGTACATGTACCGCGAAGCAAACGCATGGAACGTTTCCTTTTTTGCACCGCATGACATGAACGGACTTGTGGCACTTTATGGCGGGCCAAAACCGTTTGAAGCAAAATTAGATGAATTTTTTACAAAACCTTGGAATCCAGAATATATCGCTTGGAATATTTCAGGATTTATCGGTCAATATTGCCACGGAAACCAACCTGCTCACGAAGCGCCATTTTCATACTATTTTGTAAACAAACCTGAAAAATCTCAACGAAGAATTGATGAAATTTTAGATACAATGTATGGCATCGGTCCTGAAAAACTGGCGATGTCTGGTATGGATGATGCCGGAGAAATGTCTTCATGGTATGTTTTTGGAGCGCTGGGATTGTATCCGTTGTCGCCTGCAGATCCAGAATATATTGTTACAGTTCCAGTTTTTGACGAGGTGATTTGGACAGTCGATTCGGGTAAAAAAGTGACGATAACAAATCCCAAAGGTGGCCGAAACCTAAAAGAAATTAAAGTGAACGGAAAGAAAAACAAAGGCTACTTTATTTCACACGACCTCTTCAAAGATGGAGGCAAGGTTGAAATAATTACAGCGAAGTGATAACGAAAAAGAATTGAATATAACTTATTGTGATTTAGTGAACCAGATAACTAACTAAATTTCCGTTATTTACAATTTATAATAAGAATAAATTTAATAAGATGGCATTGATAATTGGTGTTGATGTAGGAGGAAGTCACGTTAGCAGTGCAGCGGTTGACGATGAAAATTTTAAAATAATTGCGAGTACCTATTTTAGCGGACCGGTTGACAACAAGGCTTCAAAGGAAATTATTTTTTCAAAATGGGCAGAAGTTATCAACCAGACAATTAAAAATTCAGAGAATCAAGATAGCATAGAGATTGCGTTTTCCATGCCCGGACCATTTGAATATGAAACGGGAAGAGCAATGTTTGAAGGTAATGATAAATTTGAAGCGTTGTATAATGTATCAATTCCAGAGGATTTTTCGAGTTACATAAATGCCGAGAATGTAAGTTTCAGATTTTTGAATGACGCTTCGTCATTTGGAATAGGAAGTATTTTAGTAAACGGCATAGACAAAAAATCTAAAAAAGTCGTGGCAATAACTTTAGGAACTGGTTTTGGAGCTTCCTTTTTGGATGAAATAATGCCACTTAAAATTGGCGAAAATATTCCTGTAGACGGATGTCTTTGGGACAAAAAATTTCAGGATGCCATTGCTGATGACTTTTTCTCGACGCGATGGTTCATTAAAAAATACGAAGAATATAGCGGCATCAAAGTAGTCGACGGAGTAAAAGAAATTGCCTCAAAAAACGATCAGTTTTCAAAAAAAGTATTTGAAGAGTTTGCTGTAAATTTTAGTGAATTTTTGCTTCCTTATTTAAAGAAATTTGGTGCGGAAACATTGGTTTTAGGGGGGAATATAGCAAAGTGTCATTCGCAGTTTTTACCAGAAGTGCAGGAAATTTGGAAGAAAAACGATTTTGAAATCGACTTTACAGTATTAGAAAATACAGAAGAATCGAGCATTGTTGGAACCAGTTTTATGTTCAATGAAACATTTTGGGATAAGATGAATCTCAAGCATTCTAATATCTAATGAAGATATAATATTAAAATTGATTTAAACTTTTTTGCAATCCTGTAATTTGTTAACGTTTAGGCAACAACTGCTTCGATATTTAGTACTTTTGCCAGTATCGTCTCAAGATAAATGGAGATGGTTCAAAACAATAGCATCAATGAGAAAAAAAACTGTTTCAATTAAAAATATTGCTGAGCATTTAAACATCTCAGTTACAACAGTTTCCTTTGTTTTAAACGGAAAAGCGAAAGAAAAGCATATTTCAAAAATACTGACACAAAAGGTTTTAGACTATGCAAAATTGGTGGATTATAGACCAAATCAGATTGCACAGAGTTTGAGAACAGGAAAGTCAAAAATTTTGGTTTTTATGGTCGAAGATATTTCCAACCATTTTTTTTCAAAATTGGCACGAATAATTGAAGATATTGCTTATGAAAAAGGGTATAAGGTAATTTTCTGCAGCAATGAAAACCAAGATACAAAGTCGCTGGAACTGATCGATTTATTTAAAAACAGGCAGGTTGACGGTTTTATCATAGTTCCGTCACCCGGAATTAAAAGCAGGATCGCAGAATTGGTTGAAGAGAACCATCCGATTGTTTTATTAGATAGATATTTTGCGGATTTAAAATGCAACAGCGTCGTGATCGATAATCACCAAGCAACATTTGACGCAACGAATCATCTTATCAGCAATAATTATAAAAATATTGCATTTATAACGACCGATTCAGAACAAATGCAAATGCAAAATAGATTGGAAGGTTATGAAACGGCAGTTTGCGAACAAAATTTGAAGTCGCACGTCCTAAAAATTCCTTATCGCGATGCAAGCGACGGTAAATCACAGCCGATTATTAAGGCGTTTATAGAGAAAAATACAGATTTGGATGCCGTTTTTTTCTCAACGAATTATTTGACACAGTCGGGATTAGAGGCGTTTATAGAAATTGATCGAAATTTGGTTCACACGATGGGAATTGTGACGTTTGATGATAACGAGCTTTTTAAAATTTACAGCCCAACGATAACCGCTGTTTATCAGCCTTTGGAAGCGATCGGAAATAAATTGATGGAGGTAATGCTCAAATTATTGAAACAGAAAGACGTCAGGGAAATTTCTGAAAACATAATATTAAATGCAGAATTAAAAGTTAGAGAGTCTTCGAAAGAGAGGATATACTAGCTTTTGGCAATAATTTAAACGTTTCTGAACTGGAAACGTTTTTGCATATTTTTTTTGCCCAAATTACTAAATCGTTTTAGTAATTATTAGAAGGTTGCAGCAAGTAAAAAAATTAAAATATGAAAAATAAAAAAATAGTGTATTGGTCAATCGTGGTCGCGCTGGCAGGATTTTTATTCGGTTTCGACACCGTTGTAATTTCAGGAGCCGACAAGCAATTGCAACAGTTATGGGGAACTTCAGATTTGTACCACGGCTTGGTAGTCATGTCGTCCGCACTTTGGGGAACGGTTATCGGAGCTATTTTCGGTGCTTATCCCACAAATACTTTTGGAAGGAAAAAAACTTTGATTTTCATCGGAATTTTATTTTTTCTCTCCGCTGTGGGAACCGCCTTTACGAACGATTCCATCGTCTTTTCAATCTTCAGATTCTTAGGGGGAATCGGAATCGGAACATCAACAATTGTAGCACCCACGTATGTTTCAGAAATTGCTCCAGCGAAAGACCGGGGAAAATTAGTAGCGTTATATCAATTCAATATCGTATTTGGTATTTTAATTGCATTTTTGTCCAATTATTTCTTGCAAGACATTGGTGAAAATTCTTGGCGATATATGCTTGGCGTTCAGGCAGCACCAGCACTTTTATACACCATTTTAGTTTTAGGAATTCCCGAAAGTCCCCGCTGGATTTACGAATATAAAAAAGACCGAGTAAAGGCAATTTCCATCTTACAGGAAGTAATCACGGAAGAAGAGGCGATTTTAGAAATTGCAGCAATGGACATTGAGAAGCAAGAAGTTTCAAAAACAGAATCCATTTTTTCGAAGAAATACAGAAAACCGTTGTTTTTGGCGTTTTTTATCGCTTTTTTCAATCAATTTTCGGGGATAAATGCCTTTTTATATTATGCTCCCAGGATTTTTGAATTAGCAGGACTTGAGAAATCAGCTTCATTTTTTAGCAGTATCGGAATTGGGTTGGTTAACTTAATTTTCACGCTGATCGGGATTTATATGATTGATAGATTTGGCCGAAAAACGCTAATGTATATCGGTTCTTTGGGCTACATCATTTCCCTGGGATTGGTCATTATAGCGTTCGCCAACGAATGGAAAGGAATGGCAATTCCCTCGTTTTTCTTCTTATTTATCGCTTCACATGCGATAGGGCAAGGCTCTGTCATCTGGGTTTTCATTTCAGAATTATTTCCAAATAAATTAAGAGCAACCGGAACCGCTTTCGGCACATCAGTCCACTGGATTCTGGCAGCTTTGATTCCGTCATTTGTTCCTTTTTTATTTAATGAAATTGGCGCAACAATGGTTTTTGCTATTTTTTGCGGGATGATGGTATTACAACTTATTTGGGTTTTCGTCAAAATGCCTGAAACAAAAGGAAGAACGCTAGAAGAATTGTCCGAAAGTCTCCAAACAAAACAACTAACTACCACAACAATTTGAGATGAGCACATACAACAAAACTCCTTATTTTTCAATTTCTGGCAAAGCCAATACAGGTTGGGATGCCATAATTGAAGAACTAGAAAATAAAATTAGAAAGACCGATAATGACCGATTTATACTGGTCGTTGAATGTTACCAAGGCGTTGACGACGCAGAATTAATTCAAGGTTTTAAAAAATTAAATCCAGACACTTTCATTTCTTCGGAAGATGCTTTTAAATCAGAAGAAGAAATCTTGAAACTAACTTATGATGATGTCACGGACGATGCTATTTTCGGATTTATCACGAGACTTAAATTTCAAGATTTTTTAGAAGACAAGAAGGTAAAAGAATTCAGAAATACCATAAAAAAATCAACCGGGCTTACTATTGTTTACGGTCATGCGTCCTCAATAATCGCCAAAGAATACGACTGTTTGATTTATGCCGATATGGCGCGCTGGGAAATTCAGCAAAGGCAGCGAAATCACGAAATAAATAATTTAGGGCTAAAGAATGCTCAAGAATCGGCATCGATTCAATACAAACGAGGCTATTTTGTGGATTGGCGCGTGTGCGATAAACTCAAACAAAAGTTATTCGATAAAGCAGATTTTTGGCTAGATTCCAACAAAAAAGGACAGCCAAAAATGATTTCCGCAGCTACATTGCGCAACGGATTAAGTGATTTGGTACAAAGTCCGTTTCGCGTGGTTCCGTATTTCGACCCAGGACCTTGGGGCGGACAGTGGATGAAAGAAACGTTGGATTTAGATAAGTCAAAGTCCAATTATGCGTGGTCTTTTGACGGTGTTCCCGAAGAAAATAGCTTGTTGCTGGAAATTTCCGGAGAAATTATTGAAATTCCGAGTATCAATTTGGTTTTTTACAAAAGCAAAGAATTGCTCGGAGAACCAGTAGAATCAAGATTCGGCAAGGAATTTCCAATTAGATTTGATTTTTTAGATACCATGTCTGGTGGCAACTTGAGCCTTCAGGTACATCCGACCACGCAATACATTCGCGAGAATTTCGGAATGAATTATACGCAAGATGAAAGTTATTATATTTTGGACGCCAAACCAGATGCAACAGTTTTGTTAGGATTAAAATCCGGTTGCAACAGCAAAGAACTTATAAACGAATTAAAAGAGTCTCAAAAAACTGGAACCAGCTTTGATGCAGAGAAATTTGTAAATGTATTTCCGGCAAAAAAGCATGACCATTTTCTAATTCCAAATGGTACAATTCACTGTTCAGGAGCTAATAGCATGGTTCTTGAAATCAGCGCAACGCCTTACATTTTTACCTTTAAATTATACGATTGGGGACGAATGGGCCTCGATGGAAAGCCTCGTGCCATAAATATTGAACGTGGAAAAGAAGTGATAGATTGGAACAAAGACACAGCATATTGCGAAAATAATTTGGTGGGTCAAGTGGAACAAATTGCCCAAGGCGACGGCTGGCGCGAAGAAAGAACGGGACTGCACAAAACCCAATTTATCGAAACCCGAAGACATTGGTTTACCAAACCGGTCGTACATCAAACTGGTGAAAGCGTGAACGTGCTGAATCTTGTGCATGGAAAAAAAATCATCGTCGAAAGTCCTACTAATAGTTTTAAGCCATTTGAGGTAAATTATGCTGAGACTTTCATTGTACCTGCATTCGTAAAAGAATATATAATTAGGCCAAGCGATGGAAATGAAGATGAAGAATGTGCAACCATAAAAGCCTATGTTAGATTTAAAGCGTAAGGTAAATTAAATACTTACAAAATATTGAAAATATAAATTTTAGTATATGAAAAATAGATTAAAAGCAATTGTCATAATCGCTGTCGGATTTTCTTCGCTGGCAGGTTTCGGCCAAAAAACCAGAAAAAATTTATCAGATTATGTAAACCCAAATATTGGCACCGCACACAGCCGCTGGTTTTTTTATACGCCAGCATCAGTGCCTTTTGGCCTTGCCAAATTAAGTCCTTCGACAAATGCGCATTTGGGGAATTTACAAGGATGGGAAGCCACGGGTTATGACGAACGAGACAATTCCATAGAAGGTTTTGCGTGTCTGCATGAATTTCAGATTGGAGGAATTGTGATTGCGCCTTCGGTAGGAAGTTTGCAGTTAAAACCAGGCCGACTTGAAAATCCAGGTGAGGGCTATCGTTCTAGATTTGACCGAAAAGATGAATACGCGACATCAGGTTATTATTCAGTTCTGTTAAAGGATTACAACGTTAAAGCAGAACTTACTGCAACAAAAAGAGTTGGTTTTCAGAAATATACATTTCCAAAATCAAAGCAGTCAAATATCATTTTTGACATTGGTAACAGGCAGGGCGAAAGCGGCCAAGTGAAAGATTCAAAAGTAACCATTACCGAAGACGGACGAATTGAAGGCTACGTGATTACGATGCCAGAATACGTAAAAAAATACCAAGCCGGGGCGGAAGTAGCCATGTATTTTTCGGCAGTTGTAGACAAAAAACCAAATAGTTTCGGAGTTTTCAATAAAACGGAAAATGTAGCAGGAAATAAAGAAATTTCGGGCGAAGGCGCTGGAGCGTATTTGATTTTTGATACCAAAGAAAATGAGGAAATTACCATAAAAGTCGGTTTGTCGTTCACGTCTGTTGCCAACGCGCGCCTGAATCTTGAAACCGAAGCAAAAAATTTAGATTTTGATCATGCTAAAAAGAATAGCCTTGCAACTTGGAACGATTATTTGGGAAGAATTAAAGTCGAAGGAAAAAATGAAGATGACAAAGTCAAATTTTATACTGGTTTGTACCACGCACTTTTGGGAAGAGGTCTGGGAAGTGATGTGAACGGCGCCTATCCCATGAACAATGGCAAAGTTAGCCAAATTCCTTTGGATGTAAACGGAAATCCTAAATATAATTACTACAACACCGATGCGATTTGGGGTGGTTTTTGGAACCTTACCCAGCTTTGGGCCCTGGCATATCCTGAATATTACGCCGATTGGGTTCAGGCGCAGTTGCTCGTGTACAAAGATGCAGGTTGGCTGGGCGACGGAATCGCTTCAAGCAAGTATGTTTCGGGCGTGGGCACGAATTTTACCAGCCTTGCCATTGCTTCGGCATACAGCAGTGGTATCAGAAATTTTGATGTAGAACTGGCATATGAGGCGTCGCTTAAAAATGAATTGGATTGGAGAGACAGACTTGCCGGCGCTGGTAAATTGGATGTAAAACAATTTGTAGAGCGCGGTTATTCGCCACAGATTGAGGATATTGGCTTTGAAACCGTGGAAGCAGGTTCTGGATTTTCAGCATCGCACACATTGGAATATTCGTTCAGTGCGTATGCTGTGGCTCAGTTTGCAAAAGCATTGAACAAAACCCAAGACTATCAGAAATTGATGAAATTGTCGCAAGGCTGGAAATTATTGTATGATGAAGAAACCAAATTCATCAGGCCAAAAGATAGCAACGGAAAATTTGTTGCCAATTTTGACCCGTCCCAGCCGTGGCGAGGTTTCCAGGAAGGCAATGCTTGGCAATACACTTTTTATGTTCCGCACGCAGTTGAGGAATTGGTTGCTACTTTAGGCAAAGATGTTTTCAATGACAGGCTGGAAAAAATCTTTGAAATTTCTCAAAAAAATATCTTCGGCGGAGGTAAAACTATTGACGCATTTGCTGGATTATCGGGTTATTACAACCACGGAAATCAACCAAATCTTCACATTTCATGGCTTTTTAATTTCTCTGGGAAACCTTATTTGACTCAAAAATGGGTACACGCCATTTGCGACGAATTTTATGGAACCGAAGGAATTCACGGCTATGGTTACGGGCAAGATGAGGACCAAGGACAGTTGGGCGCCTGGTACATAATGTCGTCCATCGGTTTGTTTGATGTCAAAGGTCTTACCGATGTCAATCCGTCGTTTCAGGTTAGCAGTCCGCTTTTTGACAAGGTGACGATTGCGCTACCAAAAGCGTTGAACCGAAAGCCATTTGTGATTGAAACAGCCAATAATAGCAAAACAAATGTGTATCTGCAAGAAGCAAAACTGAACGGAAAAGACATGGAAAAACTTTCAATTTCCCTTCAAGATATTGCCAAAGGAGGAACAGTTAAGATGAAAGTTGATGCAAAACCAAGCGAAAAATGGTCGAAATAATCGCTTCTGAAAAATAAAGATCATGAAAAATAAAGATCAAATTGCGAGAATCGCGCCCATCTTATTTGGGTTTTTCATCATGGGATTTTGCGATGTCGTGGGAATTGCGTCAACAAATGTCAAGGCAGATTTTGGGCTTTCTGACACGATGTCAAACATGATTCCTGTGTCGCTTTTCACGATGTTTTTATTTTTCTCAATTCCCACAGGCATTTTGATGAATCACATCGGTCGCAAGAAAACGGTGTTACTGAGTAACGCGATTACGGTGATTGCAATGTTTTTGCCATTAGTTGAATACAATTTTGCAACGTGTTTGGTCGCATTCGCGCTACTCGGAATTGCAAATACCATGCTGCAAGTTTCTTTAAATCCATTGCTTAACAATGTGATTTCGGGAGAAAAATTGTTTTCGGGAATTACGGCAGGGCAGTTTATAAAGGCGATTTCGTCGTTCTGCGCTCCGTTTTTAGCTGCTGTTGCCACAAGACATTTTAGCAACTGGCAACATATTTTTACCATTTACGGAATCATCACTTTTTTGCTGACCATTTGGATGTCGCTAACGCCAATTGAACGCGAAATTAAACCTGAAAAAGCCAATTCTTTTCACGACGTATTTCGATTACTGAAAGACAAAACGATTTTGCTGTTATTTTTAGGAATCGTTTTTCTCGTTGGAATTGATGTCGGAGTTAATACGGCCGGACCCAAAATTTTAATGGAAAGACTGAATTTGGATTCCATCAGTGCCGGATATGGCGCAAGCGTATTCTTTGCGTTTCGAACTGCTGGTGCGTTCATTGGAATCATTTTGCTGGTAAAATTTTCTCCAAAATTAATATTTAAGATTACGACTGTCACTACGATATTGGCATTGATAGCGCTATTTTTTGCAAATGATAAAATGAGCATTTTTGCCATCTACGCCGTCATTGGTTTTTCTATTGCCAACACATTTTCAATATTATTTTCGATGGCATTGAAATCTAATCCTGATAAAGCCAATGAAATTTCTGGGCTGATGATAACGGGAATTTTTGGCGGTGCCGTCGTGCCTTTTTTGATGGGAATTACCTCAGACAAAATCGGGTCGCAGAACGGAAGCATCATCGTCATTTTAATATGCGCCATTTACTTGCTTTTCTGCGCTTTTGCTATAAAAACCAGCGTAGCAGAATCGGCTCAAAAATCAATTTAATTAAAATATAAATATGTACAAAAGTTTAAAACACTGTTTCATAGTTTCCGCGTTGACATTAACTTCGATTTCATCTTGGTGTCAGACCTCGAATTTGGTCGGAGAAAACATCGCTGTTTTTTATCCGGCAAACTTTGAAGCTTCGGGAACCTTACCGTCACTAATTTTTGAAAGAGACTTTGTAAGTCACGGAAAACTTCCTTCAAAATGGAAGATAAAACCGATTTTTAGCGTCGAAAACGGAAAAACCACGGTCAAAATTCCATACGACGGAACCATTGATTTCTATGGAAATGGAGAAGTAACCGGACCTTTAAAACGAAATGGTACTGATATCACTTTGTGGAACAGTGACAGCGGGGCTTTTTCTGTCGATAACGGAAAGAGACTGTATCAGTCGCACCCTTATGTGATGGGCGTTCGCGAAGATGGAACCGCCTTTGGAATTATCGCTGACAATACGTGGAAACAGACTTTTGAGATTTCAAATCCAATAAAAATTACTTCACAAGGACCTGAATTTAGGGTAATTGTCATCGAGAGAAGTTCACCGCAGGAATTGGTAAAAACGCTTGCTGATTTGACCGGAAAAATGGAGCTTCCAGCACTTTGGACGCTTGGTTACCAGCAAAGCAGATTTTCATATGTTCCAGAAAGTCGCGTGATGACTATTGCCGATGAATTTCGTTCCAGAAAAATTCCGTGTGATGTGCTTTGGATGGATATTGATTACATGGATGAATTTAAAGTTTTTACGTTTGACCCAAAAGGTTTCCCTAATCCGAAGAAATTGAATGATTATTTACACAGCAAAAATTTTAAATCAGTTTACATGATTGATCCGGGCGTAAAAACGCAGAAAGGATATTTTGTTTATGATCAAGGAACGGCAGGAAATCATTGGGTTAAAACTTCCGAAGGAAAAGAATTTACAGGAAAAGTTTGGCCTCCGATAACTTCGTTTCCAGATTTTACAAGACCAGAAACAAGAGCTTGGTGGGCAACTTTATATAAGGATTTTATGGCGACGGGAATCGACGGACTATGGAATGATATGAACGAACCATCCGTTTTTGACGGTCCGGGCGGCACTATGCCAGAAACAAATTTGCACGCTGGAGGTGGCGGATTACCTGGTGACTCACACCTTAGATATCATAATATTTATGGATTTTTGATGGTAAAGGCGAGTAGGGAAGGTATCGCAAAAGCAAATCCAGAAAAGCGTCCGTTTATACTTTCCAGGTCTAATTTTCTTGGTGGACAAAAATTTGCTGCAACTTGGACCGGCGATAATGTTTCGAGCTGGGAACATTTAAAATTGTCCATCCCAATGTCTTTAACTTTGGGGCTGTCAGGCCAGCCAATTTCTGGCCCTGATATCGGAGGATTCTTGGGAAATTGCACGCCAGAATTATTAGGCCATTGGATGGCTTTAGGCGCCTATTATCCGATTGCCCGAAATCACTCCGTTGCGGGTTCAGTCGACCAGGAGCCTTGGGCTTTTGGAACAGAAATTGAAAACGTTTCGCGCACCGCGATCAACCGAAGATATCAATTGATGCCTTATTTATATACATTATTACGAGAAGCTTCCGAAACAGGAATGCCAATGATGAGACCGCTTTTCTTTGATGACATTAGAGATCAAAGTCTCCGAGAAGAACAGCAAGCATTTCTTTTGGGAAAAGATTTATTGGTCGTTCCAAGATGGGCAGAAAATCCAAATTTGCCAAAAGGAAATTGGAACCAATTTAAACTTGAAGCAACGCAGGATGATAAATATCAAGCCAATTTATACATTAAGTCAGGTGCCGTAATTCCAATCGGTGAAGTCATTCAAAGTACTGCCGATTATGAAAGTGAAATCATCACTTATTTGATTAATCCGACCAAAAAGGGGACAGCCGAAGGAACAATATACTACGATAATGGAGAAGGATTTGGCTATAAAACGAATGATTATTCGATGCACAAGATTAACGTTTCAAAACACAATTCAAAAACACTAAAAGTTGCTGTAGAGCAGGTTTCCGGAAATAAAAAAGCGAACCGAACCAGCAGGGTTGGATATGTGACCGATGATGGAATTGTGTATTCTGATTGGTCAGCAGATGATGTGATTTATGTTCCTATTATAGAAGATAGTACTCATAGCATCCCAATGGGCAAAATTCGATGACTCGAATTTGTTCAAAAAAATTAAGGATTTAATTTTTCATCTTAGTTAAAATGCGATTTTCTTAAATATAAATTATAAGGTTCCAGACTTCGGATGCCAAAAGTTGCCATCTCTAAACAGTATTCAGTATAACAAGTATTATTTACGAACTTTGAAGTATTTCAGTACTACCCTATTTAATACTAGTTAGGATTAAGAAATACAATACGCACGATATAGAAAATAATACATCATGAAGACCGGCAAATATGAGAGAATACTTAGCATTCTCGCAGATGTTTTAACAAAGATTGATAGAATAGAATTTTTTTTTGAAAAAGATTTCAATCAAAGAAAAGTTTCTGCAGATTCAGGAAGCGAACTTCTGACAATTTCAGAAGTGGCAGAATTGCTTAAGCTTTCGGTTTCTACTATTTATTCAAAGGTCAGTCGCAGTGAGATACCGGCCTTCAAGATCGGCAAGCGCCTTTATTTCTGCAAGCACGAAATCATTTTGTGGATCAAGTCGGGAAAAATAAAGACTCTTACCGAGATAAGGAAAGAGGTCGGAGGCACATTTTAATAAATATCCTGCTCGCTTTATTCCAGTATAATTTTGCCAGCAGCTTGCACTTTCTTTTCATCGACAAGCTTTGCATAGATCTGCGTGGACTTGATGCTTTTGTGGCCCAGCATTTTCGATACGGTGAACAGGTCCGTTCCTGCCGATATCTGCAGGGTGGCATAGGTATGGCGGAAGCAGTGGAAGGTGAAATGCTTCGTTATACCCGCCTCTGAGATCCATATTGGAAGTAGCCGGTCGATGTCCCACTTTTTCAGATCTTCAAATACTTTAATGCCATCATTTTTTCCATCATATAGCAAGCGGTAGGCATGATCTGAAATGGGCATCATCTCATTTTTTTGAGTTTTCTGCTGCTGGAACTTTATATAGTGCCCGTCGCCATGGGTCTGAATATCGGTCCATTTTAGCTTTGCGATGTCTGAATAGCGCATTCCTGTCAGCAGGGAAAAAAGGCTGACCCTTTTTACTATATCCTTCTTGCAGGGAGTATTGTAAAGCGCAATGGATTCTTCGAGCGTAAGATAATTCCGGTCAGATTCGATCTCCTTTATACCTTGAACTTGAAAATTTATATCGCTTTCAAGCATGTTCATCTTGTAGGCTTTTCGAAGCGTGGCCTTGACCTTGTTGAAATAAGAGAGTGCCGTATTTTGAGACAGATTTTTACCTATGTTCCTGATGCTCTCTGTTTTTAGCAGGTATGACTTAAAGTCCTCAACCACGTCGGCAGTCACATCAGTAAATAGGAGGTCCCGTCCTTGCAGAAATTTCTCAAAGTGTTTTATTGCACACTCCCAGAGAGAAAGGTTTTTGCCGCACCGAAGGGAAGCTTCCTTCTTGAAGAATTCTAGGAAGGACTTTCTGCCTATTTCCTTTTTCTTCAGCTCTTCCAATTCAAACGGGGTGTAGATAAATTCCTTGTTCACCTCGTTCTGCCTTCTGGAGCAGATAAGTTCCGCCCGGTGCAGGTTTTCGGCATTCAGGATCTTCTCGATCTGGCTTGCCGGCTTGGCTATCAGGTACAGCTTTAAAAATTCGCGTCTGGAATAATCACCGGACTCCGGGTTGAAAAAAGGCGGGTAGAAGTCAAGGTACAGTGACAGCTTTCCATTTGATATACTTTTTTTTCGCAATGTGACTCTTATCCTTTTCATATTCTGGCACAATTAAGAATTATGTCAATGTCTGCTTTTGCCACATAAGTGTACTTGCCCACGGTATATTTGCTTATTCCCTGCCGTTGCAGCAGAAGGTAAAGCCCTGCTGGCGAAATGCTGAATTTCTTTTGGATCTCTCCTATGCTGTAGCAGTTGTCAATCCCAGGAAATTCCTGCAGGGGTTTCATCGTCGCTTCGACTATCGGTGTGGCGAAGAAGGTTTCGAGATCGCATTTTCTGATTACCGATCTTGTGCCGTACTTGGCGATGTTCAGTTCTCCTCGGTCAATTAGCCTGTAAATTGTCCGTCTGCTGATTCCTAAAAGAAGGCTCGCTTGGGTAATATTCAAGAATTCTCGCAGCCTGATCCTTTCCAAATCGGCACTGAAATTTGCTGCGGTTTCCTGGTTGCTGGCTTCGACTTTTTCATTACGGTCCTTTAGTTTATAGGCCCTGCTGTTGCATCGGTGCGAACAGTATTTTGTACGCGTCGTTTTTGCCGTAAACTGTTCCCTGCAGAATTCGCAAATTCTGATAATTTTCATGTTTGAGCTCATAGATGGCTTTTTGTGTCTCAATGTGTCTATGTGTGTCTCTGTGTGCCATAATTTCGCCGAAAAATCTTGATCTTGAGAAGATTTTTTTCGAGGTACAAATGGGGTACAAAAAAATGGCAAACATCTGCAAACAACACAAAGTAGTAGCAAATGAAAAACCAGCTAAACTGCTTATTAGAAGCAATTTAACTGGTTTATTTGTTGTTGTTTTGTGTTATTGTGTGCTCCCTATTTTCCGATGCAGAAATTTGCGAAAATATTACCTAACAATTCATCATTCGTCACTTGCCCAGTAATTTCTCCGAAATAATATAAAGCTTGACGAATATCAATCGCCATTAAGTCACTAGAAATGTTGGTTGCAATCCCAAATTTTACTTTCTGTATTTCTTCAAAAGCTTTCAATAACGAATCATAATGTCGTGAATTTGTGACAATTGTTTCGTTGTTTCTTAGAGCGCCAGTATTTACAAAAGACATTAATTGGTTCTTTAAATCTTCTATATGCAAATTTTCTTTGGCAGAAATTAAAAGGATTTCAGGAATTTCTGATTTCAATTTTTGAAGTTGATTTTCAGAAAGTTTGTCGGCTTTATTCCCAATAATTACAAGTGGTTTTAATGGGAACTGATTCTTGATTTTTTCAATCTCAATTTGAATTTGCTTTAAACTATCCGCATTTTCTGTAAACTGCAAACTGCTGTCTAAAAGATAAACTACAACTTGCGCTTGCTCAATTTTTTCGAAAGTTTTTTTGATTCCTATGCTTTCCACGATGTCTTTTGTTTCTCGAATTCCTGCTGTATCAATGAATCTGAAACCAATTCCGTTGATCACCAATTCGTCTTCGACTGTGTCGCGAGTAGTTCCGGCAATTTCAGAAACAATAGCTCTTTCTTCGTTTAACAAAGCGTTTAAAAGCGTCGATTTTCCAACGTTTGGTTCTCCGACAATGGCTACAGGAATTCCGTTTTTGATGACGTTTCCAACGGCAAATGAATCGATTAATCGTTTTAAAACAAATTCAATTCGGTCTAACAATTCATTGAATTGCGTTCGGTCTGCAAATTCCACATCCTCTTCGGCAAAATCCAATTCTAGTTCTATTAACGAAGCAAAGTTCAAAAGTTCTTCTCTTAATTTGGCAATTTCATTTGAAAATCCGCCACGCATTTGTTGCATCGCAATTTGGTGTGACGCTTCATTTTCCGAAGAAATTAAATCGGCAACAGCTTCTGCCTGAGATAAATCTAATTTTCCGTTGATGAAAGCTCTCAACGTAAATTCTCCAGGTTCGGCCATTTTACAACCTTTTCTTAGCAATAATTGGATAATTTGCTGTTGAATATAAGTTGAACCGTGACATGAAATTTCGACCACATTTTCTCCGGTATAAGAGTTTGGTCCTTTGAAAATCGAAAGCAAGACTTGGTCATAAACCTTCGGACCGTCAGTGATGTGGCCCAAATGTATCGTATGTGTTTTCTGTTTCAAGATATCTTTTCCCGAAATCGATTCAAAAACCGACTGAGAAATTGTCAGCGCTTCCTTGCCAGAAACCCTGATTACTGCAATAGCTCCGGCGCCAGAAGGTGTGGCCAATGCGACAATTGTATCTTGTGAAATCATAAAAATTAATTTTTGCAAAGATAAGCGGAAACAAGCTACGAACCAAAGCGCGGTTTTGGCGAAATACTTTGTTAAAAAAAAGTAAAACTTAAGTGCAATTCTGTTCAGAAACTCTTTGATTTTGTAACTTTAGTGGTACAAACACTCACCAGATGAAACGAATTCTCTTTCCCACCGATTTTTCAGAAACAGCAAAAAATGCTTTTCAATACGCCTTGAAAATGGCAGATTCTTTGCAGGCCGAAATTTTATTGCTTCATACTTTTGATATGCCGATTATCGACGGAGCGGAAATTCCGATTAATTTTAAAGAAATTTATGACACGCTGGAAGTAACCCAAATGTCTCATTTTAAAGATCATATTCCAGAATTGAAACGAATTGCAGACGCTGTTGGGATGGGACATATCAGGCTCACACACCTTTTAAAATCGGGTGATTTGACGTATGCGATGAAGGAAGCGATTGCAGAACAGGAAATTAGTTTGGTGGTTATGGGAACTGGCGGAGCTTCAAAAAATTGGTTCGATTCGCTGTTTGGTTCGCAAGCGGGCGAGGCCATAAATGCGCTGACGGTTCCGGTGATGAGCGTGCCTTCTGAAATGGAATACAAAAAAATCAAGACGATTGCTTTTACAAATTTATACCGAGAAAAGGATTTTAGAGCCTTAAAACGATTGGCAGAAATAGCGTCCAGATATGATGCGACAATAAAGTCGCTGTTCGTAAAAAAATCTTTTTCTGATATTTCTGAAGAAAAAATTAAAACTTGGGAAGCAAGATGCGCTGATTTGCCTGTTCAGTTTTTCGTAATTCCACACGATAATGTTCGTGAAACAATTGAAGATTTTATTGAAAGTCAACACATTGATTTGCTGACAATGCTTACTGAAAAGCGAGGTTTTTTTGAAGATATTTTTAGTTCGAGCTTAACACAAAAAATGGCTTACAACGTCGAAATTCCAATGTTGGCGCTTCACGAAGAAGATATTGATTCAGATGTTAAATATTGATTAATTGACTTTTGATTCCCTTTGGCTATGGCTAACTTTAAGATAAATTAAAAAAAGTAGCTATGTCATTTATTAAAATCAACCAAGGAACTTCTCAGGAAGTCAAAATTTTCTATCTCGATATTGGACAAGGAAAACCTGTAGTTTTTATTTCAGGATGGCCTTCAAGCAGTCAAATGTGGGAATCGCAGTTGGACGTGCTTCCAAAAAATAATTTAAGATGTATCGCTTATGACCGAAGAGGTTTTGGAAAATCTGATAAACCTTGGGAGAGTTATGATTATGATACGTTGGCTTCCGATTTAGGCGAACTTCTTAAACAATTGGATTTGAGAGATGTAACGCTCGTGGGTTTTTCGATGGGCGGAGGAGAAGTGGCTCGATATCTTTCTAAATTTAATGATGAAGGGCGCGTCACAAAAGCCATTTTGGTAAGTACGGTTCTTCCTTTTTTATTGAAAACAGACGACAATCCGGATGGTTTGCCACAAGAAATGTTTGATAAAATGGAGGAGCAAATTTACGATGACAGACCAAAATTCTTGGCTAATTTCGCGAAAGATTTCTACAGCGTATCATTATTAAACAAAACCGTAAGTGATGAATTTTTAGATTGGAATCAATTTTTGACATTGCAATCTACCGGAAATGCTACGGTAAAATCGATGCATGCTTGGTCAACTACAGATTTTAGAAAAGATATTTCCAAAATAAATGTTCCAACTTTAATCATCCACGGAACTGATGACAAAACCGTTCCGATTGAAGTTTCAAGTGATAGAACTACAGAAATGCTTCCGCAAGCGAAATATATAAAATATGACGGCGCACCACACGGATTATTTTACACAGAGAAAGATAAATTAAACAACGATATTTTTTGGTTCATCAATGAATATCAAAGCTCAAATAGTTAGAAAAAATGGCAATAGAAACAGTAAATCCATACAACAATAAGTCCGTAAAAAAATTCGACGAACTTTCTGAAAAAGAGTTAGAAAATAAAATCGCAACAGCAGACAAAGCATTTTCAAGCTGGAAAAATTCTTCTTTTTCAGAACGTTCAAAATTATTGAACAAAGTGGCTTCTTTGATGAAGGAAAAGAAAAAAGAATTGGCCGAATTAATTACTCTTGAAATGGGAAAATTAATAGCCCAAAGCGAAGGCGAAATCGATATGTGCATTTCTGTCTATGAATATTATGCAGAAAACGCTGAAGAATTTTTAAAAGACAAAGACGTTGAAGTTAAAGACGGAAAAGCATTCATCAGAAATTCTCCAATCGGGATTATTCTTGGCGTAATGCCTTGGAATTATCCTTTTAATCAAGTGGCAAGAATGGCAGCGCCGAACATCATGGCCGGAAATGTAATCGCCATAAAACACGCTTCAAACGTTCCGCAATGTGCAAAAGCGATTGAAGATTTATTTCTAGAAGCTGGAGCTCCAGAAGGAATTTATTCCAATTTATTTCTGTCAAGCAAAAAAATTGCGAAGATGGCGGAAGATAAAAGAATTGCCGGAATGTCGTTGACAGGAAGCGAAGGAGCAGGCTCAAGTTTGGCCGAAGCCGCCGGAAAAAATCTAAAAAAATCGGTTTTAGAATTAGGCGGAAGCGACGCTTTTATTGTTTTGGAAGATGCAGATCTTGAAAAAGCCGTAAAAAATGCCGTGACCGGAAGATTCGGAAATATGGGACAAGCATGTACTTCTTCGAAAAGGATTATTGTCGTAGATAAAATCGCGGATGAATTCTTGAAAAAATTTAAAGAGAAATTAGTCGGAATGAAAGTAGGTGATCCAATGGACGAAACTACAGAAGTCGGACCTTTAAGTACAGAAGAAGCGGCAGAAAAAATTGAAAAACAAGTAAACGAAACGGTGAAAGCCGGAGCGAAAATAGTTATTGGAGGAAAAAGAATTGATCGCGAAGGTGCCTTTTTTGAACCAACAATTTTAACTGATATCAAAAAAGGGATGACAGCTTATCACGAAGAAATCTTCGGTCCGGTTGCTTCATTCTATAGAGTTAAAGACGAAAATGAGGCCATTGAATTGGCCAATGATTCATCGTTTGGTTTGGGAGGTTCGGTTTTCAGTGAGAACATCGAAAGAGCAATTGACGTGGCAAGTAAAATTGACACAGGAATGGTTTTTATCAATGAACATACGGCTTCAAGACCAGATTTGCCTTTCGGCGGAACAAAACGTTCTGGTTATGGCCGTGAGCTTTCCGCTTTAGGAATTGAAGAATTTGTCAATAAAAAATTAATCCGCGTAAGCGAATAACGAATTTTAAATGTAAATAAAAAACCGTAGCTCATTGAGACTACGGTTTCTTTTGGTATAAAGGGTTTGGTTAAAAACTTATGGTGTAACGTTAGCATCTGAAAGAATGCCGTTGTATTTTCCTGTAAAAACTTGGCCGTCAGTTCTGGTAAAAGTAAAAGTCATATCAACTTTGTTTTCGTCCACAGAATTGATGATTACATTTTTTTCAGTAGCCAATAATCCTGATTGTGCGCTGTTTAAAAGATACGTTCCGTTTGTGTAAACGTATGTTGAATCGGTTGTATTGAATTCAAATTTTCCGCCAACTTCAATGTAGTAGTCAGATATATTTGTAATTGCTCCAGGAACCAAATTAATATCTTCGTATTTAAAATACAACTTCGAGACATTTGAAACTGCGCTTGAATCAGCCAAATTTACATTTGACAAAGTCACGTCAATTCCAGCAGAAAGACTATCTAAGGGATCTTCATCAGTAACAAACGCATTGTTTAAAACATAAAATGTTTCGTTGTGCGTAAAACCATTTTGGCCCAAATCTCTTCCGTCTTCATCTTCTGAACAAGAAATAAAAAGCGAAATTGCCAAAATTGAAGCTACTTTAAAGATGTTTTTCATAGATTTTTAGTTGTTAAGCATCACTGGCATTACAAGCATTGTCACCGTTTCGCCATCTTCCAATCCGTCAACAGGAGTAAGGATTCCGGCTCTATTTGGCAATGACATTTCCAGCATGATTTCGTCAGATTGTAAGTTGGTCAACATTTCTGTCAAGAAACGAGAATTGAAACCAATTTGCATATCGTCACCTTGATAATCACACGTCAAACGCTCTTCAGCTTTGTTTGAGTAATCAATATCTTCGGCAGAAATATTCAATTCTGCACCCGCAATTTTCAGGCGAATTTGGTGCGTAGTCTTATTAGAAAAAATCGCAACACGACGAACAGAACTCAAGAATTGAGAACGTTGAATCATCAATTTGTTTGGATTTTCTTTTGGGATAACCGCTTCATAATTAGGATATTTTCCGTCAATTAATCTACAAGTCAACACATAATTGTCAAAAGAAAAAGTGGCGTTTGAATCGTTGTATTCGATTTTTACATCAGCTTCTGAAGCGCCAAGAATACTTTTTAAGATATTCAAAGGTTTCTTTGGCATGATAAAATCAGCAACTTGCGACGCTTTTACGTCAGTTCTTGCATATTTTACCAATTTGTGAGCGTCAGTTGCAACGAAAGTTAAACCTTCTGGAGAAAATTGAAAAAATACGCCAGACATCACTGGACGCAAATCGTCATTTCCTGCAGCAAAGATTGTCTTGCTAACCGCTGTCGCCAAAACTCCCGCAGGAACAATGGTTGAAGACGGGTCGTCAAGGTTTACAGATTTTGGAAATTCTTCACCCGGAGCATACGCTAAAGCATATTTTCCAGAATTTGAACTGATTTCAATCGTGCTATTTTCTTCAACTGTAAAAGTCAAAGGCTGCTCTGGAAAGGTTTTTAAGATTTCCAAAAGCAATTTTGCAGGAACAGCAACGCTTCCGGTACTTGTAGAATCAATTTCTAAAGTGGCAGACATTGTTGTTTCTAAATCTGAAGCAGACACCGTCAATTGATTGTTGTCTAATTCAAAAAGGAAATTATCTAAAATAGGCAAGGTGTTACTGCTGTTGATAACGCTACCTAAAACTTGCAATTGTTTTAATAAGTACGAACTCGATACTATAAACTTCATTTTCGTTTTTTTTAATGGTTGTAAAAATATATAATTTTTACGATGCACAAATATATCTTAAACTAATTCGAAATCAAAACCAATTTATTAACATTATTTGCTATATTTTCTTTTTCGCAAATACGTGAATAAAAATCCGAATATTCCTAAGATAACTATTGGTAATCCAACAGTTAGAAACTGCGTGAAAGTATAATTTTCAGCTACTTTATTTTCATCAAGCAAGGCTAATTTCACATCTTTGCTTCGAATGTTGATAAGTCCGGTGTCGTCTAAAAGATAATTTACCGAATTCATCAAGAAATCTTTATTGCCATAAACCTGCTGTGTCCATTGGTCTAAACCGTTCTGCATCGGCTTTTTATTGACGTAAGTATAATTGATAATATCGCCATCGGCAATCACAATCATCTTGTTTTCTTTTCCGTCGTCAAGGCCTTTTGTTGCTGTAAAAGGCTTTACACGATTCTTGAACGCAGACGTAAATTTTCCTTCCAATAAAACGCCAACTGTCTGATTTCCTTTATTATATTCCGCCTCATTTAAATCATCCATAAATTGGTTCAAACCAAATTCAATTGGCGCTCCAACAACTTTTGATTGAGCCGAACTTTGCAATAAAACCGTCTTTTTGATATTGTTTTTCAACGTATCAATTTGGTTCGCAAATTCTAATTTAACCAAATTCACATTTTTGTTTATAGGATGATTTTCTTGCGATTTAATCATTGGAGAATACAGCCAGTCAATCGGAAATTCACCGGTTTCACCGCGCGCAGTTATCGGCGTAGAAAGTAAATCTTGAACCAAATTAGAATTAATTCGAACACCATATTTAAAGAACATATCGTCTAAATTCAAGTCACGCGGGTAGGCGAGAGAAGTCTGCGATTTGTTTTGCAAGCTATCAATATCAGCCACAACTTTGTCCATCAGCCACAGCGTTTTTCCGCCGTTCATCACATATTGGTCCAAAATATATTTCTCAGAATCAGAGAAAGTTTGCGTTGGTTTTGCGATGATTGTGGCATCAAAACGTTCCAGATTTTGAATCGTTTTATTTTGGTCACCCGAAAGCGAGTCTAAATTAAATTCTCCAATCAAATAATATTCTCTCAAATTCAAGATGAAATCCGAAAGATATTTGTCGTTCATTTCGCCGTTTCCTTTTAAAACAGCGATTTTTTTCATGTTGGTATTGGTCAACTTTGTAATCGCATCGGCCAACGCAAACTCTAATAATTGCACGGATTTGCTGATGTTTTCTTCGGCATTATTTCCGAAATTATTCACCAAAAGCGGAACTCTGGACCATTTTTCGCCATATTCTGCCATTGCCCACGGATACACCGGAGTCATCGATTTTTTACCTTTTTCTGTATTTTGGATATTTGTTGGAACAAAACCAAACTGCATTAATTTCTGAGCCAATTCGCCCGTTTCGTCTTTCGACGGATTGTCAAAAATAAAGATGATATTTGAATTATAAGCCCTGAATTCTTCCAGCATTTGGCGTGTTTCTGTTTGTAAACGCTTGAACTGAGCAGGAAAATCTCCGTCTAAATAAACGGTTACGTAAAGCGGTTTATCCACTTTTTTAATCAATTTCAGCGTACTTTCCGAAAGTGTATATCGTTTGTCTTTGGTCAAGTCAAAACGCTTGAAAAAGAAATTGGAAGCGATATTTAAGGCAATAATTGCAATGACAACCAAGCCCAATTTCTGTAGATTTAATTTCTGGTTTGCCTTCATTACGATTTCAAAGATTTAAGTTTAAAAGCGGTAAATGATAAAAATAATACCGTAACGCTTGCAAAATAGATAATATCTCTCGTGTCTAAAACGCCACGGCTCATGCTTTTAAAGTGATAATCCATTCCGATGGAAGAAATGGTTTGCTCAAAATCGCCAGCAAAAGTTGAAATTCCGTCGAAGCCAAAATAAAATAAAAAGCACAGAAAAACCGAAATTATAAAAGCAACGATTTGATTTTCAGATAATGTAGAAGTGAAAATTCCGATAGAAGTATAAGCTCCGATTAAAAATAACAATCCGAAATAAGAACCTAAAATACTTCCGAAATCCAAGTTTCCTTCGGGATTTCCAAGGCTTGAAATTACGAAGACATATATTAAAGTAGGAATGATGGCGATGATAATTAAAAGGAAAGCGCCGAAGAATTTTCCATTTACGATTTGCCAGATGCTCAATGGTTTTGTGAAAAGCAATTCAATGGTTCCCTGCTTTTTTTCGTCCGAAAAGCTTCGCATCGTTACCGCCGGAATCAAGAAAATTAAAATCCAAGGCGCCAATGTAAAAAACGGACTCAAATCAGCAAAACCTGAATTCGGGATATTAAAATCGCCCTCGAAAACCCAAAGGAAAAGCCCGTTCATCAACAGGAAAATGGCAATGACCAAATAACCAATCGGCGAACCGAAAAAGGATTTGATTTCTCGTAGTAAAATTGATTTCATTAAATCTTCTTTATAATTAAAATATCTTGGTGTTCATTTAAAATTCCGGGTTTGGCGCCAGACCAATTTCCTCGGATAAATTCAGTCACTTCAAAGCCTTTTTTGGCAAATAAATCTAAAATATATTCCTTTTGAAACCCAACGTTTGCTTCCTTAACAGATTTATCCATTAACGAATAAGTGCCAAATTTATGCGGAAAATTCTTTTGTCCGTTTTTCAACATCGAATTTTCGCTTTCTTCGTCCAAAATAAAAAATGTAGCCAAACATTTTTTATCTTTTCGCAAAACGCGATGAATTTCTTTTACATAATTTTCTAAATCTTCAGGCATCATGTGCGTGAAAACCGAAGTCAAAAACGCGAAGTCAAATGTATCATTTTCATAAGGAAATTTCAAATCTGAAGCCACATCTTCTGTACTCAAATTATACAAATCATTCTTCAGCGGAATCAATTTGAAATTAAAATTTGGATATTTCTTTGCAATATTTTCGTTGCACCAATCGACTCCAGATTTTACAATGTCAAAACCTTCGTATTTTCCTTTGGTAGAAAGAAATTCGGTAAAAGGAACCGCCATTCGGCCAATTCCCGAACCAATATCTAAGATGGAACTATCTGGTTTTAATTCTCCATAGTTTTTAAAATACTCAAAAAACTGTTTTCCAATTTCGATATAATTTCCAGAACCTGTAAAAATCATGCCTTTTGGTGGCATCAGCGGATGTCTTTTCCCGAATAAATCTTGTGGCAAATAAACAATGCGCCGAATCGTGTACCGGAAATTCACCGGAAGAGAATAAAAAGCTTTTCGTAAAAGTATATTCATTTTTGTAATTTCAAAGTAGCAAAGTGATTACGTTTAAAGTTTTCGGGAACGTTAAAGTTTAAACTTTCCACTAATTAAGAGAAGCCAATTTATCTACGCTCCAAGCTTCTGGTTTGTCATTAAATAATTTCTTCGTAAAATTCCAGATTCCGTCAAAAAGCTCCGAATTTCTATAATTTTCTAAATCTTGTTCGGTTTCCCAGTAACTGTATGTAAAGAAAATCGATTTATTGCTTTTGTCTTGGTACAATTCTAAGAAACGATTTCCGGGCGCATTTCGTATTTTTTCTTTCATCAATTCAAAATTTTCCAGAAACGCCGGAATGTTTTCTTCGTGAAAGGATAATTTTACAATTCGTATGAACATTTGATTTATGATTTAATTTTTTGTCCAAATATTTGCAACTTCACAATGATTATAAAATAATATCCAATTTGTTCTTTCTGATATTATTGTTACATCGTCTGAACTTGGATACAAAAAGTCAGTCCAATATTTTATAAATATTTTTTTCGTTGTTTTTAATGCTAGCTTTCTTTCCCAAGAAATTAAAATATCTTCATTAAATGGTTTTAAATAATTTTCTATTTGATTTCTAAATCTCTCGATTTTGTCATCATTCTCAGAATTTGCAGAAAACCAATCTGTTTCTAAATATTTTCCAATTCTGTTTGATTCAATTTCGTAGTAGCTGATTATTTTGCTTATTCTTTTAGATTCATTTTCAGATAATGCAAAAATTTCTTTTTTGTCGTAATCTGAAATATCAGAATTATGCACTTTGTCAAATCTCCATCCCAATTCGAAATCACTCAAAGGAATTATTTCTTTTTCATCAATTTGTATATTCAATTTCTTGTGTTTTGTTAAGATATTATGTCTGGAACTTCAGGCTATTTTCTCTTGCCTAAATAAAACTAATCGTCACCAAATCCCGATAATTCATTCCCAACAAACTCGAAGCGCTTCCTGATGATTTTGGATTGCTTCTGTAAATTGCAATTTCCAAAAATCCTGCTTCGTTGAAAATCGCCAATTCTCGTCCTTCATAAAACTTCATCGGATTTTGGTCAAAATTGACAATCGCAGAATAATTCGGCAAAATCGTCTTCAACTTATAATTTCGGAAACCAATCTCGTATTTTCTGCCTTTGCCAATTTCCGTAAAAAGCTGTCTAGAAATATTAGTCACCACGTTTCCGCAATGGTCCACATAAATTACGTTTCCTTTAATTGAATTTCCGTCTTGGTTTACAACCGCTTGCAATTCGGTCACTTCTCGCAATTGCGTGATTTCTCGGCCAATTACGTTTAACAATCCGCCTCTCGCAATGTGGCAGGCAACAGTCACAAAAACATCCATTGCCGTGGCATTAATCGCCAAACGGTCGTGAATATTGATTGCTACAATTTTCTGCGGGATAATTTTTTGCGTCAGCATGCTCAAAACTCCGTTATCGGCACAAATAAAATATTGGTCGTTCCATTCCATCGCAATATGTTGCGTTTCCTGATGCAATTCAGAATCCACGCCAATGATGTGCACCGTGCCTTTTGGAAAGCTACCATACGAAGCGCCAATGACATAGCTCGTTTCAGAAACATTAAAGAGGTCAATTTCATGCGAAATATCCACAATTTTAGCGTCTGAAAACTCAGAATAGATTTTGCCTTTCAAAGCGCCAACAAAATGGTCTTTGCATCCAAAATCAGTAGTGAGAGTAATTATTGACATAAAATTGTTTATAACATTACCGCCGAAGCGCCTATTTTTTTATTAAATTTGAGATATGCAAAGCTAACAAAATAGCCAGATAAATTTTTAATTTAATACTACAGCTTTTGAACGAAAGAACCATAGAACTCGTAGATATCGCGCCAAAAGATTTTTGGGGCGCACAAGATGCTCATCTTGAAACGATTAAAAAGTATTATCCAAAGTTAAAAATCGTTGCCAGAGGAACCACGATAAAGGCTTTTGGAGAAAAAGAAGTTTTAGACGAGTTCGAAAACCGCTTTAACCGATTGATGCTTCATTTTTCACGCTACAATAATATTGATGACAATGTTATTGAGCGCGTAATCGAAGGCGGAAGCCAGCAAACAGAACGAATGGGCGACCACGATAAAATCTTGGTGCACGGCGTTGGCGGAAAAATCATCAAGGCAATGACGCCAAACCAACAGCTTTTGGTAGACACGATGAACAAAAACGATATGGTTTTTGCCGTTGGTCCCGCCGGAACCGGTAAAACCTACACCGGAGTTGCAATGGCCGTGAAAGCATTGAAAGAAAAGCAAGTCAAACGAATCATCTTGACCAGACCTGCTGTGGAAGCTGGAGAAAACCTCGGATTTCTTCCCGGTGATATGAAAGAAAAACTGGACCCGTACATGCAACCGCTGTATGACGCCTTGCGCGACATGCTACCAAATGAAAAACTGGAAGATTATATTTTAAAAGGAATTATTCAGATTGCGCCTTTGGCATTTATGCGCGGACGAACGTTGGACAACGCTTTCGTAATCCTTGATGAAGCCCAAAACACGACACATTCTCAGATGAAAATGTTCTTGACGCGTATGGGAAAACAGGCAAAATTTATGATTACCGGTGACCCTGGCCAAGTCGATTTGCCACGCAGAACCATTTCAGGTCTGAAAGAAGCGCTTTTGGTCTTGAAAGACATCGACGGAATTGGGATTATTTATCTGGATGACAAAGATATCGTGCGCCACAGATTAGTAAAAAAAGTCATCGACGCGTACAAACAAATAGAAAATCACGATTAAAAATTACAAAGTAGCACAAGTCATTGCGAGGAACGAAGCAATCACATCATAATAATCGCCAAAAATAAAAAATTATGCAAGACCACAAACAAGTTTTCAGCGGTTCGCCTTTTGAAGGAATGGCCGTGAAAAATATACTAGAAAGTAACGAAATTGAAGTTTTTGAAATCAATTCCACAATGGCGTCCATAGAACCTTGGGCAGTTACGGCCGGCGGTTTCAATCCGTTTATTTTAAAAGTAAGTGATGAGAATTTTGAAAAAGCGACAAAAATTATTGAAGCCTACAACAACGGAGAATACATTTTAGAGGATTAAATTTTTCAGAAGCGAATCGTCAGTGCATTTCCAGGAATTGCATTTCCCGCGGGTCAGCAGTATCTTTTATTTTGAAAAAAAATAAAAGGATACTCGCCACCATCGGGGCTATTGGAGAAACTTTTCGCTTTTTTGGAAACACTTGAACCATTGTGTGCCGACAGTAATTTTAAAAAACATTATGACTTTTTATCGATTATCCATTTTATTATTTTTCTCATTTTTATTCGTCAGCTGTGACCCAGCTCAAAATATGTATTTCATAAATAAAACGGATTCTGATGCAAAAGTGAAAATTGTTTTAAATCATAAAATTGAAAATAATAGGCTAAAAGAGATTGCTAAAAATGATTCAATTGTTTTTTCTATTAAAGAAAAAGATTCAGCAAATATTTACTTTGGGATGGGAACTTGGGATGGCAATGAAGTCGAGTTAGTAGCAAATTCTATAAAAAATCTGTCAGTCGAAACTAGCGAAATTGTTACAATTTACAAAAGTAAAGAATCTATTGTGAAGTTTTTCGAAAAAGGAAAAGAAGGCTTCTGGTGGAAAACAAGAATTGTGGTTGAAATAGAATAATGTTATTTGATTCAAATATAATTTTTATAAATCAAAAAACTCTGTGAAACTTCGCGACTTCCTTTGCGAATCTCCGTGAAACCATTTACTTTTACATCTTATAAAAAAAACACACAACAACTATAATGAGCAACACCATCACAACTACCAATTTTAATTTTCCGGGACAAAAATTAGTCTACCGAGGAAAAGTGCGCGAAGTGTATAATATAAACGATGAATTATTAGTTATGGTCGCTACAGACAGGCTTTCCGCCTTTGACGTAGTTTTGCCAGAAGGAATTCCATATAAAGGACAAATCTTGAACCAAATTGCCACAAGATTTATGGAAATGACCGCACATTTAGTTCCGAATTGGCTAATCGCTACACCAGACCCAAACGTTGCCGTTGGTCATTTATGCGAACCATTTAAAGTGGAAATGGTAATTCGCGGTTATTTATCAGGTCACGCCGCGCGCGAATATGCTTTAGGGAAAAGAGAAATCTGTGGCGTAACAATGCCAGAAGGTTTAAAAGAAAACGACAAATTTCCTGAACCAATCATCACGCCAACTACAAAAGCAGACAATGGCGAACACGATGCAGATATTTCAAGAGAAGAAATCCTTGAAAAAGGAATTGTTTCTTTAGAGGATTATGAAGTTCTTGAAAACTACACAAGAGTTTTGTATAATAAAGGACAAGAAATTGCTTCGGACAGAGGCTTGATTTTGGTCGATACAAAATACGAATTCGGAAAAACAAAAGAAGGTCAAATCGTTTTGATTGACGAAATCCATACGCCAGATTCTTCTAGATATTTTTACAAAGAAGGTTACCAAGAAAGACAAGATAGCGGAGAAGCACAAAAACAACTGTCAAAAGAATTTGTAAGACAATGGCTGATTGCCGGAGGTTTTCAAGGAAAAGAAGGACAGCAAAT
Organism: Flavobacterium qiangtangense; assembly: GCF_042658345.1. NCBI lineage: Bacteria > Pseudomonadati > Bacteroidota > Flavobacteriia > Flavobacteriales > Flavobacteriaceae > Flavobacterium > Flavobacterium qiangtangense. The sequence goes on from NZ_JBHSQB010000003.1 coordinate 646,230, forward strand.
TCCAGCGATGGATGAAGCTTACGTGAATTCTGTTTCTGAAAGATATATTGAATTGTATGAAAATATTCTTGGAGAAGAATTCTTCAAGGCAGACATTTCAAACATCAACGAAAGAATTGAAAAACACGTTTTAGAATTTTTGAGCCAGAGATAATCTAACGCTTTCATAATACTTAATTAACCACGCATTGCGTGGTTTTTTTTTACTTTGTATTGAAATTAATCGCTTTATTTAAAAGAGGTTAAATGTTAAATATATGTTATAGTAAATAAATCGTGTAACAATAATATAAGTCAAGCGTCTATTCAATACAATCAAATCAAAATTAAAATAATCATCAATTAAAAACAATCATCATGAAAAAATCAATCGTTTATTTAGGAGTAGCTTTATTAGCTTTAGGAAATGTTGCAATCGCATCAAATTTAGACAACAATCCAGTAACAAAAGTTTATGTTGCAAATGAGACTTTGAGTCCGTTATGTAATGCAGTTGTTCAAGGAGATTTTGAAACCGTAAAAAAAATGGTCGAATTTGGCTCAGATGTCAATGAGAAATCAAACGGAATGACGCCATTAATGATCGCGGCGAGATATAATAGAGTTGAGATCGTTGAGCTTTTGTTGAAAAACGGAGCAAATATCAGCTTGAAAGACTCGAACGGAAAAACAGCTTTGCAACACGCAGAAAGATCGAATGCAAAAGAAACTGTTGCTGTTTTAAAAGCTTATAAAAAGTAAAAATCATCATCAATCAAAAAAATCCCGCTAACGAAAGAAAGCGGGATTTTTGTTTTTACAGAAATTTACTTTTTGAAATAAGAAAAAGTATCTTCATTTTCAATTTTCAAAAGTGATTCATAAATTAATTTGATCACATTTTCCACGTCTTCGCGATGTACCATTTCCACCGTCGTATGCATGTATCTAAGCGGAAGTGAGATTAAAGCCGAAGCCACGCCGCCATTACTGTAAGCAAAAGCATCAGTGTCAGTTCCGGTAACTCTTGAAGATGCCAATCTTTGAAACGGAATTTTCTTTTCTTCTGCTGCGTCAATAATCAACTCTCGTAAATTATTTTGAACCGCCGGAGCGTAAGTAATAACCGGACCTTTCCCAATTTGAGTATCGCCCTCAATTTTCTTATCAATCATCGGAGTCGTTGAATCGTGGCAAACGTCAGTTACAATCGCCACATTTGGCTTGATCCTTTTTGTGATCATTTCAGCACCGCGCAAACCAACTTCCTCCTGAACTGAATTGGTGATGTACAACCCAAAAGGCAACTTCTTTTTATTTTCGTGCAATAATCGCGCGACTTCAGCAATCATAAAACCGCCCATTCTGTTATCAATCGCTCTGCAAACAAATTTATTTTCCTTCAAAATCATAAATTCATCAGGATATGTAATCACACAACCCACGTGAACACCAAGATTTTCAACCTGTTCTTTAGTTTCGCAACCACAGTCGATAAAAATATTATCAATTCTTGCAGGTTCTTCCTTAGCTCGATTTCTCGTATGAATCGCCGGCCAGCCAAATACGCCTTGAACAATTCCTTTTTTGGTATGAATATTGACACGCTTTGAAGGGGCAATCATATGATCAGAACCACCGTTTCTTATAACATAAATTAAACCATTATCAGTAATATAATTTACATACCAAGAAATTTCATCAGCGTGACCTTCAATCACAACCTTATATTTGGCATCAGGATTGATCACGCCAACCGCCGTTCCATAAGTATCCGTAATAAAAGTATCAACGTATGGTTTTAAATAATCCATCCAAATTTCTTGCCCACTTGATTCATATCCCGTCGGCGAAGCATTATTTAAGTAACTTTCCAGAAAAGCCATTGAAGACTTATTCAATATTGATTTAGACATAAAAGTAATTTTTTGCTAAAATATAAATTTGAAATCACAGTTATCTATTTATTGTATAATTTTACACAACAATTGTAAACATATGAAACCCTTGAAATACATACTTTTCTTATTCTTAATCACAACTGCAATGAACGCGCAAGTTGATAAGAACGATGAATACTTAAATGAGCAAGACACAATTAAGTTAGTCCAGCTTCCAGAAGTATTAATATATAGAGGAGACGTTGATGAAGAAAGCCAAAAGAATTTTACGATTTTACAACGTAGAGTACAGCGCGTTTACCCTTTTGCAAAAGCAACATCAGAAAGATTGGTCGCTCTTGAAAAAGGAATGGCAAAACTAAAAACCGATAAAGAAAAAAAGAAGTATTTTAAGATCGTAGAAAAGTACCTTGAAGATGAATTCGAAGGACAATTGAAAAAACTTTCCAGAAAAGACGGACAGATTTTAGTAAAACTGATCCATCGTCAAACCGGAACCACAACTTATGATCTTATTAAAGAACAAAAAAGCGGATGGAAAGCATTTTGGGCAGCCAAAACCGCCAGAGTTTTTAGTATCGATTTAAAAAGAACGTATAATCCATACGGAGTTGGTGAAGATTTTCTAATCGAAACAATCCTTGTTCGTGCCTTCGAAGAAAACCGATTGCCAAAACAACCAGCCAAACTGAACATAAACTATCAAGAACTAGCAAAATCCTGGAACGACAGAATCGCATCGAAAGCCAAAACATAGTACCTATTATATAAAAGGACAATTTTTCGTAGAGACAGCCCGCCGGGCTGTCTTTTTATTTGCGCAGCAACCCCAACGCGATTCTCCAAAACACGAAACCCAAACCCCTTCCTTATATATAGTATAATTTCCCTGCTGCGAAAGGTCCTTCTTTTGCCAGGCCATGCAATTCCCGCTTTCTGCCGCAGTCTTCCCGCCGAACCCCGGCGGCAAGAGCTCGCGGCCGCCAATCGGGGCTGGGGGAGAAGCCATCCGCATTCCCGGAAGCTCCGGGACCAATATTGCGCAGACAGCCTGCAAAAAAAACCGCCCCCGGCACAGATGCTCTTAAATGCCTTGCATGGCAAAACACGCCGCGGCATTCCCCAGGCCTCCCGGAATCACCCATGCTTCAGGAAGAGATGAAAAAACTTCCGCCTCCAAGTCGAAGCGTTCCAGCGAGTTACGGGAAAGATGAATAAAACATCAAAAAAAGATGGGTAAAAAGCTTGCACAGGCGAAAAAGATGCGTACTTTTGCACCCGCAATAACGGCGAAGTTCTTAAGATTTAGTGAAGGCAGGGAGGGATGAAAAAAGACAAAATTTTTTTCGCGAAAAGCTTGCCGGAAAGAAAAAAGCGAATTACCTTTGCGCCCCGCGAGAGCGGAAGTTCATTAGGAATCTGCGCAGGCTGTGAAGGAAAGGAGGGAATAAAAATTTCTGAAAAAAAACTTTCAAGAAAGCTTGCAGGAATCAAAAAGGATTTCTACTTTTGCACCCGCTTCCTGAAACACGGATGGCGGAATAAAACAGAATGACACGTTCATAGACATATTGGATTGACAGCAAATNCCCTCAGGGCGACCCTGTAACGGATGAGTCTGAAGACCCGACGCCGTGCGCTACCTGTCCGGTTGATCCGGCGTGTGCCGCTTGCACGATCGTTGAGATTGTCCAGGCTCCTTCGATTGCCGTGACCAAAGAAGGAACGTATGCAGATACGAACGCCGACGGCATCGCGAATGTCGGGGACGTGGTCAACTATGCCTTCACGGTAGCCAATACGGGCAATACGACACTGACAAATATCGCTGTAACGGATGATAATGCGGTTGTAACAGGCTCGCTGGCTTCATTGGCGACAGGAGCGACTGACTCGACCAGCTTCACGGC